>VHDL01000015.1 GCA_016871415.1 Verrucomicrobiota bacterium
GCGAAGAGCAGTAACGTGGCGACGGGGGCGATTCGCATGTCAGAGCGACTTCACCCAGATGTTGCGCCAGCGGATTTCTCCGCCGTGCGTCTGGAGCTGGATCGGGCCTAGGGCGGGCAGGGCGGCCTTGGGGTCCCAGTAGTTCTGCATGCGGGCGGCGTCGACCACCAGCCTGCCGTTGAGCCAGACCGAGGTGACGTCGCCCTTCTGCGTGATGCGGAACGTATTCCACTCTCCGAAAGGCCGGTCCGCCTTGACCAGCGGGTCGCGTCCGGGCGTCCCGGGGGCGTTATTGAAAAGTCCGCCCGAGCCGAGGTGCGGCTTGCGATCCGGCTTCTTGGGGTCGAACTCCTGGTTCGGGTCCCAGATCTGCACCTGGGGCGTCCCGCGCAGGTAGATGCCGCTGTCGGCCTTGGCCACTGTACGGTATTCGATGCGCAGTTCGATGTCGCCGAATTCCTCGTCCGTGGTCGCGTAGGGACCCGTGCCCGAATTGACCAGCTCGCCGTTCTCGGCCCGCCAATGGAGCGGCAGCTCTTCGCGCATCTTCTTCAGCGCAGCCGCCTTCTTTTCTCCCGTCAGCTTCGCCACCGAGTGGCCGTTGTATCCGTGCCAGCCCTTCAGGTCCTTCCCGTTGAACAGGGTCCGGAATCCGTCCGGCGGTTCCGCGGCCAGGCCGCAGCAGGCGATGAGAAGGCAGGGCAGGACGGATTTCATCGGAGGTTTTCGATGTAGGTGAGAAGGTCGGCCATGTCCTGGGCCGTCAGTCCGGCTTCGAGCCCTTCGGGCATCAGGCTGCGTCCCGTGGAGGATGTGCCTGCGACGTCGCCCCGGCTGATCTGGCTGTCCGTTCCGCCGGGCATGCGAAGCGTCAGCGTCGTGGCGTTGTCATCGACAATGATGCCCATCCGTGAGCCGCCGTCCTTGGTGCGGACCTCGAAGACCGCGTATTGGGCGGCCACCTCGCGGTTGGGGTGGATGATGGCGTCCAGGATGCCGGTCCTGCCGCGTGATTTGACCGTGAGTAGGTCGGGGCCGACCGCCTGGCCCTTGCCTTCCGCGCGATGGCAGACCAGACAGCGCTGTTCGCAGATCTGCCGTCCCTTGGCGGCGTCGCCGGTGGCGTCGATCGAACCCGAGAACGTGCGGGCGATCTCCTCACGCGAAGGCGGAAGCACCGACGCAAGCGCCTTGGCGGCACGGGCCGCGACCGCCTTGTCATTCGCCCGCGTCAGGGCGTCGATCTGACCCGCGGAGAGCGCCCCGGGCTTCAGCTTTCCGGTCTCCAGCGCCTTCAGCAGGGCGTCCGTACGTTCGGGCCTGCCACGCAGCGCCGAGAACGCTGACTCCTTGGGCGCGCCCTCGAGGATGCCGAAGCCCGTCACCAGCCACTGGGCGGATTCCGTTCCGGAGAATCTGGCGGCGGAGCGAACTGCCAGTTCGCGCAGTTCGGCGGGCGTCTCCGTCGGGAGGCAGGCATCCAGCGCCGGCTTGAGCCTCTTGAAATCGGAGAGGGCGAGGAGACTGACGGCGCGGATGCGGGTCGCGACATCACCTGAGATCGCCTCCTTGGTGGCGGCATCGAGGCGAGCCTTGAGCCGTCCCGCCTTGTCGGCCTTGGCGAGACTTGAGCCGGTCCTGCGCAGTCCGGCGTCGAGGGCCTGCAGCCATTCCACCTCGCCTCCGTCTCTCAGGGCGAATTCGAGCAGGTCGTCATGCGCGTCCGTCTTAAGTCCCAGGGGGGTCGACTCGATGAGCTTGCTCACGAATGCCCTGGCGGAGACGGCGAGCCTGCGGTCCTGCATGAACCCTGGGAGGACTTCTCGGGCCAGCGTGGCGGGCCTTGCAGAGAGCACGGCCGGGCCGATCCAGGGGTGTCCGTGGTCCCTGGCCGCGAGCGAGCGCAAGGCGGGGCCGAGTCGCAGTGCGTCGGCGTCATCCGTCAGCCGGGCCGCCGTGAGGGCCAGTTCAAAGCGGACCGCCGGGTCAGCGTCATCGGCGAGAGGGCCGAGCAACGTCGCGAGCGCATCCATTTCGGCGGGCGGGCCGTCCCGACGCAGGGTCCACAGGGCGCGTGCACGAAGTTCGGCCGGCCCTTTGAGCGCCGCGGCCATGGCGGACGCATCCATCCAGCCGAGACGGCGCAGGACGTTGAAAGCTGTCAGCCTCGCGAGCGTGTCCGGATGGCGCATCAGCGTCTCCGTAAGCGGAGCCCTTGAGGAGGGGTCCGCCTTTTCCGTGAGCAGGCGGGCGGCCGTGTCCCGATGCCAGCCGTTCGCATGTCCCAGCGTGGCGACCAGCTCCTTCACGTCCGCCTGGTGCAGGTTCACCTTGCCGCCGCGCGGCGGGCGGCCTCCTTCGGGCGTGATCCGCCAGATGCGGCCCCGGTCATGGCCGCTGTTGAGGTCGATGTGCTGTTTGATCTCCTCGGGAATCGACCACGGGTGCTCGATCACCTCCCGGTACATGTCGATCAGGTAGAGACAGCCGTCAGGGGCGTTGGCGAAGTTGACCACCCGCACCCAGGTGTCGCGGCTGGCGGCGAACTCGCGTCCCTTCTCATCGGAAGGGCGGGCTCCAGACATCCCGACCCCGTCGACGGCCCGCGTGAGCACCTTGCGGTGGGCCAGCTGGCCGCCCGCGTCTCCCGTGAACGTATTGCCGACGAAGGCGCTTCCGTAGGCGTCGCCTCGGTAGACCGTCGTGCCCGTCGCGCCCGTGAAATAGCCGCTGACCCGGCCGCCGCCTTCGACCGTGCCCGGGACCGCGCCGGAGATGCGCCAGCGGGTGCGGATGATGCGCCAGGGTTCGTCCGGGGAGATCCGGAACACCTCGGCCGCTCCGCCGTCGACCGCGATGCTCCTGCGTCCGGAGGGCAGGGGGGCGACCGGGTTGAGACCTGCGTCGGGCTCCTCGTGCGTCCAGTGCTGGAGATGATCCGAGTTTGAGCAGCCGTATTTCCTTCCCAGATCGTCGTAGCTCATCCCGTACTGGGCGCCGCCGGGTTCCAGCCCGAAGGCGTGCGTGCGCGGCTCGAACCAGAAGTCACGACCACCCAGTTCGACCGCCGGCTGGTCCGGTCGGAGCGGCGAGGAGACCTTGCCGCGGTTCCCGCCGCCGGCGAGCACGTGCACACGCTGGTCCGGTCCCCATTGCAGACTGTTGGCGAGCCCTTGCACATTGAGGATTTTGAGCCCCGTGCCGAAGCCCGTGAACGCGACCTTGCGGACCTCCGCCCGCCCGTCGTCGTCCCTGTCCTCCAGACGGATGATGTCCGGCGTTGCGGCCACGTAAAGACCGCCGTCGGCCCAGATCAGGCCCGTCGGCCAGGGCAGGTCGTCGGCGAAGACCTTGGACGTCTCGTAGCGACCGTCACCGTCGCGGTCCTCCAGCACCGAGATGCGGCCGAGGTGGGGCTTCACGTCGCGCATCTCCGAGTAGTCGATCATCTCGCAGACGAACATCCTGCCCCGTTCGTCGAAGCAGAGGGCGACCGGCGAGCGCACCGCGGGCTCATGGGCGGCGAGCTCCATCCGGAACCCCTCCTTGATCGTCCAGGTCCTGCCGGCCTCGTCCGGAGGCACCGCCGGATAGCGCGGCAGTTCCTTGCCCGCGTCGACCTTCGGCGAGCCCTTTGATGCGCCGTAGGCCTTGGAGTAGGTCGTCAGCGTCTTCACCCCGTCGGCTGATTGGGCCAGCGCCAGACAGGACAGTAGCAACGGTATGACACGGCGCATCATGGGGTGTCCGCGATGTTGGAGCCTGCCTGCCTCATCGCAAGCGGCCAGCCGTCTCCTATTTCACCGAGAATGAGCATTTTCCGGCCCCGTGACGCCCCCTTCGGCTTGCCACTGGGACGCCTTTGTCCGCTCATCCCCTTTCAGTTTCCAATCGGTCCGCATCGTCTTCATGAGCCAGCCCATCGACCCATCGTTCAGGCCTGGCTGGGCCTGGCTGATCGTCTGGGCCTTGCTTGGCGTCGTCCTCTTCGTCGGCCTTCATCTCTGGCAGACCAACGATCCCGTGGCGGAGGCGGCCGGAAGGGGCGTGCAGGAGATCGAGCGTCGCCTCACCGAGCTCGCGCCTGAAGAGCTGAGGTCACCTGCGTCCAGACTGGCGGCGTTCTTCACCGACAAGTTCGTCCGTCCTCAGGCCGAGGTCGCTCGCATCGTCACTTCCGGCTGGGGGCTCATCTTCGGCGTCATCATCCCCGTATCGATGACCCTCCTTGGGGCGCTCCTGTCACACGCCGTCCTCAGCGTCACCGGCGGAGCCTCCGGGGGCTGGCGTGAGACCCTCCGCGTCTTCGCCTTCAACCGCATCATCGCGGAAGTCCTCAGCCTTGCGCTCGTCATGGCGGTCATCGGCGTCGACTGGGGCCTCGCCCTCAAGTTCGTCCTGCTGTTCTTCGGCCTGCCCCTGATCCGCATCGGCGTGTCCGTGCATCTCACCGTCGCCTTGTGCGAGGCGCATCGCCTCGGAGTCACCCGCGTGCTTCTTCTCGGCGTGCCAGGCATGCTCATGGGCGGGGCGATGACCGCGCTGCTCGCATTGATTCCCGCCGCCTGGTTCTGGCTGCATTGCGCCTTGGCGGCGCTGCTGGCCCCCTGATCAGATGTCACGTAGGTCGTCGGGCCGCAGGCCTTCCCGTCCCGGAGTCGGAGGCGCGTCGGCGCGGGACTGGATTGTTCCCCGACGACGCGAGACCAGGGCCGTGAAGGCGGCGTTGACCCGGTCGTCCGTCCTGCCGTCGGGTCCGCTCATGTAGACCCAGCGCGTCGCTCGCGTGACCGCGACGAAGAGCATCCGTCCGGCGGAACCGCGGGCGGCGCGCAGGGCGTTCGACGAAAGACCCGGGATGAGCACGCTGTCGAACGTCAGGCCCTTCGCGCTGTGGAACGTAAGCACCACCGGCCTGCCGGCGGCGAAATCGAGCGTCGGTCGTCGTCCCTGTCGGTCCGTCTCAGGCTGCTTCGCCGCCATGATGCCTTCCGTCCGCAGGAAGCCGGCGTAGTCCTGCACCTGGCGCAGCGTGGGGAAAAGGATCCCGACCCGTTCGTTGCGGTGCAGCCGTTCACGCAGCACCTCAAGCAACCGCCGGCGCTCATCACCGTCATCGGAGGCACGGTAGAGCAGGGGGGTCTGACGCTCCTCCTGTTCCGTCGCCGCCTGGCTGCGGAAGACCTCGCGTTGCGTCGGGTCCTCGATGAACCCGCAGGCGAGGTCGACCACGAAGGGGCAGGCGCGGTAGGTCGAAGCCAGGTCAATCTCGGCCGCCCGCCCGCCCAGCGAGCTCGGCAGGTCGTCGCCGGCGGCGTCGCGGTAGATCGCCTGGCGCGAGTCGAAGGCCACCGTGACATGCCCCGCCGCGAGGCGCAGCAGCGCGTAGCAGGTGTCATCCAGGTCCTGGCCCTCGTCGACCAGCGCCGCGTCGAGCGAGGGTGGCGCCTTCAGGCGGCGAAGGGCCGCGAGCAGGTCACGTCGGATGCGCAGGAAGTCCGGGAACCCCTTGTCATCGAGCGGCGGCGGACCGATCAGCCGCTGGTGTTCAAGCCGGCACCAGTGGTCGAACGTCAGCACCGATTCCGGGTCGAGGTCCAGGTCCGCGACCGCCGAGCGGATGAAGTCGCGCAGCACATTGGTGTAGACCAGCACCCGGACCCGGAAGCCCGGAGCCGAGTCCCGCAGCTGGCGGGCCCGGTGCAGGATCACGACCGTCTTGCCCGAGCCCGGGCCGCCGCGGAGCACCAGTGGGGCGGAGGCCGGCGCGCGCACGGCGGCCTGCTGGACCGGCGTCAGACGGTCCGCTGGAGTCAGCCAGATCAAACCCTCGGTCCTTCCTGTGCGTCCGGAAGCAGCTTGGGAAGCAGTCCCGGGGCTTCCTTACGCAGACCGAAGCCCGCCTTGAGTCGCCGCCGTGCCTCGTCTTCGGCCTGTCGGATCCGCGTCGAGTCCCCTGACATCGCCGCTCCGGACTGGAACCAGGAGAGACTCACTTCGTCGAGCGCGGAGAGGTCCTTGCCGTAGCGACGGAAAGCGTCCGCCAGCGCCGCGTCGGCCCCCTTCCGGTCGCCCAGTGCCTTCAGACAGCGGGCCAGCAGCACCGTCGCGTTGGCGTTCGGCTCCTCGGCCTCGTAGCGTCGGCAGAGTTCGGCCGCCTCGCTCCAGCGGCCCTTGCGCGAGTAGAGCGCGGCGAGGTTGAACATCGCCACCGGGCTGCCCGCGAGCATCGCCTCGAGGAACGTGCGTTCCTGACGTTCCGCGTCGCCCTTGCGGCCGTAGGCCGCCGCCAGATGGCAGAGCGCGGTCGCTCGAATCTCAGGGCATTGCCGCACGACCCTGCGCAGCAGGTGGGCGGCCTTGTCGTGCATGCCGACCTTGCCGTGGAGCACCGCGAGCTCGATGAGCGTGTTGGGCAGGTGCTCGCGCGGGACCAGTCCGGCTCGCACCTGACGTTCGATCTCCAGGATGGCCTCGCGGTCCTTGCCGGGATTGACCACGTTGTGGAGCGGGGATTCCACCCGGCCCTCGAACGGCTCGCCGTCCCCGGGCGTGACGCGGAACGTGAAGCCTTGGTTGGCGTCCAGCTCGTATTCCAGCGCCAGCGGCGTGCCGGCCTCAACGTCTTCCGTGAGGCCCGTGAACACCGGCCGTTCGCAGAGACCCTGGCCGGCCCAGAAGCTGATGCGCACCGGGCCGCCTTGGGAGACCAGCCGATGCCCCCTGCCTGAGACGTAGCGTCCCTTGGCGGGCAGAGGCTTTCCCTTCTCGATGAGCGTGTGCTGTCCGCGGTCCGTCTGGATCGAGAGACGGTCGCTTGCCACCGGCGTGAACAGCCCCCGTCCGTAGAGTTCGAGCAGCAGCGCGTGGTAGGCCGCGCCGCGGGCCACCGCCACCTGCATGTCCAGCGCGGTTTCGAAGCGGTGCACCAGGAACTCGCCGAAACGTGACTTCAGCGCCTCGATGACCAGCGGGTTGAGCGAACTGCCGCCGACCGCCAGCAGGAAGCCGATCTGAGAAGCCTTGAGACCGGCGCGGTCCAGCGCGTCCTCGACGGGCGCGAAGACCGAGCAGGAGAGCGTGTATTCGTCTTCCTTCACCTGGCAATGTTCCTGGTCGACGAAGGGCGCCATCACTTCCACGAACTCATCGCCCGTCATCGTCGGTTCCGAGAACCGGAGCCTCGTCCCGTCCTCCAGATGGAGCGTCTGGATACCGGGGTAGGCGCGCACCGCCTCCTCGACCGCTTCGGCCATCGTTTCGCCGAGCGAAAGACGGTGGTTGAGGTGGTCGCACATGCCGACCTTGAGCTGTTCCGCGGTGGCCAGCAGCTGCGGCTCAAGCTGCTCCTTGCGGACCTCGTAGTCCCAGTCGTCGCCGTCGCGTCCGTTCTGGGCCGCGAGCTGCGGGATGAGCACCTCGTGGACGATGGCGCGGTCGATGTCGGCTCCGCCCAGACGGTGGTAGCGGGAGACCGCGCGCGGGCTGACCTTGAGCCCGCCGTCCTTCAGCCGCCCGATGGTGAAGACGGCCACGTCGCAAGTGCCGCCGCCGAAGTCGACGATGAGCGCCTCCGTCTCATCTTCCACCCCGTCGAGCACGGCCGGTCCCTGACGGGCGAGGAAGTCGATGAAGGCGGCCACTGGTTCGTCGATGAGGTCGCCTGGACCCAGACGGAGCCCGCCCAGCTCGGCGGCGAGCAGCGTGTCATTGCGTTGTCCGATCTGGAAAGAGGCGGGCACCGACACCACCGTCCTCGCCACGGCTCCCTTGGCCTGCGAGCGGAGGAACTTGAGCACCTGTCCCGAGACTTCGGCGGGAGAGCGGCTGCCCTGGCGCGCCTGAGGGTAGATGCGGCCCGTGCCAATCTCGTTCTTCACCTCCGCCAGATAGGTCGCGTTGGGCCTGAGCCCGAGTTCCACCGAACGCGTCAGCGTCCGACGGGCGCCTTCCCCGATCAATTCACGGTCCTGCAGGTGGGCGACCACCGATGGCACCAGGACCGAAGTATGGTCCCCGGACAGGGTGGGCTGGACGATTTCGACGCATTCGGCGTACTCGACTTCGTCGGGCCGGAGGGGGGACCATCGGACCTGGGCCAGGGTCGAATTGGTGGTCCCGAGGTCGATTCCGAGGGCCCTGAAGGCCTTGAGACCGGCCTTGGGCGCCACTCCGGGCGGACGCAGGTTGGCAAGCGGGTTCATGGGGCGGAGGTCCGTTCTGACAGGGCGGGGGGCGGTAGGCAAGCAGGGGACATTTTCTAGGTGCAACGACCCGTGTTTAGTGGTGTTTCATAGGCATGACCCCGAGGGCATCCCACCTAGGCATCTTCACCCTTGCCCTGGCGGCAGCCTGTCTGGCGGCGGCCCCCAAGAAGAAAGCGGCCAAGGCTCCTGCCAAGGCGCCGGCCGCCGTCTCCGTCCCCGCCGTCGCCACCGCTCCCGTCCGCGCCGTCGAGGACCGTCCGCAGATCTGGCATCTCTGGACCGACGTCGAAGGCCGCAAGGTCGAGGCGATGTTCTGCGGACTGTCGGGTGACATCGTCTCGCTCCAGACCAAGGACGGCCGCAACTACCGTTTCAATACCTCCATCCTCTCCCCGGAGGACCGCGAATTCGCCAAGGCCTGCGCCGGAAAGCAGATTGGCGGATTCTCCCGTTCCGTCGTCGCCGCGGCGGCGGCTGACATCGACCGCCTCGTGGAGGCCAGGCTCAATGCCGCCGGCCAGAAGCTGAACGCCCCCGCCACCGACGAGGAGTTCCTCCGTCGCATCTACGTGGACGCCGTCGGCCGCACCCCGACGGCCGAGGAGGCCGCCGCCTTCCTCGGCGACGCCGCGGCCGACCGCCGCGAGCGACTGATCGACCGCCTGCTGCAGTCCCCGGGCTACTCCCTCCAGATGTACAACTGGATGGCCGACCTCCTGCGCGCCAAGGACATCATCGGCAAGCGCATCCCCGCCTTCACCTTCGAGGACTGGCTCAAGGCCCGCATCACCGCCAACGCCACCTGGGACGTCATGGTGCGCGAGATGATCTCCGCCGACGGGCGCATTCTGGACAACGGCGCGGCGGGCTTCCTCCTCTTCGACGCCGACATGCCCCTCGACGGCGTGTCAAACCTCATCACGACCTTCCTCGGTTCCAACATGTCGTGCGCCCAGTGCCACGACCATCCGCTGGCCGACTGGTCGCAGCGCCAGTTCTTCGAGATGGCCGCCTTCCTCGGCGCCGCCGACATGAAGAACGAGTCGATGCTCGCCGAGGTGAAGAAGCTCTCCCGCGCCGATTCCGGTCTGAACAGGAACTTCGTGCGGCTCATCGGCGAGATCAACGCCCTGCGCATCGCGGACTCCGGCCAAAACAAGCTGACCTTCCCGAAGGATTACAAGTATGACGACGCCAAGCCGGGCGATCCTGTGAAGCCCGCCCTCATCGAGTGGGACGCCGGAGACGCGAAACGCTCCGCCTACTCCGTCAGCACCAAGTCGCCGGTTCAGCTGCGTGACGAATTCGCCCGCTGGCTGACCAGCCCCGAGAATCCCCGTTTCGCCAGCAACATCGCGAACCGCGTCTGGAGGAAGACCTTCGGCATTGCCGTGAAGGAGCCCGTCGATGACATCGACGACCTGTCCGCCGCCAGCAGCCCTCAGCTCCTCGCCCATCTCACCCAGGTCATGCGTGCCGCACGCTTCGACCTCCGCGAGTTCCAGCGCGTGATCTTCAACTCTCGCACCTACCAGAGCGCGGCCTCGCCCGCTCCAGACCTTTCCAAGGGCCCCTACCTGTTCAACGGGCCCATCGTGCGCCGCCTGACCGCCGAGCAGGTCTGGGATAGCCTCGTCGTCGCCGCCGTCGGGCCCTCCGCGGACAACATCCTGCTCCGTCGCGGTGAGGACCTCAAACCCCTGGCTTTGCCGGAAGGAAAGATCACCGTCGCGCTGGTCAAGGACGCGGCCACCAAGATGCAGGGCATGCGCTCGACCAAGAAGTCGTCCAAGACGGCCGCGGGAACCGATGCCGGTCTGGCCAATGGCTATGAGGGCGAGAAGCCCCAGAGCCGCAACGGCCTGCTGCTCGCTCGTGCGAGCGAGCTGCCTCAGCCCGCCCCGGAGACCCACTTCCTGCGCGTCTTCGGCCAAGGCGACCGTCTCCTTTCCAATTCCTCCACCGTGGACGGCAGCGTGCCCCAAGTCCTTCAGCTGATGAATGGTCCCGTGGCCCGTCTGCTCACCGACCCCAAGAGTCATGCCGTCCAGACCGCGGCCAAGGAGAAGACTTCCGCGAAGCAGGTCCGTTCGCTCTACCTCGCCTTCCTTTCGCGCAATCCGACCGCCGCCGAGGCCGCTTCGGCCCAGAAGGCGCTCGAGGGCGGACTCGGCCTGACCGACGTCGCCTGGACCCTGGCCAACACCCGCGAATTCCTCTTCATACGCTGATGAGCCTCCACACCTTCGCCGACCAACTTCGCACCCCGGAGGACCGACGCGCCTTCCTCGAGAAGGCCGCCACGATGGCCTTCGGCCTCACGGTCCTTCCCGCCTTCGCCGGCGCGGCTGAGAGCGCCGCCCCCAAGGCTCCCAACGCCGCCCTGCCCGGATTCGGCAAGGCCAAGAACGTCATCTTCCTCGAGCTCCAGGGGGGCATGTCGCACATCGACACCTTCGACCCCAAGACCGGAGCCTCCAAGGGGCCCGGAGACGCCGTGTCCACCAAGGCCGGATTCCAGATCACGTCCTTCCTGCCCAACACCGCGAAGATTTCGGACAAGATCTGCGTCATCCGATCCATGACCGCCAAGGTCGGCGTGCATGCCTCGGCCCAGTATCTGATGCGCACCGGCTTCGAGCAGCGCGGCGTCATCCAGCACCCTAACTTCGGCGCGTGGGCCCAGCATTTCCTCGGACGCAGCAGCCAGACCCTGCCCGCCAACGTCTGCGTCAACCGTCCCTCCAACCAGGGCAACGGCTGGTTTCCCGCGTCCCACGCGCCCCTACCCATCCTGGATCCGGCGACCGGCCTGCCCAACACCTCCGGAGTCGGTGACGCTTCCGCCCAGCAGAAGCGTGCCACGCTCCTTTCCGAGCTCGATCGCGGTTTCGGAGCCGCCGTGGCCGACAGCAACGTCAAGGCCTACAATGATTTCTACGCCTCGACCTTCGAACTGATGCGCAGCCGCGACCTGAAGGCCTTCGACATCGCGTCGGAGCCCAAGGCCGTGCGCGCCAAGTACGGCGCCGACAAGTTCGCACAGGGCTGCCTGCTGGCCCGCAGGCTCGTCGAGCACGGCGTCCGCTTCGTCGAGGTCCGCAGCGGCGGCTGGGACATGCACGCCACCCTTGAGGACAGGATGGAGGACGTGGGCGCGGAGTTTGACGCCGCCTTCGCCGCCCTCGTCGAAGACCTCGAATCCAAGGGGCTGCTCGATACCACCCTGGTCGCCGTTTCCACCGAGTTCGGACGCAAGCCGAACTTCGAAGGCGGCGGCCGCGGCCATCATCCGCTGGCCTTCTCCACCGTGCTCGTCGGCGGAGGCGTCAAGCGTGGCTATGTCCATGGCGCCAGTGACGCCAAGGGCTATGACGTCGCCAAGGATCCCGTGACTGCCGGGGCCTTCCATGCGACCGTGGCGCACGCGGCCGGCCTGCCCTTGGGTGTGGAGATTATGACGCCCTCCGGACGTCCGATGATGATCGGCAACAAGGCCGCGCCCGTGACTGCCGTTTTCGCCTGATTGGGTTCAGCGCCGCAGGATGGCGGCGGCGAGGTCCGCCGGTCGCTCTAGGTGCACGGCATGCCCGGCGCCCTCGACCTCTCCGTGCCTTGCGCGCGGGATGAGGGTGACCATTTCACGACCGATGGCCGTGAACTTGACGTCTTCGGACCCGGTGATGAGGTCCACCGGAACCTTCAGCTCATGCAGTCGGTGCCAGAGGGAGGGCAGGGCGCCGGTTCCGACGTGGCTCAGGCTGAGGGCAAGTCCCTCCGGGTCATTGTCTCCTCGGGACAGGAGCAGGCCTGCCAGTCTTTCCTTGGGCAGCCCGAGCAAAGTGCGGAACATCGTCTGACTGTGCCAGTAGCGGAAGAACGTCGCGACGCCCCGTGAGCGTATGAAATCCCCCAGGGCGGCGTCAGAAGCGCGCCTTTCCACGCGTTCATCCTCCGTCTTCAGTCCCGGAGAGGCGCCGACCAGGATGAGGCGGCTGAGCCGTTCCGGCCGGGTCAGCGCCCAATGCAGAGCGAGCCGACCGCCTAGCGAATAGCCCAGGAGGTCCACCGGACCGCTCCCAGCCGCGGCGTCGATCAGCCGCAGGTGAGCGTCGAGCGTGTAAGCGTCTGTGTCCCGTAATCCGCCTCGCATGCCATGTCCGGGTAGGTCAGGGGCGATCAGGCGACGCTCCCCGGAGAGCTCCGACGCCAGAGGGTCGTAGTCCGTGCTTTGACCCGTGAAACCATGGAGCGCGACCAGCAATCGCATGGAGTCATTTCGGGCCGTATGCCTGCGGAGGCAATCGTCATGGGATGACTTAAAAGGCACTAATTTTTGACTAACTGCTAGGAGTTCAAATAGATGAGTTGTTAGCCTAATTTACGACGATTTTCGTTCATTAATCTGGCATCAGCCATCCCCTCCCCAACAACGCAGCAACCCCTCATGCCCAGCATTCGTGTGAAGCCTTGGAACCGTGTGGACAACCCCGTCTACAGCCTTGCTACGACGGCGAACGGGAAGGGCAATCTGAACATCTGCAGTTATGTCACCGCCATCTCGATGAAGCCCAAGCGCTTCATTATCGGGGTCTACAAGGACACTAGGACCTTGGCCAACCTGGAGGCTAACCCCGTCGGGTTGCTCAACTATCTGGCCATTGACCAGGCAAACCACATCAAGCTGCTCGGCAAGAAGTCCGGACATTCCGTGGACAAGATTGCCCAGCTCGGCGATCAGATTGAGCACGTCGGAGACGGGCTCTACCGGCTCAAGGGAGCCATCGCCACCCTGCGGCTGCGGTTCATGGAAAGGCTGGACGGAGGCGACCACTGGGCCTGGCTGGCGCATCTCGACTCCTATGAGAACCTCCGTGAGGCTCCCGCCCTCACCATTGAGGAGCTCAAGCGGCTGAAGCTGATCCTCGCCTGAGGTTCAGCGTCGGTCCGACTTCCGCAGGCTAGCCCTCTCGTCCCGATGCGGGATGAGGTAGGTGCGTCCACGGATAAGGCGTTCGTAGAGGTCGACCATGGCCACGCCCTCGCGAGGGCGGACCGAATCGGCCTTCGTGGCCCGGTCCACCTGGCGTTTGAGCATGCGGCACAGGTCCTCGGAGTTGTACTGGATCATCCCGAGGATACGTTCGACCGAGTAGCCCGGCAGCGCCTCCTCAATGTAGAAGCCGTCGTCCTCGTCATCCTCCAGGAACGCGTGCACTTCGTTGACGCGTCCGAAGAGATTGTGCAGGTCGCCCATGATATCTTGGTAGGCGCCCACCATGAACGCCCCGATGTAGTAGGGGCGGCCTTCCTTGAGGGGGTGGACGGCGAGCGTCCGGCGCAAATCCTCGAAGTCGATGAAGTCGTCGACCTTGCCGTCCGAGTCGCAGGTGATGTCTGCCAGTGTAGCCTGGACCGTGGGACGCTCGTTGAGACGATGGATGGGGGCGATGGGGAAGAGCTGGTCCAGGGCCCAGTGGTCGAGCAGCGACTGGAAGACCGAGAAGTTGCAGACATACTGCTCGGCGAGCATCGCGTCGAGCCGGGCCAGCTCATCCGGTACGTCGGCGGAGCTGGCGAGGTCGGCCCGCAGCTGACGGCAGACGTCCCAGAACAGGCGGTCGGCGAGGGCGCGCTCCTCGAGGCGCATACTGCCCAGGCTGAAGCGGGCGTGGGCCTCTTCGCGCTTGGCCTTGGCGTCATGGTAGCGCTCCAGCGGGTCGTACTTGCGTCGGTTGCGGCGGATCGCGTCCAGCTCACGGACCACCTCATGGGGGCGACCCTTGAGGGTGCCAACGGGCCCCAGATCGCGGGCGATGCGGTCGACCGCCTCGAAGATCAGGATGGAGTGGGGCGCGACGAGCGCGCGGCCGGATTCCGAGACGATGTCGGGGGCCTCGACGTGGCTTTCGCGGCAGACCTGCATGACGTTAGCGACCACGTCCCGCGCGTAGACCTCCATGCTGTAGTTCATGGAGGACTCGAAGGCCGAGCGGCTGCCGTCGTAGTCGACGCCCAGCCCGCCTCCGACGTCGAGCAGTCCCATCGGAAAGCCCATGCGGCTGAGTTCGCAGTAGAAGCGGGCGGCCTCGACGACCGCCTTCTTGATGGTGGCGATGTTGGGGACCTGGGAGCCGATGTGGAAGTGGACGAGGCGAAGGGCCTCTTTCATCTTCGCCTTCTTCAGCTTCTCCGCCACTTCGACAATCTCGGCGGCGGTCAGGCCGAACTTGGCGTTCTCGCCCGTGCTGTCGGCCCACTTGCCTTCCCCCGAGGTGGTCAGCTTCACCCGGATGCCGATGTGGGGCATGACCCCCATGCGCTTCGCGATGCGGATGATGGCATCGATTTCTGACAGCTGTTCGACGACGATGATTGTCTGCTTTCCGAGGCGCCGGCCCATCAGGGCGAGCTCGATGAACTCCTCGTCCTTGTAGCCGTTGCAGATGAGGAGCGCCTTACGGTTCTCCAGCAGGGCGAGGGCGATGATGAGCTCAGGCTTGGAGCCGGCCTCGAGGCCGAAGTCATATTCCTCGCCCGCGTCGAGGATCTCCTCGACCACCTCGCGGAGCTGGTTGACCTTGATTGGGAAGACGCCCCGGTAGCGGCCGCGGTAGTCCTCGCCGGCGATGGCGGAGCGGAAGGCCTCGTTGAGACGGGTGACACGGTGACGCAGCAGGTCCTGGACGCGGATGGTGAGCGGGGGCTTGAGGCCGGCGGCCTCGGCTTCGCGCACGATGTCGGTGATGCGGATCTTGCGATGGTCGCCCTTGGGGTGGACGCACAGGTGACCCTGGGGGTCGACTGAGAAGTGGTCGCCGCCCCAGCGTTTGAAGCCGTAGTAATCCTCGGCGTCCTTGATGGTCCATGGCTGGGCTTTGCTCACGTCGGTAAGAGACGGAACTTTTGCGTCCGCCCCCCGCCGTGCAAGGGGAAACCGCGTTCCGGCTCGACCGTCCGCCGAAGGCCGATTGTCTCATCCCATGGGTCCAGCCGACGCAGTCGTGGGCGCCACGCTTGAGCTTCGGGCGCAGCTGGCCGCGTCCGTCTTTCCGTCTCCGGCCGACTATGTCTACCGGCCTCTTGATTACGCCTGGGACCGTCACGAGGCCTACCTGCGTCGCCATGCCGCCGCCGGCCCGAGGCGGATCCTGTTCCTCGGCATGAATCCTGGACCGTTCGGGATGGCGCAGACTGGCGTTCCCTTCGGCGAGGTGGCCGCGGTGCGTGATTGGCTGGGTCTGGAGGGGGCGGTGGGGCGTCCGGAGCGGGAGCATCCAGGCAAACCCGTGGTGGGGTTCGCCTGCTCGCGGTCCGAGGTCAGCGGCCGTCGCCTCTGGGGTTTCTTCCGTGAAAAATTCGTCACGCCGGAGGCCTTCTTCGATCGTCATCTTGTCCACAATTACTGTCCGCTGCTTTTTCTTGAAGAGACCAAACTTGGGAGGAACGTCGTCCCGGAGGAGCTTCCAGCGGAAAGCATGCGCGGCGTCAATGCCGCCTGCAATCGTCTCCTGCGTGTGATGGCCGAGGCGCTTTCCGTCCGTACGGTGGTGGGCGTGGGCGGGTATGCCGAGGAGCGAGCCAAGGAGGCCCTCCACGGGTTGGAAGTGACGTTCGCCCGGGTACCGCATCCCAGTCCCGCCAACCCGGTCGCCAATCGGGGCTGGTCGCAGGCGGCGGAAACGGCGCTCAAATCCCAGGGAGTCTGGTCCTGATGGGTTTGCTCGGCGAGGCACTTTCCCGTCCCGGAGTGCGACGCGCCCTGTGGCGTGCATGGTATCCCTTCTTTTCCAGGCGGATCGTCGGCAAGGGGGTCGACTTTCTCAATTACGCCTTCGATTCGCTGGACGGAAGGCGTCCTGCCCTGGAACCGCAGGATGAGCCCATGAGGCATAACGTCCAGCTGTACGCGCATGTGGTCGGAGGCGCCGACCTGCGCGGCCAGCGGGTACTGGAGGTCAGCTGCGGCCATGGTGGCGGCGCATCCTGGATCGTGCGGACATTCCGGCCCTCCGAGTATGTCGGGCTGGACCTCAATCCGGAGGCCATCGCGCACTGCGTGGCGCGACACCGCCTGCCGGGGCTCGGTTTCGTCCGGGGCGACGCACAGGCTTTGCCTTTCCCGGACGCGTCCTTCGACGTCGTGCTGAACGTCGAGGCTTCGCACTGCTATCCTGATTTCCCGGCCTTCGTCGGCGAGGTGGCCAGGGTGCTGCGACCCGGCGGCCGATTCCTGCATGCCGACCTCCGTCATGCGGGCGGCGTCAGCGAGTGGGTCGGCGCGCTCGTCTCCCGTCCCGGTCTGCGGCTCGATGCGATGCGTCTCATCACGCCGGAAGTCATCCGGGGCATGGAGGCCGTCTCTCCGCGCCATGAGGCACTCGTGCGCGAATGCCTGCCTTGGCCCCTGAAGCGTCTCGGCCTCGATTTCGCGGGCGTCCGCGGATCCTTGCCTCACCGGGCGCTCCTGGCGGGAGAGCTCGACTATCGGTCCTTTCGGCTGTTCCGCGTCTAACGTCACGCTTGCCCATCGTCGGGCTAGAGTCAGAGTCCTGTCATGTGCCACGTCCTCGCCGCCCTGTCCCTCGTCGTCGCCTGCGCGCTGCGCACTGCTTCCGGTCCGAACATCATCTTCATCCTCACCGACGACCAGGGCTACGGCGACCTCTCCGCCCATGGCAACCCGGTGCTGAAGACGCCCAACCTGGATCGCCTCCGGGCCGAAAGCGTCCGCTTCGAGGATTTCCACGTCTCGCCCACCTGCGCCCCGACCCGCAGCGCTCTGCTGACCGGTCGGCACGAGTTCAAGAACGGGGTGACCCATACCATCCTCGAGCGCGAGCGCCTGACCCTCAAGGCCACGACCTTCCCCCAGCTGCTGCAGAAGGCCGGCTACCGCACCGGCATCTTCGGCAAGTGGCATCTCGGGGACGAGGCCGAGTATCAGCCCGACCGCCGCGGCTTCAACGAGGTCTACATCCACGGCGCGGGCGGCATCGGCCAGTCCTACCCGGGCAGCTGCGGCGACGCGCCGGGCAATTCCTATTACGGGCCCTGGATCCTGCACAACGGTAGGTTCGAGAAGACCGAGGCCTACTGCACGGACGCATTCTTCAGCCAGGCCTCACGGTGGATCGAAGGTGAGGCGGCGGCCAAGCGCCCCTTCCTCGCCTGGATCGCCACCAACGCCCCGCACGGTCCCTACAACGCCCGTCCCGAGGACGCCGCGCTTTACGAAGGGAAGGGGCTCGGCAAGGACACGGAGAACTTCTTCGGCATGATCCATAACATCGACCAGAACGTCGGGCGCCTGCTGGCCCGTCTCGATGAGCTGGGCATCGCGGAGAACACCTTGGTCGTCTTCATGAACGACAACGGCGGCACCGCCGGTACCAAGGTCTTCAACGCCGGCATGCGCGCGAGCAAGGGCTCGCCCTTCCTGGGCGGCACCCGTGCGGTCTCCCTCTGGCGCCTGAAGGGACGTTTCCAGCCCGCCGAGGTCAGGCAGCTGACCGCCCACGTGGACGTGTTCCGCACCATGACGGAGCTGGCCGGCGCCGAAATCCCGGCGGAAGTCCTTCCGCAGGTCGAAGGCCGCAGCCTGCTGCCGTTGCTCAGCGGTACCGCCAAGGAATGGCCTGACCGCACCCTGTTCACGCATGTCGGCCGCTGGGGCAACATGCAGAAGGGCGTCGACCCTGAGTCCGGCAAACTGCAGCAGACCAGCGTGCGGACCGACCGCTGGCATCTGGTCTCCTCATTGCCCAACGCCGGCCTTCCGGCCGCCAAGGGCGCGGCCCCCAAGGGCGCCCACAAGGGCAATACCAAGGCGAAGGCCAAGGCCGCCCAGCCCCAGCCCGCGTTCGTCTGGATGCTCTTCGACGTCTCGAAGGACTATGGTGAGACCACGGACGTCGCCGCCCAGCATCCCGAAGTCGTCAAGGACCTGATCGCCCGCCATGACGCCTGGTGGAAGGAATGCCGCCCCCTCATGGTCAACGAGGGCGTCCAGGGGCCGGCCGAGAACCCTTTCAAGGTGCTCTTCCGTCAGCAGGTCGGCAAGTGACCTTCAGCCCAGCAGGGGCTTCACGATCTCGCCGTGGATGTCGGTGAGGCGGAAGTCCCTTCCCTGGTAGCGGTAGGTCAGGCGCGTGTGTTCGACGCCCATCAGGTGCATGATGGTCGCGTTGAGGTCGTGCACGTGGACGCCGTCCTTGACGATGTTGTAGCTGAAGTCGTCGGTCTCGCCGTGGGTGTGTCCCTTACGGACCCCGGCGCCGGCCATCAGGACCGTGAAGCAGCGCGGGTGGTGATCCCGGCCGTAGTTGGTCTCCGTCAGGGCCCCTTGTGAGTAGGTGGTGCGACCGAATTCTCCGCCCCAGATGATGAGCGTGTCGTCGAGCAGCCCGCGCTGCTTGAGGTCGGTGAGCAGGCCGGCCGTGGCCTGGTCGGTGTCATTGCACTGGCCCTTGATGGCCTTCGGGAGGCCGCCGTGGTGGTCCCAGCCCATGTGGAAGAGCTGGACGAAGCGCACGTCCCGTTCGCATAGGCGTCGGGCGAGCAGGCAGTTCGAGGCGTAGGAGCCGGGACGGGTGACGTCGGGTCCGTAGAGGTCGAGCACGTGCTTGGGCTCCTTGGAAAGGTCCATCAGGTCCGGCACGCTCGTCTGCATGCGGAAGGCCATCTCATACTGGGCCACGCGCGCCTGGATCTCAGGGTCGCCGAGCGCGCCGAAGCGTTCGCGGTTGAGCGCCGCGATCTCATCCAGCGTCTCGCGTCGGACTTCCCGTGAGATGCCCTCGGGGTCCTTGAGATAGAGCACCCGTTCGCCCTTGTTGCGAAGCTTCACGCCCTGGTGACGGGAGGGCAGGAAGCCGGCGCCCCAGAGACGGTCGTAGAGCGGCTGGTCGTCGGGGCGGCCGCTGCCGAAGGAGGTCATCACCACGTAGGCCGGGAGGTCGGCGTTCTCGCTGCCCAGTCCGTAGGCCGCCCACGAGCCGATGCTGGGACGGCCCGCGAGCTGCGAGCCCGTCTGCATGAACGTGATGGCAGGATCGTGGTTGATGGCCTCCGTGAACATCGCGCGGACGACGCACCACTCATCGGCCTTGGAGGACATGTGCGGCATCAGCTCGCTGAACCAGGCGCCTGACTGTCCGTGCTGCTTGAACTTGAACATCGAGGGCGCCACCGGGAAGTTCTTCTGACCGGAAGTCATGGTGGTCAGCCGCTGGCCCTTGCGGATTGAATCAGGCAGGTCCTTGCCGCGCATCTTCTCCAGCTGCGGCTTGGGGTCGAAGAGGTCCATCTGCGAGGGCGCGCCGGACTGGAATAGGTAGATGATCCGCTTCGCCTTGGGCTTGAAGTTCGGGAAGCCCAGACCCGGGTTGGCGGCGAAGGCCGGTGCGCAGAGCGTGCCGAGTGCCGTGAGGCCGAGTCCGCCGGCGGAGCCCTTGAGGAACGTGCGCCGGGAGAGCGCCATGCGCTCCGCGGGGCCCAGTCCGTGATAGTCGCGGTCGTTGCAGTTCATTCGCGGGTGACGGTTTCGTCGAGGTTGAGAAGCACGTTGGCGGTCACCGTCCAGGCGGCCAGCTCGGGGGCCTGCAGGTCCTGCGGGGCGGGGCTGGCGCCGTTGGCGAGCAGCTTGCGGGCCGCTTCGGGTTCGGCGGCGTAGCGGCTGAGGCGTCGGTCGAATCCGTCGCGGAGCACCTTGAGTTCGGAGGGCTTGGCCTCGCGGCCGGTCACCCGTCGGAACGCCCAGCCTAGGCGTGCGTCGGTGTCGCCGGCGTGTCGGAGGGCGTTTTCACCGAGCTTACGGGCGGCCTCGACGTAGGTGACTTCGTTCAGGAGCGACAGCGCCTGGGTCGGGGTGTTGGAGCGGGAGCGCTTCACCGTGCAGACCTCGCGGCTCGAGCTGTCGAACATGAGCATCGAGGGCGGGGCGGCCGTGCGTTTCCAGATGGTGTAGACGGACCGGCGGTAGAGTCCTTCGCCGTTGTCGGCCTTGTAATTGCGCATGTCGCCGTAGACGCTGGTCTCGTCCCAGACCGCCTCCGGCATGTAGGGCTTCACGCTCGGTCCGCCGACCTTGGGCATCAGCAGGCCGCTGACGGCCAAGGCCTGGTCACGGATGGTCTCGGCGGGCAGGCGGAACCGCGGTCCGCGGGCCAGCAGACGGTTGTCGGGATCCTTCTCCAGCATCTCGGGCGTGACGGCGGCGTAGCGACGGTAGGCGGCGCTCATCATCAGCGTCTTCTGCATGGCTTTCATGTCCCACTTGAGCCGCACGAATTCCGTGGCGAGCCAGTCGAGCAGCTCCGGGTGGGACGGCCACTCGGCCTGGGAACCGAAGTTCTCCGAGGTCTTGACGATGCCGATGCCGAAGAATCGTTCCCAGGCGCGGTTGACCCAGACGCGGGCGGTTAGCGGGTGTTCGCCGCTCACGAGCCATTGCGCGAAGCCGAGCCGGTTGTTCGGCGCGCCGGAGGGCAGGGGAGGCAGGACCTTGGGCAGCGCGCGCGGCACCTTTTCCCCGATCTTGTCGTATTCGCCGCGGAGGAGGACGAACGCGTCCCGCGGCTCATCCTTCTCCTTCATCACCATGACGCTGATGGGCGCGGAGAGCGCGTCGTCCTGCGCCTTGCGGAGGGCCTCGACCTTGGCGACCGCCTGGCGCCGGGGGTTCTCGGGGCTTTCTGAGAAAAGCTTTTCAAGGGCCTTCTGGTCGGCCAGGGTCACCTTGTCGGCCGACTTGGAGAGGATCCGCTTGGCGGCCTCGGCCGCGGCGTCCGACTTCAAAGAAAGCAACTTCGGGTCCTGGGAGGAGGTGCTGAGGCGGAAGCGGCCGACGCTGTGCTGACTGATCGCGTCGTGCCGCATCACGGCCATGACGCGAGATCCGGCGGGAATCTGCGTGGGGGCGACGGTGAAGATGGCCTTGCGGGGCACGCGGTTCTCGGGCGCGTTGCCTCCGATCGCCCAACCGGCGCTCTCCTTGCCGGCCTTCCTGGCCTTGCCTTTGACCATCACGGGCGGGGCGAGCTTGGCGATGCTCCAGCCGGGCTGGTCAAAGTCGCTTTCCGCCGCCACGAGCGGAATCTGCTTCGCCTTGCCGTCAGGTCCGATGACCCTGACTTCGAATCCGCTCAGCACGAAGTTGCCGTTGAAGGCGCGTCCGAGGCTCTTGTTGGGCAGGGAGTCATGCGGGAAGACCTCAAGTTGGACGGCGGTGAGGAGTCCCGGATCCTGCTTCCACTCGACCGTGTAGGTCTCCTTGTTCGCCGTACCGCCGGAGGCCAGCCAGGTCCCGTCATCGAGGCGGCTGAACTCGGCGTTCTCCTTGGCGGAGACCTTCTCGCCTTCGAGCTGCCTCCAGTTGAGGCCGTCCTTGGCGAAAGCTTGCCGTTGCCGTTCCAGCCAGGCCTTGAACACCTCGGGCTGCGAGGCGGGCATGGCCTTCAGTTCGGCCTCCGCGGCCTGAAGCATCGCGGTGACCTCGTCGATCTTGCGCTGCTCCTCCGCGGTGGGCAGGCGGAGGATGGGCTGCGTGTTGCCGCCCCGTCGCGTGCCCCCTGAGCCGCCGAATTCACCGAGCACGCCAGTCTCGTCGACCGAATTGAAGTAGGCGAAGAACGAGTAGAAGTCCTTCTGGGAGACGGGGTCGTACTTGTGGTCGTGGCAGCGGCAGCAGTTCATCGTGAGCGCGAGCCAGGTGAGACCCGTGGTCTCGACGCGGTCGATGACGTTTTCGGCGAACCACTCCTCGACGATGCGGCCTCCCTCGCCGTTCAGGCGGTGGTTGCGGTGGAAGCCCGTGGCCACGATCTGGTCGGGCGTGGCGCCCGGCAGCAGGTCGCCGGCCAGCTGTTCGACCGTGAAGCGGTCGAAGGGCTTGTTGTCATTGAAGGCCTTGATGACCCAGTCGCGCCAGGGCCACATCGTGCGCTGGGTGTCGCTCTGGAAGCCGTTGCTGTCGGCGTAGCGCGCGAAGTCGAGCCACTGCATGGCCATCGTCTCGCCGTAGTGCGGCGAGGCCATCAGGCGGTCGATCGCCCTGGACCACGCTTCGGGCGAGTCGTCGGCGAGGAAGGCCTCTAGGTCGGCGTCGGAGGGCGGCAGGCCGGTCAGGTCGAGCGCGGCGCGGCGGAGCAGGGTGGCCTTGGGGGCGGGGCCGTTCGGGGCGAGGCCTTTGGCGGTGAGCGGACCAGCGAGGAAGGCGTCGACGGCGTTGCCGCCGGCAGGGATCGGCGGGACGACCGGCTTCGCCGGCGTCTGGAACGCCCAGTGTCCCTGGTACTCGGCGCCTTCTTTTATCCACCGTTCCACTAGCGCGATCTGTTCCTTGCTGATCACCTTGTGGAATTCCGCCGGCGGCATGTGGTCGTCCGGGTCATCGGTCCGCAGGCGCTTGATCACCTCGCTGGCTTCGGGCTTGCCGGGCACGATAGCGGGTTCGCCGGACTTGCCCCCTTTGCGGGCGGTTTCGAGGGAATCGAGGCGCAGTCCGCCCTTGATCTTGTTCTCGTCGGGGCCGTGGCAGGCGAAGCAAGTGTCGGAGAAAATGGGCCGGACGTCGCGGTTGAACTGCACCTTCTCGGCGGAGGCGGAGAGCGCGCCGAAGAGGCAGGCGGCGGTGAGGCTGAGGCGAGAAAGGCGCATGGAGTCAGCGTGTGATGACACTTAAGAGCCCGGGTTGTTCTTAGCAATGTGCAGTTAACGGAAAAACCCCTCAAACCAGGGGTTTTAGAGCGGCCTGCGGGCCATGCCTACTTGCCGGCCAGATCCTTGATCGCGATGTTCCGGAACTCGGCCGGGTCATTATGGCCGGCGAAGCCGAAAAAGCCGTTCTTGCGGTCCTTGCCGGGGTGGGGGCTCTTCGCCATGACCGTGGCCATGTCGACCTTGGAAAGGTCGGTCTCGAGGATCACGGAGCCGTTGAGTTCGACCTTGAGCGTGGAGCCCACGACCGTGACTTCCTGGAAGTTCCATTCGCCGATGGGGCGCTGGAAGCCGCGCTGGGCGCCGACCATGCCGTAGGCGGAGCCATGGACCTGACGGGGGTCAATCTTGCCCTTCACCTTGTCGTAGTTGTCATCGAGCACCTGCAGTTCGCACATGCCGACGTAGGCCGTGTTGCCCGTGCCGGGGTAACGGAGCGCCAGTCCGTTGTTGCCGCCCTTCGGCAGTTTGAATTCGAGGCGGACGGCGAAGTCGGTCAGGTCCTGGGCGTAGTAGGGCGTGCCGCCCTTGCCCGTCTTGCAGCGGATGGCGCCGTCGACGACCTCGTAGTTGTCGACCGGACCGGCCCAGCCCGTGAAGTCCTTGCCGTTGAAGATGGACTTGAAGCCGGCGTCGGCCTTCGCGGTGAGGATCCGATTGGCTTCTTCGCCGGCGATCTCGCGGATCGCGACGTTACGCCAGCGGATCGGGGCGCCGTGGGTCTGGAGGCAGATCGGGCCCTTGGCGGCGAGGGCGGTTTTGCGGTCGTAATAGTTCTCCATCGTCGCGTGGTCGACGGTCTGCTTGCCGTTGAGCCAGACGCTCACGCGGGCGCCGGTCATGACGACACGGAGGGTGTTCCATTCGCCGGCGGGTTTGTCGGCCAGCACGAGCGGGTCCTTGCCGGGGTTGCCCTTGGTGTTGTTCCAGAGCGCGCCGGAGCCCAGCTGGGCGCCGTGCTTGTGGGCCTTCTCATCCGTGGGGTCCCAGATCTGGACCTGGGGCGCGCCGCGCAGGTAGACGCCCGAGTCGCCCTTGGGGGCCATGTTGTATTCGAGCACGAGCTCAAAGTCGCCGTATTCCTTGTCCGTCGTGGCGTAGGGCCCGGTGCCGGGGTTGAGGATCTCGCCGTTCTTGACCGACCAGTGCTGGGAGAACTCCTCGCGCATCTTGGCGAGCGCTGCGTCGCGCTTCTCGCCGGTCAGCTTGGCCACCGAATGAGGGTTGTAGCCGTGCCAGCCGGAAAGGTCCTTGCCGTTGAACAGCGGGGTGAAGCCTTCGGGCGTGGCGGCCGGCAGGGCGGCCGCGAAGAGCGCGAGGGCGGGGGTGAGGATGCGCAGGGTCATGGGAGGGGTGGGTCAGAGGGGTTCGAGGGTGCAACGGCGCACTTCGAAGGCGCCGCCTTCGGACTGCAGACCGATGAAGCCTTCGGAGAGGTTGAGGCCGGAGAGCCGGTTGGCCTCCTGACCGTTGACGAGGATCACGACCGTGTCGCCTTCGCAGACGGTGGTGAAGGTGTTCCATTCGCCGGCGGGCTTCTCAAGTCCGTCCTTGGCGCGTCCGATGCGGTAGCCGCGGACGGCTCCGGTCTTCTTGTCCTTGAGTTCGGTTCCTTCCTTGGCCTTGGCTCCGGACCACAGGTAGAAGTCGCCCTGGTTCTTGTGCATGCCCTGGCACTCGACGCTCTTGGGCCAGACCGCGTCGGGCGGGGTCATGTGCACCACCACGCCGGTGTTGCCGGGCTTGGTGAAGCGCCATTCGACGGTGAAGCGGTACTGTCGGTAGCTCTTTTCGGTACGGAGGAAGCCGTTGGGCTTGCCCGTGCAGACGAGCAGGCCGTCCTTCACGGACCAGGTGCCTTCGGCCGGGGCGTTGTCGCGGAGGTGGGAGACCCAGCCGGACAGGTCCTTGCCGTTGAAGAGTTCGGACTTGGCGGAGGGCTTGGCGGCCTCGGCGGCGTAGGACGAGGAGAACGCCAGCAGGGAGAGCAGCAGGGTGCGCAGCGGGGTCATGCCGCAAGGTAGCGGCGCAGCCTTCCACGTAGAAGCCCAAACGCCGGATTTAATCGGCGTTTTAAGTTCATTTCCCGCTCAGGACATCACGCCCTTCACCACCTTGCCGGCCACGCCGGTCAGACGGACGTCGAGTCCTTGGAACTTCACCGTGAGTCGGTGGTGGTCGATGCCCATCAGCGCGAGCATGGTCGCGTGCAGGTCCGGCATGTCGACGATCCGGTCGACGGCGTTGTAGCCGAGCTCATCGGTGGCGCCGTAGGTCGTGCCGGCCTTCACGCCGCCGCCGGCGAGGAAGACCGAGTAACCGGCGATGTGGTGGTCGCGGCCGGTACCTTGGCCCATCGGCGTGCGGCCGAATTCTCCGCCCCAGAGGATCAGGGTGTCGTCGAGCATGCCGCGCTCCTTGAGGTCGCGGATGAGGGCGCCGGTCGCCTTGTCGACGTCCTGGGCGCCCATCTTCATGCCTTCGTCGAGCCCGCCGTGCAGGTCCCATGCGCGGTGGTACAGCTGGATCATGCGGACGCCCCGTTCGGCCAGGCGCCGGGCCATGAGGCAGTTGGAGGCGAAGGAGCCGTCACCGACTTCCTTGATGCCGTATTCTTCGAGGGTGGACTTGGATTCCTTGGAGAAGTCGAGCAGCTCCGGCACGCTGGTCTGCATGCGGAAGGCCATCTCATATTGCGCGACACGCGTGGCGATCTCGGGGTCGACGGTCTCCTCGGCGAGCTCGCCGTTGAGCCGGCGGACCTCCTCGATGACCTGACGCTGGGTGCTCTGGCAGACGCCCTCGGGGTTGCCGATGTAGTGCACCGCCTCGCCCTTGGACTGGAACTGGATGCCCTGGAACTTGCTGGGCAGCACGCCGCTCGACCACTGCCGGGAGGAGATGGGCTGCTGGCCGGTGCGTCCGGCGGAGGTGAGGACGATGTAGCCCGGCAGGTCGTCGCTCTCGGAGCCGAGCCCGTAGAGCAGCCACGAGCCCATGGACGGCCGGCCCTTGATGATGGAGCCGGTGTTCATGAACGCGTGGGCGGTGTCGTGGTTGATCTGCTCGGTGCGAAGCGAGCGGATGACGCAGAGGTCGTCGGCGACGGAGCCGATGTGCGGGAAGATGTCGGTGATCTCGATGCCTGACTTGCCCCACTTCTTGAATTCAAAGGAGCCTCCGCGAGCCTTGAGGACCGTGTTCTGCAGCTGGGCGATCTGCTTGCCCTTGGTGAAGGACTCGGGGAAGGGCTGCCCGTGCAGGCGCTTGAGCTCGGGCTTGTTGTCAAAGAGCTCCAGGTGGGGCGGACCGCCGGCCATGCACATGAAGATGATGCGCTTGGCGCGGACTGGCAGGTGGGGCTTGGTCAGGGCGCCCTTGGAGAAACGTGAGGACTCCGCCGCGGCGGCCTTGGCGGCCAGCATGGCGAAGGCGGCCGAACCGAGGCCGTAGGCGCTGCGCGTCAGGAAGCTCCTCCGGTTGACGGAGAGGGCGTGGGCGACGGGATCGAAGGGGCGCATGGTTCAGTAGCGGGTGATGGCCTCGTGGGAGTTGAGCACGGCCCGGCAGGCGTTGGTCCAGGCCGCGAGCACGGCGGGGTCGCCGGGAGGCGCGGACGACAGGCCGACCTTGAGCAGTTTGGCGGCGTCCTCCGGGTTGGACCGGTAGTGTGCGGTCTGGTCGGCGATCAGCTTCTCCAGCGGGGCGCGGTCGGCTGGACGGATGGGCCGTCCCACCGCCAGGCGGAAGGCGAAGTCGAGACGGTCCGTGCCCTCGGGGGTCGCGAGCAGGCGTGAGGCCATGGCGCGCGCCGCTTCGATGAAGGTGGGGTCGTTGAGCAGGGTCAGCGCCTGCTGCGGGGTGTTGCTGTAGTTGCGCAGGGCGGAGCATTCGTCGCGCACGGGCGCGTCGAAGTTCACCAGCATCGGATGGAGGAACATCCGCTGCCAGTGCATGTAGAGGCCGCGTCGCCACTGCTCTCGACCTTCGCTCGGGACGTAGGTCCGGTTGGGGAACTGCAGCGGCTCGTAATGTCCGGCGGGCTGGTAGGGTTTCACGCTCGGGCCGCCGATTTCGGAGGTGTCGAGCAGTCCGGCGATGAACAGGGCGTTGTCGCGCACGAACTCGGCGTCGAGACGACGCGGGTTCTGCGAGGCCAGCAGGCGGTTGGATGGGTCGAGGTCCTTCAGTTCGGGACGCAGGCTGGAGGACTGGCGGTAGGTGCGGCTGGTCACGAGCAGTCGAACCATGCGCTTCACGTCCCAGCCCTTGTCGCGGAACTCGAGGGCCAGCCAGTTGAGCATCTCAGGATGGGAGGGCGGTTCGCCCTGAGAGCCGAGGTCGTCGAGCATGACCGTCAGCCCCGCGCCATGGAAGAGCTGCCACATGCGGTTCATCACCGTACGGGCCGTGATCGGGTTGTCCTTGGAGACGATCCATGCGGCGAGGTCGCGTCGGTCGAGCGGCCGCTCGGCGGAACTTTCGCGGCGGCCGGGAAGGAAGGACGGCGTGGCGGGCAGCACGACCGGGCCGGATTCATCCAGGAAGTTGCCCCGGGGCAGCACGCGCACCGTCAGGGGCTTCACGGACTGCGTCACCAGGGTCCAGGCCTTGCCGCCGTTGTAGGACCGCAGTTCCGCGGCCATGCGGCGGTGAGATTCGACCGCGGCGCGGTCCGCCTGGGCGGAATGCAGCCAGAGCAGGGGCGCGTCGGCGGAATCGAGGGAGGTCGCGCTGACGGATGCCAGCACGCGGGCGTCCGCGGCCGAGAAGGGCGAGAATCCTGCGAGGAGGGTGAGCTTGGAATCGCAGCCCAGACGAAGCACGAGCGACTCACCCTCCTTGAGGGTCACGGGGCGGTCCAGGGTCCAGATGGCGTGAAGGTCGCGGCCGAGCCGGAACTTCCAGCCCGACGTGACGTCGGTGAGCTCGGTGCCTCCGTTGAAGCGGGCTTCGCGGTGATCCGCATGTCCGTGGGAGAGGGCAAGCGGCGTCATCCGGCCTTTGACGTCGCGCAGGAGCAGGGCGGGGGTGAGCGTGACGCTGCGGTCGGGGTCGTTGCCTTCCTTGGGCACGTCGATGCGGAATGAGCCGTAGACGCCGGGAGCCGGGCGGAAGGCGGCGTGGAACTGTTCATCGCGGCCGAGCGCCTTGGGGATGATCACCGGTGCGCCGGCTGCGAACGCCGTGGGCGTCGGGACGACCGCGGCCTTCGCCTTGGTTTCCTTCTTGGCCGCGGCCTTGCCGGGGACGGGCGTGCGGGTGAGCGCATAGTCGCCTACGGGGCGGATCCAGCCTCCGGAGTGAGCCGTGAGGAACGAGGTCGAAGAGGCCTTCCAGGTTTCGAAGGCCTTGCGACGAGGCTCATTCCCGAGCGCGTCCTTCAGCCATCCGTCCTCCCAGGACTTGATGGCCGCACGGGCCTCGCGGTCCCGACGGGTCAGGAATGCGTTGCTCACTTCGGCCTCGGGGAAGAACGGATGGTCGTTGCCCACGCCCTTGAGTTCGGGTTCGGGGGTGTAGGCGTAGTCGGCGTAGACGCCCCACTGCTTCACGTCGGCGAAGAAGGCCTGCAGCGAATAGAAGTCACGCTGGGAGATAGGGTCGAACTTGTGATCGTGGCATTCGGCGCAGCCGAACGTGCTGCCCAGCCAGGCGGCGGAGACGGAGCGGACGCGCTCCGCGCCATACTTGGAGAGATACTCCTTCACCTGCGCGCCGCCCTCGCGGGTCATCATGTTCAGCCGGTTGTAGCCGCTGGCGATGAGCTGATCTTCCGTCCGGTGGGGCAGCAGGTCGCCCGCGATCTGCTCACGGGTGAAGACGTCGAAGGGCTTGTTGGCGTTGAAGGCCTGGATGACGTAGTCGCGGTAGGGGAAGATCCTCTGATTCTGGTCGCCGTGATAGCCGACCGTGTCGGCGTAGCGGGCCACGTCCAGCCACCACACTGCCATGCGTTCGCCGAAGCGCGGCGAGGCCAGCAGGCGGTCGACCTGCCTCTCGTAGGCGTCGGGAGACTTGTCGGCGAGGAAGGCGGCTGTCTCCTCCGGGGTCGGGGGCAGTCCGGTCAGGTCCAAGGAGAGTCGACGAAGCAGGGTTTCTGGGCGGGCCTCCGGGGAGGGACGCACGCCCTTGGCGGCGAGCTTTTCACCGATGAAGGCGTCGATGGGATTGCGTCCGCCCTCGGGCATGGGCGGCACCTTGGGTTCCGTCAGCGGCATGTAGGCCCAATGCGGCTCGTAGTGGGCGCCTTGCGCGACCCAGCGACGGAACAGCTCCTTCTGGGCCGCCGTCAGGGTCTTGTGCGCCTCCTTGGAAGGCATGATGTCGTCCGGATCCTCCGAGAAGATCCGTTTGATGACTTCGCTCTGTTCGGGCTTCCCGGGCACGATGGCCGTCTCGCCGCTCTCACCGGACTTCAGGGCCTCCTCGCGGATGTCCAGTCGGAGGCCGCCCTTGCGCGACTTCGGGTCGAAGCCATGGCAGTGGAAGCAGGTATCCGACATGATGGGTCGGATGTCGCGGTTGAAGCGCACCGTCTCGTCCGCGGGGCAGAGGGCGGACACGGTGAGCGCGGCGGCAAGGAGCGGGGTACGGCCCATGACCGTCAGTACATGGTTTTCCTGCAGGCTTTCAAGGCCGCACGACGATTGCGGCGTGGGTGGATGGCCTCAGTCGCGGCGCCAGTTGACCGCGTCGATGAGCACGTAGCCCGAGGAGCCTTCGTTGGAGATCACGACCTCAGCTGGACCGGCCGCAAATTCGTAGGTACCGGCCGGGACGAATCCGTCCTTGGCCCCCGTCCCAGTCAGGTCGATCCTTCGTTCGGCAACGCCTCCCGCATGACGAATCCTGACCAGGGCGTCCTTGCTGCGGTTCGCATTGGGCACCACGGAGAGACGCACCTCGTGACGGCCGCCCTCGGGCAGCTTGCCGATGAATTTGGCGGACATCGGCGCGGTTCCCTTGCCGTCGTGGCGGTAGCCTATGCCGATGAAACCGGAGTTGGCCGAGCTGGCGTGCCATTCGCCGGTGAGCACGGCCTCCTCGTCGTCGACAGTCACGCCGGGGACGGCCTTCACGGACCGGGCCGTCTTAGGCGGCTTCACGGGACCGTTGTATTCCAGCACCTGTCCGTCCTTCAGCAGCCTCTGACGCAGGGCGGGGTAGGGGACGGACTGCACGTCCGAGCCGGCTTCGATGGCCATGGAAGCCGCGGTCGCCGCTGACTGACCGAGAATCATGAAGACGGGTTCCATGCGGATGGAGCCGTAGGCGATGTGGCTGGCGCTGCAGGCGGTGGGCACGAGCAGGTTGGCGCACTCCGACGCCTTGGGCACCAGGGCGCCGTAGGCGATTGCGTAGGGGGTGATGCCGACCCCGATGTCGCCCTCGTTCTGAACGTTGCCGTCCGGCGTGACGTAACGGCGGACGTTGTGCGAATCGATGGTGTAGCTACCCATGCCGACCGAGTCGGGCGTGGGCTTGCGCTTGGTGAGTTCGTTCTCGGTCATCACGAAGGCGCCGGTCATGCGGCGGGCCTCACGCACGTAGATCTGGTGCGGCCAGTTTCCGTTGTCCTTGAACTCGTCCTTCGGTAGACCCCAGCGGTTCGCCTCCGTCCGCACCTCCTCCGGGACCCTGGGATCATTGGCGATGAACCACAGCAGGCCTTGCTGGTAGGTCCGGTGCTCGGCGATGATCTCCTTGCGGCGTTCGTAGGAGGCTTCGGGGTAGTCATGGTTCATCCCGATGTTGTCGAAGCTGAACGGCCCGTGGTTGTTCGTGTCCGTTTTGCGGTTGGGCACATCGTCAAACTTTTGGAAGGTCTCGCGCCAGCCAGCCTCGAATACCCGAGCCAGCAGTTCGTATTGGTACGCGTCATAGCCTTCGGGCTTCGGGAAGGGCACGCGGTTGTCCGGGTGGTCCGTCGCGCACCAGCGGAAGCAGTAGGCCTGCACGCGCTGGTCGCCCTCGCCACGCACGCCGGGCGGATCGGCTGAGATCCTGGGAAGCAGTCCGGAGGAAGGATCGCCGGGGACCTTGTAGGCGCTGATGGGCCGCTTCACGGCGCCGAAGTGATGGCGGTGGTGGAGGATGCCGACCTGGTTGCCGTTCCATTCCTCGCCGTAGACCGAGTTCCCTTCGCGTCCGACGTGGTAGGAGACGCCGGCGGCCGCCATGAGGTCGCCCTCGTAGGTCGCGTCGATGAACATCTTTCCGGTGTAAGTGCGACCAGACAGCGTTGTGATGGATTCGATCCGTCCGTCCTTGCGCATCACGCCCTTGGCCCGGTCGAGCCATTCGTCGCGGCGCACCGTCAGGCCGAACTCCTGCACATAGCCTTCGAACACGCGCTCGGCCACCGAGGGCTCGAAGATCCACATCGTGCGGTTCTCGCCGTCCACGGCCGGCGTTCCCTGTCCCTTGCCGCCGTATTCCGAGGGCTTCTGCCACTTCCATGTCCCGGGCTTCTGGTATTCCGTCCAGATGCGGTGGTAGAAATCCCGGGCCAGTCCGCCGATGACGCCCTTGTTGCCCGTGTCGGTGTAGCCGAGTCCGCCGCTGGAGAGTCCGCCGAGATGGACGTCGGGTCCTACGAGGATGACCGACCTCCCCATCTTCTTCGCCTGCACGGCGGCGATGACGCCGGCGGAGGTGCCGCCGTAGACGATGAGGTCGGCGCTTTCCGACATGGGGTCGGAAGGCGCTGCGGAGAGGGCGGCGGCCGGGAGCAGGGTCAGGAGGCGGAGGCGCATGGAATCAGCGATTGGACGAGGTCTTGCGGATGAAGTTCACGAAGGCGAGCCGTGCGGGGTCGTCATCATTGCGCAGGTTGTGCCCGACGCTGCCATGGTCACGGTCGTCGACCCGCAGGGAGTAGTTCTCGGAGTGTCCGGCGGACTTCAGCATCGCCACCATGAACTGATTCTCCTCGGCGCGACCGAGCATGTCCTTCTGGGCGTAGACCGTGAAGACGGGCGGCAGGGCCCGCTGGATGTGGAAGCAGGGCGCCGCTTCGTCGGCGATGACCTTGTATTTGGAGATCCCGCGCTCCTCCCGTACGGTGTAGTGGGTGAAGACTTGGCCGCTCACCTGCGCGATGCCGGCCACGTCACCGAGGCTCAGTCCGTGCGGGCGCAGCCGGGAGGGGTCGAAGCCGACGAGCAGGGCGAGGTAGCCGCCGGCGGAATGGCCGCCGACGTAGACCTTGCGTGGGTCTCCGCCGTAGGTCGCTATGTTGCGCACCGCCCAGGTGAAGGCAGCCGCGGCGTCGTCGACGTAGTCGGGGTAGCGTCCCTTGGGGGACAGGCGGTAGTCGGCGGCGACGAAGGCGATGCCCGCCCGGGCGAAGCTGGCGCCGATCGCTCCGCAGTGCTCGGTGGGGCTGTCCTTGGAGCTGGCCTTCAGCCCGCCTCCGTGGAACCAGACCAGCGTCGCGAAGCCCTTCGACGACGCGTCCTCCGGCAGCGTGAGGTCGAGCTTGCAGCGCTCCTTGGCGTAGGCGTTGGGCGTGACCACCGGATCCCGGTAGGGCAGGTCCCTGAGGATGCGGAGTTCGGCGGCCGACGCCAGGGGCAGGACGGCCGAGAGGAGGAGGGCGGCAAGGCGCATGTCAGGCGATGATCGATTGCACAATCTTGCCGTGCACGTCCGTGAGCCGGTAGTCGCGGCCCGCGTGATGGAAGGTGAACTCCTCGTGGTTGAATCCGAGGAGCCGCAGGATGGTCGCGTGCAGGTCGTGCACGTGGACGACGTCGGTCGCGGCCTTGAAGCCGAACTCATCGGTGGCGCCGTGGACGTGCCCGGCCTTCACGCCGCCTCCGGCCATCCACATGGTGAAGCCGTGGTTGTTGTGGTCGCGTCCGTTGATCTTGCCCTCGTTGGAGCCGGGAGTGGGCAGCTCGACCGTGGGGGTACGACCGAACTCGCCGCCCCAGATGACGAGCGTCTCGTCGAGCAGCCCGCGGCGCTTCAAGTCGGTGAGCAGCGCGGCGATGGGCTGGTCGGCCTCGCGGGCCAGACGGCGGTGCTGGACCTCCAGGTCGTCGTGACTGTCCCAGGGCTGTCCGTCGCCATGCCAGAGCTGGATGAAGCGCACGCCGCGTTCGGAGAGACGTCGGGCGATGAGGAACTGCCGTCCGAGCACCGTGTCGCCGTACATCTCGCGCGTCTTCTCATCCTCGCGGCTGATGTCGAAGGCGTCCGTCGCCTCATGCTGCATGCGGTACGCCATCTCGAAAGAATGGGCGCGGGCCTCGAGGGCCGCGTCGGCGCCGCGGGCCTCGCGGTGGGCGGCGTTGAGCTTGGCGAGCAGGTCGAGCTGGCGGCGCTGGGCCGGCCGCGAGAGTCCGCCGTTGCGGATGTCCTCGACGAGCTCCTCGACCGACTTGCGGCCCGTGTTGACGTAGCTGCCCTGGTAGACGCCCGGCAGGAAGCCGCACTGCCAGTTCTGCGTCTCCTGGATGGGGAATCCGTTCGGGCAGAGCGTGATGAAGCCGGGCAGGTTCTCGTTCTCGGTGCCGAGGCCGTAGGTCAGCCAGGAGCCCATGGAGGGACGGATCTGCCGGGCCTCGCCGCAGTTCATCAGCAGCAGGGACGGCTCGTGGTTGGGGACGTCCGCCTTCATCGACCGGATGACGCAGAGGTCGTCCGCGTGCTGGGCGGTCCGTTCGAAGAGTTCGCTGACCTCGAGGCCGCTGCGGCCGTATTTCCTCCAGGTGAACGGCGAGCGGAAGGCGGCGCCGGTGCGTCGCTCGGTGGCGATGTAGTCACCGGGCAGGGTCTGGCCGTGATATTTGTCCAGGGAGGTCTTGCGGTCGAAGGTGTCGACGTGCGAAGGCCCGCCGTTGGCGAAGATGTGGATGACGCGCTTGGCCTTCGCGGGCAGGGGCGGCGGACGCGGGGCGAGCGGACGCAGGGGGTCGACCCTGACCTGGGCGCCCAGGGCCTCCTGACGGAGGAAGGAGGTCAGGGCGAGCCCGCCGAAGCCCATGCCGCATCGGCGGAGGAACTCGCGCCGGCTGACGTCGCTGAGGGGAGGCAGTGTCATGTCAGTCGATGAAGTTAAATTCGTTGCTCTGCAGGAGGATCTGCGCGAGGGCGGACCACGGAGACTGCGGGTCGGGCTTCAGGGCGAAGTCGCGGGCGGCGGAGGCGACGGTCTCGCCCGTGGCGGCCGACTTGACGACGGGCGTCCAAAGGAAGCCGTCGCTGTTGGAATCGCCATGGCAGTCCACGACGAAGAAGAGCTCTTCACCCGACGCGAGCGAGACCTTGGGCAGGAGTGTCCTGGTCGGCACGTCGCCGGGGACGATCCACTCCTTGAGCACGCCCTGGCGGTCGGTGGCGATCCGCGCACGCACGCCCTTGCTGTTCTTGGAGGTCACATGCACCTCGCCTTTGACGGAGAAGGCGCCGCCCCCGCCGGAAGACCAGCGTCGCACCGAGCCCGTCATCACGTCGCCGCCGGGGTGCCCGCCGCGCGGGGTCACCGACATGAAGCCTGAGGTCTTGTTCGGATACTTCGCCTCAGGGGAGTGGCGGTCCCTCTCCTGGTGGGCCATGGGGGTGAAGCGCATCTTCTTGGCGGCATCGTCCCAGTTGCCGAAGCCGCTCAGCCAGAACGCCGGAGGAGGCTCCTTGCCGACGGCTTCGAGGAATTCGGCGGCGGCGTTCTGCTCCGACGGGGAGGGTCGCCGTGCGAGCGCCAGCCGATAGAGTTCGGAGATTCTGGCGGTCGGGTCCGTCTCCTTGGCCGTGCGGGCGGCGAGCGCGTCGGCCTGAGCTCGGCCGAAGGGATGGTTCATCATCCAGAGCGCCTGCTGCGGCGTGGTGGTCTGGTTGCGTTTCGCGACGTGGAAGTCAGGGTTCGCGAAGTCGAAGGTGCGGAAGACCGCGGGCAGGTTCTGGCGGTCGATGTGGCTGTAGAGCGTACGTCGCGGGTTGGAGAAGTCCTTGATTAGGTCGAAGGGCTGGCCGCCGACGCGTGCGTCGAGCCGGCCGGCGGCGCGCAGGACGGAGTCTCGCATGGCCTCGAAGTCGAGTCGGCGGCGGTTCATGCGCCACATCAGGCGGTTCTCGGGGTCCTTGGCATAGGCGCGGTCGTCATGGGAGGACGCCTGACGGAAGGCCGAGGAAACGACCATGGACCGGATCAACCGCTTCATCGACCAGCCGTCCTCCATGAAGGTGCGGCTGAGGTGGTCGAAGAGGGCGTGCTGGACGGGGCGGGGGGTGCGCACGCCGAAGTCGCTGGGGCTGTCGACGAAGCCTTGGCCGAAGACCTCGGTCCAGATTCGGTTGACCATCACGCGGGACGTGAGCGGATTGGAGGCCGAGGCGATCGCGTTGGCCAGCTCACGTCGACCGCTGCCCTCCGTGAACTCCTTGCGGGGCCCCTGGGTCAGGATCTCCAGGAACTGCCGGGGCACCTTGCGTCCTTGGCGTGAAGGGCTGCCGCGCAGGAGGATGACGCCCTGCACCGGCTTGGACTTGTCCTGGATCACCATGGCGCGAGGGGGCGCGTCGGGGCTGGTGGCCTTGAAGGACTCGATGTCGACCTCGAGCTTGTTCCGGGCGTTGCGGTCGGCGATGTTGTAGGTGGGGACGAGCGACGGCGCGGTCGGGGATTGCGGGCCTTCGGGCGTGCGCAGCAGCGACACCCACGCGGAGCGTTCCTTCTTGTCCGCATTCTCCGGCTTTCTGGATTCGGCGATGACGGCGGCATAGGCGGCCGTCAGCTCGGTGAATTTAGTCGGAGTCTTGCGGGCCAGCTCGGTCCGGAGCAGCGGGTCGGCGAATCGGGCCGGGTCGGCCAGGGCCGTCCGTAGTCTGGCCGGGAATTCCGCGTCGGGGACTCCGGCAAGTGCGAGCCAGGCTCCCCACACGGGGTCGGATTCCGTCAGGCGGGGCTTCAGGGCCTTGCGCCATCCTTGGAGGATGGAGACGTAGAGATTGGCCCGCTTGGCCTCCTGCGCGGCGTCAAACTTGGCGTCGCGGTGAGCCTTGATGACCAACGCCAGGTAGCCCGCCGTCTTCTCAGCGTTGAAGGAGATTTCGCGGCGGGTGCGGATGAAGTCGTCGAGCTTGACCTGGCGCTTGCCGAGTTCCGCCTCGAAGGCCTTGGTTCCTTCGGTCGGGGTGAAGGGCTGCAGGAGCGGCTTCTCCTTGGGCTCCTCGCTGGAGTTGAAGACCGCGTGAAGGGAGTAGTAGTCAGCCGTGGGGATGGGGTCCGACTTGTGGTCGTGGCAGCGCGCGCAACCGACGGTCATCGCCTGCGTCCCGCGCATGACCACGTCGATCCGGTCGTCGATGATGTCGTGGGTGCTGTTCAGGAAGCGCCTGCCGAGGGTGATGAAGCCGAGCGCGGCGAGGTCGCGGTTGTCGGCGCCCGTGACGAGGTGGTCGGCCGCCAGCTGCAGGCGGAGGAACTGGTCGTAGGGCAGGTCGCGGTTGAAGGCGTTCACGACCCAGTCGCGGTAGGTGTAGGCGTAGGGGTAGCGGCGTTCCTCCTGGAAGACGTAGCCCTTCGTGTCGGCGTAGCGCGCGACGTCGAGCCAGTGGCGCCCCCAGCGCTCGCCGAAGGCCGGCGCGGCTATGAGCCGGTCGACCAGCTTCTCATAGGCCAGCGGATCCGGGTCCTGCACGAAGGCCGCGACCTCCTCCGGCGTGGGATTCAGGCCGTGCAGCACGTAGTAGGCGCGGCGCACCAGCGTCTCCCTGGGCGCTTCGGCGGCGAAGGAAAGCCCCGCCGCCTCGAGGTTGGCGAGCAGGAATCGGTCGATCTCGTTGCGGGCGCGGGACGCGTCCTTGGGCTGCGGCACGGCCGGACGTCCCACGGGCAGGAAGGCCCAGTGCGTGCGAGGGTCAATCGCCACGGGTCCGGTCTCCTCGGGCCAGGGCAGGCCCTGCTTCACCCATTCGGAGAGCGCGGCGATCGCCTGATCGGAGATCTTCTTGTCATCGCTCGGCATCGCGGCGACCTCCTTGCCGCCGGCATGCCGGACCGCGATGATGAGCCGGCTTTGCTCCGGCTTGCCCGGGACGACGACGGGGCCGATTTCTCCTCCCTTGAGGATGAAGGCGCGTGAGTCGAGACGCAGTCCAGACTTCTGCTTCTTGGGCCCGTGGCATTCGATGCAGTTCTCGGAAAGCACCGGACGGACCTGTTTCTCGAAAAACTCGACCTGCGCTGCGGTGGGGGCGTCCGCGGCCTGAAGGGCCAGGGCCCACGGCAGGAGGATGAGGGGACGGAAAGACATTCGTAAAAGAGGACACCCGGCGAAGGCGGGGGTTCCCCCAAGAAGTTGCTGGTGCCGTGCGGGATGTAAAGCACTCGGGAGGGTCGGGCGTAGGAGCATTTTGGGCGTGAAAACCCGGGCGGGGGTGATTGAGATGAACGAACCCCGATGAAGACGTCATCCTTGCTCAGGAATCTCACCGCTTTGGTCCTGTCCGCCGCCGGATTGGCCGCCGCAGAACCGCAGCCGGTGACGGAATCCCCCGTCATGCAGGCCAAGGACAAGGAGCGCATCGTGGAACTCCGCGGTCTGCTCAACGGCTCCAAGGAGCTCTACCTGCTGGTCTCCGACCTCGGCGCCAACGCCTGCGACTGGGCGAACTGGATCGAACCCGTGGTGGCGCTCAAGGACGGCACCAAGGTCGACCTCACCAAGCTCAAGTGGAAGGAGGTCGACTCGCTCGGCCAGACCCGCGTGGGTCGCAATTACGACGGCAAGCCCCTGGTCGTCGCCGGCAAGACCTATCAGGTCGGGATCGGGACCCACGCCAACTCCTTCATCGCCTTCGAGCTGCCGGGTCCGGGCGACGTCTTCGTCTCCAAGGTGGCCATCGATGACGGCGGCGCCATCCGCGGCGGCAAGCCCAGCTCGGCTGACGTCAAGTTCGCGGTCTTCACCCAGCGCCCCTCCAAATACAAGCCGGTCGATTTCGACTCCGGCCCGCTCGCCGTCCCGACCGAGCTCTTCACCCTGCCGGAAGGGCTCGAAGTCACCGTCTGGGCGACGTCCCCCATGATCTTCAACCCGACGAACATCGATTTCGACGAGAAGGGACGGATGTACGTCGCGGAGGGCGTCAACTACCGCAGCAAGGCCGGTCGGCGTCCGGAAGGCGACCGCATCGTGATCCTCGAGGACACGACCGGCGCGGGGAAGGCCGACAAGGTGTCCGTCTTCACGCAGGAGACCGCCCTGGTCTCGCCGCTCGGCGTGGCCCACATCGACGGCAAGGTCGTCGTCTCGCAGCCGCCGGACCTGCTCGTCTACACCGACGTCGACGGCGACGGAAAGATCGACCTCGCCAAGGGCGACCGCCGCGAGGTTCTCCTCACGGGCTTCAACGGTCGCAATCATGACCACTCGCTGCACAGCGTGACCTTCGGACCGGACGGACGCTGGAACTTCAACCAGGGCAACACCTGCGCGCAGTTCACGGACCGTTCCGGCAAGACCTTCCGCATCGGCAGCCCTTACAACCACGGTGAGTGGACCAAGCAGGCGGTCGACGCCCAGGCGGTGGCCGGTCTCCGCAGCGATGACGGCAACGTCTGGGTGGGCGGCTTCTCCGTGCGCATGAACAGCGACGGCACGGAGGCCCGCATCATGGGGCACAACTACCGCAACTCCTACGAGCAGTCGGTCAATTCCTTCGGCGACATGTATCAGAGCGACAACGACGACCCGCCCGCCTGCCGCGTCTCGCTGATCATGGAGGGCGGCAACGCGGGCTTCGCCTCCGCCGACGGCAAGCGTTCCTGGGGCGCCGATCGGCGTCCGGGACAGGAGACGCCCGTCGCCGAATGGCGCCAGGACGACCCGGGCACGATGCCGGCCGGCGACGTCTACGGCGGCGGTTCACCGACCGGCGTGGCCTTCTACGAGAACGGCGCCCTCGGCGATCGCTGGAACGGACTGCTCCTCGCCTGCGAAGCGGGTAAGAACGTCGTCTTCGGTTACCTGCCGAAGCCCGACGGGGCCGGCATGAAGCTCGAGCGCTTCGATTTCTTCACTTCGAACAAGGACAAGGAGTGGGCCGGTTCCGACTTCCTCGGCGGCAAGGCCACCGGGGTGCTCAAGACGCGATTCCGTCCCTCCGACGTCTGCGTGGGTCCCGACGGCGCCATCTACGTCGCCGACTGGTTCGACCCCGGCGTGGGCGGCCACGCCACGCGCGACAACGCGCTGGCCGGCACGATCTATCGCATCGCCCCCAAGGGATTCAAGTCGGTGGTGCCCAAGATCGACCTCGCCACGACGGAAGGCCAAATCGCCGCGCTCCGCAGCCCTTCGCCCAACGTGCGTGCCGGCGGTTTCAACCGTCTCAAGGCCTCGGGTGACAAGGCGTATGACGCGGTCGCCGCGCTCCTCGCCGACGCCAATCCCTACGTGTCCTCCCGCGCCGTCTGGCTGCTCGCCCAGCTCGGCGAACGCGGCGTCGCCCGGGTCCGTCAGGAGCTCGGCTCCTCCGACGACACGCGACGTCTGGTCGCCTTCCGCGCCCTCCGCGCCGCCGGCCGTGACGTCTTCGCCCTCTGCGAGAAGATGTCGGACGATGCTTCCCCCGCGTTGCGTCGGGAGGTCGCCCTTGCGCTCCGTGACTTCCGCACGCCCGAGGCGGTGCGGCTGCTCGTGAAGATCGCCCGCCGTTTCGACGGCAAGGACCGTTCCTACCTGGAGGCGATCGGACTCGCCGCGACTGACCGCGAGGCCGAAGTACACGCCGCCATCGCCAAGGAGATGTCCAGTCCGGTCATGGAATGGTCCGAGGCCTACGCCTGGCTGACCTGGCGCCTGCACCCGGCCTCGACGGTCCGTGACGTCCGAGCGCGCCTGGTGTCCGGCAAGCTCGACGAGATCACACTCAAGCGCGACCTCACCACGCTCGCCTTCACCCGCAGCGCCGAGGCCGTGGGCACGATGGCCGAACTCTCCCTCAGCAAGGACTTCCCCCAGCGTGACCTGGCCAAGTGGTGGCTGGGCAATCGCAAGGCCGGCATCTGGAAGGACCTGGACGTCGACGGCGTGGTCAAGGCGCATGGCGGTGACGCCTCCGCCGCCAAGCTCGTCGCGGCTGAACTGCCCCCCGAGCCGGTCGGCGCCAAGCCGCTCGCCTCGGTCGAGGCCATCGCCGCGCTCAAGGGTGACGTCGAACGGGGCAGGGCGGCCGCCGCGGTCTGCGTGGCCTGCCACAAGTTCGAGGGCAAGGGCGTGGACTACGGCCCCGACCTGACGACCTACGCCAAGCAGCAGTCTCCGGAGTCGCTCATCCTGAACATCGCCCAGCCCTCCAACAACATCTCGCACGGCTTCGAAGGAACCCGCGTGGCGCTGGATGACGGCATGGTGATCACCGGCATGGTGCTCTCGCCCGGCGACCCGCTCATCATCAAGTCGATGGGCGGCCTGGTGCAGTCCGTGCCCCGCGCCCGCATCAAGGAGGAGAAGCCGCTGGGCCGATCCCTGATGTTCTCGCCCGCCCAGATGGGCCTGACCGAGCAGAGCGTGGCCGACATCGTCGCCTACCTGCGCAGTCTCTGATCGTCGGGTGCGGGCCGGTTGACGCTGAATTGAAGGGTCGGGGTCTGCGGACTCCGACCCTTTGCCTTTTCAGAGACGCACGCGTCCGAGCCTTTTTTCTGTTCCACGCCCGTCTCTGGTCCTATTTGTCCCGATACCCCCATGCGAATTCATGCCCTTCTCTTCATACTCTCCACGGGCCTCCTCTGCGCCCAGGCCAAGAAGCCGGCGCGCAAGGTGACGCCGAAGCCGCTGGTCGAGGCGCCCGGGCGCTGGATCATGGGCACGATCGGGGTGGGGCGGGGCGCCGATGGTGCGATTGAGGCCACGGCCTACAAGGGCGTCGCCATCCGGCTGGGTGAAGGCGGTCCCGCCTCCATCGCCTACGACCTGCGCCTCGGACGCGTGCTGGGCGGATGGTCCGGTCAGTTCACGACGGAGATGAACCTGATGTCCCGGGGCGAGTATCCGACGGCCATGGGCCCCCATTACTTCATCACGGGCGAAGTCGCGGGCTATGCGGTCGGAGAGGACGCCGCGTCGCTTCCCGTCGCCCCGGGTTACGCCGCGTTGCCGCCTTCGGCGTTCAAGATCCGTTCCTTTGAACCCAAGGACGGTGACGGGGCGCTCATCTTCGCCACGGCTTCTGGTGATAAGGTCACGGAGCGTCCGTCGACCCTTGAGCACAACGAGGCCCGTCTGATCATCCGTCATGTCTCCGCATCCACGGCCAAGGGCGTGACCATCACGCTCTGCCGTGCGTCGGACGCCGCAAGGGTCGGCGTCCGCGGACCTGGCAGGGCCGACACGATCGACGGACAGGCCGTGTGGCGCGTGCCCGCCGGACAGGCCGAGGTCGAGATCGCCTACGCTCCGCCCCTCGCCTCCAAACCGGAAGAATGGCCCTCTCCTGAATCAAGGGTCCGCAAGGGTCGCGAGTGGAGCGGTGACGTGGTCACATCGGGCGAGCCATCGACGGACAAGACCGCGGCCTACGTCCTGGACCGCATCAAGCTTCCCGAGGAAAATCCGTGGAAGTCCCCGATGTTCACCTCGGCCCTGGACTTCCTTCCCGACGGTTCCGCGGCGGTGAGCACCTTCCACGGCGACGTCTGGATCGCCTCCGGCATCGACGAGGCCCTGCAGAAGGTCACCTGGCGACGTCATGCGGCCGGACTCTACCATCCCCTGGGACTCAAGGTCGTGAAGGGGCAGGTGCTGGTGACCTGCCGCGACGGGGTCTGGCGGCTCGTCGACCGCGATGGCGACGGCGAGGCGGACGTCTATGAGGCGTTCAACCTCGACCTCATGGTCACGAAGAACTTCCACGAATTCGTCTTCGACCTGCAGGAGGACGCCGCAGGCAACCTTTACTTCATCAAGGCCGGGCCGGTCAGGAACGGAGGCCGCGGCTTCGACGACATCTGCGACCACCATGGCGCGCTGCTGCGGCTGCCGCCCGACGGCTCAAGGCTCGAGGTCATCGCTACGGGCTTCCGCGCTCCCAACGGCATCGGCATCGGTCCGGACGGACGGCTCACCTCCGGAGACAATGAGGGCACCTGGACGCCCGTCTGCCGGCTGAACTGGATCAAGCAGGACGGCTTCTACGGCGTGGTCGACCTCGCGCATCGTCAGACCCCTCCGGCCGACTATGACCGCCCGCTCTGCTGGTTCCCCAAGGACGTCGACAACTCCAGCGGCGGTCAGGTCTGGGTGACTTCTGACAAGTGGGGCCCTTGGAGCGGCCGGATGCTGCACCTGAGTTATGGCACCTGCTCCCTTTTCGGCGTGCTGCCTCAGCCACTGGAGGGCGTTCCGCTGGCTCCGATCCAGGGCGGCGTCACCCGCTTCGATTTCACCTTCGACAGCGGCGCCATGCGCGCGCGATTCAGTCCGAAGGACGGCCAGCTCTATGTCACCGGCCTGCGCGGCTGGCAGACCACGGCGACACGCAACGGCGCCCTGCAGCGCGTGCGTTACACCGGCGCACCGGCCCGCATGCCCATCGCGATGACGGCGGTGAAGGGCGGGCTCCGCGTCACCTTCACCGACCCGGTCGACGTCAAGCTGGCGTCCGATCCGGCGGCCTGGAACCTCGAGGTCTGGAATTACGTCTGGTCTTCGGCCTACGGCTCTCCGGACATCTCGACCCTCGGTACGGCCGCCACGGCCACCGTGCTGGGCAACGACGGCAAGATGCAGTTCAGCAAGGAGCAGATGTCCGAGCGGAAGCACGACTCCGTCGCCGTGCGTTCGGTCAAGGTCGAGGACGGACGTACGGTCATCCTCGACATCCCCGACCTGCGTCCCGCCATGCAGACCCAGCTCAAGTACGACCTCAGGACCGCCGACGGCAAGGAGCTCCGCGGCCAGATCATCGGCACCATCCACGCCCTCAAGGACTAGGAAATCACTTCAGCTGGCTGTGGGTCCGGCGGTATTCGGTCGGGGTCATGCCGACCTCGCGTCGGAAAGCGGTGAAGAAACTGTTGGTGTTGGGGTAGCCGCAGCTGGCGGCCACGGTCTCGACCTTGTCGTCTCCTGCGGCCAGCAACTTCTTCGCGCCTTCCATCCTTGCCTTGATGATGAGTTCGCCCGGAGTCGCGCCGAGGTGCTTGAGGAACGCCTGACGCAGGCCGCGCTCCGACATTGCGGCGGCTCGGGCGACTTCCTTGACGCCGATGTTGTTGCCGAAGCCGGCCTCGATGCAGCGCAGGGCCTTGGCGATGCCGCGATGTCCGACGGCCATCATGTCGCTGCTCAGCCGGGTGTGGATGCCGGCCGGAGCGATGAGCACGGGCGCGGAGGGCTTCTTCTCGTCGTCCATCATGCGGTCAAGCAGGGCCGCGCCGCGGTACCCCTGCTCCTCCAGGTTCGTGTCGACCGCCGAGATGGACCGGTTGGTCCCGCCCACGGCCAGCAGGTGGTCGTCGACGCCGACCACGGCCACGTCTCCGGGGACCTTCAGGCCGATCTCCTCGCAGAGCTCGCAGACCTCCACCGCCAGCGTGCCGTTGGCGGCGAAGACCCCGAGCGGCTTCGGGGCCGACTTCATCCTGTCGGCCAGCCAGCGGCGACGTCTGAGCCAGTCAGCGGGCGTCCGGTCCCCCTTCCAGCGTAGGCGCTCGCATTTGAGGCCCATGGACGTGACCTCGTTCACGAAGGAGTCGCACCGACCCACTTGGGACCAGTTGTCGGAATCTCCGTAGAAGGCGAAATGACGCAGACCTCGGGAGGCGAAATGCTCGGCGACCAGACGGCCGGCCTTGGCGTGGTCCTGGACGACGTGCGCGAAGGGCGTGTCCGGCCGGCGCAGGGAAAAGTCCACCGTGGGCTTGCCGAGCTTACGCACGAAGGCGGCCAGGTCGTCGCCGGCCGCCAGCCACGCGAGCACGCCGTCGCCGTCCCAGCCCTGAGGGATCTCCTTTTCATGGATGATGCTGTGGGCCGCCAGATGCCAGCGCCTCTCCGTGGCGTAGTTCACGATGCCCTTGAGCAGACGGTGGTCATACCAGCCGAGTGCCAGCAGGACATTGCGCGGCTTCCGGAGGTCGGACGGCTTCACGACTCCACCATGGGTCGCCGCCGGTTCCGGGCAACGAACTTACGCAGTTCCGGGGGTTGAAAAAACGGCATCCATACGACTCGTAGGTCGCTTCCGTCATTCCGTGACCCCTGCGGTCACTTTCTGGCGTCCAGTTCCATCCAGCGTGCCAGGGATGCGGCGTGTTCAGACTCAGTCTCCTGGAGGCGCTTCTGCAGTCCGGCGGCCCTGGCTCCCCCGTCCTTGTAGAGGTCGGGGTCGCCCAGCTGGGCGGTGAGGTCGGCCTGCTCGGACTCGAGCTGCTCGATCCGGGCCGGCAGGGTCTCCAGTTCCTTGCGCTCCTTGTTGGAGAGCTTGGCGGGGGAGGGGCCCTTGGGCGCGGCCTCGACGGGCTTGGCCGGGGCGGAGCGGCGTGCGGCGGCCAGTCTGGCGACCTCCGCGCGCCAGTCGCTGTATCCGCCCACGTGCTCGGTCACGATGCCGTCGCCTTCGAAGACCAGCGTGCCGGTCACGACGTTGTCGAGGAAGTCGCGGTCGTGGGAGACGACGATGAGCGTGCCGGAGTAGTCGACCAGGATGTCCTCCAGCACGTCGAGCGTCTCGGCGTCGAGGTCGTTGGTCGGTTCATCCAGCACGAGGACGTTGGCCGGCTTGGTGAAAAGGCGGGCCAGCAGGAGCCGGTTGCGTTCTCCACCGGAAAGCACCTTGGCCTTGGAGCGGGCGCGCGAAGGTTCGAACAGGAAGTCCTGCAGATAGCTGATGACGTGGCGGGAGCGTCCCTGGACTTCGACCGTGTCGGAGTCCCCGGCGATGTTCTCGGCCACGGTCCTGGAGTCGTCGATCTGGCCGCGCATCTGGTCGAAGTAGACCACTTCCAGCTTGGTCCCGAACTTGATGGAGCCGGACGTCGGGGCGAGCTGTCCGAGCAGCATACGCACGAGGGTCGTCTTGCCGGCGCCGTTGGGTCCGATGAGGCCGAACTTGTCGCCTCGGCTGAGGTTGAGGCTGAAGTCGCGGATGACAGGATTCCCTCCCGGGTAGGCGAAGGCGATCTTCTCGACCTCGACCACGCGCACGCCGGAGCGTTCGGCCTCACTGATCTCCATCTTGGCCGAACCGGTCGCGGTGCGCATCCCGGCGCGCTGTTCGCGCAGGCGCTTCAGAGCCTCCATGCGGGCGTTGGACTTGGTGCGACGGGCGCCCGGGCTGCGGCGTGACCAGGCTTCCTCCTGGGTGAGCTTCTTCTCGAAGGCCGCCCGTTGGCGTTCCTCGGCTTCGAAGAGCTCCTCCTTGCGGACAAGGTAAGTATCGTAGTCGCACGACCAGCTGGTCAGCTTGCCGCGGTCCAGCTCGAGGATGCGGTTGGCCATCCGTCGCAGGAAGGCGCGGTCGTGGGTGACGAAGAGCAGGGGCGTGCGACGCTCGAGCAGGAACTCCTCCATCCAGAGGATGGAATCGAGGTCCATGTGGTTCGTCGGCTCGTCCAGCAGCAGGAGGCCGGGGTCGGAAGCCAGGGCTCGGGCGAGCAGGCACCGGCGCTTGAGTCCGCCCGAAAGGTCGTCGAAGGCACGGTCTTCGGGCAGGCCGAGTCGGGCCACGAGGTCGTCGACCCGGATGTCCTTCTCCCAGTCTTCGGCCGGGTCGGCGTCGCTCAGTCCTCCGGCCACGATTTCTCGCACCGTGCCGGGCAGGGAGTCGGGAATCTCCTGGGTGAGTCTCGCCAGACGTACCCCGTCGGGCACCGACACCGTGCCGCTGTCGGGCTGGGTCTCACCGGCGGCCACCCGCATCAGCGTCGTCTTGCCCGCGCCGTTGCGTCCCAGCAGGCAGACGCGTTCGCCGGCCTCGATCTGGAGATTGAGCCTGTCCAGCACGGGGGGACCGCCGAAACCGACGTGGACGTCAAGGAGGCTGAGCAGGGCCATTCGCCCGGAGAAGTGAGGCTCGGCGCCTCGGCTGGCGAGGAAAATGGACCGAGGCTTTTTTCTGTCCCTCGGCTCTCCCGTCGGCTTATCTGGCCGCACCCCGAATCCCGATGCGTATCGTCGCCGTACTCGCCTTCATCGCCTTCTCCGCTTCGGCCGTCGCCGACGGTCCCAAGGACAACCTGCCCGCGGCGGTCCGACCGATCCCTCCGACCGACAAGGCCGTGCCCGTGTCCGAGGCCGACCGCGCCGCGCTCAACGCATCATTGGTCGAACTCCGCAAGGACATCGACGCCGCCGCCAAGGCGCAGGCCAGGAACGCCCGGCTGCAGGAATTCCTGCCTGACCTGGAAATCTACCACAAGGCGGTGGACTGGGCGCTCCGTCACAACGAGGTCTTCAAGAAGGAGGAGATCAAGTCCGCCCACGAACTGATCGCCGAGGGCAGGGCGCGCGCGGCCGCCTTCGCCAAGGGCGAGACGCCCTGGACGACGCAGACGGGCCTGGTGGTGCGCGGCTACCGTTCGCGCATCGACGGTTCGGTGCAGCCCTACGGCATGGTCATTCCCGCCGGTTGGGCGAACGGCGCGCCGATGCGCCTCGACTTCTGGTGCCACGGCCGCGGGGAGACCCTGACCGAACTGGCCTTCATGACCGAACGGCGGCGCAACGTCGGGCAGGTCCCCGCCGACGGCCGGCTGGTCTTGCATCTCTACGGACGCTACTGCTGCGCGAACAAGTTCGCGGGAGAAGTCGACCTCTGGGAGGCCTACGAGCACGCTCGCCGATCCTACGCCATCGACGACGACCGGCTGTTCATCCGCGGGTTCTCGATGGGCGGCGCGGCCGTCTGGCAGTTCGGGGCTCACTACGCGGACCGCTGGTGCGGCATCAGCCCCGGTGCCGGTTTCTCCGAGACTCCCGAGTTCCTCAACGTCTTCCAGAACGAGGACGTATCCAAGATACCTTCCTGGCAGAAGACCCTCTGGGGCTGGTACAACGCGAGCGACGTGCCGGTGAACTTCACCAACGCGCCGCTGGTCGCCTACAGCGGCGAGCTGGACAAGCAGAAGCAGGCCGCCGACGTGATGGCCCGGGAGCTTTCCAAGGTCGGCGTCACCATGACGCACATCATCGGACCGCAGACGGCCCACAAGATCCACCCGGACTCCATGGCCGAGATTGAGCGTCGGCTGGCCCAGATGGCCTCCGCCGGCCGCGACCGCATGCCCCGGCAGGTCGCCTTCGAGACGTTCTTCCTCCGCTACAACCAGATGCACTGGGTGCAGATCGACCGCATGGAGTCCCACTGGACGAAGGCGCGCATCCAGGCCGACGCCGTGCATGCCGCCATCATCAACGTGATGACCCGCAACGTCACCGCCTTCACCCTCGACATGCCCGCCGGCCTGTCCCCTCAGTCGCGGTTCATCACGACCGTGGTCAAAGTCGACGGGCAGGACGTCCAGACGGTCACCGCCGGAAGCGATCGATCCTGGAAGGTCTCCTTGGTCCGCAAGGACGGCCGGTGGACTGTCGGGAAGCCCGACGACGGCGCCCTGACCAAGCGCCACGGGGTGTCCGGCCCCATCGACGACGCATTCATGGACGCCTTCCTCTTCGTCTCGCCCTCGGGCAAGGCGCTCAATGAGAAGGTCGGAGCCTGGACGAAGTCCGAACGCGAGCGGGCCGTCTTCGAATGGCGCCGCCAGTTCCGCGGCGACGCCCCGATGAAGACCGACGCGCAGGTGACCGAGGCCGACATCGCGTCGCGCAACCTCGTCCTGTGGGGCGACCCTTCGAGCAACGCCGTCCTGGCCAGGATCGCGGACCGCCTCCCCATCAAGTGGACCGCCGAAGGGCTGACGGTGGACGGTCGCACTTACGCCGCGGGCGAGCACGCCCCCGTCCTGGTCTATCCGAACCCCCTGAACCCTTCCCGCTACGTCGTCATCAACAGCGGCTTCACCTATCGGGAATACGACTACCTGAACAACGCCCGTCAGGTGCCCAAGCTCCCCGACTGGGCCGTGATCGACCTGCGCACCCCGCCCGACTCGATGTCGCCCGGCAAGGTCGTCGACGCCGGTTTCTTCGACGACGCCTGGGGCTGGCGCAAGCGCTGAAGGTCGTCCGGGAACCGACCGATGTCGCCGCGGTCACAACCTTTGCGGTTGTGCCCTGACCGCCCCATTTCATCCTTCAATCAGCCCCATCCCCATGCCTGTCATCTCCGAGAAGGAACTGCAGCCCGTCTATGACGTGATCGTCGTCGGATCCGGCGCCGGCGGCGGTCAGACCGCCTACACGCTCACCATGAACGGCGTGAAGGTGCTCATGCTCGAGGCCGGACGTTACTACGATCCCCTCACGGAGACGCCCATGTTCCAGTCACGGGCCCAGGCGCCCCTGCGCGGCATGTCCACGCGTGAGAAGCCTTTCGGTTTCCACGACGCTACCGTCGACGGCGGCTGGGAGGTCCCGGGGGAGCCTTACACGCAGGCCTCGGACGATCCCGCGCAACGTTTCGACTGGTGGCGCGCACGCATGCTGGGCGGACGTACCAACCACTGGGGACGCATCTCCCTCCGCAACGGCCCTTACGATTTCAAGCCCCGTTCGCGTGACGGCCTCGGTTTCGACTGGCCGATGACCTACGAGGAAGTGGCGCCTTGGTATGACAAGGCCGAGATGCTCGTCGGCGTCTACGGTTCCAACGAAGGCCTTGAGAACACGCCCGATTCCCCCGAAGGCTGCCTGCTGCCGCCTCCGAAGGCCCGCGCCGGCGAGCTCTACGTCAAGAAGCACGTCGCCAAGTTCGGCATCCCGGTGATTCCGATCCACCGTGCCATCCTGAGCGTGCGTCAGGATTTCGAGAAGCTCCCGTCCAAGCTGCACCCCGGCAACGCCCGGGCCCAGCGCATCCTCGCCGAGTCCATGAAGGCTCGCGCCGCGTGCTTCTGGGCCACGGACTGCGGCCGCGGCTGCTCCATCCGTGCGAACTACCAGTCCACGACCGTCCATCTGCCTCCGGCCCTCGCCACCGGCAACCTCGACATCCTCTGCGACGCGCACGTCCACACCGTGACCCTCGGCAAGGACGGCAAGGCCGATGGCGTGACCTACGTCGACAAGAAGACCGGCAAGGAGCGCGGCGTGAAGGGCAGGGCGGTGGTCCTCGCGGCCAGCTCGGGCGAGACCGCCCGCATCCTGCTGAATTCCAAGTCCAACCGTCATCCCGCCGGCATGGGCAACTCCTCCGGCCTGGTCGGCAAGTACATCATGGACACCGTCGGCGCCAAGCTCGGCGGAAGCGTGCCCGCCTTCGAGAACCTCCCCGTGCACAATGAGGAGGGAGCGGGCACCCACGTCTACATCCCCTGGTGGCTCTACAAGGAGCAGCTCGCCGGCAAGCTCGGCTTCGCCCGCGGCTACCACATCGAATTCGGCACGGGACGTCGCATGCCCGGCCTCGGCGCCGGCGGCGCCGGACCCGGCTACGGCAAGGCCTACAAGGAGGAGGTCCGCCTCCGTTACGGCGCCGGCATCGGCTTCGCCGGCCGCGGCGAGATGATTCCCAACGAGAACTCCTTTTGCGAGCTCGACCCCGCCGTGAAGGACAAGTGGGGCATCCCCGTGCTCCGTTTCCATTGGAAATGGTCCGAGCACGAGCTCAAGCAGGCCCTCCACATGGAGCAGACCTTCGCGATGATGATCGAGGCCATCGGCGGCAAGGTGCGCAAGCCCGCCACCGACGGCGCCAAGGCCATCGAGCCGGGCGGCTCGATCATCCACGAGGTCGGCGGCGCGATCATGGGCGACGACCCGAAGAAGTCCGTCACCAACCGCTGGCACCAGCTCTGGGACGTGCCCAACGTCGTCCTCAACGACGGTTCCGCGTTCTGCAGCAACGCGGACAAGAACCCCACGCTCACCATCATGGCCCTCGCCTGGCGCTCCTCGGAGCACCTCATCGAGGAGATGCGCAAGGGCAACCTCTGAACTTACGACCATGGACAACGAACACCCTGATTCTCTCCGTCGTCTCGACCGCCGGGAGGTGCTCCGCTGGATCGGTGGCGCCGCCGCCGCGGCGGCGGCCGCCAGCCGGCTGCCCATCGGCGAAGCCCAGACATCCGCGCGCATCGGGCGTGACACCACTCCGTTCAAGTCTTCCGGACAGCGCATCGGCTGGGATCCGGTGCTCAACAAGAACTACAGTCCCGGCGACCTGTGGCCCCTGACCTTGGACGCTCCGCGTCGCCGCGCGGCGGCCGCGCTCTGCGACCTGATCCTTCCGCCCGAACCCGGCGACAAGAAGCCGTCCGAGCTCGGCGTGCCCGATTTCATCGATGAGTGGATCAGCTCACCTTACGATGAGACGAACAAGGACCGTCCCGTCATCATCGAAGGCCTTTCGTGGCTCGACGCCGAATCCGGTCGGCGATTCGGAGGCAAGCCCTTCGCCGACCTCAGCGAATCCCAGCAGTGCGCCATCGCCGACGACATCTGCGGCAGAACGCCCGTCAGGAATGAGTTCAAGCAGGCGCAGCGCTTCTTCGACCGTTTCCGATACCTCGCCGCCAGCGGCTATTACACCACGCCGCAGGGCTGGAAAGACATCGGTTACGTGGGCAATGTCCCCATGGTCGATTTCCCCGGCCCGACGCCCGAGGCCCTGAAGCACCTGGGGTTGGAATAAGGTCGAGGATCCGAGGGCCGGATGGCCAAGAGGACCGGAGGTTGCAACGCCTTCGGTCTATTTGTGTCTGCCTGATGTATCGGGTAGGGTTGAGCGCCCTCGCTCAACCGCGGCTGACCGAGGGCGGTCAGCCCTACCTCTGAATTTAAACTCTTGGAACAATCGTTCGTGCGGATTGCCTAACGGCTACCCCCATGAAGCGCCTCGCACCCGTCTTCGTCATGCTCGCCGGACTGCTCGGTCTGAGCGCCGCGCCGATGCCGCTTTTCGACGGCAAGTCCCTTGCCGGCTGGGAGGGCGACCCCAAGGTCTGGCGGGTCGAGGAGGGCGTGATCGTAGGCGGCTCAATGGCGGGCAACCCGCGCAACGAGTTCCTCACGACCAAGGGAAAGTATTTCAACTTCCGGCTCCGGCTCGAATACAAGCTCACGGGCACGGAGGGCTTCGTGAACGGGGGCGTGCAGCTGCGCAGCCAGCGCGCGGTCAATCCTCCTAACGAGATGATCGGATATCAGGCGGACATCGGCGCGGGCTTCACCGGCTCACTGTACGACGAGTCGCGTCGCAAGCGCGTCCTGGCCAAGGTCGGGACGGGGGTCGGTTCCAAGGGCGTGAAGTCGGAGGCAGAGCTGAAGCAGGTGGAGAAGTCCGGAGACTGGAACACCTATGAGGTGGTGGCGGTCGGCCCGCGCATCATGATCTACCTGAACGGACAGAACACCGTCGACTATACGGAGTCCGACCCTGCCATCGACGACTCGTACGGGCATGTCGGCCTGCAGATCCACGGCAACTGCAAGGCGGAGATCCGCTTCCGGAACATCACGCTAGACCCGCTCACCGACGTCCCCGTCACGACCCGTGACGAGGTCCTGAGCCGTTTCGGAGAGCCCAGGAAGCCGTGGACGCCGCCCGCGCCGTTCAAGGAGGGGAAGTTTGAGCTCGGTCAGGATGAGGTCGTGGTCTTCATCGGGCAGGAGAACCTGGTCAGGGAAGCCAAGTCGGGTGAGATCGAGTCACGGATCGCCGCGGCCTTCGCTTCGAGGAACCCCGCCTTCCGCTCGATGGCTTGGGAGGCCGACACGGTCCATGAGCAGTGGCGTGACCTGAACTTCGGTCCCTGGAAGGGGCAGCTCGAGGCCGCCCGCGCGACGACGTTGATCGTGCAGTTCGGTCAGGCCGAGGCCCTGCAAGGGCAGGGCGGTCTGGCCAGGTTCAAGGCCGATTACCACAAGCTGCTCGACGACCTCAGCCGCCACACCCCGCGCATCGTGCTGCTTTCCCCGGCGGGCTTCATGGCGTCGGTCCGGCCTCCGGATCTGCGTTCCGCCGGAAAGTTGAAGGACCTGGACGCCTATGCCGCCGCGGTGGGTGAAATCGCGCGGCTGCGCGGCCTGCCCTATGTGAAGCTCACCGAGGTCACGCAGGACGTCCCGTCGGTCGACGGCCTACATCTTTCGGCCAAGGGGCTGGAGCGCGTCGGTCAGGAAGTGGCCTTCGCGCTCGGTCTGCCCGACAATCAGGAGATCTCCGCGAGGCTGCGTCCGGCGATCGTCGAGAAGAACCGTCTCTGGGCCGATTGCTGGCGTCCGGCCAACTGGTCGTTCGTCTACGGCGACCGGATCTCTCAGAACTACGGCAAAGGCTTCGGACCCGCGCCCTCGCTGAAGCAGAACTTCGAGGCCTACCGTCCGCTCGTGGCTTCCTGGGACCGGCACATCCAGGCCTTGGCCCGTGGTGAGAAGTCGGTCGAACCCGCGCCGCAGGCCGGCCCGGCCGTGAGCACCGAGAAGGTCATGACCTCGCCGGAGGAGCAGGCCACGTTCCAGGTCGCCGACGGCTTCGTCGTCAACCTCTTCGCCGATGAATCCCTTGGCGTCGCCAAGCCCACGCAGTTTGCCTGGGACGCCCGGGGCCGCCTCTACGTCTGCTGCTCCCCGACCTACCCGCAGTCGGTGCCCGGCGTGAAGCCTCGTGACTACATCCTGCGGCTCGAGGACACGGACGGAGACGGCAAGGCCGACCGTTCAGTGCGTTTCGCGGAGGGCCTGACCATGGTCCAGGGCGTCGAGCCCATGAGCGAGGACAAGGATGGCGTGTCGCTGGTGGTGTGCGACTTCGACCGTCTGCTGCTGCTCACGGACCGCGACGGGGACGGCAAGGCCGATGAGACCACGGTGCTCATGTCGGGCTTCGGCGTCGGCGACACGCACCAGCTGGTCAATTCGGTCAGCCACGGTCCGGACGGCACGCTCTGGATGAGTCAGGGCCTGCACGCGATCACCCGGGTCGAGACCCCGCATGGAATCGTCAGCCTGCCCAAGTCGGGACTCATGCGCTACGACTTCAAGCGCCAGCGGCTCCAGCCCTTCTTCCAATACGGCAAGGCCGGTCACAACTGCTGGGGCGTGGCCTTCGACGACTTCTTCCAGCCCTTCCACAAGTCGGGCGACCGCGTGGCCGGCTATTACAGCCTGCCCGGACTGGGCGCGACGCAGACCCCCGAAGAATATGCGGGCACGCATTCGCTCTTCGATTCCCCGCTGAAGTCCAATTCCGTCGACATCGTCGGCACGGCGGCCATGCCGCCGGAACTCCAGGGCGCCGCCCTCATCGGAGGCTACTACGGCAACACGTTGGACCTGCATCGGTTCGTCGATGACGGCGCCGGCTTCAGGACCGAGCGGATCGTCAGCCCCATCGTCTCGAGCAGCAAGGCCTTCCGGCCTGTCGACGTCTCGGTCGGGCCGGACGGAGCGCTCTACGCGTGCGACTGGTTCAATGCGGTCATCGGCCACTATCAGGCCAGTTATGCTGATCCGCGTCGCGACCGTTCGCACGGCCGCATCTGGCGCATCACCGCCAAGGGGCTGCCTCCGGTGAGGCAGCCTGACCTCGTCTCCATGACGGAGTCCGAACTGTTCGCGCAGCTCCGCTCACCCGAGCGCTGGACCCGCTACCAGGCCCGTCGTCTGCTCTTCCATCGTCCGACCGAGAAGGTCGCCCCGGCCGCCGATGCGTTCATCGCTCAGGACTTGCCTGAACGGCAATGGATGGAGGCCCTCGGTGTCATGCAGTCGCATGGATTGGTCCGCCCGGACTTGCTCGGCCGGCTGGGTTCGTCGGCTGATTTTCGGATCCGTGCCTATGCTGCGCGCGTCACAGGCGAATGGTCTTCCGCGCTTCCTGACGCCCAGGCGCGCCTGAACAAGGCGGCCGTAGATCCGCACCCGCGGGTGCGTCTCGAAGCCGTAGTGGCGCTCAGTCACGTCGGCGGCCGTGACTCCCTGCGGTCGGCCCTTGGGGCGGCGGATCATCCGAGGGACAAGTTCCTGGATTATGGCCTTCGTCAGACCGTGCGGCATCTGCTGCCCTCGTCCGGCGGCCTCGCAGACCAGCTGCCGCCCGCTCAGGCGGTCTACCTCAGCAAGATCGCCGGCAGCGGACCTCCCGCCGTCCCGGTCGGACAGGAAATCTACGAAGCGCTCTGCCTCAACTGCCATCAGCCGGCCGGGCAGGGGTTGGAGGGCGTCTATCCTCCCTTGGCCGGCAGCGAATGGGTCAGGGGTGACAAGGATCGTCTGATCAGGATCGTCCTCCACGGACTTGAGGGCCCGACCAAGGTGGCGGGCAAGGACTACGGCGTCGTGCCCATGCCTCCCATGGGCTTGGACGACCAGCAGACCGCCGAAGTGCTGAATTACGTCCGGGGAACTTGGGGTGGGAAGGGCCTGCCTTCGGTCAGCACGGATGACGTGGCACGTATCCGCGCGGCTTCCCGTGCTAGGCCGTGGACACAGGCGGAGCTCGATCGGACCAAGTGAGGCCTTCGGCGGCCTCAACCCTCGTTTGACATCTCCGCGCGGGGCGTCTGGATGGTGAACGGGTGTTCACACGCACGCACAGACGCGCCATGGGCGCAGCCATCTGAGGAGATCGCGATGTTCCGCGCGCTCGCCGACTGCAACAACTTCTACGCCTCCTGCGAGCGGGCGCTGGATCCGTCGCTGGTCGGCGTGCCCATCGTCGTGCTTTCGAACAATGACGGCTGCGTCGTGGCGCGGTCGGCGGAATCCAAGGCCCTGGGCATCCCCATGGGCGCGCCCTATTTCCAGGTCCGACGGCTCTGCGAGGCCCACGGCATCCGGGTCTTCTCCTCCAACTTCAGCGTGTACGGCGAATTCTCCGAGCGGGTGATGTCCGTGCTGACCGAGCATGCGCGTGACATCGAGGCCTACTCGATCGACGAGGCGTTCCTCGGCTTTCCGGACATGCCCGATGCCGACGCGCGGGCGCTCGGCCTCCGCATCCGTGAGGACGTCCTGCGTCGCACGGGCATCCCGGTCTCGCTGGGCATGGGCGCGACCAAGGTCCTGTGCAAGCTGGCGAACGAGCGCGCGAAGTCCGACAAGGCCAGCGGGGGTGTCATCGTGGTGCCGTCCGACGCCGCCGGTCGCGAGGCCTTCCTGCGCGGGCTCCCGGTGGGTTCCGTCTGGGGCGTGGGGCCGGGCCTTGCCGCCCGCATGCGCGCCCATGCCATCCTCACGGCCGCCGACCTTGCGACGGCCGACGCATCCCTCGTGCGTCGTTTCGCCGGCGTGGTCGGGGAGCGACTCGCCTTGGAACTGCGCGGCGTGGCCTGCCATGAGATCGTCGAGGAGGCCTCGCAGCGCAAGAGCGTGATGGTGACGCGTTCCTTCGGTCGGCCGGTCTCCGATTCGTCCGAACTTGAGGAGGCCGTGGCGGCGCATGCGGCGCGCGCGGCCGAGAAGCTCCGTCAGGAAGGACTCATGGCCTCCGCCGTCATCGTCCTGCTGCGCACGGACAAGCACCGTCCCGAAGCCCCCCAGCACCGTGTCGATGAATCCGAACCCCTCGAGCCGCCTACGGATGACGCCCGTGCCGTCTGCTCCGCGGCTTCCCGTGCGCTGGCCCGGAGCCGACGCGACGGCGTGCAATACAAGAAGGCGGGCGTGCTGCTGCTGGGCCTCCTTCCATCGGCTTCCGCTCAGATGACCCTTCCAGGGCTGACGCCCGGAGCCGACCCCGGACGTGAACGCCTGATGAAGGCGGTGGACGCCCTCAACGCCAGGCTGGGACGGGACGCGGTGCGGCTCGCCAGCACCGGCTTCGAGCGCAAATGGAAGGCCAAGTCCGAGATGCGTTCCGAGGCCGCCAAGGAGGCCGAAGGGGAGGCCCCGACGGCCCCGGCCAAGGCTCCCAAGCCCAGGATCAGGTTCCATGAGTGAAGGGTGACGCTGGGCACGCATTTACGCACCCATTCAGCCGAAAAGGACGCTCCCGCGGGTTTGCCACTTCGGCAAATGGGCTTCATGTTCTGACGCATGAGCATGCCCCGTCTCGCCGCCTGCCTTTTCCTGGCCCTTGCCGCCGTCTGCGCACGCGCCGAACTCAAGGTCGGTTTCGCAGAGCGTGACATCACGCCCGAGGTCGGTCTGGAAGTGCCCGGCGGCTACGGCAAGTCCTTCTCCAAGGTCATCACCGACCCCTGCAAGGTGCGTGCCTCGGTCTTCGATGACGGCAAGCGTCGGGTGGCGCTGGTCGGACTCGACACCCTCATCGTGCCGCGCGACCTCGTGCTCGCCGCCCGTCGGCAGATCGTCGCCCGCTGCGGGGTCGCCGACGTGATGATCGGCGCTTCGCACACGCATTCCGCAGGCCCGGTCGGCATGGTGCAGCCCGGCGAATATGACCATGCGGACGACCTCGTGAAGGACCTCGCCTACAACAAGTCCTCCGCCGCCGACGCCAAGTACCTCGCCCGCGTCCTTGATGAGATGGTCGCC
>VHDL01000016.1 GCA_016871415.1 Verrucomicrobiota bacterium
CTCGATGCATTCCTGGCCAACCGACCAACTGATCAACAGGTCAACTGGCCTGGTTCATCCATTCAGCCCTCCATTCAGCCCTCCGTTCAGTCCTCCGGCTTGTATTGGCTAACCGCCAACCGCTAAAACCGATTTTACCTCCATTTCCCCGCATTTGAACAACCGCCGTTGACGGGTGTCAGATAGCCTACGAAATAAGACCTCCCGATGAGACACCCCCTCTCTGCCCTGCTGGCGTTCCTGCTGGCGGCCTTCTCCCCCCTTTCCGCCCAGGAAGGCTTCAAATCCTTGTTCGACGGCAGGACCCTCACCGGCTGGGACGGCAATCCCGAGCTCTGGACCGTCGAGGACGGCGCGATCACCGGCAAGACCAAGGGACCCGACCATCCCGCCTTCAACCAGTTCCTCATCTGGCGCGGTGGCGTCGTGAAGAATTTCGAGCTGCGCGCCAGGATCAAGTGCTCCGCCAGCAACTCCGGCATCCAATACCGCAGCAAGGAGCTCCCCGAAGCCGGCAAGTGGGTCGTCGGCGGCTACCAGTGCGATGTCCATGCGAACGCTCCCTACAACGGCATGGTCTACGAAGAACGCGGCCGCGGCATCCTCGTGCAGAACGGGCAGAACGTCGTCATCGACGACAAGGGCGACAAGTGGCTCGCCGCCGAGCGAGACCCCTTGAAGGTCGACTTCACCGAATGGCACGAGTACGTCATCATCGCGCAGGGCAACCACCTCGTCCACAAGGTCGACGGCAAGGTCACCATCGACCTCGTCGACCACCAGGCCGCGAACCGCGCCCTCGAAGGCCTGCTCGCCTTCCAGGTGCACAAAGGCCCGGCCATGATAGTCCAGATCAAGGACGTCATGCTCAAGGAGCTCCCTGAAGCACCGCTCATCACCCTGGACAAGAGCCCCATCCCCAGCGACGCCCAGCGCATCGTCGCCCCGGCCCCGGGCAAGAAGGCGCCGGCCAAGAACGCGCCGAAGGCCGCTCCGGGCAAGGCGAAGGCCAAAGCCCCGGCCAAGAACGCGCCGGCCGCCGAGACCGGCAAGGAGATCGGCGAGAACAAGGCCACGCCCGTCAGCCGCATCAAGGCTCCGGCCGGCTTCCGGGTCGAGCTCCTCTACTCCGTGCCCGGCGCCGAGAAAGGCTCCTGGGTCGCCCTCTGCGTGGATGACAAAGGACGCATCTACGCCAGCGACCAGTATGGCGACCTCTACCGTTTCCCTGCGCCGGCCGCCGGCCAGGTCCTCAAGGCCGCCGACATCCGGAAGATGCCGGTGAACATCCGCGCCATCAACGGCATGACCTGGGCCTTCGGCGCCCTTTACGCCGGCGTGAATGATTACGAGAAGAAGATCCCCAGCGGCTTCTACCGCCTGAGCGACAGCGACGGCGACGATCTGCTCGATAAAGTCGAACTCCTACGCGCGATCGAATCCGGCGGCGACCACGGCGTGCACAAGGTCCTCCTCACGCCCGACGGCCAAGGTTTCTTCCTCATCTGCGGCAACAACGCCGTGAAGACCGAGACCCCGGCCACCTCGCCCGTGGCGCCGCTCTGGGGCGACGACCACCTCCTCCCGCGCATGCCTGACGGCCGCGGCCACAACCGCCACGTCCTCGCCCCGGGCGGCATCGTCTACCGCATCAGCAAGGACGGGAAGACCTTCGAGACCTACGCCAGCGGCTTCCGCAACATCTACGGCGGCGCCCTCAACCGCGCCGGCGACCTGTTCACGTACGATGCCGACATGGAGTATGACTTCAACACCCCGTGGTATCGTCCGACGCGCGTGAACCACGTCGTCAGCGGCGGCGAATACGGCTGGCGCAACGGCGCCGGCAAGTATCCCGAGTTCTACCCCGACAACCTGCCCGCCAACGTGAACATCGGCCCCGGCTCGCCCACCGGCATCGCCTTCGGCTACGGCGCCAAGTTCCCGGCCAAGTATCAGGAAGCCCTCTACATCATGGATTGGAGCTGGGGCAAGATCTACGCCATCCAGCTCAAGCCGCAGGGCGCGAGCTATGTCGGCGTGAAGGAGGACTTCATCCAGGGCGCGCCCCTGCCCGTGACCGACCTCGCCATCCACCCGCAGGACGGCGCGATGTATTTCGCCATCGGCGGACGCAAGGTCCAGTCCGGCCTCTACCGCGTCACCTATGTCGGCAAGGAATCCACCGCGGCCGTGAGATACGACGCCCCGGCTCCGGCCGCCGAAGTCCTCGCTCGCAAGTCCCTGGAGCAATACCACGGCAAGCAGGACCCCAAGGCGGCGGACGTCGCCTGGCCGCACCTGTCCTCCTCCGACCGCTGGTTGCGCAACGCCGCTCGCGTCGTGCTCGAGCATCAGCCGCACACCGGCTGGGCCGACCGCGCCTTCGCCGAGAAGGACTTGACCGCCCGCCTCGAGGCGCTGCTCGCGCTCGCTCGCCAGGGCCTGCCCTGCCCCTATCACACCGAAAAGGCCGCCAAGCCCGTCCGGAGCACTGGCGTGCCCGTGAACAAGGCCGACCCCACGCCCGCCCAGGCCGCCCTGCGCGACCGACTGCTCAGCGCGCTCCTCGCGACCGACTTCGCGGCCCTCACCCGCGAGCAGAAACTCGTGCACGCCCGCGTCGCCCAGCTCGCCCTGCATCGCGGCGGCGATCCTGTCGCCGCCCTGGCGGCCAAGGTCTCCGCGCAGTACGACGCCGCCTTTCCCGACGCCTCCTTCGAGGTGAACTGGCTGCTCACCGAGACCCTTTCGCACCTCCAGTCCCCGAACCTCGCCGCCAAGGCCATGGCCGTGGTCGCCGACGCCGGCAGCCAGGAGCCCGAGATGGAGATCATGCGCAGCCTGCGCATGCTGAAGGCCGGCTGGACCCCGGAGCTGCGTGAGAAGCAGCTCAACTGGTTCGTCAAGGCCGCCAGCTACCGCGGCGGCTCGAGCTTCGGCAAGTTCATCGAGTTCATCCGCAACGACTCCCTCGCCACGTACTCGCCGGAAGAGCTGGCCCGTCACGAGAAGCTCGTCGCCCAGGCCAAGAACCCTCCCGTAAAATCCGCCTACGAGAACGTCGGCGCAATCTTCGCCGGCCGCACCCCCAAGAACTGGACCCTTGAGGAGCTCAGCGCCGCGGCCAGCACCGGCATGAAGGGACGCGACTTCGAGACCGGCCGCAGGATGTTTGGCGCCGCCGCCTGCTTCACGTGCCACCGTTACGGCAACGCCGGCGGGATGAACGGCCCGGACCTCACCGGCGCCGGCGGCCGCTACAGCCCGCACGACCTCCTCGACCAGATCATCAACCCCAGCAAGGAGATCAACGAGCAGTTCGCCCCGGTCGTCGTGACCAAGCAGGACGGCACCACCGTCACCGGCGTCATCGTGAACCTCAACGGCGACACCGTGCAGATCAACACCGACCTCTCCGACCCCGACCAGCGCGTCGGCTTCGACCGCAAGCAGGTCAAGAGCATCGAAGTCTCCAAGGTCTCGCCCATGCCGCCCATGCTCCTGAACATGCTCACCAAGGAAGAGGTCCTCGATCTCCTCGCCTTCACCCTGAGCGGCGGCGACAAGAACGGACCCGCCTTCCAGAAGTAACCACGCATGAAACCCGCGAAGCTACTGCCGCCGATCTTCGCCTACTCCACGGCCTCCCTCTACCTTGTGGGCGGCTTCGTGGAGTCGCTGAAGCCTGAGCGAACGGGTTTCTGGCGCAAGATCTTCGGTCCGCTGACCTTCGACCTCGGACCCGACGCGACCCAGACCGGCATGATCATGCTGGGGACCGACATCCTGCTGTTCGTCGCACTCGTCTTCTACATCAAGCGCCTCACTCGACTGGAAGCCGAAGAAGCCGCGCACGGCAAAGTCACGCAGGAGCAGGGACCGTTCGGGAATTAAGGGCTGAGCAGAGAGCCGTTTTAGGTGGCAGGTGGCAGCCCCTGGACTCAGGTGGCAGGACTCAGGCCCTGGCATCGATTCAGTCCTCTGTCATCGACTCAGCAGGTTGCTAAGTCGTGACGCGGTCCCGACCCTACCCAAGGCAGAGGCAACTGGTCTGACTTATCCATTCAGCCCTCAATTTGGTCCTCCCCTCCTTGCCTCGGGCCCTCCGGCCCTCTATTCATCGGGGAACCCCATGCGCCTCGCCCTCGCCTTCCTCTCCCTTTGCGTCGCGCTGACCGCGGGCGCCCAGGAAAAGACCGCCAAGAAAAAAGCCGGCGGCTATCCGCCGACGATCGAAGGCACGAAGTCCGAGACCTACCGCAAGGTCGGCGAGACCGAGCTCAAGGTCTGGATCTTCGACTCGCGGCAGAAGCTTACGGAGCGCCCCCTGCCGGCGATCGTGTTCTTCTTCGGGGGTGGTTGGACGGGCGGTTCGCCGACGCAGTTCGAACCGCAGAGCCGGCACCTCGCCGCGCGCGGCATGGTCGCGATTGTCGCGGACTACCGGGTCAAGAGCCGTCAGGACGCCAAACCGGCCGACTGCGTCTCCGACGCCAAGGCCTGCGTCCGCTGGGTACGAGCGAACGCCGTTCGCCTCGGCATCGATCCGGACCGGATCGCGGTCGGCGGCGGGTCGGCCGGCGGCCATCTCGCCGCGTCGGTCGCGACCTTGCCCGGACTCGACACGGCGGCGGATGACAAGTCCGTCTCCTGCCTGCCTAATGCTCTCGTGCTCTTCAATCCCGGCACCGTCATGGCGCCCTTCCCCGGCCTGGACCTCAAGGGCTTCGGCGCCGGCCTGGACAAGTCGAAGTTCGGCTGCGAGCCCACGGAGATCTCGCCGATCCACTACGTGAAGAAAGGCCTGCCCCCGACCATCATCTTCCATGGCACGGCCGACACCACCGTACCCTACTCGACCGTCGAAAAGTTCACCGAAATCATGGAAGCCGCCGGCAACCGCTGCGAACTGGTCGGTTACGCAGGCGAAAGCCACAGCTTCTTCAACAAGTCGAAGTACGCCGAGACGCTGGCCGCCGCCGACGCCTTCCTCGTCTCGCTGGGCTACCTGCCCGCCAACAAGTAAGCCATGCGCCGCATTGTCCTACTTGGTGCCCTCCTCCTGACGGCCGCCCTCGTCTGGGCTAAGTCGCCGAACGTGGTCGTCCTGCTGGCGGATGACGCCGGCTGGGGGGACTACTCGTTCAACGGCAACCGCCAGGTCGCCACGCCGCACATCGACGGCATCGCCAAGGCCGGCGCGCACTTCGACCGGTTCTTCGTCCAGCCCGTCTGTTCCCCCACCCGCTCGGAGTTCCTCACCGGCCGCTATCACCGACGCCTCGGCGTCTACGGCGTCTCCACCGGGCAGGAGCGCCTGAATCCGGACGAGAAGACCGTCGCCGACTCCTTCAAGGCCGCCGGCTACGTCACCGGCCTCTTCGGCAAGTGGCACAACGGCAGCCAGTGGCCCTATCACCCACTCGCCCGCGGCTTCGACACCTTCTGGGGCTACACCTCCGGCCACTGGGGCGAATACTTCGACGCGCCGCTCGAGCACAACGGCGTCATGAAGACCTCCCAGGGCTATATCGTGGACGTCCTCACGGACAAAGCCTTGCAGTTCATCGAACGCAACCGGACCAAGCCCTTCCTGTGCTACGTGCCGTTCACCACCCCGCACTCGCCTTGGTCGGTGCCCGCCGCGGATTGGGCGCGTCTCAAAGACAAACCGGTCAGCCAGACCGCGACGAACGCCCAAGCCGAGAAGCTTGACGAAACCCGCTGCGCCTTGGCCATGGTCGAGAACCAGGACCGCAACGTCGGCCAGATCCTCGCCAAGCTCAAGGAACTCGGCCTGGAACAGGACACCATCGTGGTCTACTTCTCCGACAACGGACCCAACGGCCATCGTTGGACCGGAGGCATGAAAGGGACCAAGGCGAGCACTGACGAAGGCGGCGTGCGCTCTCCGCTCTTCATCCGCTGGCCCGGCAAGATCGCGGCCGGCACGCAGGTGAAGCCCATCGCCGGCGCAATCGACCTCGCGTCGACGCTTGAAGCCTTGGCCGGCGTGAAGCGCGTCGGCGACCGCCCGCGCGACGGACGAGATCTTTCACCGTTGCTCAGGACCGGGCTGGACGCCGACTGGGCGCCTCGGCAGATCTTCAACACCTGGGGCAACAGCGTCAGCGTGCGCACCCAGACCCATCGTCTCGATGGCGCCGGCAACCTCTTCGACATGGTCGCCGACCCCGGCCAGACGACCCCCATCCAAGCCAAGCAGCCGGACCTCGCCCAGGAGCTCAGCGCAGCGGTCGCGGCTTGGCGCAAGGAGATGGGCATCGCCGCGCCGATCGGCGGCAAGGGCAAAGGCAAGGGCGGCAACGGCCCCGGCAATGCCGTCGATCCCCGTCCGATCCACGTCGGCTACCGCGAGTTCCCGACGACCATGCTGCCGGCGCGCGACGGTGAGCCACGCGGCGGCATGCGACGGAGCGCCGCGGCGCCGAACTCGTCTTATTTCGTGAACTGGACCAAGCCGGAGGACGCCGCCGTCTGGAACGTCGAAGTCGTCACCGCGGGGACCTATGTCGTCACCCTCGACTACGCCTGCGCCGCAGACGCCGTCGGCACCCCGCTGGAACTTTCCTTCGAAGGTACGTTGCTCAAAGGCGGGATCACCGAGGCCTTCGACAGCCCCCTGAAGCCCGAGCAGGACACCCTGCCCCGTCCGCGAGGCGAATCCGTCATGCGCGACTTCCGCTCCATGATCCTCGGCGAGGTCCGCCTCGAGCCCGGCAAGGGCGAACTCAGGCTCCGTGCGCCGGAGATCCGGGGCAAGGGCGTCATGGACCTTCGCCGCATCACCCTGACGCTCAGATAAAATGAGGGCGACCCCGCTGCTTCTCCTGCTCTCCGCAGGTCTCCTCGCCGCGGAGGCGCCGCCGACCGGCAATGCGCAGGTCGCCGAGATGGCCAAGACGTTCAAAGGACGCGGCGTGCAGGCGGACGATACCCCGCCTTCGACCCCGGCCGATGCGCTGAAGAAGTTCACGGTCCGCAACGGTCTGAAGATCGAGCTCATCGCGGCGGAACCGGCCATCACCCAGCCCATCCATGCGAGCTGGGACTCCCAAGGCCGCCTCTGGGTGGTGCAGTTCCCGCAGTATCCTTTCCCGGCAGGACTGAAGGTCATCAGCTACGACCAGCACCTGCGCGCGCAGTTCGACAAGGTCCCCTTGCCTCCGCCCGCGGGAGACAAAGGCGCCGACGTCATCAGCGTCCTTGAGGATACCGACGGAGACGGCACCTACGACAAGCAGGCCGACGTCCTGCGAGGCCTCAATATCGTGACCGCAGCCGTCGCCGGCGACGGGCTCCTCTGGGTGCTTAATCCGCCCTACCTGCTGAGCTACGCGCTGAAGGACGGACTCCCCGTCGGCGACCCGTCCGTCGAGCTGGCGGGCTTCGGCCTGGAAGACACGCACAGCACCGCGACCAGCCTCCAGTTCAACATCGACGGCTGGCTCTACGGCGCGAACGGCAGCACGACCACCGGCAACGTCGGCGTGCCCGGCGGCAAGCGGACCGCCTGGACAGGCCAGTGCATCTGGCGCTTCCATCCGACCCGCAAGACCTTTGAGATCTACGCCGAGGGCGGCGGCAACACCTACAGCCTCGATATCGACGGCAAGGGCCGCGTCTTCTCGGGCTCCAATTACGGCGACACCCGCGGGATGCATTACGAGTTCGGTTCCTATGGCGTGAAGAACTGGGGCAAGCATGGTCCGCTCACGAATCCGCATGCCTATGGGTGGTTCGAACACATGGCGAACACCGGCGACAAGCGACGCTTCCCGCAAGCGTTCGTGCTCTACGAAGGCGGGCTGCTTGGTGCGGAATACGACGGCAAGCTCCTGGTGCCTAATTCGCTGGCGAACAAGGCGTACGTCAGCCGGCTCGTGCCGCAGGGCTCGACCTTCCGCACCATCGACGAAGAAGACCTCATCGCCAGCAGCGACCGCTGGTTCCGTCCCGTCTGGACCGGCGTCGGACCCGACGGAGCGGTCACTCTGGCCGATTGGTATGACACCCGCCTCAGCCATGTGAACCCCGTCGACGACTGGGACAAACAACGCGGCCGTCTCTACCGTATCCGGCCGGATGACGCCAAGGTCGGACTGAAACCTTTCGACCTCTCCCGGGCGCCGGCGGGCGAGCTCGTCGCCCTGCTCGCGCATCGCAACGAATGGTTCCGCAAGCAGGCCGTCCTCGAGATCGGCTGGCGCGGGCTCAAGGAAACGGTTCCGGCGCTCCGCGGGATGCTCACAGGTCAGCATGCATTGGAAGCCCTCTGGGCGCTCGACCTGCTCGGCGCCGTCGACGCGCCGCCCGTGACGCATGCCGACCCTTACGTACGCCGCTGGGCGTGGAAGATGCTCGGCGAACGCAGGGCCGTGCCCACCTCCGCTCAGATCAACGCGGCCAAGCAGGAAGCCCACCTTGAGGTCAGGGCGCAGATCCTGGCCTCGGCCAAGCGGATGCCGAACGAAGGCCTGCCGCTGGTGCGAGCGGGACTCGGGGCCCCCGACGAATCCGGACACCTCCCCTTGCTCGCCTGGTGGGCGTTGGAAGCGCACCTCGGCACGTCCGCCGAACGGGCGGCGGCGATTGATTTCCTGCGCGCCGATCCGTCGTTCGTCGCCTCAACCGTCTTCCGCGAAACCCTGGCCGAACGCATCGGCAAGCGCCTCGCCCATGGCGCGCGCCCGGAATCCCTGGCCGACGCGGCCGAAGTGCTGGCGCTCTGCCCGGCCCCCGCCGCGGAGAAGCTGTTGGACGGCATCCTTTCGCAGCTGGAGGCCGGCGACCTCCCTCCCATGCCGGCTTCGCTGCGCACCGCCCTGGAAGCCCGGCAGACGAAGGACGGACGGCAGCCGATCCCGCTGGCCCACCTTCGCGCCGGCCACAAATCCGCCCTCGCGGCCGCCCTTAAGGAACTCTCCGACAAGCGCACGCCGGACCGACGTCTCCACGAGCTCGCCGACGCGCTGTCGATCGCCCAGCGCCCGGAAGCCATCGACCCGCTGCTCAAGCTGCTCATCGCTCCGAACACCGTCGGCAAGAAACCCTTGCTGTCGGCCCTTTCGCGCTACGACGACGTCCGACTGCCCCGGGCCATCATCGACAACTACGAGCGCTCCATCGCGGCGGATGACGGCCTGCGGGATCTCGCGCTACGCACCTTGGCCGGTCGCCCCGCCTGGGCCACCCTCCTGCTCTCGGCCGTCGACACCGGCAAGATCCCGGCGCCGCACATCACCGCCGACGTCGCCCGCGCCTTGCTCCGCCACGGACTGCCGGAGGCGAACTCCGCCATCGAACGCCTCTGGAAGCCGTTGCTCGTGACCGGGCTCACGCCGGAGAAAGACCAGGAAGTCGCCCGTCTCCGGGCGGTCGCCCGCGCCGGAGAAGGCGACGACGCAAAGGGACGGGTTCATTTCCTGGCCCGTTGCGCCAGTTGCCATCAGCTGAAGGGCGAAGGCGGCAAGGTGGGCCCCGAACTGACCGGCTATGACCGTAGCAGCCTCGACTTCTGGGTGCTCAACATCATCTACCCCAGTCTCGAGATCCGCGAAGGCTTCGGGGCCTATGACGTCCGCCTCAAGGACGGCACGATCGCCAACGGTATCCTTGAACGTCGCGAAGGCGGCGAGATCGTCCTGCGCGACCTCGCCGGCAACCGCACCAAGGTCAAGGAAGCCGCCGTCGCTTCGCTGCTCGCCAGCCCGACTTCGGTCATGCCCGAGAACCTGCTCGCCGGGTTGTCTGATCACGATCTTCGGGATTTCTTCGCGTATGTGATGAAGTGAGTGAGGCGGAGCCTTCAAGGGGGCACGTGGGCAAGGGGACATGCGCTTACGCGTGGGGACATGCTGGCACGTGGGCATGTGGGCAAGGGTTGCAAAAAAACCGTGCAAAGGTGCAAATCGGAGCGAAGTTGCTATGCAAAAGTGCAAAGGTAACACAAGGGCTAGAGCTAGAGCGAGGGCTGGGGCTAGTAAGACAAAGCAAAGGCAATTCTCGGGTGGCGGAATCAATCGAGGACACGAGGACCGGAGGGCACGTGGGCCGGAGAAATCCGATGGCGGGATGATCCGTTCAGTCCTCCGTTCAGTCCTCAACGCAGCCCTCCACTCAGTCCTCTGTCCTGTCATCGATTCAGTCCTCCATGCTTCCAGCCATCCTTGACGGAGCGGCCTCACCCGCCCACCTTGCCGGCATGAAGACGATGATGCAGTTCCTGCTCGGCGTGCGCCTGCTCTTCCTGTCGGCCGCCGGCGCGATGTGCGTCTATGGTCTGCTGCACGCCGCCGACCCGCAGGTCCAGTGGTATTGGACCGTCGGTCATGTCGTAGTCCTGGCAGTCTCGGTATTCCTGATCGGCAAGGTCTGGGCCTCTCTCAAGGCGACCTGGAAGGAATAGGCGAGCGCCCTAAATGAGGGAAATCGGAGCCACCCGGACGCGAAGTCTGGCTGGATTAAAGCCGCCACGGCCTCACAATAGATGGCGATCTGCCATGAAGTCTCGCGCCCTGCTCCTCGCCCTCGCCTCGCTCGCCCTCGGCGTCCACGCCGCCGACAAGCCGGTAGCCGACCATAGCAAGATCAAGACGCGGGCCGACAAAGCCAACGCCGCCAACTGGCCCGACAACAGCAAGGGCTCCCCCACCCCGCACGCCCCGGCAGAGAACCCGCCCGAGGCGAAGATGCAGCGCTCCCAGCGCGGCCAGGCGCCCGGCAAGGGCGAGACGATCGCCTTCATCGGCAACGGCTTCGCCGAACGCGAGACCTACTACGGCCGCATCGAGACCGAGCTCCAGCTCCGCTTCCCCGACCGAGGCTTCATCGTGCGCAACCTCGGACGCTCGGGCGACACCCCCGCCTTCCGCCCCCATCCCGCGCGCGCCAGCCAGTGGGCCTTCCCGGGTGCCGAGAAGTTCCACCCCGAATACGCCCAGCACAACGGCAAGGGCTTCTTCTCCACGCCCGACCAGTGGCTCTTCCATGTGAAGGCCGGCACCATCGTCGCCTTCTTCGGATACAACGAGTCCTTCGACGGACTCGGCAGGGTCGAAAACTACGAGGCGGAGCTCGACGCCTTCGTCGCCCACTCCCTCACCCGCGCCTACGACGGCGAGCGCGCCCCGCGCCTGGCCCTCGCCTCGCCCTTCGCCTTCGAGGACCTCTCCAAGAAGCGCGACCTACCCGACGGCAAGAAGGAGAACGAGCGCCTCGTCGCCTACTCCCAGGCCATGGGCCGCGTCGCCCAGAAACACGGCCTGACCTTCATCGACCTCTTCAGCGCCTCCCGCGACGCCTACGCCGCCAAGGCCGAAGGCGCCCCGGACTACACCATCAACGGCTTCGCGCCCACCGACCACGGCTACCGCTTCGCCGCCAAGATCGTGGCCGACGCGCTCTACGGCGTCGCCGCCCGCAAGTCGAAGGCCGACGAGGCCCTGGTCAACGCCGCCGTGAAGCAGAAGGATCACTGGTGGAATTCCGACTACGCCATCGTCAACGGCGTCCACACCCACGGCCAGCGCTACAATCCCTTCGGCCCGCAGAACTACCCCGACGAAGTCCGCAAGATCCGCGAGATGACCGCCCTGCGTGACACGCTCATCCAGGACGTCGCCGCTGGACGCCGCGCCGACCTGACCGTCGACGACTCGAAGACGCACCCCCTGCCGCCCGTCCCGACCAACTACAAGCCCAGCGACAAGAACGGCGACCCCGCCAAGTTCCTCTCCGGCGAGGAGGCCATCGCCAAGATGAAGCTCCTGCCCGGCTTTAAGGTGAACCTCTTCGCGGACGAGTCGATGTTCCCCGACCTCAAGAAGCCCGTGCAGATGTCCTTCGACGCCAAGGGCCGCCTCTGGGTCGCCACCACGCCGACCTACCCGCACCATCGCCCCGGCGACCCCGCGCCCGACGACAAGCTCCTCATCCTCGAGGACACCGACGGCGACGGACGCGCCGACAAGCGCAGCGTCTTCGCCGACGGCCTGCACCTGCCCATCGGCTTCGAAATCGCGCCCGAAGGCGTGTACCTCTCCCAGGAACCCAACCTCGCCCTGCTCATCGACGACGACAAGGACGGCAAGGCCGACCGCAAGGAGCTGATCCTGCACGGCTTCGACTCCCACGACACACACCACGCCATCTCGGCCTACTGCGCCGACGCCTCCGGCGCGTTCCACCTGCTCGAAGGACGGTTCCTGCACAGCCAGGTGGAGACCCCCTACGGTCCGCGGCGCTGCAACGACGGCGGCGCCTGGCGCTTCGACCCCAAGTCCTTCCGCCTCGAGCGCTATCAGACCGACGTCTCCAACCCCTGGGGCTTCTCGTTCAACCGCTGGGAGCAGCCGCACCTCTCCGACGCCTCGCCCGGTGAGAACTGGTGGGCCCTGCCGCTCTCGGCCAAGATGCCGTACGGCATCGAGATCCCCAAGATCGAGCAGTTCGTCCCCAAGCGGTCCCGTCCGAGCTCCGGCGCTGAATTCGTCTCCTCCCGCCACTTCCCCGAGGAATACCAGGGCGACTTCATGACGTGCAACACCATCGGCTTCCTCGGCATCAGCCTAGGCACGCCGAGCGACGACGGCGCCGGCTACGTCGGCAAGGCGCACGGCGACCTCATCGTGTCCGAGGACGGCAACTTCCGCCCCGTCGATCTCGAGTTCGCGCCCGACGGCTCGCTCTACTTCCTGGACTGGCAGAACCCGCTCATCGGGCACATGCAGCACAACGCGCGCGACCCCAACCGCGACCGCGAGAAGGGCCGCATCTACCGCATCACCTGCCCGGGCCGCCCGCTCCTCAAGCCCGCCAAGGTCGACGGCGCCTCGGTCGCCGAGCTGCTGGAGAACCTGAAGGAGCCCGAATACCGCACCCGTTACCGCACCCGCCGCGAACTCCGCGGCCGTCCCGCCTCCGAAGTGCTGCCCGCCGTCAAGGCTTGGGTCGACCGTCTCGACCCCGCGGACCCTGAGTTCGAGCACCGCCTTTGCGAGGCGATGTGGGCCACCTGGGCGCAGAACGCTCCCGACGAGGCCCTGATCCGCCGCCTCCTTTCCGCCAAGCGACCCGAGGCGCGCGCCGCGGCGGCCGACGTCGTCCGCCACGCCTTCTGGAAGCTGCCCGCACATGTCGAACTGCTCATGCAGGCCGCGCGCGACGAGCATCCGCGCGTGCGCCTGACCGCGCTCGTGGCGGCCTCCTGGCTGGACAACGCCGACGGCGCCCGCATCGCCCTGGAGACCTTCCGCAAGCCCATCGACCGCTGGGCCGGACCGGTCACCCACTACGTCATGACGTACACGCTGTCGGACGACGTGAAGTCGCTGCTCGCGGGCGGACTCAAGCCGGACGACAACCCCGCGGCCGCGGACTACCTCGCCGGCAGGAGCGCGATCAGCAAGCCCGTGGCCGAAGAAGGCGGCACCGTGCGCCCCTCGCGCAAGCTCACCGCCGACGAGCAGAAGATCTTCGACCTCGGCAAGTCCGTCTACTTCCGCGACGCCCACTGCGCCACCTGCCACCAGGCGGACGGCAAGGGCCTGCCCAACGTCTACCCGCCCCTGTCCCGCAGCGACTGGCTGGAGAGCGACGAGCGCGTCATCAAGATCGTGCTCAAGGGCCTCTGGGGTCCGATCAAGGTCTCAGGCAAGGACTTCGACCCCACCAAGGGCGTGCCGCCCATGATGGGCTTCGCCGGCCTGCTCAATGACCAGGAAGTGGCGGCGGTCATCACCTTCAGCCGCCTCGCCTTCGGCAACAACGGCAAGCCCGTGAGCGCCGACCAAGTGGCCAAGGTGCGCGAGGCCACCAAGGACCGCGTGAACTTCTACATGGCCGACGAGATCCTCAAGGAGCATCCCCTGAAGCCCGCGGGACAGGGCAAGGGCGGCAAGAAGAAGTGAACTGAAGCGGTCCTGCAGCCCGTTTTCGCAGGGGCCGACGTCATCGACGCCGGCCCCTGCTCCTTCTTGAATTGTAAGCGGCCCGCCCGCACCGATAGTCACCGTCATGCGCAACCTGTCCGCCGCACTCCTCTGTTTCGCCGCCCTGTCCGCGGCCGCCTTCGACTTCAAGGGCGTGCCGCCCGAAGCCTCGCTGGTCTTCGCCACCGAGTCCACGGCCGGACTGGCCATCTCGAACTCCCCGGGCATGCAGGCCCTGAAGGCCCGCATGCAGAAATCGCAGGCCGCCGAGATCGGCGGCTTCGACGTCGAGAAGGCATTCAAGGAGGCGACTGGCCTCGACCTGTCCTCTCCTGACATCTCCTTCGCCGGCGGACTTCTCGGGGGCTTTTCCGACGAGCCGGACTTCGTGCTCATCGTGCGCGGCGTCTACGATCAGGCTCGCCTGGCCTCCCACTGCGCCAGCAAGGGCGTCAAGAGCGTCCAAGCCGGCACGGTCAAAGGATGGGACCTTCCCGGACTCGTGAATTCCTTCGGCCCGGGCTCCCCCGAGCCGGTGAAGCCCGGTTCGCCCGCCCTCTTCACCTACGACGCCAGGACGCTCGTGATGACGAAGCCCGCCAATGTGGCAAAGGTCTTCGCGGCCCTCAGGGGCGCAGGACGCTCCTTCACGCCGGGCCCCGAAAGCGCCGGCGCCTCCTCGCAGGTCGGCAAAGGCTACTTCTTCATGGCCGCCAACAGCTCGCTCATGCCCCCGACTCCCGATGACGACAGCGGTTTCAAGGGCATGCACGCCGCGATGGGAGAAAAAGGCGACGCGCAGGTCATGAAGTTCGAGGTGCTCTTCACCAGCCCGGAGAAGGCCGCGCCCTTCGCCATGCAGGCGCAGGGCATGGTGGCCATGATGCCCCTGATGATGGCGGGCGACCCCACCGCGCCGCAGTCCCCGGCCGACAAGGCCAAGGCGAAGCTGGCCGGCGACTTCATCGCGGGCATCGCGCCTGTCGAACACCGGGGCGACCGAGTGATCTTCACTGCCAGCTGGAGCACGGAGCGACTGCTCACGATGCTCAACCAGCTCATCGACCAGGCGGAGCTCGAGGCGAAGAACGGGGCGAATCTCTTCGGCGCCCCCGCCGCGGCGCCGAAGAAGAAGTAAGTCGGACATCGGCCAGAAGAAAGGGCGGAGCCTCGCGGCCCCGCCCTTTTCATGGCGGCGATTCCAAGTCGCTCAGCCGCAGCAGCCGGTCTTCTTTTCACCGGAGCCGCAGGAGCCGTCCTTGGGGCACAGGCCGCATGACGCGAGACACTCTCCTGAACCGCAGCAGGCCAAGCATCGAAAACCCTGACGACCCGCAAATGCCAGGTACAATCCAGCGAGAACCATGGCGATAACGATGGGGTTCCAGATATTCATGATCAGCACGTTCACGAAGAAGATGTTGAACAGGATGGCGCCCGAGAGGACGATGCCCCAGCCCCGGGTGCACTTCAAGATCAGCAGCACGCCGGCGAGAATCTCCAATCCCTTGATCACGCTGAGGTAACCAGAGCCCGCCAAGCCGGCGAAGAAGGCTTGGGTCAGCTTGCCGGCTTCTTCGCCGTTCGGGGGCGTCGGGGCGGGCAAGATCGCTTTTACGGCGGGCACGAAATGCGCGACGCCGAAGAGGATGAAGGCGACTCCGAGCAGGAGGGCGACGATGCAGGGCAGTTTTTTCATAGCACCCGCAGATTAGCCCGCCCGACCCCGAGCAGGAAGCCCATAGTTGATCAAGCGAGATCGAAGAGGAGGGCTTCCATGGGGCCGGAGGATTTGAAGGAGCAGGCGCCGGGATCTTCAGTCAAGACGGCGTCTCCGACGGAAAGCTTGACGCCGCGGACATCCACTTCGCCGGCGATGAGCTGGAACCAGAGGCCCCTGCCCGCCCGAAGCTCATGCGTGACGACGCCTCCGGCCAAAGTCTTCACGCGATGGACGTCCGCGTCCTGACTGATGGTGGCGGAACCTTCCCGGCCGTCCTTTGAAATGATGAGCACCTTATCGGCGGCGAGCTGTTCGGGCGTGGGCGTCCACTCCGCGTAGCGCGGACGCAGGCCCGGACGTTCGGGCTCGATCCACACTTGGATGAGGTGCAGGCGATCGGTCTTGGACGGATTGTATTCGCTGTGCCTCACCCCGCTGCCGGCGCTCATCACCTGGATCTGCCCGGGCCGCAACTGGGCGTGGTTGCCGAGGCTGTCCCGATGCTCGATGACCCCCTCCAGCACGTAGGTGAAGATCTCCATGTCCCGGTGCCCATGGGGAGGAAACCCGGCCACGGGGGCCACGATGTCCTGATTGATGACCCGCAAGGACCGGAAGCCCATGTGGGCGGGGTCATGGTAGTCCGCGAAACTGAAGCTGTGCCTGGCCACGAGCCACCCGTGGTCGGCGAAGCCCCTCTCACCCGAGCGCCTGATCTTGAAGCCCATGCCTTTGTCATGTGGGAAACCGATGCGCAGGCAAACGGGGCCGGCTGGGTTTTGGGTTGAACTCCGCCTCGGCGCCTGCTCAATCGACGCTCCTTTGTCGGGCTGTGGCTCAATCTGGTAGAGCGCTGCTTTCGGGTAGCAGAGGCTGAGAGTTCAAATCTCTCCAGCCCGACCACTTAAAAAGACCCCGGGGACGTCCACCGTCCCCGGGGTCTCCTCTTGTGGGTTGTGCCCCATGCCCGGGAGAAGTCTACTCCGACCATGCGTCCGACCGCCCTGCTCCTGCTTGCGCTGGCGGCCCTCCTGACTTCCTGCGACGCAGGCCGCGAGCCCTCCCGCCCGCTGGTGCTGGCGCACGTGATGCCGTGGTTCGAGACCAAGGAGAAGTCAGGCGGCTGGGGCTGGCACTGGACGATGGACCGCAAGGATCCGTCGAAGGGCGAGATCGCCGCCCACCAGCGACCGCTCATCGGCCCCTACGACTCCTCGGATCCCGCCGTCGTCGCCTATCAGGTCGCGCTGATGAAGGCGGCCGGCGTCGATGGCGTCGTCATCGACTGGTACGGTCTCGGCGGATTCAAGGATTACGAATCCATCCACCGGGCCTCGCTGTTGCTCATCACAGAAATCAAGAAGGCCGGCCTCCGTTTCGCGGTCTGCATGGAGGACAACATCGGCGCACGCTTCATGAAGGAAGCCGGCATGAAACGCGAGGAGGCGACGGCCAAGGTCGCCGAAGCCTTCGCCTGGCTGGAGGCCAACTGGCTGCGCGACGAGGGCTATGTGCGACTGGAAGGCAAGCCGGTGATGCTCATCTTCGGCCCGCAGTACCTGCAGGAGAAGGAATGGCTTGTCATCCGCAGGCGCATGACCTCCGAACCCCTGACCTACGTCCTGCCGCACCTCAGCGCCACGCCGGGGGTCGACGGGCGCTTCGTCTGGATACCGGTGTACGACGGACGCACGGTCGCCCCGGAGGCCTGGAAGGCCGAACTGGCCGCATGGCAGCAAGGTCCGAAGGAAGACCGGCGCATCGCCGCGGCCTTCCCGGGCTACCATGATTTCTACGCGCAGGCCGGCGCGCGGCCCAGCTATGGACGCATCGAAGACCGCGGCGGCGCCACCTTCGCGGAATCACTCAAGCTCGCGATGACCAGCGGGGCGTCCATCGTGCAGATCGCCACTTGGAACGACTACGGCGAAGGGACTGCGGTCGAGCCGACGGTCCAGCAGGGACACCGCGATCTTGAGACCCTCATGCGGCGCCTGCGGCCCGGGGCCGACCCGACCGAACTGACCCGGATCACGGAGCGATTCCTGAAATCCCAAGGCCGCTGAAAAGGGAGGGCATCACCCTATAAAAAGAAAGCGTCCCGGGGTTGCAGTCGTCCGTGCCGGGGGTTTGATTTTTCCCATGAGGGCGCCCCTCCTACTGCTGCTTTCCTTCGTCTCCCTCGAAGCCGCGGACCGCAAGGTCTCCTTCAGCCGGGAGATCCGTCCCATCCTCTCGGAGAACTGCATCGCCTGCCACGGACCCGACGACAAGGGGCGCAAGGGCGAGCTGCGGCTCGATGACGAGCAGGACGCCAAGCGCGACCGTGACGGCGAACGGGTCATCGTGCCGGGCGACCCGGAAAAAAGCCTGCTCATCGCGCGCATCCTCTCGAAGGACCCCGACGAGGTGATGCCGCCGCCCAAGCAGCACAAGACCATCCCCGCCGCGCAGGTCGAGCTGCTCAGGACCTGGATCCGTCAAGGCGCCCCTTGGGGACGTCACTGGGCCTACGAACCCGTCGTCCGGCCGTCCGTGCCGAAGAACGGCGAAGCCAATCCCGTCGACGCCCTCCTCGCCGAGCGTCAGAAACAGGAAGGCCTGAAATGGTCGGATGAGGCACCCAAGAACGTGCTGATTCGCCGCGTCGCGCTCGACGTCACCGGCCTGCCGCCCACGCCGGAGGAAGTCACGCGGCTGGCCAAGGCCAGCCACGCCGAAGTCGTCGCGCACTTCCTCGCCAAGCCCGCCTACGGCGAACACTGGGCCCGCCAGTGGCTCGACCTCGCGCGCTATGCCGACAGCGCGGGCTACCCGAGCGACCCTGGCCGCATCATCTGGGCCTACCGCGACTGGGTGATCAAGGCGCTCAACCAGAACAAACCCTTCGATCAGTTCGCGGTCGAGCAGCTGGCCGGCGACCTGCTGCCGAACCCCACCGAGGACCAGATCATCGCCACGGCGTTCCACCGGAACACGATGACCCAGAACGAAGGCGGCACCAGCGACGAGGAGTTCCGCAACGCCGCCGTCATCGACCGGGTCAACACGACCTACGCGGTGTTCATGGGCACCACCATGGCCTGCGCGCAGTGCCACACCCACAAGTACGATCCGATCACCATCACGGAATACTTCCAGTCCTACGCCTTCCTCAACCAGAGCGCCGACAGCGACAAGAAAGACGAAGCCCCGCTCCACGAGATCTATCCGCCCGGCGCGAAGGCGCAGCGGGAACTCTGGATGAAGGAGAGCGCCGCGGCCGAAGCGGCCCTCAAGAAGACCGACCCGGCCTGGCTGGCCGGCTTCGACGAGTGGCTAGCCAAGAAGCCGAACCTTGCGGACAAACCCCTCAAGGCCGCCCTCGAGGCGCCCAAGGAGAAGCGGACGAAGGCCCAGAACACCCTGCTCCGCCAGCATTACGTCCGCAACGTCTCGCCGGCGACGAAGGCCCAGCGCGCCCTTGCCGATGGCCTCAAGCAGAAGATCGCCCAAAGCGCCCCGGTGACCGTGCCGGTCATGCAGGACCTTCCCAAGGACAAACGTCGCAAGACCTTCGTGCAGCTCCGGGGCAACTGGCAGGCCCTCGGCGAAGAAGTCGGCGAAGGCGTGCCGGTCAGCTTCGGGCGATGGGACGCGAATTACCCCACGAACCGCCTCGGGCTCGCCCGCTGGATCGTCAGCCGCGACAATCCTCTCACCGCGCGGGTGACCATGAACCGCCTCTGGGAGTCGGTCTTCGGCGTGGGCATCGTCCGCTCGAGCGAAGAGTTCGGCAGCCAGGGCGATCTCCCGTTGCACCCCGAGCTGCTGGACTGGCTCGCCGCCGAGTTCGTCGAGAGCGGTTGGGACACGAAGAGGATGCTGACGCTTCTGCTGAACACCCGCGCTTATCGTCAGGCCTCCGCCAGTGTCGCTCAGCTCAACGAGAAGGACCCGGATAATCGTTTCGTGGCGCGAGGCCCGCGCTTCCGCCCTTCCGGCGAGATGCTCCGCGACCAGACGCTCGCCGTGAGCGGCCTGCTCAGCGCCAAGATGTTCGGCCCCCCCGTGCGCCCCATGCGCCCGAACATGGGCCTGAGCATCGCCTTCGGCGGCTCGGGCGACTGGCAGACCAGCGTCGGCGAAGATCGCCACCGCCGCAGCGTCTACACCGACACCCGTCGCAGCACGCCCTACCCCAGCTTCGCGACCTTCGACGCGCCCAACCGTGAGACGTGCGTGATCCGGCGCGACCGCTCGAACACGCCCCTCCAGGCGTTCGTCACCTTGAATGACCCCGTCTTCATCGAAGCAAGCCAGGCGCTCGCCCGTCGCCTCATGAAGGAAGCCCCGACGGATGAGGCCCGCCTGCGCCTCGCCTATGCGCTCTGCCTCGCCCGTGAACCCGACGTCGCTGAGCTCACCACGTTGCAGACCCTGCTCGCCCGTTCGCTCCAGGAATACCGCGCCGACGCCAAGCTCGCCGAGCAGATGGCCACCCAGCCGCTCGGCCCGGCCGACAAAGGCACGGACCTCCCCGCCCTCGCCGCCTGGACCGCGGTCAGCAGCGTCATCATGAACCTCGACGAATTCCTCATGCGCCGCTGAGGCACGACAACCTACCCCCACCCCTACCCCTACCCCTTTCGAGATGCACCCCCTTCGCGAAGCCCAGCTCAGCCTCCAGACCCGCCGCACGTTCCTGAGCAGCGTCGGCCAGTTCAGCCTCGGCGCCATCGCCCTGCACGCCATGCAGGCCGACCTGCTCGGCGCATCCGCCGCGCCGGCCAACCCGCTCGCTCCCCGTAAGCCGCACTACAAGGCCAAGGCCAAGCACGTGATCTACCTGCACATGTCGGGCGGCCCGCCCAACCTGGATATCTTCGACCACAAGCCCGAGCTGGTGAAGCGCAACGCCGAGGACTGCCCGGATTCCTTCCTCAAGGGCCGCACCTTCGCCTTCACGACCGGCGTGCCCAAGCTCATGGGCTCGCCGCGGATGTTCAAGCAATACGGCAAGGGAGGCCTCTGGATGAGCGATGCCGTCCCGAATTTCCATAAAATCGCCGACGATGTCACGCTCGTGAAGGCGATGCACACGGACCAGTTCAACCACGCCCCGGCGGAACTGCTCCTATTCACCGGCCACAACCGCCAGGGCCGTCCCTCGCTGGGTTCCTGGGCCACCTACGGACTCGGCACCGAGAACCAGGACCTCCCGGGCTTCGTCACGATGATCTCCAACGGCGTCCAGCCCAGCGGCGGCCAAGGCTGCTGGGGCTCGGGCTTCATCCCGTCCGTCTACCAAGGCGTGCAGTGCCGCAGCAAGGGCGACCCCGTCCTCTTCGCCAACGACCCGCCCGGCATGACCCGCGACCTGCGCCGCGCCACGCTCGACGCCCTCAACGCGCTCAACCAGCGCCAGCAGGACGAGCTCGGCCACGCCGAGACGGTCACCCGCATCGCCCAGTATGAACTCGCCTTCCGCATGCAGGCCAGCGTGCCCGAGGTCATGGATATCTCGAAGGAGAAGCCCGCGACGCTCGCCGCCTACGGCGCCCAGCCGGGCCAGGCCAGCTTCGCCAACAACTGCCTGCTCGCCCGCCGGCTCGTCGAGAAAGGCGTGCGCTTCGTCCACCTCTTCGACTGGGGCTGGGACTTCCACGGCACGAACCCCAAGGAAGACATCCGCGACGGCCTCACCGCCAAGATGGCCGCGACCGACAAGCCCGTGATGGCGCTCATCAACGACCTCAAGGATCGCGGTCTGCTCGACGACACGCTCGTCGTCTGGGGCGGCGAATTCGGCCGGACGCCTTTCCGCGAGGGCCGTACGTCCAAGGGCGAGGTGCTCGGCCGCGACCACTACCCCGACTGCTTCACGATCATGATGGCCGGCGGCGGCGTGAAGGGCGGCTTCCAGTTCGGCGAAACCGACGAGATGGGCTTCGCGGGCGTGAAGGACAAGGTCCACGTCCACGACCTGCAGGCCACCATCATGCACCTCCTCGGCTTCGACCACGAACGCCTCACCTACCGCTTCCAAGGCCGGGACTATCGCCTCACCGACGTGCATGGCCACGTCGTGAAGCAGATTCTTAGTTAGGGACAGGGGCAGGGACAGGGGCAGGGATAGTTATGGAGAGGGAAGAAGGCGGAGTCAGTTCCCTGACTTTTCAAACCCCTTGCCTCTGGTGTCTCCCTGTCCCTGTCCCTGTCCCTGCCCCTGCCCCTGTCCCTGTCCCTTCATCCTTTATCCCCCATCCCTCATCCTCCATCCTCCCTTCTCACCCCCTCCCCATGCGACGCCTGCTCATCCTCTGCGCCTCCGCCCTGCTCGGCGCCGACGCCCCCAAGAAGAAGGCCCCTGCGCCCAAGGCTCCCGAACCGCCCGTCTACCTGACCGTCGAGACCGCCGGCCCCGATTTCCCCCTGCAGGGAGAATACGCCGACGCCAAGGCCCACCCGGGAATCGGCGCGAACGTGATCGCCCTCGGCGACGGCAACTTCCGGCTCGTCCTCTTCCGTGACGGGCTCCCCGGCCTCGGCGACGGGCTCGGCAAGTCGCGCCTCGAATCTGAGGCCCGTCGCGAAGGCGACCGCATCGTCTTCAAGCAGGCGACCCTTGCGGAAGGGAAGCTCGTCGGGTCGCTCGACGGCAAGGACTTCACCCTGCCCCGCCTCGTGCGCGTCTCCCCCACCATGGGGCTCGCCTCACCGCAGGGAGCCACGGTCCTCTTCGACGGCCGAAGCGCCGACGCCTGGGTGGACGGCAAGATCGACCCCCGTGGCCACCTCGAGGCCAACACGAAGACCAAGCAGGCCTTCACCGATTTCAAGCTGCACCTCGAATTCTTCCTGCCGTTCAAGCCGCTCGGCCGCGGCCAGGGTCGCGCCAACAGCGGCGTCTACCTGCAGCACCGCTACGAGGTGCAGGTGCTGGACAGCTTCGGACTGGCGGGCTTGGACAACGAATGCGGCGGCATCTACAAGAACGCCGCGCCGCGCCTCAACCTCTGCCTGCCTCCCCTGCAGTGGCAGACCTACGACGTCGACTTCACCGCCGCCAAGTTCGACGCGGACGGCAAGAAGACGGCCGACGCCGTCGTCACCGTCCGGCACAACGGCGTGGTCGTGCACGACCGCCTGGCCCTCAAGGGCGCGACCCCCGGAGGCGCCTTCAAGACCGAGGTGCCCGCACCCGGCCCCATCTACTTCCAGGGCCACGGCAATCCCGTCGTCTACCGTAACGTCTGGCTGGTGGGGAAGTAAGCCCCCGAGAGAGCTAGGGCCAGGGCTAGGGCTGGAGGGCCGGAGGACAAGATCCATGGGTTAGCTCCCTAGGGACTTACCCCTGTCCGTCCTGAAACTGTTTGCTACTTATGAAAATACTTTCATTTGTAGCATATGGCTTTACCCCGCCCATCCCGCTCCGCGCGCAAAGCCGTCGCCGACTCCGGCTTCAGCACGCCCGGACTAGACCGTGCTTTGGCGATCCTAAGCTGCCTTGGCGCCCATCCGACCGGCCTGAGCCTTTCGGAGATAGCCGCCGAGCTGGGACTATCCACCAACTTCGTCTACCGCACCACGCAGTCCCTCGTCGCGCACGGCTACCTGCTCCGCGACGCCGCCAAGCGTTACTCGCTGGGCCCTGGCCTCCTGCGCCTGAGCCAGCCGTTCGTGGACGACGTCCCCCTGGCCGAAGCCGCGCTGCCGGCGATGCGCTGGCTCAGCGAACAGACCGGCGAAGCCGCCCACCTCGGGATGATCTCCGGCGACGAAGGAGTCGTGCTGGAGCGCGTCATCGGCACCGCCCCGATCAAGTTCTACGTCGAGCGGGGCGTCCGGTTTCCGCTTCACACCAGCGGACCGGGCAAGGTGATGCTGGCCTTCCGGGGCGAAACCGAACGCGCTGAGATCGCGGGTCGCCTGAGCTTCGAACGCTTCCAAGCGCACACGATCTCTAATGCCAAGGCCCTCCTTGCCTGCTTGCAGGACGTCCGCCGCCAAGGCTGGGCCACCGACATGGGCGAGCACGTCGAAGGCCATAACTGCGTGGCTGCGCCGATCTTCGACGCCACGGGCGAAGCCATCGCCAGCCTCTGGATCACCGGCACCAGCCAGCGACTGGACGCCCGCCGCATAAAGGAACTCACCCCGGTCGTGAAGAAGGCAGCCCAGATCGCGTCCGAAGCGTTGCAGCCCAAGGCCGTCCTGCGCTGAGATGCGCCCCGTGCCCGTGAACGCCCTTGGGATCGCCGGCCTGATGTGCCTGGCGAGCCTTGGCCACGCTGGCACGCTCCCCGGCATCGAGCAGACCTGTTTCGAGTGTCACGACCAAGAGACCGCCAAAGGGGACGTCGTCCTCACGACCCTGTCCTTCGACCCGCAGGACCGCCTGAACCGCGAACGCTGGGCGCACCTTTACGACGTCATCGCGAAAGGCGAAATGCCGCCGAAGAAGAAAGCTCTCTCCGCCGACGACCGCGCGGCGCTGGCCCGCGCCATCGCCGGCCCCTTACTGGCCGCCGATGAAGCAGAGATCAAGGCCGCCGGCCGGGGCCCTCGCCGTCGCCTCAATCGCGACGAATACGAACAGAACCTCCGCGACCTGCTGCGCCTGCCGGATCTCGACATCCGGGATATGCTCCCAGCGGATCGCGAAGGCCATCACTTTAACAAGACTTCGGCCACCCTGGACATGTCACACGTCCAGTTGACGGCCTACCTGGATGCCGCCGAGGCAGCGCTTCGTCAGGCGATGGCCTCGGGCGCGCCGCCCGCGAAACCCAAGACCATACGTATCGTCGGGACGACTCTGTTCCCCGCGAACGATACCTTCGGAAACAAGGAGGCGATGTTCTTCGCCCGTGACAACAAGGCGTTGAAGCCGGAAGAACTGAAAGCCAAGGACACCGCCTCAGACCCGACGATCGAAGTAGCCCTCTTCCGCTCCGCGCACTGGCCTTACTACGGCTACCCGAAAGGTTTCCTCGCGCGTCAGCCCGGCAACTATCGCGTCCGCTTCTCGGCCCGCGCGGTGCTCCAGCAGAAAGGCTACGTACTCACCCCGGCCGTCGACCCCGTCCCGATGACCTTCCGCGCCCGCAAGCCGTCGGGCCCCGACGTCTCGGGCGACGTCCGCGCGACCGGCGGCGTCATGGACATCGCGCCACAGACCGCGACCTACGAGACGACGGTGCGCCTCCTCGCGAACGAGACCTTCGAATACAGCCTCCTCGGCCTACCCGTCCCGCTCGCGCGCAATGTCCAAGGCGGACCGCCCACTTATCGCTACCCGCCGTTCCCGACCGGCGGACAGCCCGGCGTGGCTTTCCAGTGGCTGGAAATCGAAGGTCCGTTGACGCCGACGGAGCAGGCCGATGCGCCTTATCGCGTGCTCTTCCCGACGCATATTCCAGCCACCGACGCCAGGGCGCTCCTACGACACTTCATCCGCCATGCCGCGCGTGAGCCCGTCGACGAGGACACCCTCGGCCAATACGACCGACTGGTCCAGGCGCGCCTTGAGAAAAAGGAGCCGCTCTCAGACGCCCTGCTCGCCGCCTACAAGGCTTTCCTGTGCTCCGGCCACTTCCTCTACCTGCGTGAACCGGCGCACGCCGCCGATCATTTCGCGGTCGCCGGCCGTCTGTCACACTTTCTCGCGAACAGCCGGCCGGACGCACGGCTGCGCCAGCTGGCCGCCGACGGCAAACTGGGCGATGCCGCCGTATTGCGTGCCGAGACCGATCGGCTGCTCGGCGAGCCGGGCTTCGCTCGCTTCGTCCACGCCTTCACCGATTACTGGCTCAACCTTCGACATCTCCGCCGGGACGAACCCGACATCCGCCTCTACCCCGAGTATCGGTTCGACGATTATCTCACCGACAGCATGGGTGAGGAAACCCGCGCCTACTTCACCGGCCTAATCCGCGACAACCTTCCCGCCAAGCACCTCGTCCAAGCCGATTTCATCTACGCCAATGATCGGCTGTCACGGCACTACGGTCTGCCGCCGCTCCAGGGCTCGGCCATGCGCAAGGTCAAGCTCCCGGGAGGCAGCCCGCTAGGCGGATTGCTGACCCAAGCCGCGATCCTCAAGGTGACCAGCAACGGCACGACGACCTCGCCCGTCATCCGCGGCGCCTGGATCATGGACCGCATCATCGGCGAACCGCCGCCCCCGCCGCCCGCGAAAGTCCCCGCCGTCGAACCGGACATCCGCGGAGCGAAATCCATCCGCGATATCCTCGCCCGCCACACGCAGGACAACTCCTGTGCCAACTGTCACGCCCGCTTCGACCCCGCCGGCTTCGCCCTCGAGAACTTCGACATCCTCGGCGGATGGCGCCAACGCTATCGCGGACTGGAACTCGGCGAGAAAACCAAGGGCATCGATCGGGCCGGACATGACTACGCCTACACGGTCGCGGATGTCGTCGACGCGAGCGGCAAACTGCGCGACGGCCGTGCCTTCACCGACGTCCGCGAACTCAAGGCCCATTTCGCCGCCGACGACCGCCAGCTGGCCCGTAATCTCCTGCACCAGTTCGTCCTCTACGCGACCGGCACGCCGGTGCGTTTCGCCGACCGGCCGAAGATCGAAGCCATCCTTGATGCCAGTTCCCATGACGGGTATCGCATGCGCGACCTTCTCCACGGCCTGATCCAAAGCCCCCTCTTCCGCGGCCCCGCGCGCTGACCATGCAAGCCCCTCATATCGCCCGACAGCTCTCCCGCCGTCGCTTCCTCAGCGGAGCCGGGGCTTTCCTGGCCTTGCCCATCCTCGGTAGCTTCACGCCGGCCTTCGGTCGCGACAAGCCTTCCGCCCCGCCGCAGCGGATGCTCCTGATCTCGAATAACCTCGGCGTCCTGCCCGCCCAGTTCTTCCCGACGAGGACCGGCCGCGGTTATGAAGCCTCGCCTTACCTCGCGACACTGGCGCCATTCCGCGAAGACTTCACGGTCTTCAGCGGCCTCTCCCATCCGGACGTCAACGGAGGGCACAGCACCGAGAACTGCTTCCTGACCGCCGCCCGCGGTCCGACCAAGAGCGGCTTCCGCAACGAGATCTCCCTGGACCAGTTCGCCGCCGAGAGACTCGGCCAGGTCACGCGCCTTCCGACGCTCAACCTCGGGGTCAACATCGACAAAGCCAACCGTAGCCTTTCCTGGACGCGCGACGGCGTCCTGCTTCCCGCCGAAGACAGCGCCTCCGCCCTCTTCCGTCGGATGTTCCTGCAAGGCAATCCGGCCGAAGTCGCCCGCCAGCTCCACCGGCTCGAGGAACGCGGCAGCGTCCTGGACACTTTGCTCGACGACACCAAGCGCTACGCCCGCGACCTCGACGGCGAAGACCGCACCCGCCTGGACCAATACCTCACCTCCGTCCGCGAGGTGGAAGCCCGCCTCCGCATCGCCCGCGACTGGGAAATGCGCGCCAAGCCCTCCACCGATCGGGCGATGCCGACCGACATCACCGATCGCCAGCTCTTCTTCGCGAAGTTCGACCTGATGCTCTCCATGGCGCAGCTCGCGTTCGAGTCGGATTCGACCCGTGTCGTGACCCTGATGGTCGACGCCTTCGCCACGCCGGTCTTCAAGCTGCACCCCGACCAGAACACGACGGATGGCTATCACAACCTGAGCCACCACGGACAATCCGTCGAGAAAGTCGCCCAGCTCAAGGACGCCGACCAGCAGCAGATGACGCTGCTCGCCAAAGTCCTCGGACGCCTCACCGAACACCGCGAAGGAGGCCAACGCCTGCTCGACCGCACGATGGTGCTCTTCGGTAGCAACATGGGCGACGCCAACACCCACGATAACACCAACCTGCCCATCCTGCTCGCCGGCGGCGGCTTCAAGCATGGCCAGCACCTGGCCTTCCGCCGCGACCAGAACACCCCGCTCTGCAACCTCTACGTCTCCATGCTCCAGAAGATGGGCGTCGAAGCGGATGCATTCGGCTCCAGCACCGGCCCGCTCGCCGGCCTAAGCTAAGCCCTTATCTCCCCACTGTTTTTTACCACCCAGCCCCCACCCCATGCCTCATGCGACTCCTGCTCATCCTCTGCGCCTCCGCCCTGCTCGGCGCCGTCTCCCTGTTCGCGGCCGAACATAAGATCAAGCCGGGCGACGACCCGCAGGCCGTCATGGACGCCGCCGCGCCCGGCGACAAGCTGACCTTCCTGCCCGGCCTGCACCAGCATGGCCTGAAGAAGCACCGCTCGATCCTCTACGTCGACAAGTCCGTCGAGATCGAACTCATGGCCGGCGCGACGCTCAAGCTGGCCGATAATTTCTGCCATAAAGAAGGCGTCGGCGAGATCACGACCGACCAGGATTCGGGCAAGAAGATCGACGACCTTGAGATCGGGGGCGCCTACGACATGAAGAAGGGAAAGGTCGACGGCTCCGAGCTCTTCGGCAGCACGGTCTACACGGTCATCGTCACCGGCGGCAAGAACGGCGCCCCGGACACCATCGCCTGGGGCGACGGCAAGCTCTTCGACACCCCGCATAAGGGCATCCCGATCACGGGTGATTGGCAGGAACTCAGCCATGGCGTGAAGATCCGTTTCGCGAACAAGACCGGCCACGGCGCCCGCAGCCTCTGGTTCGTGTCCTACGACGCCCCGGAGGCCTACGGCATCCGCATCGGGCACGGACGCCAGGCCGAGCCGATCTCCGGCGTCCGCATCACCGGCAAGGGTACCATCGACCTCAACGCCAGCCACAACGATCAGCCGAGCGGCCTGGTGAAGAACATCAACGCCTGCGTGCTCATCCATGGTCGCGTCCGCAACGTGCTCGTCGAAGGCATCACGATGACCGACACCATGCGCGCGGTGATGATGTACGGCGAGCACACGGGCAAGTTCCTGCCGGGCGGCAAGGTCGGTCCGGGCGAGTCGTTCGACGCCGAGAACATCACGGTGCAGTTCACCCGTACGATCAATCCGAACGGCAGCGGCACCCTCCTCGGCCACCCGTCCTTCCGCGGCCGCCTGCGCAATGTCCGCTGCAACTACAATTACTTCGAGACCAAGCTCACCGCCATCGAACCGAACTTCAACCTGGACGGCTACGAAGTCATCGGAAACCACATCAAGAGCGACGGCGAAGCCATCCACTGCTGGCGACATTCGGAGAACGGCGTCATCGCCGACAACCTGCGCCTCGGGGACGTGACCTTCAAGAAGGTGATCAGCGTCAACGCCCCCGCCGGATGGGAACCCCCGATGCCGCCGGTGATGAAGAACAATCGCAACGCCCTCGGCGACCGAGCCCAAGGCCCGCAGACGAGCCTCGAGCCGAAGCCCTTCGGACGCCGCCTGCTCGTCAGCGATTACGTCGGCAACAAGGTCGCCATCGTCGCCGCCGACGGACGCGTCGAGTGGTCGACCCCGGCCGAGAAGCCCCAGGATTCCTGGCTGCTGCCCAACGGCAACGTGCTCTTCAGCCATGTCAAAGGCGCCAAGGAAGTGAAGCCCGACCATTCCGTGGCTTGGGAATTCGTCGCCGACGCGAAGACGGAGATCCAGGGCTGCCAGCCGCTGCCGGACGGACGCGTGCTGGTGGTCGAATGCGGCCCGGGACGCCTTCTGGAGATCGGTCGTGACGGCAAGATCGCCAAGGAGATCAAGGTCCCGCTGACGCCCACCATCCGCACCCATGAACAGATGCGCGGCTGCCGCAAGACGGCCGACGGACGTTACCTCGTGAGCGCCAAGGGCGACCGCGCGGTGCTCGAACTCTCCGCCGACGGCAAGCTCCTCCGGACCCAGCCGGTCAACGGGGACGTCCACGACGTCCGCGAGCTTGCGAATGGGAACTGGCTGGTCGCCTTGGGCGAGGGGGACGGAATCGTGGAATACGACAAGTCCGGCAAGGCCGTCTGGAACATCGGACGGAACGAGGTCACGGACAACCACCTCTACCTCGCAAGCTCGGTCGAACGCCTCGCCAACGGCAACACGATCGTCATGAACTGGCTGGGCCACGGCCACCTTGGCGCCACCGCCCAGATCTTCGAGCTCGACGCGCAGAAGAAGCCCGTCCGCCAGTTCACCGACCACCGCCAGTTCACCAGCATCAATCACATTCAGGTGCTGGAGTGACCGACGGACATGCGCGTCATCGCCCTCCTGGCCTCCTGCCTGACCCTTTCGGCCGCGCCGCACCCGCTGGCCGAAAAGGTGATGCCGGGCGCCGCTCTGACGCTTGAGTTCCCCGACCTGACTCCTGACCGACGCGGACGCACGGCCTCGTGCGAGGTGCGCATCCCCGCCGGATACGCTACCGACAGGAAGTTCCCGCTGGTCGCGTGGCTAGCGGGTGGAGAAGGCGGCACCGCTCCGTCCTCGGGATTTCTGCCGCTGGGCGACTTCATTCTGGTCGGCCTGCCCTACCCCAAGGGGGCCGCCAATCCCGCCTACCCGCCCATGGTCGGCGACTTCGCCAAGATCTGGGCCTACCATCGCACGATGCTCGAGGACGTGCACCGGCTGCTGCCCAACGTCGAACGCCGCAGCTCGATTCTGGCCGGCTTCAGCAACGGCGGACACGCAATCGACGGCATGCTGCGCGCACGCTTCGAAGGACCGAGGCCGTCCGACCATTTCGGCATCTTCATCGCCGCGGACGGGGGTGGAAACAGCTACACTTCCATCGGCACCATGCAGCCGATCGGCGGACGATACGCCTACGTCTGCTGGGGCGAGAAGAGCCCCAACCGTCCGAATGGCGCGGCCTTCTCGAAGGCTCTCGCGGCCAAGGGCGCAAAGGTCACCGCCAGCGAGATGAAGGGGGTCGGCCACGCCTTCCCGGAATCGGAACAGGCCAAGGCGAAGGACTGGCTGGCCCGGGTGGCCCTGCCAGGCTGCGCCGACGGAAAGTAAGCAGGAACCGCCAACCCTCCGGCTTGTCGTAGATGAGGGTTGCGGAAGCCCCTGACGGGCCAATCCTACGCCCCACCCCGATGCCGACGCGTTTGCGCACGCCCCTTCTGACGACGTTGCTGACGGCAGCCGTGCCGCTGGCCGCGCAGCCGTCCGCGGCCGACCTCGAGTTCTTCGAATCGCGCATCCGCCCCGCCCTGGTGGCCGAATGCTACGAGTGTCATGACGCCAAGAAGCAGAAGGGTGACCTGCGGCTCGACCACCGCGCGGCGATGCTCAAGGGCGGCGAGACGGGCCCGCTGCTGATCGCCGGCGACCCGGACAAGAGCCTCCTCATCCAGTCGATCACGCACGAGCACGAGGACCTCAAGATGCCCAAGAAGCGTCCGAAGCTCGACGCGCGCATCATCGCCGACTTCAAGGAATGGGTCAGACGCGGAGCGCCCGACCCCCGGGACAAGGAGCCGACGGACTCGATCACGCCGACCTGGTCCGACCTGCTCTCCGTCCGCAAGAACTGGTGGAGTTTCCAACCTGTCGCCGCGCCATCGGGAGCGACGATTGACGGACTGCTGGACGCACGCATGAAGACCGCCGGAATCGCGCCTGCCCCGGCCGCAGGCAAGGAGACGCTCCTGCGCCGCGTGACCTTCACGCTCACGGGCCTGCCGCCGACCAAGGAGGAGGTCGACGCCTTCTTGGCCGACGGCTCGGTTGACGCCTACGAAAAGGTCGTCGATCGGCTGCTCGCCTCCCCGCGCTACGGCGAGCACTTCGCCAGGCATTGGATGGACCTCGTGCGGTACGCGGATTCCCACGGCAGCGAAGGCGACCCCTCCATCCCGCAGTCCTGGCGTTACCGCGACTACCTCATCCGGGGCTTCAACGGCGACGTACCCTACGACCGCTTCGTGCAGGAGCAGATCGCCGGCGACCTGCTCCAGTCACCCCGCATCGACGCGGCCGAAGGGCTGAACGAATCCATGCTCGGCACCGGCCACTTCCGGATGATCGAGCACGGCCACCAGCCGGTCGACACGGTCGACGAGCAGGTGCGCAACGTCGACAACCAGATCGACGTGGTCTCCAAGACCTTCCTCGGCCTCACGGTCTCGTGCTCCCGCTGTCACGACCACAAGTTCGACGCCATCAGCCAGGCCGACTTCTACGCCTTCTACGGCATCCTCGCCTCCAGCCGGCCTGGTCAGGTCACGGTGGACGCACCGGACAGGCTCGACGCAAGACGTGACCGACTGACCAGGATCAAGACCGCCATCAGGGCCGAACTTTCGGGTCTCTGGAGGGACCAGGCCGCAGCCATCCCGGACTCAATCGAACGGATGCGCAATACCGCGAAGGAAACGGCCGCCCTTCGCGAGGAGCTGACCAAGATCGAGTCGCAGCTGTCCGCCGAATCCTTCCGCCGCCGTCTGAACGCCAAGGACGCGAGCGGCCCCACCCCCGACCATTGGTGGACTTTTGAGAAGGACGCCAAGGACCTCGTGGGCGGTCTGAACGCCGAACTCAGGGGCGGCGCCAAGCTGTCCGACGGACGCCTGACGCTCAAGGGGGACGGAGCCTTCGCCCGCGCGGGCGCCAGCAAGCGACCCTTCACCACCAAGACCCTGGAGGCCTGGGTGTCCCTCCCGACGCTCGACCAGCGTGCGGGCGGCGTGCTCACCGTCCAGTCCGTCGGCGGAGGCGTCTTCGACTCCATCGTCTTCGCCGAGAAGCAGCCCCGACGCTGGATGGCAGGCAGCAACAACGGCGTGCGCAGCGCCAATGTCGAAGGACCGGCCGAGGACGCCGCGCCCGGACGCCTGACGCACGTCGCCGCGACCTACGGGATCGACGGACGCATCACGCTCTACCGCGACGGCGAACCTTACGGACGCTCCTACGTGCCCGAGGGCAATCCGAACAGACTGCAGGGCTTCCCCGCAGGACGGACGGAAATCCTGTTCGGCTGCCGTCATACGGGCGGAGGCAACGCATTCTTAAAAGGTGAGATCGAAGAGGCGCGGCTCTACCACGTCGCGCTTTCCGCCGATGAGGTTCGCCGTTCGTTCAAGGCGGGCGTGCTCAAGGGCGAGATCGGCGGAGCTCCGGCCGATGACGATGCGGTCAAGGCCATGAGGACGCGGGCAGAAGCGCTCCGCGCCGCCATCGACCGACTTGAGGCCCCTTTCAGAGGCATGCTGGAGGGACTCGCGCGCGGCGAGACCGACCCCGACCACCCCCTGCACGCCTCGACGATGCTGAGGGTCGGCTTCCAACCCAAACCGGGCAAGACGGCGCCGCGCGAACCCGACTGGGACCTCTCCGGAGAGGACGCCGACACTTGGATGCGCCACGGCAACGGCATCGCCCATCGGGCCGCTCCGGGCGAGTTCCGCATCGAACCCGACGGCGCCGTCGCCGTCCGGCGCATCCTGCCCTCGGGATTCCATTCGCACACCCTGTCCACACGACACTCCGCCGTGCTCACCTCGCCGCGTTTCAAGGTGACTTCGGATTTCCTGAGCATCCAGGCCTCGGGCAAAGGGGCGACGGTGCGGCTCATCCCGGACAACTACCCCATCTCACCGGGGGGATCCCGCTTCCCCAAGGCCAGGCTGGATTCCGACAGCGCGACATGGGTGACCTTGGACACGGCGTATCGCAAGGGGTCCTACGCCTACCTTGAATTCACCCTGCCGGCCGACTCCACCAATCCGGAAGGCAAGGACGAGGACCTTGGCTGGTACGGCGTGCGCCATGTCGTCTTCCATCATCGACGCGAGGACGGACCGAAGGGGCAGGCGACCGTCGCGCCCACGCCCGTCTTCCCCACCGCGCAGGACGCCGCCATCGCGATCTCGGAGGCGGCCTACGCCTGGGGCAAGGGCGGCGCGGATGAAGCGCAGGCCGCGCTCCTCGACGCCGCGCTGCGTCACGGCCTCATCGACGGCTCCGCCGGCGCATCCCCAAAACTGGCGGAACTCGTGAAGGAGTATCGGCAGATCGAAGGCGGCATCGCCCCGCCACGCCGCGCCCCGGGCCTCCTTGAGGCGGCCGGATTCAACCAGCCGCTCTACGCCCGAGGCGACCACAACCGCCCCGAATCCGCGATACCCAGACGTTACCTCGAGGCCTTCGACGCGTCACCCTTCCGGTCGAGCGGCAGCGGCAGGCTCGAGCTCGCCGGCAAGATCGCGTCAGCCGACAATCCGCTGACCTCCCGCGTGATGGTGAACCGCCTCTGGCACCATGTCTTCGGACGGGGCCTGGTCGGGACGGTGGACAACTTCGGACGGCTGGGCGACCTGCCCACGCATCCCGAACTGCTCGATCATCTCGCGGCGAAGTTCATCGCCGACGGATGGTCGGTGAAACGGATCCTGCGGGAACTAGTGCTCACCGAGGCCTTCCGTCGCGACTCGGCTCCGACCGAGTCCGCACGGGCCAAGGATCCCGCCAACGACCTGCTCTCCCACATGCGCGTGCGCCGACTGAGCGGCGAATCCCTCCGCGACACGCTTATCCTGCTGGCAGGACGCCTTGAACACCGGATGTACGGTCCGGGCGACAACGCCCTCGCGAATCCGACCGAGCAGACCCGTCGAAGCGTCTACCTGCGCATCCGACGCAACACCCTCAACCCTCTCATCACCGCCTTCGACGGTCCCAAGCCCTTCACCACCGTGGGCAGAAGGGACGCGACCAACGTGCCCGCCCAGTCCCTCACGCTCCTGAACGACCCCTTCGTGCAGGAGTGCGCCAAGGGATGGGTCTCCTCTCCCCTGCCCGCCGGCACGGACCTCGTGCGCATCCGCACGCTTTTCCAGCAGGCCCTCGGACGCGCCCCCACGATGGGCGAAAGCGCCGCCGCCACGCGTTACTTGGCGGACCTCCGCGCCGGAGGGGCGACGGATCAGGCCGCATGGGTCGACCTGGCCCACTCAATGCTCAACCTCAAGGAATTCATCTACGTACGCTGACATGAGCCCCCTCACGCGAAGAGAAGTCCTGCGACGTTGCTCCCTCGGATTCGGCGGCGTCGCCCTCTCGGGCCTGCTCGCCACCCCGGCCTACGGCGCATCCGGCGCCCCGGCCCGCCCCGGCAAGGCCAGGAACGTCATCTTCTGCTACATGTCGGGCGGCGTCTCGCACGTCGACTCCTTCGACCCCAAGCCTGAGCTGAACCGCCTGCACGGGAAGCCGATGCCCGTCCCGATTCAGCGCACGGTGTTCAACAACAACGGGAACATCATGGCCAGCCCCTGGGAGGCCAGGCCGCGCGGCAAGTCGGGCATCGTGATGACCGATCTATTCCCGCAGATCGCCGCCCTCGCCGATGACCTGACCGTCGTACGCTCAATGACCAGCAAGGTCAGCGAGCACGCCCAGGGGAACTACTTCTTCCACACCGGCTTTCCCTTCATGGGGCATCCCAGCGCCGGAGCCTGGATGACCTACGGCCTCGGTTCGGAAAACCAGAACCTGCCCGGCTTCGTCGTCCTGCAGAGCGGCGGCGCGGTCGTCCCGCACGGCGGCGTGGGGCTCTTCAGCAACGGCTACCTCCCGGGCCAGCACCAGGCCTCGATCATCAAGGCCGACGCGCAGGCCCCGCTGGACAACATCCGCCCCTCGCAGGCGGACGCCGCGCAGCGCCGGCGGCTGGCCTTCATCGGCGAGGTGGACCGGGCCTTCGCGGAGGCTTCCCGCGAACCGCAGGTCGAAGCCGCCATCCGCAATTACGAGACCGCCTATCGCATGCAGTCGGCCGTGCCGGAGGCGTGTGACATCAGCGGCGAAAGCGAGCCCACCAAGGCCATGTACGGCCTCGACTCAGCCGACAAGCTCACCGCCGGCTACGCCCGGCAGGCCCTGCTGGCACGTCGGCTCGTCGAACGCGGCGTGCGCTTCGTCGAGCTCAGCTGCATCTCCTCCGGCATCGGCGCCGGCAACGGCCCCAATCCGTGGGACCAGCATGGCGCCATCAAGAAAGGGCACGGGGCCATGGCGCATCAGGTCGACCAGCCGATCGCCGCGCTCCTCAAGGATCTCAAGCAGCGCGGACTCCTCGAAAGCACCATCGTCATCTTCTCCGGCGAATTCGGCCGCACGCCCTTCTCGCAGGGCAGCGACGGACGCGACCACAATCCCTACGGCTTCAGCCTCTGGGTGGCCGGCGGCGGCTTCAAACCCGGCACCGTCTTCGGCGCCACGGACGACCTCGGCTACTATGCCGTGGAAAAGCCGCTCACCGTCTATGACTTCTGGGCGACCATCCTGCACCAGCTCGGCGTCGATCACGAGAGACTCACCTACCGCTTCGGCGGCCGCGACTTCCGCTTGACGGACGTGCATGGCAACGTCGTCCGCGAGATCATCGCGTGAACGCGAGGGGGCACGTGGGCACGGTGACACGGGGACAAGGGGAGATCCGTTATCGTCGTGCCCCCATGTCCCCTTGCCAGCGTGTCCCCACGAAGGCATAGCCTTCGCAGGTAGGGCGGTCATTACCATGACCGCCGTTCGCATCCCAGGGTGAGTCAAGCCGGGCAAGGTCACGGGCCATTTCATGATCCGTCCACCCACGGACGTGATGGCAATCACGTCCCTACCCATGCCCAAGCTCATCATCCGGTCTCCGGCTTCCCCTTGAGCGGCCATTCCTAATGCCCAGATACCACCAACCCTAGCTCTAGCCCCAGCCCTAAAAACCACCTTTGCACATTTGCACCTTTGCACCTATTCAATGCCACCCCCACCCCATGCGCACCACCCTGCTGTCCGCCGCCCTGCTCACCGCCACTCTGGCCTCGGCCGCCGAAGTCTTCACCGAAGGTCCCGCCCAGAAAGTCGGCGAAGGCTACAAGTTCACCGAAGGCCCGGCCTGGCACCCGCAGGAGAAGGCCTTCTACTTCTCCGACATCCCCAGCGCCAACATGCAGCGCTGGACGGCCGAGGGCGGCAGCAAGCTCTTCCTCGACCGCAAGTCGCGCTCTAACGGCATCGTCGTCGACCCTCAGGGCCGGCTGATCTTCTGTGAGATCGACAAGCGCGCCGTCGTCCGTCGCGACAAGGACGGCACCGAGACCGTCCTGGCCGACAGCTGCGACGGGCAGAAGCTCACCGCCCCCAACGACCTCTGGCTCGCTCCGAACGGCGACATCTACTTCACCCTCCCGAAGCTCCGTCCGGCCAAGGCCAAGAAGGACGCCATCCCCGAGAACGTCCTGAACGGCACGCTCTGCCGCATCTCCGCCGACGGCAAGTCGGTGACCAACGTGGGCAAGGCGGTCGGCGTCGAAGCCCCCAACGGGGTCGTCGGCACGTCCGACGGCAAGCGCATCTGGTGGACGGACGGCACGGTCTGCAAGACCGCCAAGATCAACGCGGACGGCACCCTCTCCGACCCCAAGGTGGCCGCCAAGGTCGGCAGCGACGGTCTGGCCATCGACGCCCTCGGCCGGCTCTACACCACGGCGAAGGAAGGCCTGGCCGTCCATGACGCCGACGCCAACCAGATCGGACTCATCCCCTTCCCCGAGAGCCCCTCGAACATGAAGTTCGGCGGCGTCGACGGCACCACCCTCTTCGTCACCGCCCGCACCGGGGCCTACATCGTCAAGTCCAAGACCCCCGGCGAAGGATTCGGAAAGTGAACGATGTAAGATGAATGATGGAGGATGGATGATGAAGATCCGAGACCGAGGTAATCCGCCTGATAACGATCTTCCCATCCCTCATCATCCATCTCCTGTCCTCCATCATCCATCCTCTATCATCTATCCTTCATCCCCCATCTGTCATCTTCATGAACCTCCTCCGCCTCCTCCCCCTCCTCGCCGCCGGCACGCTCACCGCGGCCACGGTCTCCACCTTCGCGGGCAACGGCCAGAAGGGCTACTCCGGTGACGGCGGACCCGCCACCTCGGCGATGATGAACGACCCTTTCGGGGTCGTGCGCGGTCCTGACGGGGCGATCTGGTATTGCGAATACGGCGGCCAGCGGATCCGCCGGGTGGACAAGGACGGCAGTATTTCGCTCATCGCGGGCAAGGGTCAGAAAGGCTACTCCGGTGACGGCGGTCCCGCCAAGGAGGCCTCCTTCAACCTGCCCCACGAGCTGCGGTTCGGCCCGCGCAACGGCAACCTCTTCGTGGTCGACATGCAGAACCACGCCGTGCGCCGCATCGACATGAAGACGGGCGTGATCTCGACCGTCGCCGGCACGGGTCAGCCCGGTTACTCGGGCGACGGCGGACCCGCCGACAAGGCCCAGCTGAAGCAGCCGCACAGCATACAGTTCTCGCCTGACGGAAAGCACCTCTACGTCTGCGACATCGGGAATCACGTCATCCGGCGCATCGACATGAGGACGAAGCGCATCGAGACCTTCGCCGGCACGGGCAAGGCGGGCGAGACGCCCGACGGCTCCGCGATCCGCGGCACGCCCCTGCGGGGTCCGCGTTCGCTCGACTTCGACCGCAAAGGCGACCTCTGGCTCTGCACGCGCGAAGGCAACCAGGTGTTCCGCTTTGACATGAAGGCCGGCGTCATCCGCCACGTGGTCGGCTCCGGCAAGAAGGGCTTCACGGCCGATTCCCAGCCCGCCAAGCAGGCGACGCTCAACGGCCCCAAGGGCGTGGCGGTCGACGCCCGAGGCGACGCCTGGATCGTGGACACGGAAAGCCATTCGATCCGGGTGTACCGGGCGGCCACGGACACCCTCGAACTGGCCGTGGGCACCGGGAAGAAGCACGACGGACCCGATGGCGACCCTCTCAAGTGCGGTCTGGCCCGCCCCCACGGCGTCTGGGCCGATGCGGATGGCTCCATCTTCATCGGTGACTCGGAGAACCACCGCGTGCGGGTGCTCCGCCCCTGAGCGATGCCTGACCGCCGCGCCTTCCTGACCGTCGCCGCGCCCCTCGCGGCCGGACTCGCCGCAGGATGCTCGGCGGGCGCCGCGTCGACGCGCCGACCGAAGGTGACGGGCATCTACGGAGGATTCCTCACGCAGATCCTGGAGCGCGGCGAAAAGCCGTCCGACTACGGCATCGATGCGGTCTGGGTCGGCTCAGGCGGCCTGAAGGCCGACCAGATCGCACGTCACAGGGACCTCGGACTGAAGGTCTACGCCGAGTTCAACTCGATGCACCTTGCGTCGTTCCTGCGCGAGCATCCCGAAGCCGCGCCGATCGGATCCGACGGACGCCCCTGCCCCGCCCCTTCCGGCTGGCAGGGCGTGAGCGCACACCATGAGGGCTACCGCCGGGACCGCATGCAGGAGTTCCGACGCGTGCTGGAGACCTTCGACATCGACGGCATCTGGCTGGACTACCATCATGCTCACGCCGCCTGGGAGCAGGCCGAGCCCGAACTGCCCGACACGGACTTCTGCCCCGCCGCGCTTCGCGGCTTCAGCGAATCAACGGGCGTCCGACTCCCCGATGAAACGGCTAAGGCGGCCGCGCTGCTCCTCGGTGAACATCGCGACCGCTGGACGGACTACCGCTGCGGGGTCTTCACCGACTGGGTGCGCGAATACCGGGACATCCTTGAGCGCACGCGGCCGCGCGCCCTCCTGGGGACCTTCCATTGCCCGTGGGGAGAGGATGAACGCGGAGGCGCCATCCGGCATAAGCTGGCCATCGACCTGCGCGCTCAGGCGAGCCATCTCGACGTGTTCAGCATCATGCCCTACCATGCGCGCTTCGGCCACGCAGGCGACCCGGCCTGGGTCTCGCGGCAGACGGGCAAGCTCGGAAGCCTGCTGGGCATCAGGGGTGAGCCGGGGGAGAAGAAATTCATCTGGCCCATCGTGCAGGTCTCCGACTGGGGCGAGCGCGTGCCGGTCGAGGAGGTCGGCGAGACCGTCCGCCAAGGTCTGGCCGCGCCTTCCACGGGGGTCATGACCTTCGCCTGGAGCGGCATCGCCAAAGAATGGCCCAAGGTCGAAGCCATCGGCAGAGCCTACCGCAGCGTGCGTCCATGATGCGACGACGCTCCTTCCTCAAGGCCGCGCTCGCGACCGGAGTCTGGCACGGCGCGGTCGGTCGATCTTTCGCCCAGGCTTCCTCGCCCGAAGTCCTCGGCCAGGGCGACTTCAAGTATCGCGTCGTTCCCGGCTGGGGCGTGCTCGACGAAAAGACACCCGTCAACGATTGCCACGGCCTCGCCCGCACGCTCGACGGACATATCATCCTGCTGACCAATCACGTCGCCAACAACGTCATCTTCTACGATGACCGCGGCCGGCTGGTCGACAAGTGGAGCACGCGCAAATTTCCCGGAGCGCACGGACTCTCCCTCGTCAGGACCCCGCAGGGCGAGTTCCTCTTCATCACCGACCTCAACCTGCACACGGTCACCAAGATGTCCCTGCAGGGCGAGGTCGTGGCGGAATGGCGCCTGCCCGCCGGGACCGGCAAGTATGGCAAGGAGACGGAATACCGTCCCTCTTGGACCCTTCATCGGGCCGACGGCGAGTTCTACGTCCTCGACGGCTACGGCAAGGACTACTTCCTGCACTACGCGGCCGACGGCTCGTTCAAACGACTGCTCGGCGGCCCCGAAGGCGGCATCGTGCACTGGGGCCCGCACGGCGGCATGATCGATTCGAACCCCCGCACGGGCGTCGACGGCGATGAGACGATGCTCATCGCCATGAGCGACCAGCAGCATCTCCTCCGCCTCGACCTCGAGGGACGCAAGCTGTCCCAGACCGATCTCCCCGGCGGCAACCCCCGCCAGATCCGTCGCTTCGGCAATCACTACCTCGTGGCGCACCTCGCTGACAACTGGCCCAAAGATCGCACCAGCCGCGGGTTCCTCTCCATCCTCGACCGCAATCTCGAGGTCGTCTCCAACGTGGGTGGCACCGCGCCGACCAAGGACGCGTCAGGCACGCTCCAACGCATGCGCAACGACACCGACGCATTCCTGCACCCACACGACGCCCTGGCGAACCCCGATGGGTCGCTGGTCGTCGCCCAGTTCGCGTCCGGAAGGACCTACCCGGTCAGACTTGAAAGAGTATGATGCTGACCCGCCTCCTCCCATTGCTGGCCGCGATCTGCGCGCTCTCGGCACGCCCGCCCAACGTGGTGCTCATCGTCGCGGACGACCTGGGCTACGGCGACCTCGGCTGCTTCGGAGCCGGGGACATCCGCACCCCGCATCTCGACGCCCTCGCCAAGCAAGGGACTCGCTTCACCGACTTCTACGTGGCCCAAGCCGTCTGTACGGCCAGCCGCGCGGGCCTGATGACGGGCTGCTACCCGAACCGGGTCGGTCTCCAGGGCGCGCTCAATCACACGAGCCGCAACGGACTCTCGCCCAAGGAGTGGTCGATGCCCCGCATGCTCAAGGAACTGGGCTACGCTACGGCCTGCTTCGGCAAGTGGCACCTGGGCACGGTGCCTTCCCTCGCCCCTCCCGCCCAGGGGTTCGATGCGTTCTTCGGCCTGCCCTACTCCAACGACAACTCAAAATATCATCCGACGCTGGCGGAGGTCATGCCGCCCCTGCCGCTGATGGAAGGCGACCGGGTCGCCGAGCTCGATCCGGATCAGTCCCAGTTCACCGCGCGCTTCACCCGGAAGTCCGTCGACTTCATCGCGCGCAACAAGGACCGGCCCTTCTTCCTCTACCTGCCGCACGTGATGCCGCACGTGCCGATCTTCGCCTCGGAACGGTTCAGGGGGACCTCGGGTCGCGGGCTCTACGGCGACGCGGTGCAGGAGCTGGACGACGGCATCGGGCGGACGCTCGACGCGCTCCGTGAGCACGGACTGGAGAAGGACACGGTCGTGATCTTCTTCTCCGACAACGGCGCGTGGACGAGCTACGGCGAGCACGCGGGCTCCAATGGCGCCCTGCGCGAGGGCAAACTGACCTGCTTCGAAGGCGGCGTACGTTCGCCGCTGATCATCCGCTGGCCGGGCCGCGTGCCCGCCGGCAAGGCGTGCGACACGCCCTGGATGTCCATCGACCTCCTACCGACGCTCATCGAGGCGCTGGGCGGACGAACCCCGGAGCTGCCCATCGACGGACGTTCGGCGCTCGCGCTCATCGAGGGACGCGACCTGCGTCCGAAGCACGAGGCGCTCTTCTTCTACGCCGGCGAGGAGCTGCACGCGGTCCGCTCGGGCGACTGGAAGCTTCATTTCGCCCATCCCTATCTCACGAACATCGGCGCGCCCGGCCGCGGCGGGAAGCCCTCCGGCCACGGCACCTACGTGCCCAGGCCGATCACGGACTCCTCGATGGACGCCATCGCCAGCCGCCACGGACAGAAGGTCGCAAAGATCGGCCTCTCCCTGTTCAATCTGCGGGAAGACCCGGGGGAGACGAAAGACCTGGCCGCCAAGCACCCTGACATCGTGAGGCGGCTCTCCGCCTTGGCTGACCCGGTCCGCCAGGCGCTCGGAGACAAGCTGACCGGCGCCCCGGGCACGGAATGCCGTCCGGCCGGCTTCGTGCCGACCAAGTAAGCGCGTATTGGGGTGGAAAGCCCCCTCGGTGCGGGTTCACTCAAGGCATGCCCACCCCTGGCATGTCCTGCGCCATCCTGGCCATCCTGCTCGCCGGCATCGCCTCCGCGGCGGAGCCCCGGCGCGTCGAGACGTCGCGCGACCTCTGGATCTCCTCCTACCCTTCGGAGCAGGAGGGCAACAACGGCGGATCTCCCAAGCTCAAGCTCAAGGGCACGCAGGAGTTCTTCCTCATCGATTTCGACCCCGCCCCTTTCAAGGGCAGGAAGGTCGTCCGCGCCGCGCTTCACCTTCATCTGGAATCACCCCATCTGCTCGGCCGCACCACGGTGTCGACGGTGGCGCAGGAATGGGTCGAGGGCAAAGGCAACGGCTACGCGAAGGTGCCCGGCGCCACGAGCTTCCGATGGGCGCGCACCGGCGAACAGCGCTGGAACGGCGATGGCAAGGATATCACGGCGGTCACGCTCGGCCTCGGCGGCTCGATCTGGGGCTTCGGAGACCCCAGCCCGCCCGACGAGAACCGCTGGCAGGCCATCCCGATCGACCCGGCCGTCGTGCAGGCGCGACTCGATGGCCGCAGCTTCGGCTTCCTGGTGATGGATGACGTCGGTAGCGAATACCAGCGCGACGGGGACAAGTTCACGTACCTGCACTTTCCCAACCGGTTTTTCGCCAGCAAGGACGGCAACCGGAAGACGGCTCCGTACTTCACCCTCTGGCTCGAGGACGGCCCGGCCCCGACCGTCGCCTTCCCGTCGGACCCCACGCTGAGGCCGGCCAAGCCCGCGGAACTTCCGCCCGTGCCGAAGATCACGGCCGAAAGCGCACCGATCAAGGCGGTCGATGCGCTCGGCCTGCCGATCCCGGGCCTGAAGCTCTTCGCGGCCAAGGGCGAAGCCTTCACGATGCTGCTTGAGGAAGCCCCGCAGAGCGTCTCGTTCGACCTCCCGGTCCGCCGCTTCGACGTCCTCAAGGTCGGTGCGCACCAAGACCCACTAGTAGCCTCGCCGAACGGCCGCCTGCTCGAATTCCAGATTCCCAAGGACGCCAAGCCGGGCGAACACCGCGGCACCCTGCGCATCGGCGGCAAGGAAGTCCCCTTCAGCGTGACCGTATGGAACTTCACCCTGCCTGACCGGCTGTCCTTCATCGCGCAGATGAACGGCTACGGCATGATGGACAAGGAGCGGCCCTGGTTCCGCCTGGCCCATGAGCATCGCCTGACGCTCAACGTCCTCACCTACGGGTGGACCGGACGGGTCACCGCCGCGCCGAAACTCAAGGCCGACGGCACGTTCGACTGGGCCGCCTGGGATGCGCGTTTCGGCCCGCTGCTCGACGGCTCGGCCTTCGCCGACCTTCCTCGCGGCAAGGTGCCGACGGAGGCCCTCTATCTGCCGCTCAACGAAAACTGGCCGATGGACCACGAGAAGCACTTCAAGGGCGGCTACTGGATCGAAAACGCCTTCGGTCCGGAATACTGGCGCGAGTTCGGGAACGCCGCCGCGGGCTTCGCCCGCCACTTCTCCGAGAAGGGCTGGGACGAGACGATGTTCGAGTTCTACCTGAACAACAAAGTCTACTACAAGAACGGCAAGAACGGTAAACCCAGCAACTGGAAGACCACCTCGGCGACCTGGATCTACGACGAGCCCCAGCACACGCAGGACTTCTGGGCCATCCGTCGCTTCGGCGAAGAGTTCTGGAAGGCCGTCTCCCCGTTCTCCGACGTGCGCGGGGCCTTCCGCATCGACGTGTCGCGTCCGGAATGGCAGCGCGACCTCCTCGACGGCGTCACGAACGTCGACGTGATTTCCGGCACCCTGCGGGAATACCCCCTGCGGTCCATCGGCCGCAACCGGCGCGACGGCAAGCTGACCTACATGTACGGCAGCGTGAACAAGCTCGGCCAGCCACTGGTCGTCAACGCAGCCTGGTGCGCCGAGAGTTGGTCGCTCGGCGCCGACGGGATCGTGCCCTGGCAGACGATCGGGAACAAGGACTCGCTGACCAAGCCCGACGACCTGGCGATCTTCTATCCCGGACCCGACGGCCCGATGCCCAGCCTGCGCCTCAAGGCGTTCCGTGCTGGACAGCAGCTCGCCGAGTATCTCGCCCTCTACTCCGCCGCCGCGGGACAGGACCGCGACGCCGTCGGCGCGGCCGTGCTCCAGCTCCCTGGCATGCGCGCGGGCACCGTCCTTACCTACGCCGACGACGCCGGCAGCTCGGCCTTCGGCGACGGCGCCGCCCGCTCCGTGGCCGAACTCCGCCTGCGCCTCGGCGCCTGGCTCGACGCCCAGGCCCCCGCTCCGCGCGCCCGCTGGCACGACCCGCGCCCCCGCGCCCAGGACCCGACCCGCGTCAGGCCGATCACCGCGCTGCCAGCCCCCACCTTCAATTGAGTCAGCCGCCGTCGGGCGGTGACTGAGCAAAATTCCCCAGAAGGATTCGGATAGAGGAACTTGCCATCGGCAAAAGTGTCGACACTTTAAGAGCATGCCCCGACCCCGCGCCGCAAACCAAGCCACGACCGCCCACCTGCGCCTGCGCCGTGAAATCGTCAGCGGCAGGCTGCCGCAGGGATC
>VHDL01000017.1 GCA_016871415.1 Verrucomicrobiota bacterium
GTGTTCTCGAAGGCGCCCATCGCCTTGAGCTGGGCGATGATGCGTCCGATCTCCCGGTCCATGCGGTCGACCATCGCGGCGTGGATGGCCATCTTGGTGGCCTGGAAGCGGCGCTGCTCGTCATTGAGCGAATCCCAGGCGAGCGGACGGTTCACCTCGCCGGGGCCGAGTTTGGCGATGGCCTCGGGGAAGGCGTAGGGCGGGCCGACCTCAGGTTCGACGGCGGACAGCGTCGTGTTCGTGAGCCCAAGTTGCTTCTGACGGGCGTGGCGGGAGGCACGCAGGGCTTCCCAGCCGGCGAGATACTTGTCGCGATACTTCGCGATGTCCTCCGGCAGGGCGTGCAGCGGGAAGTGCGGTGCGATGAAGGCCACGTAGTGGAAGAAGGGCTTGCCCGCGTGGTTCGCGGCATGGTCCTTGAGGCAGTCGAGGGCATGGTCGGCCGTGGCGATCGTGGCGTAGTAGCCCTTCTCATCGGCCGGGACCTTCACCGGCACGTCATCGATGGAGTTGCCTTTGGAGGTGAAGAAGTTGCCCTGGTTCTTCATGTCCAAGGATCGGTCGAAGCCGCCGGCGATCACCGGTCCGTCGATGTGCCACTTGCCGCTGTGATAGCTGCGGTAGCCGGCTGACTTCAGGAAGTCGGGCAGGAGGCGGGCCCATTCCTGACGGACGCCCTGGCCTCCGCCACCGAGACCGGGCAGTGCGTCGCGGTGGATCTGCTGGGCGTAGTAGCCCGTGAGCAGCGAGGAGCGTGAGGGCCAGCATCGCGCGGTGTTGTAGAACTGCGTGAAGCGCACCCCGTTGGCGGCCAGGCCGTCGAGGTTGGGCGTGGCGATCTCGCCGCCGTAGCAGCCGAGGTCGGAATAGCCGAGGTCGTCGGCCAGGATCATCACGACGTTGGGTCGCGACGGCGCGGCCCAGGCCAATGCGGCCGCGGTGAGGGCGAGGAGGAGTGCGAGGGGGCGTGGGGACTTCATAAGATCACTTCTTTTTCTTGGCGTTCTTCTGGGCCTGCTTCTTGCGGCGGGCCGCGGCGGCCTCCGCGTCGGCGGCATCGAGCTTCTCCTTGGACGGAGGGGTCCACTCGGCCTTGGCGGGCTTGGCCACTTCGAGGGGGAAGGGGTCGGCGTAGGCCTTCATTTCGGAGACAAGCAGGGCGGTGAGGCGGCCTTGGACGGCGGCATGTTCCGTCCGCCCGGCGAGGTTGGTTAGTTCGTGCGGGTCCTTCTCCAGGTCGAAGAGCTGGGTGCGGTCGACCAGCGGATAGCGGATGAGCTTCCAGCGTCCGTCGCTCACGGAGCGCATGCAGTCGCGGTAGCCCAGGTAGGCCGCTTCGCGGACGCCCTTGCTTTCGCCGCGGATGACCGGCGAGAGGTCTCGGCCGTCGATGCCCTGCGGAGTCTTCGCTCCGGCGAGCGCGGCGAACGTCGGGAAGAGGTCCATCAGGTAGGCGAGGGCCAAGGTCGTGCCGTGGGGGATGCCGGGGCCTGCGATGACGAGCGGGACGTGCATGCCGCCGCGCTCATAGAGGTTCTGCTTGCCGAAGAGCCCGTGCTCACCGAGCGAGAGTCCGTTGTCGCCGGAAAAGACGATGACGGTGTTGTCCCACTGTCCGGTCTCCTTCAGGGCGGCGAAGATCCGGCCGACGTGGTGGTCCAGTCCGGTCACGCAGGCGTGGTAGTCGGCGGTCTGCCTGCGGGTGTCCTCCTCCGTGCGCGGCCAGGGAGCGAGGCGCTCGTCGCGTACGGCCATCTCCCCGTTGTCCCACGGATGCAGCGGCATGAAGGCGGGCGAAAGCGTGATGCGGGCCGGGTCGTACATCGCGTGGAAGCGGGGTTCGGCCGAACGCGGGTCGTGCGGCACGGGCGGAGCCAGGTAGGCGTAGAACGGGGCGCCGTCCTTGCGGTCGGCGTGCTCCTTGAGGAAGGCGATCGTGCGGTCCGCCAGCCGCGAGCTCGCGTGGGCGCGGTCCGTGGCGGGGTTGTCCGCCGATCGGGCGTCGTCGATGACGCTCGTCTGGAAGGCGTTCAATCCTGCGGTGAAGGCGTTGCCCCCTTTGCCCATGTGCCAGGTGCGGTAGCCGGCCGCGGCGAGGACGGAGGGCAGGAAGGTCGCCGGATCGGCGGCGTCAGGCAGGGCGGAGGGTGCCCCGGGGATGCGCTGCCAGGAGCGTCCGGTCAGCATCATCGTGCGGCTCGGGGTGCAGACCGCCCCGATCATGGAGCCCTGCGTGTAGGCGCGCGTGAAGGTCATGCCCCGCGCCACCAGGGAATCGAGGTTCGGCGTGATCAGTCCCTTGGTTCCCAGCGCGCCCAGGCCGTCGGGACGATGGTCATCGGCGTGGATGTGGAGGATGTTCGGCCGGGCCGCCGGCAGTTGCGCGGCGAGGCAGGCGGAGAGAAGCAGCAGGGGCCTGAGCATGGCTCACTTCTTGGCCGGGGCCTTCTTCTTGGGGGCGGGATTCTTGCCCTGGGCGCTGACGACCTTGGGCTTGTCGATCTTCTTGGCGCCGGCGGGGAGGGCGGATTCGTCGAACTTGAGCACCGGTCCGTCGGCGAGGACCTTGAGCAGGACCTGCTTCACATAGGTCCTGTGCGGATTGCCGGCGTGGAGCTGGATGGCGACGAGGCCTTCAAGGGCGCGGTTCTTCTCATCATGGTCGATGAAGACCGAGGTCGTCCGGCCGTTCACCTTGTGCTCGAGACGGTTGCCGACGGCGATGACCGTGAACTCGTTGTATTGGGATATGTCAGCCTGCACGCGCGGGCGTTCGCCCACCTGCCAGCGCTGTCCGGTCGGGTCCATCACCACGTCGACGCCGTTGTAGCCGAAGATGCCGCGTCCGCGCTCCTCGTAGGTCATGGCCGTATGGACGTCGGTCGGATGGACGTCGCACTGGTAGCCGAGGATCGTCCACGGCGTCACTTCGGGCAGCCGGCGGCTGCGATACTGCACGCCGGAGTTGTTGTCGCCGACCACCTTGACCGTCGCGCGCAGTTCGAAGTCCTTCACCTTGCCGTTCCAGATGAGGAACGAATTGGTCTTCGGCTTGCCGATCTCGCTCGTGCCGACGATCACGCCGTCCTCGACGGCCCAGAGGCCCGGTTCGCCGTCCCAGCCGGAAAGGTCCTTGCCGTTGAAGAGCGGGGTGAATCCGTCCTGGGCGACGGCCGGGACGACGAGGGCGAGCAGGGCGATGGGGAGCAGTTTCATGGGGTCCCGCAGATTGGGCTCGCCCGACGGGGAAAGCCAGCCCTTCGCAGGGCGTAACTCCGCCTTTTTCGTTCAAAAAGACGCAACCATCCCAGACGGACTCCCGGAGGCCGGGGGTGGCTGGGCGCGCCCCGTCTTCCGACTTGTCAGATTCAGAGTCCGATGAAGACCAGGTTGCCCGCCTTGCTATCCGGGACGACCAGGACGCCGGCCTTCTCGTCGAGGAAGTGGTCGGCCGCGGAGAGGAGGCCCTGGCCGAGTTCGGTCTGGCCGGAACCGTTGGCTTCGTAGCGGGTGACGCGTCCGGTGAAGACCTCTGAGACGTAGAATCGGCCTTTGGAGTCGTGGACGAGGCCGTCGCCGGAGCGGTGGCCCTTGGCGAGGGTCTTCCACTTGCCCTTGTTCCATTCGAGCACGTCGCCGGTGAAGAACTCGGCGATGCGGATGCGGCCGTTGGCCATGACGTCGATGCCGTTCGGGTTGAGCATCTTCGGGGTCGGTGCGATGACTTCGGTGACCTTGCCTTCGAGCGTGACCTGGAAGACGCGGGCGATGACGGGGATGGCCTTGTGCTCGGCGCTACCCACGTCGAACAGCTTGCCGTCGGCGCCGCGCATCTTGGTCACCGCGCCCATGTCCGTGATGAGCACGCTCTTCTTGTCGGGAGAGACCACGACGTCGTTGAGGAAGGTGGGCGGCGTCGGGAAGGCGGAAGGTCCGGCGAGCAAGGTCTTCTTGCCCTTGGAGTCGACGGACCAGACCTTGTCGAAGTCGGCGGTGATGAGTCGGTTGCTCACGAAGACGATGCCCTTGGGGTCGTCGAGGCCTTCGGTGATGACCGTCACTTTGTCGTCCTGCACCCTGGCGATCTTGCCGTCGCCATCGCCAAGCTTCCGGGACGTGCCCATGAGGGTGACGTAATAGGCGCCGCCGAAGCCCTTGGTGACGCTTTCGGGCGTGGCGCCGACGGGGAGCGAACGCTGGACGGGGGCGGTCTGGCAGCCTGCGAGGAGGAGGCCGGCGAGAAGGGCGAGGGCGGGGCTTTTCATGACGCAGCTATCACCGCCACGGGACTGACGGGAGTCAACCGAGGAGCGGTCAGCCGGCGATCAGCCACACGGCAGCGAAGGCCGTCAGCCACGCCAGGGTCGTCTCGAAGGCGCGTTGCCCCGTGCGCCGGAGGATCCACCAGCCGAGGGCGACTCCGGCCAGGACGCCCGGGAGCAGCACGGCGTTCGTGAGGAGGGACTTGGCGGTGACGAGCCCGACGTTGCCGCTGAAGGGCAGCTTGAAGAGGTTGATGAAGAGGAAGAATCGGCTGAACACACCCAGATGCTCGTTCTTCTCGAGCCGCTGGGAGAGCAGGTAGACGGTCATCACCGGACCGGCGGCGTTGGCGAGCATGGTGGTGCAACCGGCCGTCCAGCCCATGCCCCAGGCGAAGGTACGGTGACGGGTGAGGGCGAGCAGCTGTTCCCGCCGGCGGTCCAGCACGACGTTGAACGCCAGGAGCGCGAGGATGAGCCAGCCGATGACGACGCGGGCCGTGGCGTTGTCGATGCGGTCGAGCAGCAGCCAGCCGATGAGCACGCCGGCCACCGCCGGGGGCACCATGGGCCACACCCTGCGCCAGGAGCCTCCTCCGCGGTTGATCATGAATCCGAGGAAGTCGGCCACGATGAGCATCGGCAGCACGACGCCGACCGAAGGCTTGGCCCCGAAGATCTTGGCCATGATGACCACGTTGAGCGTGGCGGTGCCGGCCAGTCCCGCCTTGGACATGCCGATGCATGCCGCCCCGACCAGGGCGATTAGTAGGATCCAGGGCTCGGCGGGGAGCAGGGTGTGATCGGTCAGCCAGGACATCGGTTCGGGGCCGGCCGCGGTCACTTCTTCTGCGCCTTGCCCTTGGCCTTCGCCTTCGGAGTTTCCTCGCGGGGGAACCGCGTCACGACGACGTCGTTCTTCTGCTTCTCCCCGGGGGTGGAACGTCCGTCGGTGATGAGCTTCTCCAAGAGCGCCTTCATCTCGGCGAGTTTGTCCGGCATCGCGGCGGCGAGGTTCTTGGTCTCCCCGATGTCGGAGCCCAGGTCGTAGAGCTCAGGCAAGGGTTTGGCCACGTACTTCAGGTTTCCAAGCCGCAGTCCCGGGATGCCGGAGGACGCGCAGCTGATGGCGTGCGGGCGGACGGGTTCGGAGCCTCCGCGCAGCAGCGGGATCAGGCTGAAGCTGTCCTCGCCCGCGCCGGCGGGCAGTTTCTCGCCCAGGATTTCAGCGAGCGTCGCGATGAGGTCGGCCTGATGGACGAGCCGGTCGCAGGTCGAGCCCGCCTTCACCGTGCCGGGCCAGCGGACGATGAAGGGCACGCGATGTCCGCCCTCGTAGACCGACGTCTTGTAGTCGCGCAGGGGCCCGCTCGGAAAGTGACCCTGCTTCTCCAGGTCCTTCACGCCCACGTAGGAGGCGAATCCGTTGTCGCTGGTGAAGAGCACCAGCGTGTTCTCAGCGGCGCCTGACGCCTCCAGCGCGGCGAGCACGCGACCGACCGCGGCGTCGGTCTCCATGATGAGGTCCGCGGCTGCGTTGTTGAGTCCGCTCCTTCCTTTCCACGCCTCATTCACCGCCAGCGGCGTGTGCGGCGTCGTCAGCGGGAGATAGAGCAGGAACGGCCGGGGCTGCTTGGCGGACTCCGAGATGAACGCACAGGCGCGTTCGGTGAGCGCGGGCAGGATTCCTTCCAGCTTCCATTCGGGCAGCGCGGGGCCGGGAAGGCTGGCGAGATGGTTCCGGAAGAGCTCCTTCGGCAGGAAGACGCTCGGGGTGCCGACGGTGCGGTCGTTCTCAATGAAGCAGTAGGGCGGCCAGTTGGGGACGTCCGTCCCGAAGTAGGAGTCGAAGCCCCGCGTCGTCGGCCCGCCGGGGATGGGCTGCGAGAAGACCTTCGTCCAGGCGGCGCGGTGGCCGTCGGTGGCCGGGGCGGCGTCGGCTTCGCGGGTGCCGCGGAAGAGGCGGCCTTCGTCCTGCGAGATGGGCCAGTCCCACCCGAGGTGCCATTTGCCGACCGCCGCCGTGCGGTAGCCGTGCCGCTTGGCCAGTCCGGCCACGGTCAGTCGGTCCGGCGCGATGAGCGGCTCGCCGAAGACGCCCACGATGCCGTTCTGCAGACGGGTGCGCCAGTGATAGCGGCCGGTGAGCAGGGCGTAGCGCGAAGGGGAGCACACGCCGGATGACGAATGCCCGTCGGTGAAGCGCATCCCCTGGGAGGCGAGTCGGTCGAGGTTGGGCGTGGCGATCTTGCCGCGCTCGGGATTGTAGCAGCGCAGGTCTCCGTAGCCGAGGTCGTCGGCGAGGATGACGACCACGTTGGGCTTGTCGGCGGCGAACATGGCCGCGGCGCAGAGCAGGGCGGACAGCAGGGTGGGCGTTCTCATGGCTGGGAAGATCGGCACCATTCACGCCACATGCCGCGGTAGGCGGCCTCGAGGTCACGGGTGAAGGCGAGTATGTCGCAGAGCGGCGAGGCGGCCATCCGCGGCCGCAGGCCGCTGCGGATCTCGGCGAGCCGTCGCGGGTCCGTCGCCGTCGAGACCGCCTTGGCGACGTAGGCCTCCTCGTCACGCACCGCGAAGTCGGCCAGTCCGACGTTCGTGAGGAGGCTGAGCGCGCCCCGGCCGAGGCTGCGTCCCGTCACGAGGCTCACCACCGGGACGCCCATCCAGAGGGCGTCCATGGTCGTGGTCATCCCGTTGAAGGGCGAGGTGTCCAGGGCGACGTCGACCCGCAGGTAGCGGGCGAGCAGGGCGGCCTGCTTCACGTCCTCGGTGGGCGGAAGGTAGTCGAGGAACTCGACGCGGTCGGCGGCCACCCCGTTGCGCTCCATCAGCTCCTTGGTGCGTCGGTGATGGGCTCCGGCCTTGGCGAGGAGCAGCAGTCTTGAACCGGGGGTCGCCTTGAGGATGCGCGCCCAGAGGTCCAGCGTGCGGTCGCTGATCTTGCAGAAATTGTTGAACGACGCGAAGGTCGGCCGGCCCAGGCTGAGCATGGGAGGCGGTCCCGGGTCCGGCGCGTCCGCCGCGGGTTGGACGCAGGTCCAGCAATGGGGCAGGGTCCACGCTCTCTCGTGCGGCGCGAGGCCGTTGGGCTCCGCCGGTTCGAGAAGCCGGTCGCTGATGCGCCACCCTATGCCTTCCACGCCCGACGTCTCGGGCAGGCCCAGCCAGGAAGCCTGGACGGGAGCCGGGCGGCGGGCGAAGAGCGCCAGGCGGTTGTCCGAGGTGTGCAGGCCGAGGTCGACGAGCACGTCGATGCGGTCCTCGCGCACCTGTCGCTCGAGCGCGTCCTCGGAGAGCGTCTCGATGATCCGCCAGGCGTCGGCCCGTGAACGGAACTTCTCCGTGACGGCGTCGGGGGTGCCGACGGCGTAGGCGAACACTTCGAACTTCTCCCGGTCATGGGCGAGGAAGGCCGGTAGCAGCGCCCTGCCCACCACGTGGTCGCGGAAATCGGCTGAGACGTAGCCGATGCGCAGCCTGCGTTCCGGGTCGCGGTCGTTGGGCCAGGGTGCGGGCGGTCTTTTCGCGCCGTGACGGACGTTCCAGTCACGGTGGGCCTCGGCCAGCTCGGCGTCGGTGACCTCCGGGACGTAGTGCATCGTCAGGATGAGGTTGCTGCTGATGTCCGCCGATGCCGGGCGCAGAGTCGTGCAGCGTCGCAGCAGCCGCACGGCCTCGGCTCCGTCACCGCGGTCCTTCAGGGCCACGGCGAGGTTGTTGAGCGACGTGGCGTCGTCGGGCATCAGTTCGGCGGCCTTGCGGAAGGCGTCGATGGCGCCGTCGAGGTCGCTCTCCGACTGCAGCAGGGCGCCGTAGTTCACCCAGATGGCGTAGTCCTTGGGCCGCCTGTCCAACACCCCGCGATAATGGGCGAGGGCCTCCTTGCGCCGGCCGCCCCCGTGCAGCGCCATGCCGAGCTGGAGGTCGCAGAGGTCGAAGTCCGGTTGGAGCGCGAGGGCGGCGCGGTAAGCCTCGACCGCCTCCGCCCATTTCCGCTGACGGTAAAGGGCGTTCCCGAGGTTGTATCGGGTGGACGGACAGTCGGGAGAGCGCTCCGCGCCCTGTCTCAACACCTGCTCGGCCTTGGCCAGGTCGCCCTTGTCGATCAGGCGGGATCCGAAGTTGTTGTAGTAATGGCCGGCTCCGGGATTGGCGGCCAGGGCCTCCTCCATCAGCCGGACGCCCTCCTCGCGTCGTCCGAGGTCGAACTGCGCCAGTCCAAGCAGATGCCTGACGTCATGGCTGTCGGGACTCAGGCGCAGGATTTCGACGTACAGTCCCTCCGCTTCGGCGGGACGGCCGGAGCGATGAAGGTTCATTGCGTGGTTGAGCGCGGACTGCAGGTCGGGGAACTGCACGCCTCACAGGCAAGCCCGTCCGGGGTCCGTTTGCCAGCGTCAAGTCGGCCTCAGCGGACCTCCTGATAGTCGGAGGTGAGGGTCAGGTCGCCCGCGTAGGCGTTGATGTACCAGGCCGTGGTTCCGGAGGGCAAGGGAGCGCTGACGGTCGTGCCGCCGCCGCCGCTGGCGGCCATGGCCGGCGTCTCGACCCATTTGCGCGTGCCGGTGAAGCCCATGTCCGTGGTCGTGACGAGCACGGCACGCGTGAGCGGTTTCGAGGAATGGAAGACGGCGATGGCGGTGCCGGATTCGGTCTTGGCCGAGGGGGACGTTCCCCAGGGCTTGCCGGTCTCGACGACGCTCTTCGCGAACGCATAGCTGTCCGGCGGATTCCAGCCGGCCGGATGGCTGTGGCCCATCTTCGTGATGAGGGAGACCGTGCGCGGCCCCGGGGTCTTGCGGTAGTGCTCGGCCTGGCAGCCGAGGGGGAAGTGGGCGTCCTGAGGCCAGGAGAGCCAGAGCACGGGCATCTTCACGCGGTCGGCGTAGTTCATGCCGTCCCAGACCCGCTTGTAGCCTTCGTTGTCATGCAGGGCCCGGCCCCAGTGGTTCTCGGCGTCGAAGAGGTGGCCGCAGCCGTAGGTCGGGATCGCGAAGGCGAAGCGGTCGTCCAGGCCGATGACGGTGCTCGTGATCACGCCGCCCCAGGAGATGCCCATCACGCCGATCTTGGAGGCGTCGACTTCCGGCAGTGAGCGCAGGAGCGAATTCGCTAGCATCGTGTCCGCGAGCGCGTGATACATCCACTGTTCCTTCAGCGGCAGCTTGGTGTCGGCGAACGTGCCGTCGCGGGCCGGACCTGAGAAGGGATGGCGGGCCCACGTCTGCCTGCCTTTCTGCGGATTCGTGTTCACGTCGGTCTGGCCCTCGACGGCGATGCTGATCGCCGCGAAGCCCTGGTCGTTCCATTTGCGCACCCATTCCTTGAAGGCCGTGCCGCCCCCGCCGTGGACAAGGACCATGCCCGGGACCTTGCTTTCACGCTTGGCGGGCAGGCCGAGCCACGCGAAGACGCGGGTGGGCTTCCCTTGGTAGGGCAGGGCGTCGTAGAAGATGGGGCGGATCGCGCCGTCCGCCTTGAACCCCTCTGCCTCGCGAATCCTCGGCGCCGCCTCGCAGTCATGAGGCAGGATCGTCCGGATGGGGTCGGGGGTCGATTCGGCGCCGAGGGCGGCGGCGAAGAGGAGAAGGCAGGCGCGGAGGGGCGTGGTTTTCATTTCGCGACCTTCACGTTGCGGAAGCCTGCGCTGGCGCCGAATGCGAGCAGGTCGATCGAGGTCTTGTGCTTGCCGAGGCTGGGATGCTTGCCCTTGAAGGTCTGGTCGTTGACTTGGACGGTCACCTCATCGCCTTGGAAGGTCAGTCGGACTGGAAGCCATGCGCCGGCCGGGAGTTTGAGGTTCTTCTTGGCGATGTCTTCGGTGGCCGTGGCGGGTTCGCCCTTGGAGGGATTCTTGGTCAGAATCGCCGAGGCGCGCGAGATCACCAGGCGGAAGCCTGCGTCGCCGGCGCCGAAGCGGAGCGAGACGCGGTTCGCGCCCTGCAGGTTCAGTTCGCAGTCCAGTACGCCGTCGCCCAAGGTCAGCGGCGCCCGCAGCGAGGCGGGCTTCTCGGAGCCGCCCTTCGGCGTCGCGAAGGCCCCGCCATCCCTGGCGGACCACTCACCCGGGGAGACGATCCAGGGCTTGCCTGGCAGTCCGGCCAAGGTTTCGGCGAGCACGACGGTTCCGGATGGCTTCGACAATGTCGCGATTGGGGTGCGGGCGGGCTTCACGTCGGCGGGCGGTAGCTCGCGGCTGTAGCCGCCGTCGCGATAACGGCGGAGGAGGTCCTTGAGTTCGGCCACGACCAGAGGGTGCTCGGCGGAGACGTCCTTGGTCTCAGCAGGGTCGGCGACGGTGTCGTAGAGCTGGGGGCGGAACTGGTCCTTGCGGGACTTGCGGACGCCTTCCTTGATCTCCTCGACCGGCACGCCCTCGATCCACTTCCAGCGGCCCTTGCGGATGGCGAAGTTGCCGTCCGCGCTGTGGACGATCACGTCCTCGCGGCCCCTGGCGCCTTCCTGGCCGAGCAGCACGGGCAGGAAGCTGCGACTGTCTTCGGCGCCGACTTCCTTGGCCGGCAGTGCGGTGCCGGTGAGTTCGGCGGTCGTGGCGAGGATGTCGACGACGCTCACGGTCTGCGTGGAGGTCGATCCAGCGGCCACCTTGCCTGGCCAGCGTGCGATGAAGGGCACTTTGAATCCGCCCTCCCAGACGTCGTGCTTGCCGCCGCGGATGGCGCCGTTGACGCGCAAGCCGGCCTTGAAGGCGGCGGTCTGGAGGAGGCGCTCGACGTCGGGCTTGAAGACGCCGCCGTTGTCGCTGGTGAAGAGGACGAGGGTGTCCTTGGTGACTCCCATGCGGTCCAGGGCGCTCAGGATCCGGCCCACGCTGTGGTCGAGCTCGTGGATCCAGTCGCCGTAGGGTCCCGCGGCGCTGCTTCCGGCCAGCGCCTTGTCGGGCGTGACGGGGTTGTGGACGGCGACGGGGGTGAAGTAGAGGAAGAAGGGGCGGTCCTTGGGCTGCGCCTCAAGCCAGGCCTCGGCCTTGTCGGTGAGCACCTTCATCACGCGCTCGTTCTTCCGGCGCGGAGCGTCCAGCTCAAGGATCCTGGCCTTGCCGTTCTCCATGTCCTCGGGGCCGTACGTCGGCTTGTAGTCGGCGCTGTCCGCGTCGGGCCCGGCGATCTTCATGCCCGCGGGGATCTTTCCGGAACGGAGGCCGTAGACGAAACGGTTCTCGACGTAGACGCCGGTCAGGTCGCCGTGGTTGCTCGGGACGCCGAAGTGGTAGTCGAAGCCGATGTCCAAGGGGCCGGGCGAGAGTTCGCCGGTGTAGTCGGTCCGCCACTTGGGATCCTCGTTCTCCCGGCCGTATCCGAGGTGCCACTTGCCGACGGCCGCCGTGGCGTAGCCCTTGGAATTGAGGAGCGAGGCCAGGTTGACGCGCGTGGGCTCGATGTGCAGCGGCGAGAACGTGCCGAGCACCTCGTGCGTCAGCGTGGTGCGCCAGCAGTAGCGCCCCGTGAGCAGCGAGTAACGGGTAGGGGAGCAGACCGATGAGGTCGTGTTGCCATCGGTGAATCGCCGGCCCTCGGCGGCGAGGCGGTCGATCGCGGGGGTGCGGACGAGCTTGGGGTCGGCGCCGTAGCAGCCGGCGCTGGCGTAGCCGTAGTCGTCGGCCAGGATGACCACGATGTTGGGCCGGTCGGCGGCTGCGGCCGTGAGCGCGATCAGAAGGGAGAGAAGGGGACGCATGGAGTCATTTCCCTTCCGCGGCCCACTTCTTCATCTGGGCGATGTTGCGTTCGACCTCGGGGTTGCCCTTGGCGACGTAGACTTTCATGTCGCTGTCATACATGGCCTCCGATTCGGGCGCGGGATCCTTGGTGGCGGCAAGTTTGGCGTCCAGGCGTCGGCGATGTTCCTCGAGGACGGCCGCATGGGCCGGGTCGCCGGCCAGGTTACGGGTCTGCCAGGGGTCCGAGGCCAGTTCATAGAGCTCCTCGCGAGGGCGGGTGGGGCTGAAGAGCAGTTTTTCGGAGAGCTCGGACAGGGAGCCGGAGGCGTGCAGCTCGCGCAGGCGCTGGACGATCTGCTTGCCGTCCTTGTAGGCGCAGGGCTGCAGGTGGGGGCGTTCCGGGTGATAGTTACGGACGTAGATGAACTTGTCCGTGCGCAGGCTGCGTATCTTCTCCGTGGTCTCGTCGCATCGGTCGCGGGCCGAGAAGGCCTCTTCGCGCTTCACATAGGTCGGCGCGAGCACGTCCTTGCCCTGCATCCAGTTTGGGACGCCCAGGCCGGCGGCGGCGAGCGAGACGGCCGCGAGGTCGATGTGCTCGACGACGTCCGACCGGACCTGGCCGGCGGCGACGCCGGGGCCGCGGATGACGAGCGGCACGTGCGCGCCTTCCTCGTAGAGGAACTGTTTGCCGCGGGCATGGCTGATGCCGTGGTCGGTCATGAAGATGACCAGGGTGCTCCCGAGCAGTCCTTCTTTCTCAAGTCTGGCGAGCACACGTCCGACGTGGAGGTCGGTCAGGCGGACGGCGTCGAGGTAGTCGGCCCAGTCCTGCAGGAGGACGGGGTCGCGCGGATAGTAGGGCGGCAGGCTGACTTTGGCGGGTTCGGTGCCCGCCCCGAGCTCACGTTTCACGCGCTCGCGGAACTGGGCGCGGGCGGCGTCCGTTCCCTCGCGCAGTTTGCCGCCATGCAGTTGCACCTGCATGAAGAACGGCTGGTCCGCCTTGCGGCCGGCCCAGTCATGCGAGTCGTAGATGGCGGGGTCCCACTCGAAGTTGTAGTCGGTCTTGCCGAGCCGGCCTGCGGCCGAGGTCTTGGCCTTCTTGCCCTTGGGCTGGCCGAAGGGGAGTCCGCGGAAGTCCAGGTCGGGCAGGCCGCTGCCGATGCAGGTGTAGTAGCCGGCGTTCTGGAAGAGCTTGGGCGTCGGCACGACCTCGGCGGGCAGGCGGATCTTGAGTTCGCCCCGGCCGCTGCGGTGGTGGTGCGCTCCGATCGTCGTCTGGTACATGCCCGTGACGAGGGCGGATCGGCAGGGGGAGCAGACCGGCGCGGTCACGTAGGCGCGGCTGAAGCGCGTGCCCTCGCGGGCGAGTCGGTCGACGTTCGGGGTGGCGACGGTCTTCTCGCCGTAGCAGCCGAAGTTGGCCGACATGTCGTCCACGATGAACCACAGCACGTTGGGCCGGTCGGCGGCCGCGGCCGTGACGGCGAAGAACAAGACCAGCAGGTGTCGCATATTGCGCATGAATAAAGGGGTCAGACCCCATTAATAGGGTCTGACCCCATCAGGGGGAATGTGCAGGGGGTTACTTCTGGGTGAAGACAAAGACGCCATGCTTGTTGGCGATGACGATGTCAGGCTTGCCGTCCTTGTTGAGCGCGCCGGTCCAGAACTGCGTGCCCACGCCGCTCTCGCGGTCGATCTGGTGGGGGACGAACTTGGCGCCGCCCTTGCCGTCGCGCACGAGCTCGAACCAGAACAGCACGGGGTCGCCCATGGGGTCGTCATCGTTCTTGGGTCCGTGCGCCCAGCGGCGCTTGCCGGTCACGATGTCGGGCAGGCCGTCGCCGTTGACGTCAACCAGCTGCATCGCGTGGAGCTGGCTGAAGCCGGCGGCATGCGAATTCTCCTCCTTGGTCTTGCCCAGGATGACGTGCTCCTTGAACGAGCCGTCGGCGTTCTGCTCGAACCAGGAGAGGCCGTAGCCGTGGGCCTTGATGCTGGTGATGACGTCGTTGCGGCCGTCGTTATTGACGTCGTAGACGTACATCTGGGCGCCGCCCTGCCCGAAGGAGGCCGGATGGAACTTCCAGTCGGAGTCCTTGGAGGTGTCGGCCGGCTGTTCATACCAGCCATCCTTTTCGAGGATGTCGACGCGGCCGTCTCCATTGACGTCCCCGGCGCCGTAGCCGTGGGTGTACTTGAAGATCTTCTGATCGTTGGCCGGCGACTTGGGGGTAATGGGGCGGAAACGTCCTTTGGCGAAGGGGTTCTTCCAGTCGATCTCGACATAGCCGAACTGCCCGCCGGACTTGCCGCCTTTGGCCTTGGCGGGTTTCACGAGGTCGCTGGAATGGCAGAGGAGTTCCGGCTTGCCGTCGCCATTGATGTCGACGAGGTCGGGCGACTCGCCGTCAGCGACGTCGAAGATGTTGTGCCGGGTCCAGTCGCCAGCCTTGCCTTGCGGATTCTCGAAGACGAAGGCGGGCTCGCCCGGTAGGCCGTAGACCAAGATGTCGGACCAGCCGTCGCCATTGAAGTCATAGGCGAATTGGATGAAGTAGTCGGAGTAGGTGAGGGGGTTGTAGGGCGTCTTGTTGGGGCCGGAGGGATTGTCGCGCTCAGGCGTGTAGGACGCGCGCCGCTTGAAGTCGGGTCCGAACCAGATGTGACGGCCGGCGGCGACGTCGGGCTTGCCGTCCTGATTGAAGTCGGCGACCGCGCAGCCTTCGGCGACGAAGTCCTTGGTGACGGTGACCTTGTCGAAGGCGACCGGTGCGGCGACGGAGGACGCGGCCACGAGGAGGGGGGCGAAGATACGCATGGGGGTGCGGTTATGACAGCCGCCCGCCCCCTTGGTTGCGAGGGTAAACTGGAGCCGACCTCACTCCAGCCGCCCGAACATGATGCGTTCCTTTCGACTTGGATCAGCATCGCCTTGGGTGACGCAGAGCCAGATCGCGCCTTCGTGCTCGTGGAAGGAGGGGTATTGGAAGGACTGCGGCGTCTGGAAGCGGTATTTGCGTTCCCAGGTTTTGCCATCGCGGGAGATGTCCACGTTGAACACGCTTCGGTTCGCGCCCTGAATGCTTGTCGCCTCCTGCCAGCCGAGGTAATAGAGTCCGCCGAACCGGTCGAAAGTGGGCTTGGAGTTCTGGCCGTTAGGCACGAAGGGCATCGGCCGACCTACGGTCCAGCTCCGCCCGTCACGGCTGGTGGTGAAGTGGTAGTTGCCCTTGTCGTTGCGGCAGATCGCCATCCAGGTACCGTCGGGCAGGCGGTTGACGGCTGATTCGCTGAGCGCGGCGGACTGTGGCTCGTTGTAGTGGCCGAGCACTTCGAAGGTCTCCAGGTCGTCATGCACGAGCGCCAAGGCGTTCTGGCGGCCGGTGAAGTTGTTCAGCGCGACATGGAGCTTGCCGTCGAACGTCTTGAAGGAATCGAAGACGAAGAAGAAGGAGTCCGATGCCTTCTTTTTGAACCCGTGAGCCGCCGCGTCGGCATGAAAGTGCTGCGGCTGGAAGTCAAAGGTGCCCGCCGCGGTCTTGAGCTTCGCCTTGTGGATCGTCGGCGCGAACTCATTCCGGCCCAGGTCGAAATCGCGATACCACATCTGCGACTGCCTTTGCCCCGGAGCCTGGCTCACGAAGTAGCAACGCAGCGTCCGCGCGTCTTTCTGGAGGATTCGGGGCACCCAGCAAGCGCCGGACGGGAGGGTCTCGTTCGCAAACGCCTGCTCCCCCTTCGCGAAGTCGATGACGCGTTCCGTTTTAAGCGTCCTGAGGTTCACGATGGACAACGTGGAGTAGATGAAGGGCCAGCCGCCGTCTTCCCCTCCTTTGAGGTCGTTGACTTCGGAGACGACGTAGGCCCGCTCACCCACACAGGCGAACTCCGCGTCATGCGCGCCTTTCACCTGCGGCGCGGTGACGCGGACGAGGCCGGCCATGACGCGGTCCCCCGCAGCTTTCGGATCCCACCCGTCCGGAATCAGCCGGGCGCCATCGGGCGAGGCGGCGCAGCCGGCGAGGAGCAGTGAGCAGGCGAGCAAGGCGGTTTTCATCTTCTGGAGGTCGGGAGGGGCGGGAGCTTCGCCGAGTAGTGCACGGCGCGATGACGAGAATCGTCGTAGGCGAAATGGAGCCATTGTCCGTCGGCGCTGACGAAGCCGTCCGGATAGTTGAGCGAGGACCCCATGGCTTTGGCGGGACGGTCAGGGTCGGGACCCGGCTGTTCGACGAGGACGCGCTGGTAGGGCCAGGTCCGTGCGCCGTCGAAGCTGACCCAGAGCGACAGCGGCATGCGGCGCCTGGGGTTCGGATTGTGCAGGAGCGCCACGGCGTCGCCGCCCAGGGGGAAGAGGGTGGCCTTGCTGCCGGGGTTGGGGATGTCGGTGACCGAAGCGAATTCCGGCCAAGTGCGGCCGCCGTCCTTGGAGACGGCCTGATAGAGCACGCCCCCGAGGCCGTCGGCGCGGATGAACATCAGGATGGAGCCGTCAGCCCGCTCGCAGATCGTCGGCTCCGCCCAGCCGAAGTACTTGTCGTTGGGCGTGAGGCGCACGTCGCCGTGCTCGCTCCAGGTCTTGCCGCCGTCGGCACTCATCAGCACGCCGTTGCGCGGGTTGGTGAAGGCGCGGTCGAGCGGCGCCTTGCCCTTCTCGGAGTCGGGGCCGACATAGTGCTGGAAGGGCATCAGGATCCGTCCGTCCTTGGTCACGATGGAGGGTCGGATGAACGTGCGCTCCTTGAGGCGACCGGGTAGTTCGGTCGGCTTGCTCCAGGTCTTGAAGGAGTCGTCGCTGGTCAGATACCAGGAACGCCAGTCGTTCGCCCAATGCTTGGAATGCGTGGAGAAGAAGAGGGTGGACCGGCCGCCCCGGATGAACAGCTCCGTCGGGCCCTGGCCGATGGTCTTTCCCTCGCGAGGGAAGCTCACGTCGAATTCGGTCAGGTCCGTCCAGGTCCGTCCCTCGTCGTCGCTGCGCGTCACGGCGGTGTAGTTCAGCGGCGAGGGCTCGGTGTCGCCGCCGGCGAGCATGAAGTAGATCCACGAGCCGTCGGGCAGCTTGCGCAGCGTGGTGTCGCAGACCATGCGGTTGGGCGAACGGCCTTCGTAAGGGATGCTTTTGCGGTCCTGCTTCGCGTCCTCGGCGGCTTGCGCCGCCCATCGAGGGTCGGGCCGTATCGCGCGGGAGCCGAGTTCGGGGTGCGGGGTCTTGAGGGCCTTGTTCACGAGCGTGCGCGTGACCTTGGTCTGATTCGCGACATCCTCCTCGGTGAACTTGGTCAGCAGGATTTCGGCGTCGGTATGGCGGTTCCAGTCGTAGAGGATGTGGATCGTGCCGTCGGGCGCCTGGAAGCCGTCGGGGTAGGAGACCGAGGCGCGGTCGTCGAGCAGGAGTCCCGGGCTCCAGGTCTTGCCGTCGTCCTTCGAGACGAAGGCCGACAGGCTGGAGCGCCGCGGCAGCCGGACGTCGATCGGGCCGTTCTTCACCATGAGCAGGTTGCCCGAGTTGAGTCGACGGATGAAGAAACGGGCCTTGGGATTCTTGATGCCGGAGTCGGTCGGCGTGCTCCAAGTGCGGCCGCCGTCGGCCGAAGTGCTTTCGCTGATCCCTTGGCCGGCGCGGGCCAGCATCCACAGCGAGCCGTCCTTCCGTTCGACGATCATGTGTTCGTCGAAGTCGGTGCCGGGGAAGACCACCCCGCCGCGGCGGGTCCAGGTCTTGCCTTGGTCGGAAGACGCATAGACGTTGGCCATGCGGATCGCGTCGAGGTCGCGATGATGGTCACGGAATGTCTCCACGCCCTTGAAATCCTTGTTCCAAGGCCCGATCCGGTCGCGCGTCCAGAGCGAGACGGGCAGCAACCAGTCGCCGTTGGCGAGCACCGTCGGCTTGTTCAGCGTACAGCCGTCGGCGATGCGCACGGGCGCCGACCAGGCCGGGTTGGCGTCATCGGGGTTGTCGCAACGCGTAACCCAGTCCCCTCCGCGACCGTCGAAGTAGCCGAGGCTCTGGTCGAAGAAGCACCAGAGCCGGCCTTGTGGGTCCGTCCAGAGATTGCCAACGAGCGTGCGGCGGTTCGGTTTGCCCGGCAGGTCGGTCGGGTCGATGACCAAGCGAGGCTTCGACCAGCTCTTCCCGCCGTTGTCGGAGGAAGCCAGCATCAGGAAGCCGTTGGCGCTGTCCCCGTTGCCGATCCAAGCGGCCCAGAGGCGCCCTTTCGGCGTCCGGTCGAGGCCGATGATCATGTTGCCCGGCCGATTGGCGTCGGCGTATTCCGGACCCGGGTTGGTGTTGAGAGCCGGCGGCTCGAGGGCGAGGTCGAGCGTCGCTTGGTCAAGCGCCGCGAGCGGCAGCGTCAGCGCGATGAGAGACAGGATGAGTTTCATGAAAGCACTTCAGGCCGGGCGCCCCAGGCGTCCGCAGGCCTCGCGGACTATCCAGCCGGTCGATTCCAGCGCACGGCGGCAGGCGACCTCATCGGCGCCGGTCAGCTCACGCACGATGCGCACGGCGCGCTCCCGGAGCTTGGAGTTGGAAGGGTTGAGGTCGACCATCAGGTTGCTCATGACCTTGCCGGAACGCACCATCGCCAAGGTGGTGATGAGGTTCAGGACGAGCTTGGTGGCGGTGCCCGCTTTGAGACGGGTCGATCCTGTCAGGACCTCGGGGCCGGTGTCGGGCAGGATGGCCCGGTCGACGAGCGGATGTCCGCGGTAACCGGGATTGCAGCAGAGGAGCACGGTCGTGGCTCCACGCCGCCGGGCCTCGCCCAGGCAGCCCCAGATGAAGGGGGCGTGTCCGCTGGCGGAAATGCCGATGACGACGTCGCGTGCGTCGACGGCCCGGGCGGTCATCGCCTGGGCCCCGGCCGCCTCGTCGTCCTCCGCGCCCTCGACGGCGCTCCAGAGCGCCCGCTTGCCTCCCGCCATCACGCCCTGCACCAGCCTGGAGGGCGTACGGAAGGTCGGAGGGCATTCGCTCGCGTCGAGGACGCCGAGGCGTCCGGAAGTACCCGCGCCGCAATAGATCAGACGGCCGCCGGCGGCGAAAGCCTTCGCGACGGCCTCGACGGTCCATTCGATGTTCGCGCTCTCGGCCAGGATCTTCGCGGGCAGACCCGCATCCTCGTCGAGCATCAGCCTGATCGCCTCGGCCACGGGCATTTCGGAGAGACGGACCGACCGCGGGTTGCGGCCTTCGGTCGGAGCCGCCGACACGGGACGGAACGCGCCGGTCGCGGGCTTGGGTCTTGCGGCCGCGGATCCTGCTGGGCCGCGGTCTTCGGCCCGGAGCGCGAGGCGCGTCGCCCCCCAGGCGCCGGAGCGGGTGAGCGGCGCGACCTCGCTGCCAGGCCTGGCCTCGCGGATGCGCGCGGTCACGTCTTCGACGAACCAGGGGTTCTTCAGCAAGGTCGAGCCGTTGAGCACGATCTGCACCTTCTCTTCCGGCGTGGCGATGCGGGCCGCGCAATGGACCGCGTCCTTGCTCAGCCGCTCGGCCGCCCGCCGCAGGATGGCCGTCGCGATCTCGTCCTGCCGCGAGGCGGCGGCCTCGAAGACCACCTTGGCGAGGGAGGCGATTTCGCTCTTTCCGGCCGTCATCGACCATTCGATGAGCGATTCAGGGTCGTTCATCTGGAGCTCGGCGAGCATGTCGGCGCCCAGGGCGGGCCAGGCGGCGTCGATGTCGTAGATCGTGACCGTGGACTTCAGGGCGTGCATGGCGATGTCGCACGCGCTGCCGCGGTCGCCGATGATGTGTCCGCGTCCGCCCACCTTCACCGTGGCGCCGTCCTTGCGCCTTCCGAAGCAGCAGGATCCCGTCCCGCTCAGCAGCAGCACCTGCGCCGCGCAGCCTTCCTTCCAATCCTCCGCCTCCAGGGCGACCAGCAGGTCGTCGCCGACGGCCGAGGGGACGCCGGGCCAGACCTCGGCGATCGCCCGGGTCAGCCTTTCGCGGTCGGCGGCGGTACGGACGCCCGCCATGCCCGCGCCGATGCGTCCGGGTTGCGCCGGCAGCCGATCACGGATGGAGACCAGGAGCGCGTGCAGCTCCTCGCCGTTGAGCAGGCGGACATTGCCCGGACCGGCCGTGACCGTGGCTAGTTCGCCTCCCTCGGCCCCGAGTAGCAGGGCGGTCGTGCGCGTGCCCCCTCCCTCGATGCCGAGCAGGTTCACGCCGCGGGCTCCTTGGCTTTCACGAGACCAGCGCCTTGACCACCTTGGCCGGCAGGACGCCGGTCAGCTTCTGGTCGAGGCCCTGATGCTTGAAGGTGAAGCGCTCGTGGTTGTAGCCGAGCAGGTGGACCACCGTCGCGTGGAAGTCCGAGATGTGCAGCGGGTCCTTGACGATGTTGTAGCTGAAGTCGTCCGTCTCGCCGTAGATCGCACCGCCCTTGGCGCCGCCGCCGGCCATCCACATCGTGAAGCAGCGCGGGTGGTGGTCGCGTCCGTAGTTCTCCTTCGAGAGGCCGCCCTGGCTGTAGATGGTGCGTCCGAACTCCCCGCCCCAGATGATGAGCGTGTCCTCGAACATCCCGCGGCGCTTCAGGTCCTCGATGAGGGCGTGGCAGGGCTGGTCGACGTCCTTGACCTGGCTGGGCATGCGGCCGCCGACGTTGGCGTGGTGGTCCCAGTTGTTCAGGTAGATCTGGGTGAAGCGGACCCCGCGTTCGGCCAGGCGGCGGGCCATGAGCACGCTGTTGGCGAACGTCCCGGGCTTGCGGGCCTCCTCGCCGTAGAGCGTGAAGGTCGACTCCGGCTCCTTGGTCAGGTCGGTCAGTTCAGGCACGCTGGCCTGCATGCGGAACGCCATCTCATACTGCTGGATGCGGGTGTGGATCTCCGGGTCGCCCACCTGCCTGTAGTTCATCCGGTTCAGTTCGTTGATGCCGTCGATGGCCTTGCGGCGCACGTCCTCGGACACTCCGGCCGGATTGTTGATGAACAGAATGGGGTCGCCCTTGCTGCGGAAGGAGACGCCGGCGTGCACGCCCGGCAGGTACCCGCTGGACCAGAGGCGGGACGAGATGGCCTGCTCCTGCTCGCGGTTGGTCGGGGTGGCGATGAGCACCACGAAGGCGGGCAGGTTGTCGTTCTCCGAGCCCAGGCCGTAGGAGGCCCAGGAGCCGAGGCAGGGGCGTCCGGTGACCTGGTTGCCCGTCTGCATGGCGCAGATGGCCGGCTCGTGGTTGATCGCCTCGGTGTTGAGCGAGCGCATCCAGCAGATGTCGTCGGCGTTCTTGTTCAGGTGCTGGAACAGGTCGGAGTTCATCCACATGCCGCACTGGCCGAACTGCTTGAAGTTGAACTTCGACGGCGCGATGGGGAAGCGGGCCTGGCCGCTCGTCATGGTCGTGAGGCGCTGCCCCTTGCGGATGCTGTCGGGCAGGTCCTTGTCATACCAGTCCTTGAGGCCGGGCTTGTAGTCGAAGAGGTCCATCTGCGACGGTCCGCCGACCATGTGGAGGTAGATGACGCGCTTGGCGCGGGGCTTGAAGTGCGTCGCCGCGGTGCCGGGGGCGGCGTGGGCTATGGTCGGGCCGAGCAGCGAGGTCAGCGCGGCGGCGCCCAGGGCGTTGGCGCCGCGTCCGAGGAAGCGGCGGCGGGTCTCGAGGGACTGCCATTCGTGGAGGAGGGACATGGGTCGCGAAGGTTCGGGGTTCACTTGGTGATCGTCTCGTCCAGGTTCAGGAGCTGGTTGCAGACCATGGTCCAGGCGGCCAGTTCGGCGGCGGGGACTTCGGCCTGGGGCTTGGATTCGCCGACCTTGAGGAGGGCCTCGGCCTCGGCCTGGCGGCCGGCGTAGTGCGTCCGGAGGTCCTTCAGCGAGCCGCGCAGGACCTTGAGCTCATCGTCGCGGAGCGTGCGGCCGAGCACGCGCTCGGCGGCCGCCTGGAGGCGGGCGTCCTCGTTCGGGCCCGCCATGAAGACGCGCTGAGCGAGGTTGCGGGCGGCCTCGACGAACTGCGGGTCGTTCATCGCGACCAGGGCCTGCAGCGGCGTGTTGGTGCGGTCACGTCGGACGCAGCTCATCTCGCGGCTGGGGGCGTTGAAGATGTCGAGGTTCGCCGGGGCGGCCATGCGCTTCCAGAAGTTGTAGACGGTGCGCCGGTAGAGGTTCTCCCCCTTGTCCTGCACGTATTTCTCGGTGCCCATGCCCACGACCTCCCAGATGTTCTCGGGCTGGTAGGGCAGGGTCCCCGCTCCGTACATGCGGGGCGAGAGCGAGCCGCTGGCGGCGAGGGCCAGGTCGCGGATCATCTCGCCGTCCATGCGGAAGCGCGGGCCGCGGCTCACGAGGGAGTTGTCGCGGTCCTTGGCGAGCTTCTCGGGCGTCATGACGGCCGCCTGACGGTAGGCCGCGGAGGTGATGAGCAGACGGTAGAGGCGCTTCACGTCCCAGCCGTTCTCACGGAAGTCGACGGCGAGCCAGTCGAGCAGCTCGGGATGGGTGGGCGGGGCGCCCATGATGCCGAAGTCCTCGGAGGTCTTGACGATGCCCTGGCCGAAGAGCTCCTGCCACATCCGGTTGACGGTCACGCGCGCGGTCAGGGGATTGGCGGGGCTGACGATCCAGCGGGCGAGGCCGAGGCGGTTGCGGGGTTCGCCCTCAGGCAGCTTGCCCAGCACGGCGGGGATGGCCGCGGCGACCTTCTCGCCGGGCTTGTCGTAGGCGCCACGGATGAGGATGTGGGCGAAGGGCTCGCTGTCCTTCTTCTCCTCCTGGATGTGGGTGATCGGGTTGCGGTTCTTGATCGTCTCCTGTTCGGAGGTCAGTCGGGCCACGGCGTCTCCCGTCTTGCGGAAGCCCTGATGGCGAGTCGCGAGGTAATGTTCGCCGAGGGCGGCCTGCTGCTGCGCGTTGGGCTTGCCCATGGCGACGGCCCGGGCGAGGGGTCCGACCTTGAACACGAGGCCGGCGTGACGCGCGTCGAGGCTGCGGTCGTAGAGGCGCACGTCCTGCACCTCCCCTTCGAGGAATTCGCTCTGGCTGCGCTGGCCGACGAAGGTCGGCGCCTCCGAAACGGAGGCGGTCTTCAGCTTGTCGATTTCAGCCCTGATTTCGGTGCGGACGCCGTCGACGTAGAGGGTCAGGCCGCCGGCCTTGCCCTTGCCGTCGTAGGTGAGCACGAGATGCTGCCAGGCGCCGGGGCGCACCGAAGGACGCGTCGTGGTCACCTTGATGGCGTCATCGGGCCATTTGCTGATGAGGTAGAAGCCGTAGTTGCGACCGCCCTGGAAGAGGCTCCATCCGCGGGCGGCGTTGCGGTCCTCCATGCGAGCCACGATCGTGCCCGTGCCTTCCGCCTTGGCCACGCGCACCCAGGCGGCGACGGAGAAGGGCTTCATGGTGTCGAACTTGCCGACCTCACCGAGCTCGAGGGTCGACCCTTTCTTGACCGCGGGGGCGGCGCCCAGCTTGCCGTCCTTCTTCCACTCAACCGTGCCGGCGGACTTGGTTCCGGCGGGCACGCCCTTGCCTTCATCGAGCGGGAAGCGCGCGAGCAGGCCTTCGGCGACGTCCTTCTGCAGGTCCTCGGCCTTCACGGCCTTGAGCCAGGCGGCGATTTCGGGGGCGGCCGACTTGCGCTGCTCGGCAAGGGCGGCCTGGGCCGCAGGGATCTCCTGCTTGAGCGCGTTCCAGCGCGGGCGGTCGGCGTCGGTCGGGATCACAAGGATGGGCCCGCGGCCGTCCTTCACGTTGCCGTCCAGGGCGCCCTGCGTGGTGTTCCGGAAGAAGGCCGCCATGGAGTAATAGTCGCGGGCGGTCACCGGGTCGAACTTGTGGTCGTGGCACTGGGCGCAGTTGGTCAGGAGTCCCAGATAGACCCAGCCCATGGTCTGCACGCGGTCGGCCGCGTAGTTGGCGAGGTTCTCTTCGGCGATGGTGCCGCCCTCGTTGGTCGTGATGTTGCAGCGCTGCAGTCCTGTGGCGATTAGCTGTTCCTCGGTTGGGTTGGGCAGGAGGTCACCGGCGAGTTGCTCGACGGTGAACTGGTCGAAGGGCTGGTTGCGATTGAAGGCCTTGATGACCCAGTCGCGGTAGGGCCAGATCTCGCGATACTTGTCGAAGTGGAGCCCGTGGGTGTCCGAATAGCGCGCGACGTCCAGCCAGTAGCGGGCGCGGTGCTCGCCGTACGCGGGCATGGCCATCAGTTCGTCAATGAGCTTGCCGAGGGCCGCGTCGGAGAGGCGGGCGCCGTCCTTGGGCAGGTGCCGCGCGATCAGGTCCGGCGAGGGCGGCAGGCCGATGAGGTCGAGGGAGACGCGGCGGATGAGGCTGCGGGCGTCGGCTTCAGGCTCAGGCTTCAGGCCGGCCTGTTCGAGACGGGCGAGGATGAACCGGTCGACCGGATTCTTCGCCCAAGACACGTTCTTGACGTCGGGCAGGGGCGCCTTGACCGGAGGGATGAACGACCAGTGCGGCTGCCAAGGGGCGCCCTGGTTGATCCATGCCGTGAGCAGGGCGATTTCGTGCGCCTTGAGCTCCTTGTGGGACTCCGGCGGCGGCATCAGGTCGTCTTTGTCCTTGGTGATGAGGCGCTGGTAGAGCGGGCTCTTCTCCGCCTGACCTTTGACGACCGGAGCGTCTCCGCTTTCGGCCGCGATGAAGAAACCGGCTTCGGTGTCCAGTCGGAGGCCGGCCTTGCGGGTGCCGGGGTCCGGACCATGGCAGTGGAAGCACTTGTCGGCCAGGATGGGGCGGATGTCCCGGTTGAAGACGATCTTCTCCGGCAGGACTTCCGCGGCGCCGAGCGCGGCCGCGAGCAGGAGGAGGGCGAGGGGTTGACGCATCGTTGGAAATAGGCTCAGTAGATGACCGTTGCCGGTCGGCGGGCGTTAGCATGACCGGGGTCATGGGCCAACTAGGCCTGAGGGGTCGCCAGCAAGGTCATACTTGTCCGCCCCCCGTCAGGTTTCAAGGGGAGGTTTGGGGGTTGATTACCTATTTCGTCGATGAGGTCTCCGATTCCGAATCCCTCAGCGACCCGAGAAATCCCAAACCTTCTCCCCGTTCGGGGCCATGATGCGGATGGATTGCAGGCCGGCCTGAGTCCCGCCTGCGGGCGCCATCAGACGGAGGTGGATGACTTTCTGCATGGTCGGCAGCATGACCATCTCCTCCTGTCCGTCAGCAGGCCAGTCGAAGTCGCGCACGTTGGCGGGAAGGAAGTCCTCCTGGCCTTCGGTTCGCCAGCTGACTGCTCCCTTGCCGCCGGCTCCGGCGCCTTTGAGCACGATCGTGATGGGCCCCTTGAGGTCGATGCCGGTCCTGGCGATGAACGGCCGCTTGGTCCCTTCCGGAGTGATCCGCAACGCACCATCGCGGCGTTCCGCCTTGCCGTTGCGGCAGATCCATTCGTCCTGCGGGGTCGAGATGCCTGCGCCCTGAGGCGCCTTCGTGATGCCGGCGGTGGCGAAGAGTTCCTCGTGATGTCGGTCGAAGGACGTGGGAAGGCCGGGAGTCTTGAGCGTCGCCGCCCAAGCCATGAGCTTCTTCTCCAACGCCTCGGCGATTTCGGGGCGTCGCTTGAGCAGGTCGGCCTCGGCGTCCTCGCCGGCGGGATCGGTGATGTCGAAGAGCAGCTTCGTGCGGTCGCCGAGCAGCACCAGCTTGTGCGGGTGCTCGAGCACGGCGGCCTGCGAGCCCCAGCGCCAGTAGAGCGTGCGAGGCGTGGCCGCCGCGCCGTTGAGACGGGGGATGAGGTCGACGCCGTCCAGCGCGGGGTCCGCGGGCAGTCCCGCGGCGGCCAGGGCGGTGGCGGCGACGTCCAGCGAGATCACGGGCGAAGCGTGCACCGTGCCGGCCGGAATGCGTCCCGGCCAGGCGGCCACGAAGGGCACGCGGTTGCCGCCTTCGCTGACCATCCCCTTCTGCCCGCGCATCGGCAGGTTGAGCGAGCCGTCCCAGGCCTTGCCCAGCGGCGCGCCGTTGTCGGCGATGAAGAAGATCAGGGTGTCCTTGTCGGCGCCGCTCTCCGCGAGCTTGCGACGGATGCGTCCCAGTCCGTCGTCCATCGCGGCGATCATGGCCAGCGCCTGACGGCGTTCCTTGGGCAGGTGCGACGGGGTGCGGGAAAACCACGGCTCCGGAGATTCGAGCGGCACGTGCGGCGCAAACCAAGCCAGGTAGAGGAACCAGGGGCGTTCGGCGTCCGCCTTGCGTCGCTCGAGGAACGAGAGCGCGGCCTCGGTCTGCACCTCGACGCGGAAGCGGGCGTCCGTCACCAGATGCGGGGAGTCCGGGAAGGGCCGACCTTGCAGGTCGTGCGAGGCGTAGAACTGACGCATCTCCCCTCGGAAATATTCGTCGAAGCCCTGGGCGTGGGGCATGTGCTCCCTCATCATGCGGTGGGCCTTCTTGGCGCCGTCGATGTCGAGGTGCCACTTGCCGGCCTGTCCGGTCAGGTATCCGGCGGCCTTGAGCCGCTCGGCGATGGTCTTCTCCTCAACGGGCAGCGGGCCCTTGTTGTTGTTATCCACCCCGAAGCGCTGCTGGTAGCGTCCGGTCATCAGCCCGGCCCGCGAGGGCACGCATTGCGGGGCGGTCACGTAGCCCTGGGTGAAGCGGACGCCGTCGCGAGCCAACGCGTCCAGCTCGGGCGTGCGGACGTCCTTGTCGACCCCGTTCGCCCCGAGGTCGGCCCAGCCGTGGTCGTCGCTGTAGATGACGAGGATGTTGGGCTTGCGCGCGGCCTCGGCGGAAAGCGCCGCCAAGGAGAGGATGAGCAGGACGCGGAGCATATTCATCAGAGCAGGGAGGCCATCGCCGAGAGGTCGAGCTTGTCACCGAGCTCCTTCTGCAGGGCGGTGAGGCGGGTGAAGAGGGCGGCGCGGCGATCCCGCAGGGCGGGGTCTGCGGCGAGGTCCTTCAGCTCCTCGGGGTCCTGCGCCACGTGGTAGAGGCGGAAGACGCCGGCCTTGGGGTAGACGATGAGTTTCCAGCCGTCCTGGATGACGGCGCGCTGCAGTTCGAGGTAGCCGCCGTAGATGGCGTCGCGTCGGCCGGACTGGTCGCCTCTGAGGAGGGGCAGCACGCTGCGGAACTCGACCTGCGGCTGACGCTCGGCGCCCGCGACGTCGAGGGCGGTCGCCATGGCGTCCTGCAGGTAGATCGGCGCGTCGAGGCGCGCGCTGGCGGTCACGCCCGGACCCTTCACGATGAAGGGCACGCGCAGGCTGTGGTCATGCATGTTCTGCTTGCCCATCAGGCCGTGCCTGCCGACGGCCAGGCCGTGGTCGGCGGTGAAGATGATCCAGGTGTCCTTCGCCTGCCCGTTGCGCTCGAGGGCGTCGAGGATGCGCCCGATCTGGGCGTCCATGTGCGTGATGATCGCGTAATATTCCTGGCGGTGCGTGCGCACGGCGAGCTCGGTGCGCGGGAAGGGCGCGAGGTCCTCGTCGCGCAGGCCCTTGCCGGCGCCGATGGCCTTGGCGTTCGGGTATTCGGGTTGGAAGCTGACGGGGACGGCCACTTTGTCCCGCGGATAGAGGTCGACGTACTCCTTCGGAGACTGGCGGGGGTCGTGCGGCGCGTTGAACGCCACGTAGGCGAAGAACGGGCGTGACGAGCCCTTGGCGGCGTCGAGGAAGCCCACGGCGTTGTCGCCCACCACCTCGCTCCAGTGCTTGCCGCCCTGCCAGTAGCCGCCGAGGGCGGTGTCGTAGGGGCTCCACTCGTCGTGGTCGGGCGAGGTCGGACGGCCGTAGGCGGCCTTGGTGTCCTTGGGCATCCCGGCGCGCAGGTCCTTCACGACGTCGAAGCACTTCTCGGCGTCGGCGGTGATGTGCCACTTGCCGGTCATCGCGGTGGCGTAGCCGGCCCGCGACATCATCTGCGGCCAGAGGCGTCCGGCGACGCGCTCGGCTTCGGTCTTCTTGCCGTAGACCTCGTTGGCGCGCCAGACGGTGCGTCCGGTGATGAGCATGGTGCGGCTGGCCACGCAGACCGCGCCGGACCACGAGCCCATGTTGTAGGCGTGGGTGAAGACGGCCCCGCCCGCGGCCAGGCGGTCGAGGTTCGGGGTGCGCACCTCGCTTCCGCCGAGCGCATGCACGGCGTCGTAGGCGTGGTCGTCCGCGAAGATGAACAGGACGTTGGGTTTGGCCGCCTGCGCCGCGAAGGGCGCGGCGAGCAGCGCGAGCAGGGCGGGGACTCTCATGTCAGAAGGTCCAGCGGCGGGGCTCACCCTGATGCGGGGTGAGGACGATGTCGTCGAACTCCACGGCGGGCGACCCGCTCGGCAGGTAAAGCCTGAGGATGCCGGCCTTCTCCTTCAGGGGCAGCTCGACGCTGATGTCCTGCCAGACGGATTCGCCGGAGACTTTGTAGGGCACGCTGAGCGATTCAGGCGTCCCCGTCCCGTTGAGCAGCGTCACGCGGCCTTCGCCGGCCTGCGGGGCGCGGATGCGGAAGGTGAGCCGGGCGGTGCCCGCGTTGAGGCCGGCTCCGACGCCCAGGAAGGAGTCGGCTCCCTTGGACTGCACCCGGAGGGCTCCGTCTTGCACGGACGCCGATCCGGCGCGGTTCTTCCAGCCGCCGGGAAGGTCGTCCGCCGCGACGGCCTTCTTCTTCGGCGCGGCCTTGGCTTTCGCCGCCGTCGCGCCCTTGGCGCGCTCGCCGTTGTAGCGGGGGATGACGGCCTCGTTGTCCGCCAGGTAGAGCTGGATGAGGTCGTTGAGCTCCGCGGCCTCGGCGGCGCGCTCCTTGGCGAGGTTGTTCCTTTCGCCGGGATCCTTGGACAGGTCGTAGAGCTCCAGCTCATCGGAACCGTCATCGGCGCGTCCGTAGAAACGGATCAGCTTCAGGTCACCCTGGCGGACGTAGGAGCCGGCGTAGAAGCCGTCCATGACGGAGTCGCGCGTGGCGTTGCCGTGCGGGAAGTGGCAGAAGATCCGCTGGCGGACCGCGGGACCGCCCTGAAGGGCCTTCGTCTGGTCGAAGCCGTCGATTTTCTGTCCGGGCTTGGTCACGCCTCCGGCGACGTTGATGAGGGTGGGGTAGAGGTCGGTCGACTGGATGAGGAAGTCCGCGGTGGTGCCGGCCTTGACCTTGCCGGGCCAGACGACGATGCCGGGCTCGCGCGTGCCGCCGTCATAGAGGGAGGCCTTGCCGCTGCGGTAAGGCAGGTTGCTGGTGGCGGGAATGTCCGCGTAGCCCTTGGGGTCGGTCTGCTTGGGCGGGTAGGCGAAGCCGCCGTTGTCCGACCAGAAGACGACGATGGTGTTGTCGGCCTCGCCGGATTCGTCGAGCTGCCTGAGCAGTCGCCCCACGGCGTCATCCATGCTCTTCACCATCGCCGCGTAGAGCGGGTTTTTCTGCGGATTGGCCGGGTCGGTCTTCTTCTTGAAGTACTCGATGTAGTCGGGGCGCGCGTTCCACGGGGAGTGCACGGAGAACAGCCAGAAGTTCACGAAGAAGGGTCGGCCCTTGCTGGCCCGAATGAACTTACCCGCCTCGTCCGCCATGCGCTCGTCGACGTGGCGGCCCGCCTCGTCCTTGATCGCGGGGTCGGTGATGAACTGCCAGGGCGCGAGGTAGCCGCCGCCCGGACCGGGAGCCTTGGGCGTGTGCGGCCAGTCGAAGTCGAAGCCCTGGTCGCGCGGCTCGTAGGCGTCGCCCGCCGCCCTGTTGTGGCCGAGGTGCCATTTTCCAAAATGGGCGGTGGCGTAACCCGCGGCCTTGAGCGCCTCGGCCAGCGTGTGGTAGTCGGGCTTCAGACGAGTGACCGAATTGGCCACCTGCACGCGCGCGTCATTCTTGAGCAGCAACTTTTCAAGCACCACGGTGGGCAGGTGGCAGGCGGGCGCGGTGATGCCGGTGCGTGCGGGATGCTGGCCGACGAGGATGCTCGAACGGGTCGGGGAGCAGAGCGGGCTGGCCGAATAGGCGTTGGTCAGGCGCACGCCCCGGGAGGCGAGGCGGTCGAGATTGGGCGTCTCGTGGTAGGTGCTGCCGAAGCAGGCGAGGTCGCGCACGCCGAGGTCATCGGCGAGGATGAGCACGACGTTGGGACGGTCGGCGGCGAGCGCCGCGAGCGGCGCGAGGAGGGCGGGGAGGATGCGCATGGGAAAGGGGGTCACTTGGCGGCCTTCTTCTTGGCCTTCTTCTTGGCGGTGGCGGCAGGGTCTTCCTTCAGATTGCCGTCGTTCCAACGACGGTCGACCCACCGTGGCGGCTGGTTGCCGGCGTTCCAGGAGTCCCAGAGGGCTTGCAGGGCCTTGACGCGATCGGGTTCGGATGCGGCGAGATCCTTCTGCTCCTCGCGGTCCGTCTTCAGGTTGAACAGCTGCACGGGCCTTTCCAGTCCGGCCTTCACCAGCTTCCAGTCTCCCTGACGCACCGCGTACTGAACGCCGAAGCGCCAGAAGAGTGCGTCGCGTCCCGCCGTGGGGGATTTGCCTTCCAGGAGCGGCAGGAGGTTGACCCCGTCGAGCTTCCATTCGGGACGGGTCTCGGCGCCCGCCGCGGCCAGCGCCGTGGGAAGCACGTCGAGCTGGATGACGGGCTCGGCCAGCGTGCGTCCGGCGGGAATGCGTCCCTTCCACTGGGCCATCCAGCTCACGCGGATGCCCCCTTCCCAGAGCAGCCACTTCCTGCCGCGCAGTCCGCCCATCTCGGCCAGGGGGCTCGCTCCGCCGTTGTCACTGATCACGAAGACGAGCGTGTCCTCCTCGAGCTTCAGCTCCCGCAGCTTGGCCAGCATGGTGCCGACCGCGTCGTCCATCTCGGACGTCAGGGCGGCGTAGGCCTGCTCGCGCCTGAGCAGCGAGGCGAAGCGCGCGAGGACGTGCTCGCTGGCCACGACGGGGCTGTGCACGGCGTTGAGGGGCACGTAGGCGAACCAAGGGCGGTCCTTGTTGCGTTCGATGAAGCCGGCGGCCTCCTTCGCGAAGATGGGCGACGTGACGGGGGCGCCGGGCGGATCGGGGATCAGTTCCTTGCCGCGGTAGAATCCGCCTTTTTCACCCAGGTTGCCGACCGTTCCGAATGATTCGTCGAAGCCACGTCCCACGGGCAGGTAGGCCTCGGAGGACGATCCGACGTGCCACTTGCCGAAGATGCCGGTCACGTAGCCGGCGGACTTGAGCCGTTGGGCGATGGTGGTCTCGGAGAGCAGCAGGTTCTTGGAGTCGGAATCGGCGCCTTCGTTGGAATTGGCGTCATGCCCGGTGCGCGCCTGATAGCGTCCGGTCAGGAGTCCGACCCGGCTGGGCGAGCAGATGCAGCCCGAGACGTAGCCGTCGGTGAAGCGCACGCCGTTCGCGGCGATTGAGTCGAGGTTCGGCGTGGGGGCCAGTTTGCCGCCGTAACAGCCGGGCTGGGCCCAGCTCATGTCGTCGACGTAGATGACGAGGACGTTGGGCTGGCGGGCCAAGGCGGCCGCGAAGGCAGTCAGCAGGAAGAGAATGGGAGGAAGGCGCATGACTTTCTTACACCTTGAACTTCCTTAGGTTTCAACGAGCAGGCGAGTCGACCCAATCGAGGGATTTTGGAGTCGTTGCATTTTCTGCATGACTTACCCGGTATGCAAGGCGATGCCCTCCTGTGGTCCGAGGATGATGACGCTGAGGCCTGGATTGCGGGATGCGCATGCTCAGTGGGGCAGATCCTTGAGGTCGGCGGGCATCACGGGGTCATCCTTGGCCAGCTGCGCGTCGAGCAGGGACAGCATCTCCTTGAGCTTCCCGGCCTGGGTCGCGGCCAGGTCCTCCTTCTCGTAAGAATCATTGGACAGGTCGAAAAGCTGAGGGGCGCCTTTCTTCATGCGGATGACTTTCCAGTCACCATGCAGCAGGGCCTGACCCTGTGGGTGCGCGATGTAGACGGTCCGCGGCGAGGGCGCGGCGTCTTCGCCGGTGACAGCCTTCCAGCGGTCAAGGCCGTCCCAGCGCGGGTCGCCAGCGGGCTTCGCTCCGACCAGTCCGGACAGGGTGGGCAGCCAGTCGCCGACGTAGAGAGGGGCGGAAACCTTGCCGGGCTTGAGCGTCCCGGGCCAGTTGGCGAAGGCGCACACGCGGACGCCGCCCTCGTAGAGGGTGTTCTTCTGTCCGCGCAGGGGGTCGTTCTTGCTGTTGAATGGTGAGTCGGGCACGTTGCCGACGTAGGCGTTCTTGAGGCCTTCGATGCCGCCGTTGTCGGAGGTGAAGACGATGAGCGTCCGCTCCCGCTGCCCCGTGCGCTCAAGGGCGGCCACGAATTCGCCGATCTTGGCGTCAAGTTGGGAGACCATGGCGGCCATGCGCAGGCGGGACTCGTGCTTCACCGGGTCGTCGTGGAACTTCGTGCCGTCATAGAGTTTCTTGAATTCGACGGGCGCGTCGACGGGCGTGTGCACGGCGTGGAAGGGCACGTACATGAACCACGGCTGGTCACCGCCCTGGGTGATACGCTTCAGGGCTTCGGCGGCGATGAGCTCGGTGGCGTTGCCCTCCTCCTTGAACAGCTTGCCGTCGCGGTGCCAGGTGTCTTCGTAAGGATTGCCCTTGCGATACTTGTGGGTCCAGGGATCCGCCGCGCCCGTCAGGGTACCATAGCTGGTGTCGAAGCCGTAGGCGTTCGGAATCCATCCGGGCCTTGCGCCGAGGTGCCACTTGCCGGCGATGTGCGTGCGGTAGCCGGCCGACTTCAGGACGGACGCGAGGGTGGCGGTGCCGAGCGGCATCGCGCGCAGGTTGCTGGGACTGAGCGCCTGCGGGCCGAAGCGTCCCGGACAGCGACCGCTCATCAGGGCGGTGCGGGTGGGGGTGCAGACGGGCTGTACATAGTGGCGGTCCAGCTCGCGTCCCTCGCGGACGAGCTTGTCCATGTGCGGCGTCTTGCCGAAGCCCCCGTGCCAGCCGACGTCGGACCAGCCGAGGTCGTCGGCGACGATGAGGAGGATGTTCGGGCGCTCCGCGGCGGCGAGGGGCGACAGCGCGAGCAGGCAGGCGAGGAGGGCGCGAGCGTTCATGGGGTGAGAAGAAACTAGGCCCACGCGGCCTCGTGGACAGGTTTTTTATTTGAGGGTGGTACGAGTCAGCGACCGAAGTCCGCGATGTCCGCCCCGCCCTTGGCGGGACGGAGCTCGATCGAGCGCAGGCGCAGGCCTTCCGCCTGGTCGCCGAGGTTCAGGCGGACGTGGATGGCCTGGCCTTCGACGGGCAGGGTGATGCTTTGCTCGGAGGTGCCGGCGGGTATCCCGAACCGGACGAGGCTCGCGGGCAGGAAGTCAGGCTGTCCCTGGGTGCGCCAGCTGAGCGAGCCGTTGGTCGCGACCTTGGCGTCGGCCTTGATGACCGCCGTCACCGGGCCTTTCAGCGTGAGGCCGGTCTAAGCGAGAAAAGGCTTGGCATTCTTGGCCGACTTGGGGTCGGTGGTGACGAGCAAGGCGCCGTCTTGGGTTGCGATGGTCCCGTTACGGCAGAGCCAGCCTTGGATCGCGCCCGCGGGCTCGTTCTTGCGCGGCGCGGCGGAGCCGGCAATGACGCCATGTTCTGCGAACATGCCTTCGTGATGCGGGTCCAGGTTCGTAGGCAGGCCGGGCGGCGAGAGGGTGTCGCTCCAGGCCTTGAGCGCCGTACGAAGGCGGGCCACGATCTCCGGGCGGGCCTTGGCCTGATTCTTCGCAAGGCTCTCGCCGTCGGGTGTCGTCACGTCGAACAGCATCTCCTCGCGGTCGCCGAGGCGGACGAGTTTCCAGGGATGCTCCAGCACCGCGGCCTGCGAGCCCCAGCGCCAGAAAAGGCGTTCATGCGGGGCGCCGGGCTTTTGGTTGGTCACGAAGGGCGTCAGGTCCGTGCCGTCGAGTTCCGGAGCTTGCGGCAGGCCCGCGGCGGCCACCGCGGTGGCGGCGACATCGAGGCTGCTGACGGGCTGATCGTACGCCTTGCCGGCGGGCAAGCGCGCGGGCCAGGTGGCCACGAAGGGCGTACGGATGCCGCCTTCGGCGAGCATGCCTTTCTGGCCGATGAGCGGCGTGTTGAGCGATCCATCCCACGCCTTGCCGAGGGGCGCCCCGTTGTCGCCGATGAAGACGATGAGCGTGTTCTGATCCTGACCGGTCGCCTTGAGCTTCGCGCGCAGCCGGCCGATGCCGTCGTCCATCGCCGCGATCATCGCCAAGGCCTGACGACGTTCCTTGGGCAGGTGGGCGGGCGTCTGGGAGAACCACGGTTCCGGGGACTCGAGCGGGACGTGCGGGGCGAAATAGGCGAGATAGAGGAAGAACGGTTGCGCAGGCTGGGCGGCGCGGCGGTCCAGGAAGGACAGCGCGGCTTCGGTCTGCACGACCACGCGGAAACGGTTGTCGGCGACGACGTGCGGGGCGTCGGCGAAGGGTTTTCCCGCCAGATCATGCGAGGCGTAGAACTGCCGGAGCTCGCCGCGGAAGTATTCGTCGAAGCCCTGCGCGTGCGGCATGTGTTCCTTCGAGAGGCGCAGGGTTTTGTCGCTTTTCTTGCCGCCGATCATGTCGAGGTGCCATTTGCCGGCCTGGCCGGTGACGTAGCCCGCGGACTTCAGGCGTTCGGCGAGGGTCAGTTCGGTGAGCGGCAGCGGACCTTTATTGTTATCCTCCACGCCGAAGCGCTGCTGGTAGCGGCCCGTGAGCACGCCCGCGCGCGAGGGGACGCATTGAGGCGCGGTGACGTAGCCACGGGTGAAGCGGACGCCGTCACGGGCCATCGCGTCGAGGTGTGGCGTTCGGATGTCCTGGTCCGAGCCTTGGACGCCGAGGTCCGCCCAGCCGTGGTCGTCCGAGTAGATCAGGATGATGTTCGGCTTGTCGGCCGCTAAGGCCGCGAGCGGAGCGAGCAGGAGGGTGAGCAGGGTTCTCACTGCGGCACGCCTTTGATGACGAAGTTGCGGACCTCGGAGGACTTGGCGCCGGCGATCCAGCTGCGGACCTTGGGCGTGGCGAGGAAGGGATGGCTCGCGCTGAGCTCCTTGCCGTCGATGCGGACGGCCATGCGGTCGCCGGTCCATTCGACGCGGACGTGGCGCCACTGGCCCTTGACCGTTTCGAGGGGCATGCGGGCGAGGATGTGCGAGGGCTTGACGGAGTCTTCGGCGATATGGACCTCCTTGGGCGTGATCACGACACGGCCGACATGCTTCTCGGCGTCACAGCCGACGTAGAAGGTCGTCGGGATGTCTTGGCGGAATTCCAGCTCGATGACGGCGGTCTTGAGGCCGACCCAGTGCTGGAGCACGGGGACGTGCTTGCGCGCGGGGATCTCGGTCATGCGCAGTACGCCGAAGTCGGGCTTCCACTCACCATGCGGAATCTTCCACGGCTCGCCGAAGGGCGAGCTCAGGTCGGGCGCGACGACGACCGGCGGCTCCTCCTGGACGAGCAACGGCCCGGTTGAGCAGGCGGAGCAGAGCAGGGCGGCGGTGAAGGCGGTGAGGAGGCGGCGCATGGCTGGTAAGTCAGGGGAAACGTTCCGTGGTTCCGACGGCGTCGGGACGTACCGCCCCGTCTTTGCCGATGACCGGGCGGGGATTCGGGAAGCGCCCGAGCGGGCGGACGCCCGGGCCCGTCTCGGTGCGCCCCAGGTCGGCGTCCACGGCGGCGGCCCTCGTCAGCAGTCTTTGCACGACGTCGGGATTCGCCCCGGCGAGGTCGGTGGCCTCGCCGATGTCGGCTTCGAGGTCATAGAGGCGCAGCGGAGCGTCCTTTTTCGGCTGCTTGGACTGGAAGGGAGCGTTGGAACCTTCCAACATCAGCTTCCAGCGACCGACACGCAGGGCCTCAAGCGTAAGGCCGCGGAAATAGAGGAACTCGTCGTGGCCCTTGGCGTCCTGCTTGCCGAGGAGGACCGGTGAGAGGTCGAGGCCGTCGATCTTGCGGTCAGGCAGTTTCGCGCCGGCGAATTGGGCGAAAGTCGGATGCACGTCGAACATGCCGGTGATGACGTCGCTCGACGTGCCGGCGGGGATCCGGCCCGGCCACCACGCGATCGTCGGCGCGCGCACGCCGCCCTCCCAAGTGCTTCCCTTATGGCCCTTCAGCGGCGCATTGCTTCCGCGGGGCGTGCCTCCGTTGTCCGAGGTGAAGATGACGAGCGTCCGACGGTCGAGGCCGAGTTCCCTCAGCGTGTCCAGGATGCGGCCCACCGACCAGTCGGTCTCCTCGACCCAGTCGGAATAGTGTCCATGGGGGGACTTTCCGGCCCAGGCTTCGCCTGGGTACAGCGGGAAGTGCACCGAGCTGTGGGGCAGATACAGGAAGAAGGGACGGTCCTTGCTGCGTCGGATGAAGGCCTCGGCTTCGCGGGTGTAGTCCGCGACGAGGCGCTGCTGCTCGGCCTGCTTCACGCGCGCGACGGCCTTGCCGTCACGCAGCATGGGCAGCGGGGGCTGGTCGCTCCCGCGCAGGCCGGTCTCCGGCGGATTCATCTTTCCAGGATTGGCCTTCGCCTCGGTCTTCGGCGTCGGCTTGCCGAGGTCGCTCTTGGAGCCCTCGGCCGCCGTGCCCATGTCGTTCGAGTACGGGATGCCGAAGCTGAAGTCGAAGCCCTGCGCGCCGGGCAGGAAGGTGGCCTGGTCGCCGAGGTGCCACTTGCCCACGCAGGCGGTCGCGTAGCCCGCCGCCTTCAGCGTCTCCGCCACGGTGACCTCGTCGGGATGCAGGCCGACTTCGGCGGCGGGGAACAGCACGTGCGGCGTCGGGAGCACGCGCTTCGGATAGCATCCGGTCATCAGCATCGCGCGCGAGGGCGAGCACACGGGGGCGGCGTAGTAGCAGGTCAGGCGCATGCCCTCCTTGGCCATGCGGTCGAGGTTCGGCGTCCGGTTGAGCTTGGAGCCGAACGGCCCGATATCGGCGTAGCCCAGGTCATCGACGTTGATGACGACGAAGTTCGGCGGGGTCTCCTCGGCGGAGCAGAGGGCGGCCAGCAGGAGGAGAGCGAGTTTGCGCATGTTCAGGGTGTCGGGATGACGACGACGTCGTCGATCTCGATGCCGGCGGCGCCGCCGTTCTGCATCCAGAGCAGTTTGCGCTTGGTCGCGTCGAAGTTCGGGCGCTTCAGCGTGCGTGTCCACTTGCCTTCGACGGACATTTCGACGGTGTCGCCTTTGAAGATGAGTTTCACCGTGCGCCATTCGTTCGCCGAGAGGTCGACCTTCTCGGCGGGGAAGTGTTCGTTGGTGCGGTAGACTTTGCTGACCGGGTCGGCCTCGCGGGTATTCTGGCGGAGCGGGTGCTTCGGGTCGGGGCTGTGCGCGTCGACTTCGAGGACGACGCTGTCGCGGTTGAGCCGCACGCGGAGCATGTGATCGACCGAGCCGTAGCCGTCGTCGCCGTCCACGAAGAGCCAGAGCATGCCGCCTTTCTCGAGATGACGGTACCGGAATGACATCGTCAGGTCCTTGCCGTCCAGGGCGAGGTAGACCATCGGCGGGTATTTGCCGCCGCTGGAACCTCGGGTCCACAGCGCGCCGTTCCGGACGGAGGTGTTCTTGTTCGGGAGGGGCGTCAGGAATTTCTTCGCGTCGAAGCCGGGACCGAAGTCCTCCCGGACGGAGAAGGTCTCTTGGGTCGCGCAGCCTATGAGCAGAAGGGCGGAGAGGAGGGCGGGGCAGAAGCGATGGGTCATTTGGCGAGGGTGCCTTGCGTGAGACCGTAGCTTTGCTCCCACCAAGCCAGTCGTTCCGCGTCGGTGGGCTCAGGTTTGCCTAGTCGCTTGGTCCAGGAACGGCGGTAGTCCTGGCGTTTGGCTTGCTGGATCTCGGCCAGACTGGGTTCGGTCGTGGGGTCGCCGCTTAGGCCTTGGTCTTGGGATGTCTCGCTCCAGGCCGTCAAAGCGGCGCTTTGCCGGCGGATGGTTTCGGCGTTCGCCGGGTCGGCGGAGACATCGTGGACCCCTGATGCGTCGGCCTTGAGGTCGTATAACTCAAACTCCGGACGCTGTGGCGCGAGCCAGCGGGCGGGAAAGGGTTCGAGTTTGCCGGTCGCTTGCAGGACGCGGAGCAGAGGCATCCCCGGATAACTATCTTCCTTGTAGCTGGACCAATTGAGACGCGAGACCGAGGTCAGGTGGTTGCGGACGAGCAGGGTGTCGGCGCCGATGAGGGCCCGGATGCGGTCCATGGCGTCGCCGCATCGGTCGCGGGCGGCGAAGAGGTGCGGTCGGTCGGCGGGTACGCCTTGCAGTACCGGGCGACCCTCCATCCAGCCTGGAACCGGCTGACTGGCCGCCTTGAGCACGGAGGGGGCGAGGTCGATGAGGCTGACCAAGCCCGTCTCTAGGCTGCGAGGCGTCACGCCGGGTCCGCGGATCAGCAGAGGAACCTGCAAGCCTTCGACGCTCAGCCATTGTTTGCCCCAAGGCATCGGACGTCCGTGGTCGGCGAAGAACATCACCAAGGTATTCTGCAGGACCCCTTCGGCTTCCAGCTGCGCGAGGATGGCGCCGACGCGTTGGTCGACGACCTCGACGCTCCGTTCATACGCATACCAGTCGCGGCGGGTCAGCGGGTGTTCGGGATAATTCGGCGGGAGCTTGATGGCCGCCAGGGCGGCCTCGTCGTATCGCGCGGGAATCGGGAAGGGCCGGTGCGGTTCCGTGATCTGGAACTGGGCGAAGAAGGGCTGGCCGGGCCGACGCTTCCGCCAGTCATCCCCGTCGAACAGGACCTTGGGGTCGTGGGCGAAGTTGTAATGGGTCTTGCCCTTGGTGATGGCGCGGCCGCCACGCTGGCTGCCGGGTGCGGCGCAGTTGGTGACAAACCAACCCGCCTCGCGGAGGAGGGTGGGCAGCGGTTTGTAGGGAGCCGGGAGCGGCTGCGGGTTCTCGGTGTCGTGCGGGTGCAGCCCGGTCGTCGTCTGGTAGCATCCGAGGATGAACGCCGAACGCGACGAGCTGCAGACCGGAGCGGTGGCGTAGGCTCGAGCGTAGCGTCGTCCCTCGGCCGCCAGGCGGTCGAGGTGGGGCGTCTTCACGCCGGGAGCCCCGTAGGCCGCGATGTCGGGCGACATGTCGTCGGCGATGATCCAGACGACGTTGGGCTGCGGAGACTCGGCCGCGAGCGCGCCGGGCGCACTCGCCCAGAGGAGGGCGGCGATGGCGAGCAGCCGGATCATTTCGCGGGCTTCAGCTTCGCGAGCAGGAAGTCCGTCGGCGTGGCGTGCTTCGGGTTGGCGAGCCCCCGATAATGCAACTCGGCGGAGACGCCTTTCGTCGCGCAGTGTTCGGCGAGTTTGGCGCCGAAGTTCGCGGTGTGCGTGGGGTCCTTCTGGTTTTGGCCGATGGCGGGCGGGGCGCCGAAGGTCATGTACACCGCGGGGTCATCGGAGGATACCAGCGCATACGGTGAATACTCGGCGATCAGGGGCAAGATGGACTCTCGTCCGGCGAGGAACTCCTCGAACGTCTTGAAGCCGAAGGCGTGGCCGCCGTAGTTGCTGTTGGGCGTCCACGCCTTCATCTGCGCCGGATCGAGGGTGGTCTGCGGGCCGGTCACGGCCGCGCAGGTCAGGCGGGTGGATTCGCGGGCGACCGGGTCAGCCGACTTCGGGTCGGCGAGGTCGTCATGGAAGGCCAGCCAGAGGCTGGAGCAGGCTCCGGCCGAACCGCCGGCGGCGCCGACGCGGCTCTTGTCGAGGTTCCACTCGGCGGCCTTGCTGCGCACGAATTGCAGGGCGCGGGCGGCGTCGTGTAAGGGCGCCTTTACGGCCGGCGAGGTGTCGGTCGCGGGGTCGCGTTTGATGAGGCGGTAGTTGATGGAGACGACCGAGACGCCGGCTTTGAGCAGGGCGGCGACGTCGGCGAACTTCTCGGCGCGCTCCTTGCTGCCGCCGACCCAGCCGCCGCCGTGGATGATGAAGACGAGGGGCGTCGGCGTCGCGGATTCCGCCTTCCAGAAGTCGAGCACGTGTCGCTCATGGTCGCCATAACGGACGCCGGCATGGGTCGGCTTGGGCAGCGAGGCCGAATACGCGTCGGCCTTGGGGGCGGCCTTAGCCTTCTTGGCCGGGGCTTTCGTCTTGGGTGCTTCCTGAGCGCCGAGCATGGCGCCGGCGAGGAGGGTGAGGAGGGTGAGCAATCGCATGAGGAAGGTCTCAGTTGCCGGCGCGGACGAACTCTTCCTTGGAGAGGCGTCCGTCCTTATCTTTATCGAAACGAACGAAGCGCGCCGGGGCGTCGGCCTGGTCGCCCATGTGCGGGATGAATTCGTCTTTCGCGAGGTAGCCGTCCTTGTCCTTGTCCCAGCCGTCGAAGATCTTCGGGCGGTCGAGGGTCTTCTTGGCCTTGGCGGGTGCTGACTTAGCCGTCCCCTTGGATTGTCCGTTGGCGATGAACTTGTCACGGGCGGGGCTTGGGGGCAGGGTCTTGGCCCAGGCGAGGGTTTTTGCGGTCAGAGTCCTGACGACTTCCGGATTCTGCGCGGCGACGTCATGGTGTTCGCCGGGATCCTTGGGGATGTCGAAGAGCTGGGCGTTCTTGCCAGCGTGGTCGACGAACAGCTTCCAGTCGCCGTCTCTGACGCAGAGGGGCGGGGGCTGGTAGCCGTCTTGGGGGCCTTGGACGCCGGAGATCCATTCCCAGTAAAGCGGGGCCCGGCGTGGCGTGGCGGCGCCTCCCAGCCACAGGGCCGAGCGGTCTTCGCCGTCGGAGGCGAGGTTGGCCGGAACTTTCACGCCGGCGAGGGCGGCGATCGTAGGCAGGAAATCGACGCCACCGACGACGGCCTTCTCTTCCACGCGGCCGGCGGGCACCTTGCCCGGCCAGCGGACGAGACCGAAGGTGCGGACGCCGCCTTCGTGCATGCTGCGCTTACGGGCGCGGAGGGGGCCGGCGCTGCCGACGCCGGCATTGGCGGCGTTGCCGATGCGATAGTCTTCCGGGCCGTTGTCGCTGGAGAAGAAGATCAGCGTGTCGTTGGTCAGCCCGAGCTCGTCGAGCGAGTCCAGCAGGCGGCCGATCTGCGTGTCGAGGTCGGTGAGCGAGGCGCAGAACACCTGCATCTGCGAGCGGAGGTCCTTGGCGTTGGCGTAATACTTTCGGGTCCATTCGCCGAAGGCGGGGTCATCGGCCTTGGGCTGCAGTTCGGCGTAGACGGCGAGCTGTTCCGGCGTCGGCTTCAGGGCGGCGTGCGGGACGAGGGTCCAGAGGTTGACGTAGAAGGGCCTGTCCTTGTTGGCCTTGGCGAAGCGAATCGTCTCGTCGACCATCAAGGCAGTGGAGCGGGCGCGGAAGTAGGGTTCCTTGCCTTCGTCACCGAGCGGCGTGCCGTTGGAGTTCTGGGTCTTCGATGCGTCGATGCCGTAGGCCTCGGGGGCCGGGGCGTCCTTGCCGTTGCCAAGATGCCACTTGCCGAAGTGCGCGGTGGCGTAGCCGGCCTGCTTCAGGAGGTCGGGCAGGGTGGTGACCTCCGGGTCGAGCCAGTCCGGCATCGAACGGGCGGCGTTCTGAGCATGCTCCGCGAAATGGCCGTGAATCTGATGACGGGCCGGGTAATGGGAAGTCATGAAGGCCGTGCGGCTGGGGGAGCAGACCGTGGCCGCCACGTAGAACTGGCGCAGCCACGTGCCTTCCTTGGCCAGGCGGTCCAGATTCGGCGTCTTCACATAAGGATGTCCGGCGAACTTCGCGTCACCCCAGCCTTGGTCGTCGGTGAGGATGAAGATCACGTTCGGCTGCCGTGCGGCGGCGGACAACGTGATGAGCAGGAGGGCCAGCAATCCGGATAAGGGCGGCGTCATGGGGGGCCATTGTGTAGCCTCAGACTCCGGGCTTCTCAAGGTCGCTTTGAGCCGTGCTTCTCAAACCATGCCCTGGCCGAAGTGAACACCCGCTCACGTTGCGTCTGGTCGATGGGATGGCCCTCGCCATCGTAGACGGTGCGTTCGTTGGGCACGCGGTTCTTGTCGAGGATGCCTTTGAATTCCTCCGATTGCTGGGGCCGGACGGTCGTGTCCGCGCTGCCATGCAGGATCAGGAACGGCGTCCGGACCAGTTCTGCCTTGGCGGCGGAGGGCGCGGGGTAGCCTTCGCTCCGACCGATTCCGCTGCCGGTGATCGCCGCGGCCTGCAGGCGGTCGGGCGCGGTCGCGGCGAGGCCGATCGTCACGAATCCGCCCATGCTGTGGCCGTAGGCGAAGATGCGCTTCGGATTGACCTCCGGCATACGGGCCAGGAGGTCCAGGCACTTCTGGGCGCGCCGGAGGTTCTCCGCGCTCGCGCCGAAATCGGCGGGGTGCTGTCCGCTGCGGCCGCCTTTCTGCGGAGGCGTGCCCTTCGCCGAAGGGTCTCCTTTGGCGGCGCCGGGCCTGGGCCCCAGGGCATCGGCGGAATGCGTGTAGGATGGGGCGATGCAGACGAACCCCCATTTCACCATCTCCCGCGCCTTGTTGAGCCCGAAGCTCTCCGCGCTTCCGCCGAGCCCGTGGCTGATGAGTACGGCAGGGAAGGGTCCTTTGCCCTGGGCTTGAGCAGGACGCCGTTCATGGTGAACTCTCCCTCGCGATACGTCCATCGGTCGCCGGTCAGCTTGAAATCACCCGAGGCGGGCGCCTTGTCCGCCGCCGGAGCGGTGACGACCGCCAGCAGGGCGGTGAGGAGGGTGAGGGTGTGTCTCATGGTTGTTGAACCCATTCGAGATTGAACCGCGCGCAGTCGATGGAGTCCGCGCGCTCGAAGAGGCAGAGCAAGGTGCCCTCGGGGAGCACGGCGAGGTCGGAGTAGGCGGCCTTGCCGGGTTCGAGGGTTTTGTTGACGGGCCAGGTCTTGCCGTCGTCGCGGCTGAGCTTGATGGAGAGGTTCTCGCGTTTGCCTTTGCCTGCGGGGACAGGGTTTCCTTCTCTGTCGACCGCCAGCGTGTGCGGGTTGGAGAACAGCAGCACGCCCGTCGGATGCGTGATGATGCTGGCCATGCAGATCGGTTCCCACAGCGAATCGTGAAACATCGCGGGGCTCCAGCCGGTCGCGCCATCGGCGCTGGTGGTGACTAGCTTGCGATTGGGCTTCGAGATGCTGCGCGAGACCATCATCACGCGGCCATCGGAGAGCGTGCTGAGGATGGATTCGTTCGGGGTGGCGGTGTCGCCTTCGTTCGGAATGGCGATGTCGCCCGCCTTCCATGTGCTGCCGTGATCGTCGCTGAAGATGGTGCCGCAGGCGGAGGGTCCGTGATCGCCGATGCCGCCATACGCCAGCCAGATGGGCACGACGAGCCGTCCATTCTTCAACTGGATGCCATGTCCCGGCCCCGTGGCGATGACTTTCCAGTCATACTTCTTCCGAAACGGCTCAAAGCACGCCGTGATTTCCGCCGGCGCGCTCCAGGTGACTCCATCGTCCGTGCTGCGCATGGAGAAGCAGCGCGCGTAGTTCACGCA
>VHDL01000018.1 GCA_016871415.1 Verrucomicrobiota bacterium
TCTTCTATCCCGGACCCGACGGCCCGCAGCCAAGCCTGCGCCTAAAGGCCTTCCGCGCCGGCCAGCAACTGGCCGAATACCTCGCCATCTACACGGCGGTCACCGGCCAGGACCGAGACGCCGTCGGCGCCGCCGTGCTGCAGCTCCCAGGCATGCGCGCTGGCACCGTCCGTACCTACGCCGACGACGCCGGCAGCTCGGCCTTCGGCGACGGCGCCGCCCGCTCGGTGGCCGAACTCCGTCTGCGCCTCGGCGCCTGGCTCGACGCGCAGGCCCCCGCTCCGCGCGCCCGCTGGCACGACCCGCGCCCCCGCGCCCAGGATCCGAGCCGCATCAGGCCGATCACCGCGCTGCCGCCCCCGACCTTCAATTGAGTCTTCCACCGCCGGGCGGTGGCTGAGCCAAAGTCCCCAGAAGGGTTCGGATAGAGAAACTTGCCATCGGTAAAAGTGTCGACACTTTGAGAGCATGCCCCGACCCCGCGCCGCCAACCAAGCCACGGCCGCCCATCTGCGCCTGCGCCGTGAAATCGTCAGCGGCAGGCTGCAGCAGGGATCCGCCCTCGGCGAACCCGGACTGGCGCGCCGTTACGGCACGAGCCGAGCGCCCATCCGCGAGGCGCTGATCGCGCTGGAGCGCGAGGGCCTGGTGCGCTTCGAAAAGACCGGACGCACGCGGGTGCGCAGCTTCTCGGGATCTGAGATGAGGGAAATCATGGAGGCTCGCGCGGCCATCGAGGGCATGGCGGCCCGGCTGGCCAACCGTCTCTGGACCGAGGAAGACACCGTGGCGTTGGAAAAGAACATCGCCGCCCAGGAACGGGCGACGGACTTGGCCGCACTGTCACGTCTGGACATCGACCTCCACCATCACGTCGTCACCCGCGGCGATAACGCCAGCCTCATCCGCCTCTGGGAGCCTTTGCGTTGGCAGTGGGAGGCGCACCTGGTGGAGATCTACCGACGTCAGAGCGGGGACGACTTCGTGCCCGAGAAGGAGACCATCCGCGCCCACCGGCACCTGCTCAAGGCCCTCGCCGAAGGCACGCCCGCCGAAGCCTCGGAGGCCATGATGAACCACATCCTCTTCAACCTGCGCTGGGCGAGATAAGTCATGCGACTTCTCTACGCCCTCCTACTCTCGCCGCTGGCCGCGATACACGCGGCGGATAAGCCCCTTGGCGCATGGCAAGCGCTCGTCCGCACGGAATCCTGGACGGAGCAATGGCCGGACGCCTCCGGCAAGGCGGAGGCGCGAAAGGTGACGGCGGAGGTCTGGACGCAGGCCATGCAGGCCTCGCTCGACGCCCAGGGCACGCTGCACATCCCCGCGCGAGCGCAACCCTACTACCTCGACGGCCCGCTGGTCCTGAAATCCGGCCAGAAGCTCAGCGCCGACCCGACCGCGGAGATCCGCCTCAAGCCCGGCACCAACACCTGCATGGTGCGCAACGAGCGGGTCGTCACCCTGAACACCAAGCCCGTGCCGGCCGATCAGCCCCGCGATGCCGACATCTCCATCGAGGGTGGCGTATGGTCGACCTTGGCCAACGCCGCCAGTCTCAACGGCAACCAGCTCGGCCTCTCCTCGAAGACCGATACCGCCTTCGGCACGCACGGCGTCATCCTACTCCAGAACGTGCGCCGCGTCTCGGTGAGGAACCTCACCATACGCCAAAGCAGGCCCTTCGGCGTGCATCTGGCGAACGCAAGGGAGTTCAGAATAGAAAACATCACCTTGGAGGAAACCCGGCGTGACGGCGTGCATGTGAACGGACCAGCCAGCGACGGCCTCATCCGGGGCGTGCGCGGCGATCCGCACGACGACAACGTCGCGCTCAATGCCTGGGAGTGGAAGAACTACGCGCCCAGCTACGGACCGATCGAGCGCATCGTCATCGAAGACATCATGGGCGCGCCCGAAGGCGTGGCCTCCGCCAGGGCCATCCGCCTCCTGCCCGGCGTCAAACGCTTCCCGGACGGCACGACGCTGGCCTGCCCCATCGCTGACATCACGCTTCGCCGCATCACCGATATACGCGAATTCAAGCTCTACGATCAGCCCAACCTCGAACTCGGCCGGGACAATGATTTCAGCGCGGCCATCGGCACCTTGAAGGACATCCGGTTCGAAAAGCTCACCTTCAATCATCCCGGCAAGATCGAAGTCCACGCCGACACCGACGGGCTCAGCGTTGAAGACGTCCTTGTGCGTCACCCCATCGCACCCGACTGGCATCTCCTCAGCATCGGCCCGTTATCGGTGACCTACAAGCGAGGCGGACCGAACGCACCTGAGAAATGGGTCGAAATCTTCTCCCCAGACCTGGACTGCACCGTCCGCAACCTCAAGGTCAACGGCGTCCGCACCGAAGGCTCCCCGGCCGATCTGCCGTTCGATCAAGTGATCAAAGTCGTCGTGCTGAAGCCCAACCCCGATTACCCTAAGACCACGCCCAAGGGCGGCTCAGGCAAAGGAATCCTGATCCGCTGAGAATGAACCAAGGACGACGAACCATGCACACGCGTTTTCATCCAGCCTTCCTCACCGCCCTGCTGCTCGTCTCAGCGGCGCTCCCCGCCGCCGTCTCCTTCGAGTCGGAGGTGAAGCCGATCTTCGAAAAGCACTGCGTCGAGTGCCACGGGCCGAAGAAACAGAAGAGCGAGTTCCGGCTGGATGATCGCGAGGTCGCCCTGCACGGCGGCGACAGCCACGCGCCGAACATCATCCCGGGCATGCCCGGCGAGAGTCCGCTCATCAGGTTCGTGACGACGGAGGACAAGGAGACCCGCATGCCGCCCAAGGGCGCACGGCTCAGTGGCGCCGAGGTGGCTACGCTGAAGCGCTGGATCGCCGAAGGCGCGGTCTGGCCGGAATCCGCCTCCCTGAAAAAGACCGACCCTATGGACTGGTGGTCATTGAAGCCCCTGACCAAGCCCGCCTTGCCCTCCGGCGATGCGGCCCACCCCGTCGACCGGTTCATCCTGACGAAACTCCGGGAGAAGGGCCTGCGGCCTTCAGGCGTCGCCGACGCCCGCACGATCCTCCGTCGGCTCAACTTCGACCTGATCGGTCTGCCGCCCACGCCGGAAGAGCTTGATGCCTTCGAGAAAGAGGCCTCCCAGGACCTGCCCACGGCCATCGGCCGGGCCGCCGACCGCCTGCTGGCCTCCCCACGCTACGGTGAGCGCTGGGGCCGTCACTGGCTCGACGTGGTGCACTACGGCGACACCCACGGCTACGACAAGGACAAGCTCAGGCCCAACGCCTGGCCCTACCGCGACTACGTCATCCGCGCCTTCAACGCGGACAAGCCCTACGCCCGCTTCGTCGAGGAGCAGCTGGCCGGCGACACGCTGTACCCCGACACCCTCGATGGCCACGTGGCCCAAGGGTTCATCTCGGCCGGCCCCTGGGATTTCATCGGCCACGCCGAACTCCCCGAGACCAAGCTCGACGGGAAGATCGCCCGCGCCCCGACCGCGACGACATGGTCTCCAACACGACCGGAGCCTTCCTGGCGACGACCGCGCAGTGCGCTCGCTGCCACCACCACAAGTTCGACCCGGTGAAGCAGGAAGATTACTACCGCCTGCAGGCCGTCTTCGCGGCCCTGGACCGGGCTGACAAGACCTTCGACGTCGACCCCGTCGTGGCGAAGCGACGTGCCCCGTTGGTCGCCGAGCGAACCCGTCTCGACGGCGAGATCAAGGCCGTCAACGAGCGGATCGCGACGGTCGACAGCCGCCGGGTGACGCTCATCGGCAAGCTCATCGACGAACTGAAGCAGGGCACCGCCGCCGTCGAGCGCCCGGAGTACGGCTACCACAGCGCGATCTCCAAGGAGCAGTCGGTCACGAAATGGGCGCAGGTCGATCTCGGCGTCGCCCGCGAACTCACCGAGGTCATCCTGACGGGCTGCCACGACACCTATAACAACATCGGCGCAGGCTTCGGCTTCCCGCTCCGATACAAGGTCGAGCTGTCCGACGACGCGAAATTCGTCCAAGGGGTGACCACCGTCGCCGACTTCACCGGTGCCGACGTCCCGAATCCCGGCGTGAAGCCGCAGCGATTCCCCCTGAAAGGACTGAGGGGACGCTACCTGCGCGTGACGGCCACCAAACTCGCCCTTCGTAGGAACGACTACATCTTCGCCTTGGCCGAACTCCAAGCCATCGACCCCAAGGGCCGCAACGTCGCCCTAGGCGCCAACGTGACCTCACTCGACAGCATCGAGGCCGGCCCGCGCTGGGGAAGGCTCAACCTGACCGACGGGTATTTCTACGGCCCCAAGACCGAACGCGACGACGCCCGCATCGCCCAGCTTGAGCGCGAGCGCACCGAGATCCGCAAGGGTTCGAACAAAGTCTCGCCGGCTGATAACTCCCGCCTCGCCGAGCTAACCGCCGCCCGCGCCAAGATCGCCAAAGAACTCGCCGCCCTCCCGGCTCCGCAGGTCGCGTATGTCGGCACGATTCACAAGGGCTCCGGCTCCTTCGCGGGCACCGGCGCCAATGGCGGCAAGCCGCGTCCGATCTTCGTGCTGAAGCGCGGCGACGTCCAGCAGCCCGACAAGGAAGTCGGCCCGGGCACCCTGCCCTTCGCCAAGGAGCTCGGCTCCCGGTTCGACCTGCCCGCCGACGCCCCGGAAGGCGCCCGACGGGTCGCCCTGGCGAAATCGATCACCGACGGCCGCAATCCGCTCACCTGGCGCGTCATCGTCAACCGCGTCTGGCATTACCACTTCGGCCGGGGCCTGAGCGATACGCCGAACGACTTCGGCCGCATGGGCAGCCAGCCCACGCACCCCGAGCTCCTCGACTGGCTGGCGGTCGAATTCCGAGACAGCGGCCAGTCACTCAAGCAGCTCCATCGGCTCATCGTAACCAGCGCGGCCTACCGCCAGTCCTCCCTCGGCAACCCGGCCAATGAGAAGATCGATACGAGCAACGCCTTCCTCTGGCGCATGAACCGCCGCAAGCTCGAGGCCGAGGCGGTCAGCGACTCGGTGCTCGCGGTGGCCGGCAAGCTCGACCTCACGATGGGCGGCCCGGGCTTCCAGGACTTCGTCATCGATAAGCCGCAGCATTCACCGCACTACGAATACGACCAGCATGACGTCGAGGACCCGAAGTCCCACCGACGCTCGGTCTATCGCTTCATCGTCCGCTCCCAGCCGCAGCCCTTCCTCACCGTGCTGGACTGCGCCGACCCCTCGATGTCGGTCGCCAGCCGCAACGAGACCGTCAACGCCCTGCAGGCGCTCGCCATGCGCAATAACCGCCTGACGGTCGCGATGGCCAGGCACTTCGCAGCCCGCGTGGCCAAGGAGGCCTCCGCTCCGCCCGCCCAGATCGACCTGGCCTTCCGCCTGGCGCTGGGGCGGCCGCCTTCCGCGAAGGAGGCCGAAGCGATGTCGGGGTATGTTCGCGAACACGGGCTCACGAACCTTTGTCGGCTCATCTACAACCTGAACGAATTCAACTTCGTCGACTGACCATGAACGACTCCCCCTATCATCGTCAGTCTGGCGTCACCGCGATGAACCGTCGCGACTTCCTCTTCTGCTCAGGCGGCGGACTCGGGGGCATCGCCCTCGCCAGCCTGCTCGGACAGGAATCGCTCCACGCCGCCACGCCCACCGGCGGCGTGCTCCATGCCCCGGCCAAGGCCAAGCGCGTCGTGCAGCTCTTCATGGCCGGCGCCGCCAGCCACGTGGACATGTGGGACCACAAGCCCCTGCTCGAGAAGAAGCACGGCGAGAAGTGGGATCCGGGCGAAGCCGTCGAACTCTTCCAGAGCAGCCCGGGCTCGACCTTCGCGTCGCCCTGGAAGTTCAAGCCCTGCGGCAAGTCGGGCAAGATGCTCAGTGACATCGTCGCGCCCATCGGTGACGTCGTGGATGACATCGCCTTCGTGCACGACATCGTCGGCCGTTCCGGCGTGCATAGCCAGGCCACCCTCCTGCAGTCGACCGGCTTCCTGATTCCCGGCTACCCGAGCGTCGGCGCCTGGGTCAGCTACGGCCTCGGCTCGCTCAACGACAACCTCCCGACCTTCGTCGTGCTGCCCGACATCCGCGGCCTGCCGTCCAACGGCCAGAAGAACTGGGACTCCGCCTTCCTTCCCGGCCAGAACCAGGCCACGCAGGTGCGCGTCAACGCCCCGCGGCCGATTGACAACCTCGCGCCGCCGCCCGCCGACTATATCACGCCCTCCGGTGAGGCCGCCGGACTAGAACTTCTCGGCAAACTCAACCGGGCCCATGCCGATTCGCATCCGGGCGACCCGCGCCTCGAGGCCCGCATCCGCAGCTACGAGCTCGCCGCCAAGATGCAGCTCGCCGCACCGGACGCCCTCGACCTCTCGCAGGAATCGGAAAAGACCTTGGCCCGATATGGCATCGACAACTCCACCAAGGTCTGGCCCAAGGAGATCAATATCGCCGAAGAACAGGACGCCTTCGGCCGCAAGTGCCTGACCGCCCGCCGCCTCCTGGAGCGAGGCGTGCGCTTCGTGCAGATCTGGTCGGGCAACGACAACGGCTTCCCCCGACGCAACTGGGACTCCCACGAAGACATCGCCCGTGACCATGCCCCGCTCTCGCTCGGCATGGCCAAGGGTACCGCGGCCCTCATCCAGGACCTCAAGGACCGCGGCATGTTCGAGGACACCCTGATCCTCTGGACCACCGAGTTCGGTCGCATGCCCTGCGCCCAGGGCGGCAAGGGCCGCGACCACAACCCCTTCGTGTTCACCAACTGGCTGGCCGGCGGCGGCATCAAAGGCGGCGTCTCCCACGGCCAGAGCGACGAATGGGGCTTCAAGCCCGCTGATCGCAAGCGCTTCACGATGGGCTATGACATCCACGCCACCGTCCTGCACCTCCTCGGCCTCGATCACGAGAAGCTCATCTTCCGGCACAACGGCGCCAACCGCCGCCTCACCGACGTCCACGGACACGTGATCAAGGAGATCCTGGCCTGAACATCCCGGCATGAATCATCCCTTGCGCCTGGACATTCTTGAGCTTCATTGAGGACATGCAGCGCCTGCTCCTTGCCGCCACCTTCCTGCTCTCCGCACCGCTTCATGGCCAATCCGCCCAAGAGCGCGTCGCGACGGTGACCAACACGCCCGGATTGGTGGCGTTCTGGGACTTCACCCAACGCGAGGCCCCGGGCAAGCGCTTCACGGCCCACGTTCCGGCCGGTGCGACGAACGACTACGCCCTGGATGCAGGCAACTACATCAAGGACCTCTGGAACGCCGGCCCGTCCGCCAGCTATGCCGATTTCCCGCTGCTGGGATCAGGCCCTTTCGGCCAGGCGATCCGCATCAAGCAGGAGACCAATCCCGACTTCCGCCCCCTGCTCTTCGTCCCGCGCACCCGCTTGCATGATTCGCCGCTCGACATCAAGGGGGTCGGCAAGGCCGTCACGGTCGTCGTCTGGGCCATCCGCGAAAGCGGCAACCACGCCCTCGCCGGCATCTGGCACGAAGGCACCGACTTGAAGGAAAAGACCACGGAGACCATCGCCAAGGTCGAGCGCGGCCAACGCCAATACGCCCTCTTCGCGGGCCTGAACAAGGAGGGCTCCGCCTGCGGCCACGTCTCCGAAAACGGCGCGAGCTCGTTCACCAACAAGTATGCGTTGCACAAGTGCAACTCCGCGGAGCTGTCGCCCAAGGTGCCCGCAGACGCCTCGCCCGAGGTGCTGGCGAAGTCCTGGCAGACGTTCGCGATGACCTTCGACAGCAAGACGCAGCTGATCACCGGCTGGCTCAACGGCCAGAGCGGCGACCGTTGGCTGGATAACCCCCAGAAAGACAAGCTGCTCTCCTTCGCCGCCAATGCTTGGCTGCAAGGCCGCCTGGCCAAGATCCCCGGGCTCCAGGAGGGCGAAGACCCTAAGTTTCCCGCTGACCAGTATTACAACCCGCCGGAGGACAAGCCGGTCAAGGTGACGGTCCTCGCGGCCGAAGAGACCACGCGTCAGGAACTCCGCGAATACGCCTTCACCAAGGTCAAGGTCACCGTCACCAACGGCCAGGAGACGGCCCGTGAACTGGTGGCCCTGCGGCTCAATCCTTGGTGGTATCCTCACGGCATCTACCAGCCCAAGAACGACGGCACCGGCGGGCCTTTCACCATCGGCCGTGTGATCCATAGTTCCCGTGGCGTCGGCTTCACCGGCTGGATCGGCGGCGTCGCCGTCTTCGACCGCGCGTTAACTGCCGAAGAATTAGCCAAGTTCCATTCGCTAGCAAAATAGGTGGTGGCGGTTGGCGGTTAGCGGCTAGCGGTTGGAATAACCGGCCGCCGCAGGGCGGCCGAAGGTAGGGGCGTGGCTACGCCGCGCCCGGTCACGACGTAGTCGTGACCCTACCCTCGGCCACCATCCGGCGGCCGGAGACAACTAGGTCGGCACGCAGTGCCGACCCTACCTCATCACCACGTATACCGAATCGTATAGGTGATCACCTTCTCTTCATCGGGCTGGAGCGGCACGCGGAACTCGAAGGTGTGGGCGTCCTTCTTCTCATGCGGCTGGCTCTGGGCCGTCAGGGTCCAGGTGTTGCTGCGATGGGCATGCTCGCGCACGCGGATCACGACGGGCTCCTTCTTGCGGTTGCGGACCTTGATCTCGAAGGTCTGCGTGGCGACGTGGTTGGCGCCGTCCTCGCTCTCGTTCGCCATCCGGTGCTCGCCCACCAGATCGAAGCTGTTGCCGGTCAGCACGCGGATCAGCTCGTTCTTCGGCGTGTGGTCGATCTCGTTCTCACCGACGAACTCGAGCTGGCGGTCGCCATCCTGGGAATAGAAGCGCACCTTGCCCTTCGGCAGGGCGAGGCCGAGCTTGTTGGCCTCGGTGTTCTTGAACTCACGATAGACCTGCACCTTCCCGGCGCCCCCTTGGTAGGCGCCGTCGTAGACATAGACGCGTTCGGCCTTCACGCCCGTGGCGCGCACGAACTCGACCTGCTTGGTCTCCTTGTCCCGCAGGGTGACCGGATTGCCCAGCGTGTAGAGATGGAATTCGTCGAAGGACTTTTCCGTGACGACCTTGTCGGCTCCGCGGGCGGCCTCCGCCATCAGCATGGCGTCGCCAAAACCCCGGGTGCGGTTGACGACACGATGCACGTCGCCGGCCATGAGCTTCAGCTTGGCGTCGGCGAAGGTCATGCCGCTCTGGTTGTTCATCGTCACCCAGCCGACGACGTCCAGGAGGTCGCTCTGCTCGGCGGCGACGAGATTGTAACTGGCCTCCCAGGTGAAGCCTTTGCTGAGATAGGCCACCTCGGCGGAAATCCTGCCGACGGAGGCCGAGTTGAGCTTCCAGTTCAAGGTCGGCTTGAGGATGTTGTCGTTGCCGAGCGACGGGAACCGCGGCTGGCCGGGCAGGAGGAACTGCAGCTTGCCGTCGACCTCGATGATTGGCTCGACGAAGCGGCCGCCGGGCACGAAACCGCTGCGCACGACCTTACCGGGGACGACGAGGTCGGGCTTGTTCGTCTCATGCCGGACGAATTCCAGCGTCTGGCCCTCGAAAAGCGACAGGAGCATGGCCTGCGAGACCGGATCATTACGGTACGACTGCTCGAGAATCTGGAACTCGGCCTTGCCCGCGACATCGCGCAGGAGGACCGAGTCCGCTTCGACCTGCGCGGTGGCTCCGGCGAACGAGACTTGGTTGACGCCGGCCTTGAGGTCGATGGGCAGCGTCTCACGGACCACGGCATAGCCGCCGTTGTAGATCGTGAGAGCCGGATCGGCGGCCAAGGCGGCGGAAGCGCCGGCGAGCAGGAAGAGAACGGGGAGTTTCATGAGGATATGAGCTTGGACCTAGGGCGCAAAAGGGCTTACCAGGTGTAACGGATGGTGTAGGTCAGCGTCTTCTCCTCGTCGGGCTGCAGGGGGACGCGGAACTCGAAGGTCGTCGCGTCCTTCTTCTCATGCGGCTGGCTCTGCGCCGTGAGCGTCCAATTGCCGCCACGGCTGGCATGCTCGACCACGCGGATCTCGACGGGCTCCTTCTTGCGGTTGCGCACCTTGACCTCGACCACCTGGGTGGCCGTGCGTTCGGCGGAGCGCTCGCTCTGGCTGACGAGACGTCGCTCGCCCACCAGGTCGAAACTGTTGCCGGTGAAGACCCGGACCCGTTCGTTCTTCGGGGTATGGTCGATCTGGTTTTCGCCCACGAATTCGAGCTGGCGGTCGCCGTCCTGGGAATAGAACCGCAGCTTGCCCTTGGGCAGGGCGATCCCGAGCCGGTTGTCCGAAGTATTCTGGAACTCCCGGAACACCTGGACCTTCCCCGCCGCGCCCGAACCACGCCGCGAGTATCCGCCGCCGTCGTAGACATAGATCCGCTCGGCCTTGACGCCCGTGGCGCGCACGAACTCGACCTGCTTGGTCTCCTTGTCCCGCAGGGTGACCGGATTGCCGAGCGTGTAGAGGTGGAATTCGTCGAAGGACTTCTCCGTCACCACTTCGGCCGACTTGGCGACGGCCACCCCCATCCCACGTCCGATTCCGTTCTCACGATACGGCTGCACGCGGTTCACGTCGCCGGCCATGAGCTTGATCTTGGCGTCCGCGAAGAGCATGCCGCTCCGGTTGTTCATCGTCACCCAGCCGACGATGTCGACCGTATCCCCCTTCTCCGGCGCGACGAGATTGTAGCTGGCCTCCCAGGTGAAGCCGCGGCTGAGGTAGGCCACCTCGGCGTCGATCTTACCGGAGGAAGCCGCATTGAGCTTCCAGTTCAGGGTCGGCTTGAGGACGTTGTCCGTGCCGAGCGACGGGAAGACCGGCTCTCCCGGCAACGTGAACTGCAGCTTGCCGTCGACCTCGATGATAGGTTCGACGTAACCGCCGCCCGGGACGAAACCACTGCGGACGACCTTGCCGCTCACGAGGCGATCCGGCTTGTTGGCCTCCCGGCGGATGAATTCCAACGCCTGGCCTTCGAAGAGGGACAGCAGCATCGCCTGCGAGACCGGGTCGTTACGGTAGGACTGCTCGAGGATCTGGAATTCGGCCTTGCCCGCGACATCGCGCAGGATGACCGAGTCCGCTTCGACCTGCGCGGTGGCGCCGGCGAACGAGACCTGATTGACGCCGGCCTTGAGGTCGATGGGCAGCGTCTCACGGACGACGGCATAGCCGCCGTTGTAGATCGTCAGCGCCGGGTCGGCGGCATAAGAGACGGACGCGGCGGCCAGCAGGAGGAGCGCGGGGAGCTTCATGGGGTTGGGGAAAGTCTGGGCAAAGGACGCCGCCTTGCCCATATCTTAATCAGCGAAGCCGAGGTCGGATTTAGTCTAGGAAAAGCTGACCAACGGACCGATTGGCCAGTTGGCCGGAGAACCAGCCAATCAAAGAGGGCGCAATTCTGCCATCGGTTCAGCCCTTAACCCAGTCCCCTAAACTATCTCCCCTTCCTCCGCTGCTTCCTCCTATACTCCACCGGAGTGCAGCCCATCTCCCGCTTGAACAGGCGGTTGAAGAAGGTCACCTGGCGGAAGCCGCAGGCCAGCGCGATGTCCAGCACGCTCCGCTCACCATCCCGCAGTTCCCGGCGGGCGGCCTGGAGGCGGAGCTCGTTGACGAACGCGCTGAAGCTGTGGCCGGAGTGCTGCTTGAACTGCCGGGCGAAGGTCGGCCGACTCAGGCCGGAGATCTCCAGGAGATCGTCCAGGCGGACCTCGTCGCGGAAGTTGGCGACGAGGTGCTGGACGGACTTCGAGATGGCTTTCTGGTAATGCGACTCGGCCCTGAGCGTGAAACTCCTCGACGACAGCAGGGCCAGTTCAGACTCAGGGGCGGCGGCGACTTCGGCGAGCAGACGCAACAGCGCCGCCAGCTGGCCTGCGCCCTTGCTCCGGGCGACTTCCTGCATGAGCGCGGCGACGGCCGTCGCCGTCCGCCCGCGCAGATGCAGGCCGAGCTCGGCTCGCTTGAAGAGTTCACGCAGTTCTAGGTTCTCCGGAAAAGCCCAGACGGGGTGGCTCTCGGGGAAGTGCCATTGGATCGAGAGACCGCCGGAGGCGCCCGAGGTATGCCAGTGGTGCGGCAGGCGTTCGCCGAGCAGGACCAGGTCGCCCGCCGCGAACGCGCCGATGGCGTCGCCGACGAAACGCGTGCCCTCCCCCGCGGTGAAGAGCGTCAGCTCCATCTCCTTGTGGAAGTGCCAGTGATTACCCTCCCCTTGGACCGGCTGGGTCCGCCCTGGCCCGAGGATGCATTCGACTTCCCGGAGGGACTTCGACCAACGCAACACGCGGAAGGAGTGCCCTTCGGGCAGCTCGACCTTCTCACGGATGGCTTTCATAGGGTTATTCGTATCAGAAGGACCCCCTCCCGCAAGGGGTTAGTTGAGATGATAGTGCCATTTCGGGAGACGCCCAGCGTAGCGATTCCCCTGCCGGATGCTAAAATGAGGCCTTCCCCATGAGCACCCCCGTCACCTATCGATTCTCTTTCGGCCCTTGGAACATCAGCGAGGGCGGCGACCCCTTCGGCGGCGACGTCCGTAAGGCCTTCCCCCACGAGGAGAAGTTCGCCCTCTACCGCCCGCTTGGCTTCGAGGGCGTGCAGTTCCATGACGACGATGTCGTCCCGGGCATGGACGGCCTCAAGCCGGACCAGATCCAGAAGAGGGCCACCGAGGTGAAGGCGATGCTCTCCAACCAAGGCCTGACCCCGGAATTCGTCGCCCCGCGCCTGTGGTTCGCCGACCAGACCGTCGACGGCGCCTACACTTCCAACAGCGCCTCCGACCGCGCCTACGCCTGGGACCGCACCAAGAAGTCCATCGACATCGCCAACGCCATCGGCTCCAAGGCCATCGTGCTCTGGCTCGCCCGCGAAGGCACCTACATCCGCGAGGCCAAGGACGCCAAGCTGGCCTACCAGCGCCTGCTCGAGACGGTCAACGCCATGCTCGACTACGACAGGAACATCGAGATCTGGATCGAGCCCAAGCCGAACGAGCCGACCGACCAGGCCTACGTCCCCACCATCGGCCACGCCCTCACCCTCTCCTACGCCTCCAAGGACCACCGCCGCGTCAAGGGGCTGATCGAATCCGCCCACGCCATGCTCGCGGGCCTCGACGCCAGCGACGAGATGGCCTTCGCCCTCGCCCATGACAAGCTGGCGAGCGTCCACCTCAACGACCAGAACGGCCTGAAATACGACCAGGACAAGAACTTCGGCGGCGCCAACCTCCGCGCGGCCTTCAACCAGGTCCGCGTCCTCGAGGAATCCGGCTACGGCCGCCGCGGCGAGTTCATCGGCTTGGACGTCAAGGCCATCCGTACGCAGCGCGGCTGCCCGGTCACCGACCACCTCAGGAACAGCCGCGAGCTGTTCCTTGCGCTCGTCGAGAAGGCCCGCACGCTCGACCGCAAGCTCGTCCAGCAGTATCGCGACGCCCGCGACTACGAAGTCCTCGAGCTCCACGTCCTCAAGCACATCATGGGACTGAAGTAAGTCCCGCCCCGCCCTCCCCTCATGAAGCAGTACCGCCTCAACCGCCTCTTCAACGCCTCGTCCAAGCGCTGCTTCGACGTCGCCGTCGACCACGGCTTCTTCAACCAGCCCGGCTTCCTGCAGGGCATCGAGGACATGCGCCAGGTCGTCGCGACGCTCGTCGACGCCGGCCCCGACGCCATCCAGCTGACGGTCGGCCAGGCCCGGCACCTGCAGTCCGTCCCGGGCAAGCAGAAGCCGGCCCTCGTCCTGCGTACGGACACCGCCAACGTCTACGGCAAGGAGCTCCCGTCCACGGCCTTCAGCCTGATGATCGAGGAGACGATGCTTCAGGCCGTACGTCTCGACGCGGCCTGCGTCTGCGTGAACCTCTTCCAGATTCCCGGCGCGCCGGACGTCACCGCCCGCTGCGTCGAGAACATCCTCAAGCTCAAGCCGCAGGCCGACCACTACGGCATGCCGATGATGGTCGAGCCGCTGGTCTTCCAGCCCAACGCGGTCGCGGGCGGCTACATGGTCGACGGCGACCTCACCAAGATCCTCCACCTGGTCCGCCAGGCGGTGGAGCTGGGCGCCGACGTGATCAAGGCCGACCCGACCGACGACGTCTCGCAGTATCACAAGGTCATCGAGACGGCCTCGGGGATCCCGGTGCTCGTGCGCGGCGGCGGTCGCGTGAGCGACAAGGAGATCCTGGTCCGCACCGAGGGTCTCCTCAAGCAGGGCGCCTCCGGCATCGTCTACGGCCGCAACGTCATCCAGCACCCCAATCCCCGCGGCATCACGCAGGCCCTCATGGCCATGGTGCACCGCGGCGCTTCGGTCGACGAGGCGCTCAAGCTCATCTGAGCGACCCGTGGGCGCCGCCGACCCGACATTCGTCGACGCCCTGAGGGCGACGGTGGGCGCGCCCCACGTGCTCACGTCACCCGAGGACACCCTCCCCTACGGCTTCGACGGCACCGCCGCCCTCAAGGGACCGGTCGGCGCGGTCGTGCTGCCGGGGTCGACGGAGGAAGTCGCCGCGGTCATGCGTCTCGCCCACGGGCGAGGCGTCCCCGTGGTGACGCGAGGCTCGGGCACGGGCCTCAGCGGGGGCAGCGTGCCCTCGCCGGGCAGCCTCGTGCTCTGCCTCGTCCGCATGGACCAGGTGCTGGCCGTGGACGCCCCCAATCTCACGGTCCGCGTCCAGGCGGGCGCCATCACGGCCGCCGTCGATGCCGCGGCCAATGAGCACGGTCTCTTCTACCCGCCCGACCCAGGCTCGATGAAGATCAGCACCATCGGCGGCAACGTCGCCGAGAACTCCGGCGGCCTGCGCGGGCTGAAATACGGCGTGACCCGCGACTACGTCATGGGCCTCGAGGTCGTGCTGCCCGACGGACGGGTCGCGCGCTTCGGCAACGCCTGCGTGAAGGACGTGGCGGGCTACTCGATGAAGGACCTCTTCATCGGCTCGGAAGGCACGCTCGGCATCATCACCGAGGTCCTGCTGCGGCTGCTTCCCCGGCCGGCCGCGCGCAGGACGATGCTCGCCACCTACGCCACGATGGAGGAGGCCGCCCAGACGGTCTCCGACATCATCGCGGCGCGCATCATCCCCTGCACGCTGGAGTTCCTCGACCGCACGACCGTCGGCTGCGTGGAGGACTACGCGAAGATCGGCCTACCCCGCGACTGCGAGGCGCTCCTGCTCATGGAAACCGACGGGCATCCGGCCGCGGTCGCCGAGGAGGCCGGCCGCATGGCCGAGATCGCCCGCGCCCGCGGGGCCCGGGAAGTGCGCACGGCCGCCGACGAAGCGGAGGCGGCCCGTCTCGCCACGGCGCGCCGTTCGGCCTTTTCCGCCCTCGCCCGGGTGCGGCCGACCACGATCCTCGAGGACGTCACGGTGCCGCGCGACCGGCTGGCGGAGATGGTCGGATACATCGCCGAGGTCGCGAAGAAGCGCCGGCTCAGGGTCGGCACGTTCGGCCACATGGGCGACGGCAACCTGCACCCGACCTTCCTCACCGACGAACGGGACGCCGACGAGATGGCCCGGGTCCACGAGGCGCTCGAGGACATCGTGACGAAGACGCTCGCGGTCGGCGGTACGATCACGGGCGAGCATGGCGTGGGCCTGGCCAAGAAGGCCTGGCTGCGACGTCAGGTCGGCGAGGGCAGCCACGACCTGATGCGCGAGCTGAAGCGCGCGTGGGACCCCCGCGGGCTGCTCAATCCCGGCAAGATCTTCGACTGAGCAATGAAGGCGTCGCTGAAGTCGCTCGACTACTCGGTGCTCCAGCAGTGCATGCACTGCGGCATGTGCCTGCCGGCCTGCCCGACGTACGACGCGACGAAGAAGGAGCGGCATAGCCCCCGCGGGCGTATTTCGCTCATGCGGGCGGTGGCCGACGACGAACTGAAGCTGACGCCGGCCTTCGCCGACGAGATGAGCTACTGCCTCGGCTGCCTCGCCTGCCAGACGGCCTGCCCGGCGGGCGTGGACTACTCGAACCTCCTGGAGACGGCCCGCGCCGAGGTCGCCGCATCCGGACTCAACCGGACCGTCTCGAGCCGCTTCTGGCGCGCCGTCACGATCCGCGGGCTCTTCATGAACCCGCGGCTGCTGCGCGTCGCGGGACGGCTGCTGCGGCTCTACCAACGGCTCGGCCTGCAGACGGCCTTCCGTCGCATCGGGCTGACCAGGCTGCTGCCCGCCGACCTGCGTCGGCTGGAGCCGCAATGCCCGACGGTCTCGCCGAAGTTCTCGCACGAGCTCATCCGGCCGGTCGAACTCCCGGCCAAGAAGCAGCACCGCGTGGCGCTGCTCACGGGCTGCGTGCAGGACCTGACGTTCTCCGACGTCAACCGCGACACGGCTGACGTGCTGCTGGCCAACGGGTGCGAGGTCGTCACGCCTCCCGTCCAGCCGTGCTGCGGCTCGCTGCACGCCCACAACGGCGAACCCGGGCCGGCCCGGACCCTGGCCCGCCGCATGATCGACCTCTTTCCGCCGTCGCAGTTCGACACGATCATCACCAACGCCGGCGGCTGCGGCAACCATCTGCGCCATTACGGACAGCTCCTGGCCGACGACCCCGCTTACGCCGCCCGCGCCAAGGAGTGGGACGCCAAGGTGAAGGACGTGCACGAATGGCTGCTGGAGAAAGGCTGCGTCGCGCCCCGCGCCGGCCTGGGTGACCTGACCGTAACTTACCACGACTCCTGCCACCTGACCCACGGTCAGAAAGTCACCCGGCAGCCCCGCGACCTCCTGAGGCTCATCCCCGGACTCAGGCTCGTCGAGCTCCCTGAAGCCAACTGGTGCTGCGGCAGCGCGGGCATCTACAACATCACCCAGCCTGAGCAGTCCGAACAGCTCCTCGTCCGCAAGGTCGGGCATGTCATCTCCACCGGCGCGACCGTCCTAGCCACCGCCAACCCCGGGTGCCACCTGCAGATCGAGCGCGGACTCCGCCAGGCCGGCTCCCCCGTCACCCTCCTCCAGCCCGTGACATTGCTGGCCCGGGCGTATCGGAAGGAGAGGAGTGCTGAATCGATGACTGCATAGAGTGCTGAATCGATCACAGATAAACACTCTCCCTCTGTCATCCGCCATCTGTCATCCGTCCTCTGTCATCTGCCATCTGTCATCCGTCATCTGTCATCTTCCATCATGAAATCAGTCAACATCGGCATCATCGGCGGCGGCCTCATGGGCCGCGAAATGGCCAGCGCGTTCGCCCGCTGGTGCGCGCTCACCGACGTCACGGTGAAGCCTGTGCTCACGGCCGTGGCGGACCTCAATCCCGCCACGCTCGCGTGGTTCGACTGCATCCCCTCCTGCACTCAGAAGACCACCGACACCAAGGCCCTGCTGGCCAACCCCGAGGTCGACGTGGTCTACGTGGCCGTCCCGCACAACCTGCATGAGAAGCTCTATTGCGACGTCCTCGCCGCCGGGAAGGACCTCTTCGCCGAGAAGCCCTTCGGCATCGACCTCGCCTCCGCCCGACGCATCCAGGCGGCGGTGAAGTCCAGCGGCCGCTTCGTGCGCTGCAGCTCGGAGATGCCCTTCTTCCCCGGCGCCCAACGCGCGTACGAGCTCGCCAAGTCCGGGGCCGTCGGCCGGGTGCTCGAGGTCGTCTCAGGCTTCCACCACAGCAGCGACCTCGACCCCACCAAGGCCGCCAACTGGAAGCGCCTCAACGCCACCTGCGGCGAAGGCGGCGTGCTCAACGACCTCGGCATGCACGCCTGCCACATCCCACTCCGCCTCGGCTGGAAACCCTCCCGCGTCTTCGCCCAGCTCCAGAAGGGCTACCCGCAGCGCCCTGACGGCAAGGGCGGCGTGACGGCCTGCGACACCTGGGACAACGCCCTGCTCAGCACCTGGATCAAGGTGGGCGGACACGACGTGCCCATGCGCCTCGAGATGAAGCGCCTCATGCCCGGCGCGACCAACACCTGGTACGTCGAGATCCTGGGCACCGAGGGCGGCGTCCGCTACAGCACCTCCGACACCAAGGCGCTCTGGCTCTTCGAGCGGGGCAAGGAGCAGTTCTGGAAGCGGACCGACCTCGGATTCGGCACGCCGTTCAAGGCGGTCACGGGCGGCATCTTCGAACCGGGCTTCGCCGACGTCATCCAGCAGATGTGGGCCGCCTACCTGATGGAACGCGCCGGGGAGCTCAACGGGCGCTTCGGCTGCGCGACGCCCGAGGAGGCCGTCGCCACGCACGAGATCTTCGACGCCGCCCTGCGCTCGCAGGCCAAGGGGGAGGCCGTCGCGCTCTGACGCCATGGGCCGTACGGAACGCAGGGGCCTGCTCGCCGCGGGGAACTTCATCGTCGACTACGTCAAGGTCATCGACGCCTACCCGGCGCAGGACACGCTCGCGAGCATCCTGGGCGAGTCGCGTTCCAACGGGGGCGGGCCTTACAACGTCCTTAAGGACCTCGCAGCCATGAAGGCCGGCTTCCCGCTCGAGGCCTGCGGGCTCGTCGGCGATGACGCCAACGGCCAGTGGATCAAGCGCGACTGCGAGGAGCACGGCATCGACGTCGCCCAGCTGCATCTGAGCAAAGAACACCCGACGTCCTTTACCGACGCGATGACCGTGCAGTCCACCGGACGGCGCACGTTCTTCCATTGCCGCGGCGCCAACGCCCACTTCGACCTCAAGCACTGCGGGTTCGGCAAGACCGACGCGCGTATCCTGCACCTCGGCTACCTCATGCTCCTCGACCGCATGGACAGCTTCGAAGGCGGCCAGACGGTCGCGGCCAAGCTGCTCTTCAACGCCCGCTCGGCGGGCCTGGAGACGTCGGTCGACATGGTCAGCGCCACGCACCCCCGCTTCCGCGAGATCGCCCTCAGCGCGCTGCCGCTCACCGACCACCTCGTGCTCAACGAGATCGAGGCCGGGAACACCCTGGGGACGCCGGTCGCCGCCGGTGACGCCGAGGGATTGATCCGCGCCGCCGAACAGCTGCTCGCCGCCGGGGTGAAGCGCACGGTGACCATCCACACCGAGCACGGAGCTGTCTGCGCGACGGCCGAAGGGCTGCGACTCAGGCAGGCCTCGCTCAAGCTTCCCTCCGGTTACAGCAAGGGCGCCACCGGCGCGGGCGACGCCTTCGCCGCCGGCATGCTGTACGGCCTGCACGAAGGCCTGGAGATGCAGGCGCGCCTCAAACTGGCCGTCTGCGCCGCCGCCGCCTGCCTCTCCGACCCCACGCCGTCCAAAGGCCTGCGTCCCGTGGCCGAGTGCCTCGCCCTGGCGGATCAGTTCGGCTTCGGGGAATTCTGAGAGGCGGGGCCAGCGCCGCGCGCCGGCCTCTTGGGTGCAAAAGTGCAAACCGGCCTGCGGCCTGTGCAAAGGTGCAAACGTGGATGCAGGTTTCAGGCGGCGGGTAGGGTTGAGCACCCTCGCTTAGCCGCAGCTGACCGAGGCGGTCAGCCCTACCTCTGATCCTTCGGACCTCTGGTTGTCTTCAGCATGCCCCTGTCCCTGTCCCTGCCCCTGCCCCTCGCAGCATCCCCTTGTCACCGTGTCACCTTGCCCACGTATCCCCTCCGTTCAGCGGTTAAGACGGAAAAGAGACTAATAAGGCAGAAAAAGCGTCTCGTTTACGTTTCCTGCCCGAAGTAAGGTCACGCATCCTTTTCGAAGGGACGTCCCCCAGCGTCTCCCGACCGAGGTCGCGACTCCGCGCGCGCCCCGCACCCTTCCCCACTCCATGAGCACCAAGAAATACAACGTCGGCGTGATCGGCTACGGCTGGGCCGCCGCCGCCCACATCGACGCGATCAACGCCACCGGCCTCGCGCAGGTGACCGCCGTCTACTCCTCACGCCCCCTCGACTCCGCCGCCCTCAGCGCGAAGCACGGAGGGAACATCAAGGCCTACCGCTCCGTCGACGCCCTGCTGGCGGATCCCGACGTCCAGGTCGTCGACATCACCAGCTACCCGAGCCAGCACTGCGAGCAGGCCGTCGCCGCCGCCAAGGCCGGGAAGCACATCATCCTCGAGAAGCCCATGGCGAACTCGATGGAGGAGGTGCAGCGCATCGTCGACGCCGCGGAGAAGAACGGCGTCAAGGGCTGCGTATGCTTCGAGCTGCGCTTCTCCGGCCAGATGGAGTCCACCAAGGCCCTCATCGACCAGGGACTGCTCGGGGACATCCATTACGGCGAAGTCGACTACTACCACGGCATCGGCCCCTGGTACGGACAGTACCGCTGGAACATTGGCAAGAAGGACGGCGGCAGCGCCCTGCTCACCGCCGGATGCCACGCCCTCGACGGCCTGCTGATGTGCATGCCGGGCGAAGTGGACTCGGTCATGAGCCTGAGCACGAAGTCGAAGAGCGCCTACTTCACCCCCTACGAATACGACACCTCCGCGGTCACCATCGTGAAGTTCAAGAACGGGGCGGTCGGCAAGTGCGCCGCCATCGTGGACTGCCTCCAGCCCTACTACTTCCGGACGCACCTGATGGGCAGCCACGGCAGCCTGCTCGACAACAGGCTGCACTCCGACAGGCTGAAGTCGGACAAGTCGAAGTGGAGCACGCTCTCCATGAAGATGTGCGACTCCGGCGACGTCAGCGACCATCCCTACCAGTCGCAGTTCGAGGCCTTCTTCAAGGCGCTGGCCGAAGGGCGCGAGATGCCGCTGACCTCCTTCCGCGAGGCCCTGCGCACGTTCAAGGTCATCTTCGCCGCCGACCGCAGCGCGGCCGAAGGCGGACGCCCGGTCAAGGTCGACTGAAGGCCATGCCCTCCTGCCTGGCCGTCTTCGCGCATCCTGACGACGTCGAGTATTTCGCCGCCGGGACGATGCTCCAGCTCGCCCGCCGCGGCTGGGACCTGCACTACTTCGACCTCTGCGCGGGCGACTGCGGCTCGGTCCGGACGGACGGGCCTGCCACCGCCGCGCTGCGCCTCCGGGAGGCGCGCGAGGCCGCGCGCGTCCTGGGCGCGACGTTCCACGCGCCGATCGCGGGCGACATGACGCTGACCTTCGAAATCCCGCTCATGCGCAAGGTGGCCGCGGTGGTCCGTCGCTCCCGCGCCGACATCGTGCTCACGCACGCCCTCTCCGACTACATGGAGGACCACATGGCCTGCGCCCGGCTGGCCACGTCCGCCGCCTTCACGCACGGCATGCCCAATTTCGAGAGCGATCCGCCCGAGGCCACCTACGCGCATGACGTGACGGTCTACCACGCGCTGCCGCACGGCCTGCGCACGCCGCTCCGTCAGAAGGTCAGCGCCGGACTCTACGTCGACGTCTCCCCGGTGCACGCGCAGGTGCGACAGGCGCTCGCCGCCCACGCCTCGCAGAAGGAGTGGCTGGACGTCAGTCAGGGCGCCGACTCCTACCTGGCCACGCTGGACCGCATGAGCGAGGCGGTCGGGGCGCTCTCTGGCCGGTTCAAGATGGCCCAGGGCTGGAACCGCCACCTGCACCTCGGCTACAGCGCCAAGGAGATCGACCCGCTGCGCTCGGCGCTCGGCTCCGATTGCGCGGTGAACGAAGCCCACGAGGCCGCCCTCGAAAAGCCCCTGCCCTGACCGTGGACCGCCGCGATTTCATCCGCACCTCGTCGTCCGTCGCCCTGGCCGCGGGCGTCATCGGGGCCGGCTCACCGCCGGTCAACCGCGTGGTGGCGGAGAACGCCAAGGAGGGCTCGACGGACTGGCAGCTCACGCGCGTGCGTGTGGACGCCTCGAAACAGCGCTCGACGTGGATCGAGGGCTACTGCTCCCGGCAGAGCGCCCGCGCCGGAGAGACGGTCGAGGTGATGGTGTCCGCGAACCCCGCCCGCCGCTTCAGGGCCGAGTTCTTCCGCATGGGCTGGTATGGCGGACGCGGGGCGCGCAAGGTGCTCGAGCTGGGGCCGATGCAGGCCCGCACGCAGCCCACGCCGACGCCGGGAGCGAAGAACCTCCACGAATGCCGCTGGGAGGCGACTTTCTCGGTGCGCATCCCCGCCGACTGGCTCAGCGGGGTCTACCTGGGCCGGCTGACGACGATTCCGGAAACCGAGGACGAACCCTACTGGCAGAGCCACGTGACGTTCATCGTGAAGGATGACCGTCCCGCCGACATCCTCTTCCAGTGCAGCGACAACACCTGGCAGGCCTACAACAAGTGGCCCTCGAACTTCTCGGTCTACACGCATCCCAAGGGCGTGCAGGGACCCTGGGCGGACGTCTCCTTCGACCGCCCCTACGGACGCGAGGCGCAGTTCGACGGCGTGGTCGCCGATCCGCGTACGGTGGGCTCGGGCGAGTTCCTGCCGCTGGAATTCCCGCTGGCCTTCTGGCTCGAGGAGAACGGCTACGACGTCACCTACTGCTCCAACTCCGACCTGCACACGCCCGACCGCGGGCTGAAGTGCCGGGCGTTCCTCAGCGTCGGACATGACGAATACTGGGACATCCGCGCCTTCCGGAGCGTCGAGCGCATGCGGGACGAGGGCGTCTCCCTGCTCTTCCTCTCCGGCAACTCGGTCTGCTGGGTGACGCCCATGCGTCCCTCGGCCGACGGGCGTCCCGACCGCATCCTCTTCCGCGGCGGACCCTACGGCGGCGACCAGGAATACGCGCGCAACCGCGCCAAGAACCACGGCCCGTTCCCGGAGCACGGCCCCGACGAGGGACTGCTGATGGGCGCGCGGAATGTCGAACCGGTGAACGGCGGCGGCGACTGGACCTGCGTCCGGCCCGACCACTGGATCTTCGAGGGCACCGGCATGCGCAAGGGCGACTCGATCCCCGGTCTCATCGGCTGGGAATATCACGGACAGCCCGCCACCGAGATCCCCGGCCTCGAGGTCGTGGGGGCGGGCAAGGCGTGGGTCGGCGGCGTGCGTCCGCAGACCTGGACGGCCACGGTGCATCCCGGCCCCAAGGGCTCGGTCACTTTCAACGCGTCCTCGATCTTCTGGTGCCAGGGACTCTCCTCGCCTCCCGGTCACGTGCTGCCCTGGTCCCACTGGTCCCGCCCGCACGGACCCGATGAACGCGTCCGGCGCATCACCCGCAACGTCCTCGCCCGGGCCCTCGCCCCACGCTGAGCATGAAGCCCATCGTCGAGCAGCAGGCCCCGCACGCCGCCAATGAACTGGTGGCCTGCGAACTGGTGCGCGGCAGGGACTTCGGATGCGTCTGGCATCACCACCCCGAGTATGAGATCACCCTAGTGCGCAAGGGCGGCACGGAACGCTGGGTCGGCGACCGGCTCACGCCCCTCCGCCCGGGCGACCTCGTGCTGCTGGGCTCCGGTCTCCCGCACGACTTCCGCAATGAGCGCGCACGCGGTCCGGTCGACGCGGTGGTCCTGCAGTTCCGTCCGAACTTCCTCGGCGAGGACTGGCTGAAGCACGCCTCGGTCAGCGCCATCGCCCGCCTGCTGGACCGCTCACGGCGCGGACTGGAGGTGCGGGGCGCCACGCGTCGCGCGGCGGCCAAGATGGTCGAGCAGGCCCCGAAGCTCCGCGGCGTCGGACGTCTGGTGCTGCTGCTCCGGCTGCTCGAGCTGCTGGCCGAATCGGACGATCTCAGGGAGATCGCCTCGCCGGGCTTCAGGGCCGACACCGACGCGCATTCCTCCGACCGCATCGGCGCGGTGGCGCGACACATCGAGGAGACGCTCTCGAGCCAGATCTACGTCTCGACGCTCGCCCGCATGACGGGCCTGAGCGAAAGCGCCTTCAGCCGGCTCTTCCACAAGTGCACGGGGCGTACGGTCCCGCAGTACGTCAACGAGCTCCGCATCGCGCGGGCCTGCCGGCTGCTGGCCGAGACGGACCAGACGGTGAAGGAGGTGGCCCATGCCTGCGGCTACCCGACGCCGGCCTACTTCCACCGTCAGTTCCATCGGCAGCACGGGGTCTCACCCCTCGCGTACCGCGATGCCATCCGCCGCCACGCCTGATCCCGTCCGACAAAGAACTTTCCCTTCCCTACCCCACCCCTTTAACCACCCCATGACCCCCACCCTATACCTCCGTCTGGCCACGATGGTCTTCCTCCACTACTTCGTGTGGAGCTGCTGGTACAACACGATGGCCGTCTACCTCGGGAAGCTGGAATTCACCGGCACCCAGATCGGCCTCGCCTATGGCACGACCGCCATCGGCGCGCTCGTCTCGCCCTTCCTCATCGGCGTCATCGCCGACCGCTACGTCTCCGCCCAACGTCTCCTCGGGGTCCTGCACCTCCTGGGCGCCGCGTTGCTCTGGTGGATCTCGCAGCAGACCACCTTCGGCGTCTTCTACCCGTCGTTGATCGTCTACACGCTCACCTACATGGCCGGCCATGGCCTCATCAACACCATCACCCTCACCCACGCGCCGAACCCAGCCAAATGGTTCCCGATCGTGATGGCCGCCGCCTCCGCCGGCTGGATCGCCGCGGCCAACGTGGTCAACTTCGCCAAGCTCGCGGACAACAACGGGATGTTCACCCTCGCCTGCGGGGTCGCCATGGCCATCGCCCTCTACTCGTTCACGCTCCCGAACACCCCGCCCAAGGGCGACGCCGGACCCGTCTCGGCCGGCAAGCTGCTCGGCCTCGACGCCCTCAAGCTCTTCAAGGACCGATCCTTTGCGGTCTTCATGGTCTGCTCGTTCCTGATCTGCGTCCCGCTGAGCTTCTACTTTACCTGGACGGGCGCCTTCCTGAGCGAAATGAACGTCGCCGACTACGCCTCCAAGATGACCCTCGGCCAAGTCTCCGAAGTCGGGTTCCTGCTCCTGCTTCCGATCCTGCTGCCGGTCCTCGGCACCAAACGCATCATGCTCCTCGGCATGGCCGCCTGGGCCGCCCGCTTCGCGCTCTTCGCCTACTTCCACGAGCAGCCCACGGCGACCTGGATGGTCCTCGGCGGCATCCTTCTGCACGGCATGTGCTATGACTTCATCTTCGTGATGGGCCGCATGTATGTCGACAAGGCGGCCGGCGACGGCCTCCGCGCCTCCGCGCAGGGCCTGCACGCCGTCTTCACCCTCGGCGCCGGCATGTTCGTCGGCTCCTGGCTGTCCGGCGTCGTGGCGCAGCACTACACGACGAATGTCGTCCATGACTGGAAATCCATCTGGCTCGTGCCGGCGATCATGAGCGCCTTGCTCATCCCCGTCTTCCTCGCCCTCTTCCGCGAGAAGCCCGCCGAAGACACTCACGCCTGACCTAGCCCTAGCCCTATAACAGCATCTTCCATCTGTCATCCGTCATCTGTCCTCTGTCCTCTGCCATCTCCACGCCCCATGCCCCGCAAACTCAGCCACATCGCCCCCGACTGGTGGGACTACACCACGCTCGACTCCGACCTGATCAATGACGCCGCGCGTCTGACCGAGAAGGACCTCCGTCAGCTCTCCCGCCCCGGCTTCAAGGTCGTCATGTACGACACCCTCGAGGATTTCTACCTCGCCGAGGCCCTCGAATACATCGCCGCCTGGCGACAGGCCACCGCGGACAATCCCGTCGGCATCTGCGGTCCGATCGGCCCGACCGAACAGCTCCCGCTCGTCGCCCGCCTGGTCAACGAGCTCGGCCTCAGTCTCAAGCACGCCCACTTCTGGGGCATGGACGAATGGTATGACGAGAAGACGAAGAAGGAGGTGCCGGTCACGCACCCGCTCTCCTTCGAGCGCGCCGACCGCGAGCTCTGCTTCGACCGCATCCAGAAGAAGCTGGCGATCCCCGAGGCCAACCTGCACTTCCCCAAGGCCAAGGTGGCCGACTACGTGAAGACGTGGGACGCCGGCGTCCGCTGCGCGGTGATGCAGGGCGGCCAGGGCGACATCAAGCACTGGGCCTTCAACGATCCGCTCAAGCGCACGGGCAAGTACAAGGACGCCCCGCCCTCCCCGGCCGAATACCGCAAGCTCGGGACCCGCATCGTGGAGCTGCACCCCGTCACCCTCAGCCAGAACGCCCGCACCTCCGGCGGCGGCAACATCACCATGGTCCCCAAGATGGCCATCACCGTCGGCCCCCTGGAAACGTGGCTGGCCGACAAGGTCTCGATCTGGCACGCCGGCGCCCACGACAACCCGCTGGGCCAGCGCCTGACCGCCCTGATGATCTCCAAGCGCCTCGCGGACACCGCCGTCCCGATGTCCCTCCTGGCCGACCACCCGAACGTGCAGTTCAATTATTTCCGCGGAGGTCTGGGTTCGTGCGCGGTCGAGATGCATTGAGACCATGCTCCGCCCCGCCCTCTGCTTGCTGGTCGCGCTGTTCTTCGCCGGCTGCGCGACCGACGCCCCTGTCGCCAAGAACTACGACATCGTCGTCTACGGGGATTCGGCGGCCGCGGTCGCGGCGGCCCTCCAAGCCAAGCGCCAAGGCTCGAGCGTGGTGCTGGTCAACACGACCAAGTTCCTCGGGGGCATGACCTGCAGCGGGCTCTCCGCCAGCGATATCTTCCACCGCGAAGCGGTCGGTGGCGTGGCCCGCGAGATCTACGGCCGCATCGGCCGACACTACGGCAAGACCTACGTGGATTACTTCGAACCGCACGTGGCCCAGGCCGCGGTCGACGGCTTGGTCAAGGAAAGCGGCCTGGATGTCTGGATGGACGAACAGTTGGACCGTGGTCCGGGCGGCGTGACCAAGCAAGGCGACCGGATCACCTCCTTCCGTACGCTGTCCGGCAAGGTCTTCGCGGCGAAGGTCTTCATCGACGCTTCCTACGTCGGCGACCTGATGGCCGCGGCAGGCGTGAGCTACTCCGTGGGCCGCGAACCTAACCGCCTCCACGGCGAGACGCTCAACGGCGTCCAGCGCGGCGACGACAAGCCCCGCCGACACTACACCCAGCGGGACAAGGACCACTTCATCACGGACGTCGATCCGTATGTCCGCCCGGGCGATAAGACCAGCGGCCTCCTGCCCTTCGTGTTCGCCGAAGATCCGCGCATCGGCGAAGGCGATCATCGTATCCAGGCCTTCAACTATCGTCTCTGCGTGACGACCGACCCGGCGAACCGGATCCCGTTCGCCAAGCCGGCCGGCTACCGCGAACTCGACCACGAGATGCTGCTGCGCAACTTCGAGGCCGGCGACCTCCGCTTCCCCTCTCTTCTGCATAAGCTCCCCAACGGCAAGACCGATTGGAATTCGATGCATGCGATCGGCACGGATTACGTCGGCGCCAACTGGGACTACCCGGAGGCGAGCTACGCGCGTCGCCGGGAGATCGAAGCAGCCCACGAACTCTATATCCGCGGCCACCTCTGGACGTTGGCCAACCACCCGCGCGTCCCTGAGGCGATCCGTAAGCAAGCTTCCGCCTACGGCCTCTGCCAGGACGAGTTCCGCGAGCATGGTGGCTTCTCGCCAATGATCTACATCCGCGAAGCCCGTCGGCTGGCGGGTGAATACGTGATGACGGAGCTGGATTGCAAGGGACGCCGCACGCCGCCGGAACCGGTCGCGCTCGCAAGCTTCGGCTTGGACTCTCACGCGGTGCGCTACTTCGTGACCGCCCGTGGCACGGTTGAACGCGACGGCGTGATCTGGAACGTGCCGCCGCGCCCCTACGGCGTTTCCTACCGCAGCCTGATTCCCAAGGCCGCCGAGTGCGCGAACCTGCTCGTGCCCGTCTGCCTCTCCGCCACGCATGCCGCCCACGGGTCCATCCGCATGGAGCCGGTCTTCATGCAACTCGGCCAGGCCGCCGCCATGGCCGCCGGCATCGCCGCCCGCGATGGCCTCTCCGTGCAGTCCGTTCCTTATGCCCAGGTCCACGAGCAGCTCAAAGCCGCAAATCTGCCGGTGGAGTGGACGGCGAGTAAGGCTTCTAAGTAATTGGAATACAGAGGGATAAGTTTATTCTTATCCCGATTTTGATAAAGTCCAAATCTGGACCTTGTTAAAGCCCAGTTGCGCGACCCGGAATCCACCCTTCGCCAGCACCACCTGCCCGTCACGGCGCAGCGTCTGGCGGTGCTGTGGGCCGTCTCGCATCATCCTCACGCCACCGCCGACGAAATCACCGTCGGTGCGCGCGCCTTGCTGGGCACGATTTCCCGCCAGTCGGTCTACAACGTCCTGAACGTCCTCACGGACAAAGGCATCATCCGGCGCATCCAGCCAGCCGACTCCCCGGCGCGTTACGAAGACCGCGTCGGCGACAACCATCATCACCTCGTCTGCCGCGCCTGCGGTCAGACCGAGGACGTCTGCTGCGCCGTCGGCGGCGCCCCGTGCCTCGAGGCGCATGACGACCATGGCTTCAAGATCGACGAAGCCGAAGTGATCTACTGGGGCCTCTGCCCTTCCTGCCAGCGCGCCGGCGTCTCCGCCGCCCCCGCCCGCCCCCTTCCCCCTCATCACCATCATGACTAACCGATACCAGACCCTGAAGCTGCTCGCGCTCGCCGCGCTGACGCTTACGTTCACCCCAGGCCAGCTCATGGCCCAGGCCGCCCCTTCCTCTCAACCCAACAAAACCGACATGTCCGACATCTCCAAATGCCCCGTGATGGGCAACCCCGCCCCCGCCAATCGGCACACCGCCGCCGGCGCGATGACCAACCGCGATTGGTGGCCGAACCAGCTCAACCTGAGCATCCTCCACCAGAACAACGTGCGCGGCAACCCGATGGGACCGTCGTTCAACTACGCCGAGGAGTTCAAGAAGCTCGACCTCGAAGCCCTGCGCAAGGACCTCAAAGCCCTGATGACCGACTCCCAGGAATGGTGGCCGGCCGACTACGGTCACTACGGCCCCTTCTTCATCCGCATGGCCTGGCACTCCGCCGGCACCTACCGCACCACCGACGGCCGTGGCGGCGCCGGTTACGGCACCCTCCGCTTCGCCCCGCTGAACAGCTGGCCGGACAACGCCAACCTCGACAAGGCCCGCCGCCTCCTGTGGCCGATCAAGCAGAAGTACGGCAGCAAGATCTCCTGGGCTGACCTCATGATCCTCACCGGCAACGTCGCCCTCGAGGACATGGGCTTCCCGACCTTCGGCTTCGCCGGCGGCCGTGCCGATGTCTGGGAAGCGCAGGAAGACATCTACTGGGGCCCCGAGACCGAGTGGCTCGGCGACAAGCGCTACAAGGGCGACCGCGAGCTCGAGCACCCGCTCGGCGCCGTCCAGATGGGCCTGATCTACGTCAACCCCGAAGGCCCCAACGGCAAGGCCGACCCGCTGGCCTCCGCTCGCGACATCCGCGAGACCTTCGCCCGCATGGCCATGAACGACGAAGAAACCGTCGCCCTCATCGCCGGCGGTCACTCCTTCGGCAAGGCCCACGGTGCGGCGACGCCCGTCGGCAACGTCGGTCCGGAACCCGAAGGCGCGCCCCTCGAGCAGATGGGCCTCGGCTGGAAGAACAAGTTCGGCAAGGGCAACGGCGCGGATACGATCACCAGCGGCCTCGAAGGAGCCTGGACGAGCACCCCGGCCCGCTGGTCCTACCAGTACCTGACCAACCTCTGGAACTACGAGTGGGTCCTCACCAAGAGCCCGGCCGGCGCCCAGCAGTGGACGCCCAAGGACGGCGCCGGCGCCGGCACCGTGCCGGACGCGCATGACAAGTCGAAGCGTCACGCTCCGATGATGTTCACCACCGACATCGCGCTGAAGATGGATCCGGCTTACGCCAAGATCACCAAGCGCTGGGCCGAGAACCCGAAGGAGTTCGAAGTCGCCTTCGCCAAGGCCTGGTACAAGCTCACCCACCGCGACATGGGTCCCTATGTCCGCGGCCTCGGACCGCTCGTGCCCCCGGCCCAGCTCTGGCAGGACCCCGTCCCGGCCGTCGACCACCCGCTGGTCGACGCCTCTGACGTCGAAGGCCTGAAGAAGGCCGTCCTCGCCACGGGTCTCTCGAACTCGCAGCTCGTCTCGGTCGCCTGGGCTTCCGCCTCGACCTTCCGCGGCAGCGACAAGCGTGGCGGCGCCAACGGCGCCCGCATCCGCCTCGCCCCGCAGAAGGACTGGGAAGTGAACAACCCGGCCGAACTCGCCAAGGTGCTCGCCGCCCTCGAGAAGGTGCAGGCTTCCTTCAACGCCTCCGCCAAGGGCGGCAAGAAGGTCTCCCTCGCCGACCTGATCGTCCTCGCCGGCAACGCCGCGGTGGAAGACGCCGCCGCCAAGGCGGGCACGCCGGTCAAGGTACCCTTCAACCCGGGCCGTACCGATGCCACCCAGGAGATGACCGACGTCGCCTCCGTGGGTGTGCTCGAGCCCAAGCATGACGGCTTCCGCAACTTCCTCGGCCGCAAGCTTGACCGCCCGGCCCCGGAAAACCTCGTCGACCGCGCCCAGCTCCTGACGCTCTCCGCGCCGGAGATGACCGTGCTGGTCGGCGGCATGCGCGCGCTGGACACCACCGTGGGCTTCCCCGGCCTCGGCGTGATGACCAAGCGACCCGGCCAGCTGACCAACGACTTCTTCGTCAACCTCCTCGACCAGTCCGTGGTCTGGGAGAAGGCGAAGGTCTGCGAGCACTTCTTCGAAGGACGCGACCGCAAGTCCGGTCAGGTGAAGTGGACCGCGACCTCCGTCGACCTCGTCTTCGGCTCCAACTCGCAGCTCCGCGCCCTCGCGGAAGTCTACGCGAGCGCCGACGCCAAGGAGAAGTTCGTCACGGACTTCGTCGCCGCCTGGACCAAGGTCATGGAGCTCGACCGCTTCGACCTCGCCAAGAAGTAAGCCGATCCGCATCCCGGCCCTCAGGCCCGCCAGATCCATCTGGCGGGCCTTTTTGTCGGCCGAGCATTGCAATGTGTATTTTCCCAGCGTAATCGTCTCCTTTGCGGCAGCAGGCTGGGACCTTTTATCCTAACAGATGTAATAAAGTCATGAAACCCACCGTCGCCCTCCTCACCGCCCTGCTGCTCGCGCCGCTGACCGCGCTGCATGCGGCCGATGCGCAGAATTCCCAAGCCAAGCCCGAACCCGTTCGGCCGGCCTTCTTCGAGGAGGCCGTGCTCTGGCAGAACAAGGAGGAGAACGCCTGGCCCTACCATGTCTATGGCCTCGTCCGATCAGCCCAAGGCACGCTGCTCGCCTTCGCCGAAGGACGGCTGGAAAAGGGCGGCGACGCGGACCCGCATCATCTGGTGGTGAAACGCAGCACCGACGGCGGACGCACCTGGTCTGGCAACATCTACGTCGAGCGGGGCGACGGCTCGTTCTGGGCGGCCAACGGCCAGCCGGGCAAACTGGAATGCTGGACGAACACCGGCCCCGTCGTGGATGAGAAGACGGGGCGTGTCTTTTTCTTCTACGCGCTCAACGAAGGCACGCGGGAACAGAACTGGACCCGGGTCTTCTACCGCTACAGCGATGATGACGGCCTGACTTGGTCTCCCTCGGCGAAGGATGGGGGCCGCATCGAAGTGACGCACCTCTTCGCGGACAATCCCCACGGCTGGACGTTCCACATGCCCGGCCCCGGCCACGGCATCCAGCTCCGCCATCAGCAAGGCAAGCACGCGGACAAGAACGGACGGCTCGTGCTCGCGGTATGGCATCGCCGGGCGGTGACCGCCAACCCGCGTCTGTATGGTGTCTCGATGCTGGTCAGCGACGATCATGGCAAGACGTGGCGTCGGGCGGGCGATGCCGGTGTCGGGCATGGCATGGGCGAGGGCCGCATCGTGGAACTGGAGGATGGCCGCATTCTGTTGAATGCCCGCGGCGGCGCGGCCGTGCAGGACGGCAAGAAGATCAACACCCAGAAGCATCGAATCGATGCCTGGAGCGACGACGCGGGCGAGACCTTTGGGAAACCCGAGGTCCGCACCGAGTTCGAATACGGCGGGAACGGCTGCGATTCCTCGATCCAGCGCTACGCCACGACGACGCAGGACGGCAGGAGCCTCCTGCTCTTCAGCCGCCCCGCCGACCCCACGCGCCGCGCCCGCATGACCGTGAGCCTGAGCGGCGACGAAGGGAAGACCTGGTCCGCACACAAACTCGTCCACGAAGGGCCGAGCTTCTACTCCGACCTCGTCGTCCTCCCGGACGGCACCATCGGCCTGCTCTACGGCAGGGGCCAAAGCCCCAACCGGCATCTGCCCGATCATGTCGCCTTCGCCCGCTTTAATCTCGCATGGCTCCGGAAGTAATGACCCTCACATCGGGCGCGGGACGGGAGCCTTGAAACGGCCAGGCCTCGATGAGGCGTGAATCAGACTGCTCTTTGCTTCTTCCGGACCTCAGGCCCGCCCTCACCGGCGGGCCTTTTTTGTCGGGGGCCGACCGGGCTTGCTTACGCTCTTCCCTTGAAGGGGTCTCTCCCCCAGTCTGCCGGCATGACGTCCGCCCCCGTCCTGCCGTCGGCCTCGCTCGGCCAGATGCTCCGACTCGCAGGCCTGGCCATCCTGCTGCTCGGCGGCGTCGCTTCGGCGCGCACCCCGAACATCCTGCTGATCCTCGCCGACGACCTCGGCTACGGCGACGTCGGTTGCTACAACGACCGGGCCAAGGTGCCGACGCCGAACCTGGACCGACTGGCCCGCGAAGGCGCCCGCTTCACCGATGCGCACAGCCCCGCGACCGTGTGCACGCCGTCGCGCTACGGTCTCCTGACCGGCCAGATGCCTTTCCGGATTCCGAAGGGCGGGACGGTGTTCACCGGCACGGGCGGACCATCCTTGCTCGCGCCGGACCGTCTCACCTTGCCGGAGATGCTCAAAGCGCAAGGCTACGCCACGGCCGCGGTGGGCAAATGGCACGTCGGCCTGACCTTCCGCGACGCCGCCGGCGCGCCGCTCCATGTGGGCAGCCCTGAGAACGCCAGGCGCATCGACCACTCCCGCCGGATCGAAGGCGGCCCGCTGGAGCACGGGTTCGAAAGCTTCTTCGGCACGGCCTGCTGCCCGGGCACCGACTGGCTTTACGCTTACATCGAAGGCGACCGCATCCCGACACCGCCTACGGGTCCGCTGGACCGGACGAAGCTCCCGCGCCACCCCTACGCCAACGACTGCCGGTCCGGCATCGTCGCGCCAGACTTCGATCTGCCGGAAATCGACGAACGATTCCTGCAACGCAGCCGGGAGTTCATCGCTCGGCAGGCAAGGGCTGAACCGCGTCGGCCCTTCTTCCTTTACCACGCGACACAAGCGGTCCACCTGCCCTCGTTCGCGAGCAAGGATTACCGCGGCAAAAGCCCGGCCGGGCCGCACGGTGACTTCATCGCTGAATTCGACGCTCACGTCGGCCTCCTTCTCGCCGACCTGGAAAAGCACGGCCTGGCCGAGGACACCCTCGTCATCGTCACCAGCGACAACGGACCGGAAACCACGAGCGTCCTGCGCATGCGCGCCGATCAAGGCCACGATGGCGCCCGTCCGTGGCGCGGCGTGAAGCGCGACGCCTGGGAGGGCGGCCATCGGATTCCGCTGATCCTACGCTGGCCGCGTGGCATCAAGCCCGGCTTGGTCAGCGATCGGACCGTCAGCCTGACCGACGTCATGGCCACCTTGGCGGAACTGACGGGCCAAGCCCTGCCCGCGCAATCCGCCGAGGACAGCCTCAGCTTCCTGCCCACGCTTGAAAGCCGCCCGCAGCCCGCCCGACCCTTCCTGCTGACGCAGGCCGCCGGAGGCGCGGCCACGTTGAGCATCCGGAAAGGGTCGTGGAAGCTGATCGCCCACGCCGGTTCCGGCGGCAACCGCTATGACCGCGGCGAACTGCTTGCGCTGGCGCCGCCCGGAGGGATCCCCAACGAATCCCCGCAGCTCTACGACCTTTCCCGGGATCCCGGCGAGACCACGAACCTTGCGGCCAAGCACCCGGACATCGTGCGTGAACTCCAAGATCTCCTCACGGCCACGCGGTCTAGCGGCCGGAGCCGGCCTTGAGCGCGGCGGTGGCCATCTCGCGGAAGACGCGGATGTGCTCCAGCTCGTGCCGGCCCTTGGGATGGACGAGCACGAGGTTGTCATGGCCGAGGACGGCCGAGGCATCGCGATGCGCGAGGCCGGCCTGCCTGACCGCGGGGAACGACATCGCCTCGACCGCGGACCGGGTAAGGATGGCCACGCCGATGCCGAGACCGGTGTAATTCAGGATCGAGGGCACGTTGCCGGCGGTCATGACGACGTTGACCTTCGAAGTCAGGCCGGCCTTGGCCACCACATAGTCGAACTGCAGACGCGAGCTGGAATCCTCCCCCGCCAGGATCAGAGGATGGGCGAGGATGTCGCGCAGACCGATCTTACGCACCTTGCCGAGAGCATGCCCCTCGGGGTAGATCACCTCGAACGGATAGCTAGCGAGCGGGACGACCGACAGCCTTGAAGGCAGGACCACGCCGGACGGCGCACCCACGAGAGCCAGATCCGCGGCGTCGGACTCCACCATCCCCCACGCCACCCGCGAGGGAGCGTCGATCAGCGTCAGCCTGACCGAGGGCTGCGCGTGACGATAGGCGGCGATCACGTCACGCAGCGGGCTGTTGAGCACCGAGGCTGGCGCGGCCAGGCGCAGCACCCGCTCCGCACCCGACTGCAGATCCAGGAACAGCTTACGCAAGGAATCGAAACCCTCGACCAACGGAGCCGCCAGACGCATCAGCCGCTCGCCGTCCTCGGTGAGCCGCACGGAGCGTCCCTTGGCCGTCACGAACCGGACGCCGTAATCATCCTCCAACGCCCTTAACTGCCGCCAGACCGAGGGCGTGGCCATGCCGAGCGAACGGGCGGCGGCGGCGAAACTGCCATGACGGGAGATCTCGAAGAGCGCGCGGATCTGCCGGAACCGTACTTCCTTGAAATAGCGACGCTCCTCGCCGGCGGCGGACCTTGGCTTAGCTTTCATTGTTTCCATAGCAACGAGTTTTAGGAAAATGGTTTTTAAAGGCAACGATTATGGCTTGAGGGATACCCACGTGACGGAAGGCTTAACCCAGTCATGCGCCCCACCCTTGCCTTGCTGCTCACCCTGCTCTGCGCACCGCTGGCCACCCAGGCGCAGCCGACGCCGAAATCCGACACCGTCCGCGACCGTCTATGGGTCTTCGCTCCCCCTGCCGATGGCCCACGGTTGTATTATGAGAGCGCCGGTTACCGAGGAGGATCACGCATGACGCCCGTGGAAGGCGCCTTCTGGCTGGGCGTTCCCAATCTGCTCTTCATTACTCAGGATTGGAATCGGCCGCCCGCCATGTGGACAGAGAAGTCATGGAAGGCCAAGACCACCAAGGAGCAGTATGCCATCTCCTTCGAGCCGCTGAAACGCGTCCAATGGGCCGCCGTCGGCTCCAGCGGACGCGGCGGCCTCAAGGAAGTGCCCGACATCATCACCTTGGCCAAGAGCTATCCCAACTTCACGGGCATCTACCTGGACGACTTCGTCAAGGACCCCGTCAAACAACCCGATGGCCGCAAAGTCGGCAAACCCGCCATGACCGAGGCCGAACTCAAATCCATGCGCGAGCAACTTGGCCAAGTTGGCCGCCCGATGGAAGTTTGGACCACCATTTACAGCCGCGAGTTTGATCCGAAGAACGCCGATTACCATGACTGCGAACCGCCACTCGTCGAATCGCTGAAGCACTTCGACGTGCTCGTGTTCTGGACATGGAAGAGCGAGGAACTGAAGGACCTCGAAAAGAATCTGGCACTGCTGGAGGCCATGAAGCCGAAATCATGCCGCATCGCTCTGGGCATTTATCTCTGGGACTACACCGGAATTGATCCGGCCAAGAAGAAAGCCGATCCCACTTACAAGTGGGGCAAGCCGGTCCCTCTCGATTTGATGGAGCACCAATGCGGCCTCGGCTTGAAGTGGCTCAAGGAAGGCCGTGTCTCCGACCTCGTCATCCTCGGGCTCGCCGGGATCGACCAAGGCATCCCCAGCGCCCCGTGGATGCGCGACTGGATCAGGAAGCACGGGGACGAGCGAATCTCCCGATGAACCAACCGATGCGCCCCACCCTTGCCCTGCTGCTCACCCTGCTCTGCGCGCCGCTAGCCACCCAGGCGCAGTCGACGCCGAAATCAGACACCGTCCGTGACCGTCTCTGGCTGTTCGCCTGCCCGCCGGGCGGCGACGCAGAATACCTGGAGAACGCCGGGTATCGCGGGGGCTCACGTATGACGCCCGTGGAGGGAGCCCATTGGCTGGACATCCCTAATCTGGTCTTCGTCACGCAGGATCATACCCGACCCAGTCTGCGGTGGGCGGAAATCAAATGGAAGGCGAAGACGACGATGGACCAATGGGCGATCTCTTTCGAGTCGCTGAAGAAGGTCAGCTGGTCCGCGGTCGGTTCCAGCGGCAGCGGCGGCCTCAAGACGCTGCCCGACATCGTCTCGATGGCGAAGACCTATCCGCACGTGACGAGCGTGTACCTCGATGACTTCGTCAAGGACCCCGTCAAACAACCCGATGGCCGCAAAGTCGGCAAACCCGCCATGACCGAGGCCGAACTCAAATCCATGCGCGAGCAACTTGGCCAAGTTGGCCGCCCGATGGAAGTTTGGA
>VHDL01000019.1 GCA_016871415.1 Verrucomicrobiota bacterium
GTTGTTCAAATGCGGGGAAATGGAGGTAAAATCGGTTTTAGCGGCTGGCGGTTAGCGGTTGGCGGTTAGCCAATACAAGCCGGAGGACTGAACGGAGGGCTGAATGGAGGGCTGAATGGATGAACCAGGCCAGTTGACCTGTTGATCAGTTGGTCGGTTGGCCAGGAATGCATCGAGGTAGGGTCGGGACCGCGTCACGACATAGTTGCCTGATTTCATTCTCAGGCGGCGGGTGGCCGCCGTCTGCCACCTGAAATGATGTCATCTCCCTATACTCGATGCTCTGGCTCGGTCTGTTCAACTGAGCCTCTGAGCCTCCGTGCCTCTCGTTTTGTATTCCAGCCAACTGGCCAACTGATCAACGGGTCAACTAACGTTCGCTCCGGCCTGCTTACTTCCCGGACTTGACGTATTCCTCCCGGTCCACGTCGCCGCTCTTGTCCTTGTCGAAGTTGATGAAGTTCTTGGCGGCTTGCTCGGGGTCCTTCTGGCGGAGCATGAATTCTTCCTTGTTCAGCCTGCCGTCCTTGTTGAGGTCGCGGCCATCGAACATGGCGCCGCGGTCCTTGGCGGCGTCGGCCTTCGGGGCTGCCGGTTCTTCGGTCTTGGCCTTGCCTTTCTTGCCCTTCTTGCCGGCCGGGGCGGCGGTGTTCTTGTCCGTGGCAGGTGCGATGGGCGGAGGCAGGAACTTGGTGAGGCGGGCGATGACTTCGGCGTGCTCGGGCTTGGCCGCGACGTTGACGGTCTCATGCGGGTCGCCGACCTCGTCGTAGAGTTCGGTGGCGTGGATGACGTTGTCCTTCCGGTCACGCCAGAGGGTCAGGCGCCAGCGGTCATCTCGGATGCTGTAACCCATGAGCGACTTGCCGGCGTCGCTACGCGGGTACTGGCTGATGGCGACCGGACGCACCTTGGCGGTGGCGTCGTCCAGCACGGGCCTCAGGCTGACGCCTTCGACGTCCTTGGGCTTAGGCAGGCCGCAGACGTCGGCGAGGGTGGGGTAGATGTCGATGAACTCGGCGAGCGAGAGGCTCTTGCGGCCGACGGCCTTCTGTCCCGGGGCGCTGATGATCAGCGGCGCCCGGGCGGCTAGCTCGAAATTGGTGTGCTTGTGCCAGAGGCCATGCTCACCGAGCTGCCAGCCATGATCGCCCCAGAGGACGATGACAGTGTTGTCCGCCAAGCCTTCCTTCTCGAGGGCGTCCAGCACGAGGCCGACCTGGGCGTCCATGTAGCTGGTGGCGGCGTAGTAGCCATGACGTAAGGTCCGCGCGGTGGCGTTGTCGACCACCCCGTCCTTCGGCATGCCGGCGTAACTGCGGAGCTCACCGTTAGAGTGGCCGACGAAACCCGGGGCTCCGGCGGGGAGCTTCTGGAAGGGAGGTACGTAGATCTTAGCCGGATCGTAAAGGTCCCAGTACTTCTTGGGCGCGACGAAGGGGAGGTGCGGCTTGGCCATGCCGACGGCGAGGAAAAAAGGTTTTCCGCTCTGCTTGAGCTCGCCCAGGGTCTTGGCCGCGAGACGCGCGGTCTTGCCGTCCGTGTAGGTGTCGTCCGACACGTCGGCGGATTCGTAGGCGGGGCCGCGGCCGCGGCCTCTCTTGTCCACGTTCGACGCCTGGAGCTTCTGCGCCTCGGCGGTGGCGTACTGCGGGGCTTTCGGCGTTTCCCACGGCACCGACCAGCTCGGTGCGTCATCGAAGCCGCCGTGGAAGATCTTGCCCATGCCTTGGCTATGGTAGCCATGGTTCTTGAAATACTGGGCGACGGTCACGGCGTCCGGCAGCGCGGTGCGGAAATGCGTTTCGAGGTCCCAGACGCGCGTGGCGTCCGGACGTCGGCCCGTCATCAGCGACGAACGCGAGGGGCTGCACACGGCCTGCTGGCAGTAGGCGCGGTCGAAGGTGGTGCCGCGGGCGGCGATGCGGTCCAGGTTCGGGGTCTTGATGACCTTGTTGCCCGAGGCGTTGATCTCGGGTCGAAGGTCATCGACCGCGAAGAACAGGACGTTCAACGGACGGTCGGCGGCGCAAAGGGCGACGGACAGTCCGAGTAGGGGCAGAATGCGGCGGATCATCGGGGGTGCGTCATTTGAAACCCCGAGGGGCCGGATTGGTTGCCGCTACCGCAGCCGGATCACTCCCCGACGGCCGCTTTCAGTCGGTGGCGGGCTTTGTTAAGGTCGGCGACGGTGCGCGCGGCCTCCTGTCGGGCCTGCACGGCGTCCTGCTGGGACTGCAGGGTCTCCAGTACGGCGCCTACGGCGAAATCGCGACGCTGTGTGGCCAGCTTGAGACCTTCCTCCGCGGACTTGAGTCCGACCTCGGCCGCCCGTACGGCCGCCGAAGTGGCATGCACGGAGGCATGGGCCTCAACGACTTCGCGGGTGACGGCGTCACGGACGCGTTCGATGCCCAGCTTGCCCTGCGCGGCCGCGGCTTCCGCCGCCCGCACACGGGAGGAGTCCAGCAGGCCGCCGGCGCCGATGCGCCAGAAGAGGGTGACCTGCGTGTCGGTGCTGCGTCCCCAGTCCTGCCGGGCCGAGCTCGGGCTTCCGCCCAGTCCGCCGCCGAACACCTGCGCGCCCAAGGTCGGCCAGAGGGGCGCATACTTGGCGCCGGCAAGGTTCTCCTGGGCGGCATTGTCCAGACGCTCGGCCTCGGCGATCTCCGGACGTTTCGCCAGGGCGGTCTGCACGAGGGCGTCGAGCTTGACGGCCAGCCCGGTGCCGGGAACGTTGATCGCGACGGGCCGTCGGTCGGCCGGGATGAGGTCCTCCTGCAAGGGCAGGCGCAAGACTTCGGCGAGGCGTGCGGCCGCGGCACGGCGTGCCTCATAGGCCTTCTGGCGGCGGACTTCGGCACGCGTGACCTGCGCGAAGGCACGGTGTTCGTCGCCCTTCGAGGCGAGGCCGGCCGCGACGGCGGCCTTGACCTGATGATGGAGGTCGCCGGCCAGGGAGACGGCAGTATTCAGGAGATCCGCCTCGGCCTGCGCGGCGCTGAGTTCGAAGTAAGCCTCGGACGCGGCCAGGAGGATGCGTCGGCGCTCGGATTCGAGGCGATGCTCGGCCGCGAGGGTCACCTGCTTGGCCGCGAGGCGACGGTAGGTGGACTCGCCGATCTCAAGCGAGAGCTGGAGGGTCGCTCCGGCGCCGAAGGAGTTCTTGGTGATGTCGGTGACGTCGCCGACGATGTCCTGCAGCTGTCCGGAATGGTTGCGGTAGGTGATGCCCGGCGCGATGACGGGGAACATCTGCCACAGGGTGCCGTCCTCGCGGGCCCGGGCCTCGGTCAGGCGCTCCTGCGCGATGCGCACTTCGATGGAGTCGGCTCCGGCCAGACGCAGGACGGCGGGCAGGTCGATCTTCTCCGCGCGGAGCGAGGCGGCGAAGCAGGCGATGAGAAGGAGGGCGCGCATCACTTGGCGATGGTCACGGGCTGTCCGTCGACGAGCGAGGCGCCGGCGGTCACGATCACGGTCTCCGCGGCGGTCACGCCCTCGATGACCTCGAGGTTCGCACCGTCGTTGAAGCCGTGCTTGAGCACGCGTCGCCGGGCCTTGCCGCCCTCGAGGACGAAGGCGACGGCGGTGGTCTTCTCGAAGGTGATGGCGGAGAGGGGCAGGACGGAGGCGCCGGCGTGGGTCTCGACGCCGAGCTTCACCTTGGCGAACATGCCGGCCTTGAGCGCGCCGTCGGCGTTGGCGACCTCCGCCTCGGCCAGCAGGGTCTTGCTGGCGGGGTCGAGTGCCTCGGAATGGCGGGTCAGACGGGCCGCGACGGGCTTGGTGCGCGCGGTGTCGACGGCGATGAGGAAGGGCTGGCCGACGGACACAAGCGACGCCTCATATTCCGGCACGGAGGCCTGCACGCGGACTTTGGCGGAGTCGGTCAGGGTGACGATGGACGCCTGGCCGGCCGCGGCGCCGGTGGCCGCGGGCACGAAGGCGCCTTCGTCGACGAAGCGCTTCGTGACGGTGGCGTCGAAGGGCGCGGTGATGCGGGCGTGGGCGAGGAGGGCCTCGAGACGCGCGGTCTCGGCCTTGGCGGCGGCCGCACGGGACTCGGCGGCGTCGAGGGCCTGCTTGACGACGAGGTCGGGCGCCTTCTTCGCGGCGTCACGGGCGCGGGCGGCGTCCCGCTCGGCGAGCGAGGATTCGGCCCGGGCGCGGAGGAGGTCGGCGGAGAGCTCGGGGGACTCGAGCTCGGCCAGGACCTGTCCGGCCTTCACCTTGTCGCCGATCTCGACGCGCATGGTCTTCACGTGGCCGGCGACCTTGGCGGTCAGGGTGACCTGACGGTACGGGCGCACTTCGCCGAGGAGCTCGACGCTGCGCGTGACGTCGGCCTTGGCGAGGGCGGTCGTCTTGAATTCGGCCGCGTCGGCGGCGCACGCCAGGACGGCGAGGAGGAGCGTCAGGTCACGCTTGATGGGGCGCATGGTGGGTGCTGGAAGGGTCGTCGGGATCGAGGGAGGGCGAGAGGGCCGCGCGGCCGCGATGGAGCGCGGCGTAGGCGGCGGGCACGAGGAGCAGCGTGGCGGGGGTGCCGAGGAGCAGGCCGCCGATGACGGCGCGCCCGAGGGGCGCGGTCTGCTCGCCGGCCTCGGTCAGGCCGAGAGCCATGGGCAGCATGCCCGCGAGCATGGCTCCGGCGGTCATCAGCACGGCGCGCAGGCGGGAGCGGCCGGCCTCTTCGGCGGCGGCGTCGGCGGCGAGTCCGGCCCGACGGCGTTCCTCGGCGGCGGTGACGAGTAGGATGCAGTTGGCCACGGAGACGCCGACGGCCATGATGAGTCCGATGTAGCTCTCGATGTTCAGGGTCGATCCGGTCAGGAGCAGCAGGAGGGCGCCTCCGGCTAGGACGGCGGGGATCGGCACGAGCACGGCGAAGGCGGCGCGCACGTTCTGGAAGGAGGCGGTGAGCAGGAGGGCGATGACGGCGAGGGCGGCGATCAGTCCGGTGCGCAGGCCGTCCAGCAGCTCGCGCATGGGCGCGACCTGTCCGCGCACGTCGACCTTCACCTTGGCGGGCGGGGCGCCCGCGGCGGCCACGGCGGCGTCGACTTTCTCCGCCAGGGTGCCGAGGTCGGACCCGTGGAAGTTGGCGGTCAGGGTGACGAGGCGCTGCATGTTGTACCGGTCGTATTGCGCGACGGCGGTGGAGGGCTTCAGGGTGGCGACGGAACGCAGTAGGACGGGGCCGCGGTCGGCGCCGGCGGGTCCGACGGGCAGGTTGGCGATGTCCTCGGCGCTCTTCACGGCGGCGGCGGGCACCTGCACCTGCACCTGGTAGGCGACGCCGTTCTTGGGGTCGGCCCAGTAGTTGGACAGGATGAAGCGTGTGGAGAAGGTGCCGGCGACGACGGAACGCGCGGCCTCGGCGTGACGGAGGCCGAGGCGCCCGGCCTTCTCGCGGTCGATGTTCACTTCCAGGACGGGGTAGTCGAGGGTCTGTGCGAACTGCAGGTCGCGGAGTTCGGGGATCTTCGCCATCGCGTCACGGATCTTCTCGGCGTGCGCACGGTTGTCCGCGAGGCCGGGGCCGCTGACGGCGACCTCGATCGGGGTGGACGCACCGAAGCTCATCACGCGGCTGACGATGTCGGCCGGCTCGAAGGAGGCGCGGACGCCGGGCAGTTCCTTGGCGAAGCGGGCGCGCAGGCGCTCCTTGGCCGCGGCGAGGTCGGCCTTGGCGCCTTCCTTGAGCTGCACCTGCAGGGTCGCCTCATCGGTGCCGCTGTTCCAGGCGTGCACGAGGTTGACGGGATAGTTGGGCGCATGGACGCCGACGAGTCCGAGGGTGGTGCCGACGTTGGCCGGGCCGAGCTCGGCCTTGATGAGGTCCAGCGCACGGATGGCGATGGATTCGGTCACGTCGAGTCGGGTGCCGGGCGCGGCGCGCAGGCGCACCTGCAGCTGACCGTGGTCGGCCGCAGGGAAGATGTCCTTGCCGAGTCCGGGCACAAGGAACCAGCCGAGGGCCGCCGCGCCGACGATGCCGGCGAGGGCGGCGACGCCGGGGCTGCGCAGGACGGGCGCGAGGAGGGAGCGGTACAGGGCCGACAGGGGCGCCATGAAGCCGGCGTCGGCGTGGGAGCCTCCGCGCGGCAGGAGCCAGGCCGCCAGGACGGGCAGCAGGGTCGAGGACAGGACGTAGGACGCGGCCATGCTGAAGCCGACGGCCAGGGAGAGGGGCAGGAAGAGGGCGCGCGCGGCGCCTTCCATGAAGAAGGAGGGGATGAAGACGGCCACGACGCACAGCATGGCGAGGAAGCGCGGCACGGCGGTCGCGGCCACGGCGTTGCGCACGGCGACGGGCGGCGGCAGTCCCTTGGCCAGCTCCTGGTGCACGGCCTCGATGGCGACGGTCGCCTCGTCGACGAGGATGCCGACGGCCAGGGCGAGTCCGCCCAAGGTCATGAGGTTGACGGTCTGTCCGCAGAGCCAGAGTCCGGTGACGGCCGCCAGCAGGGCGAGGGGGATGTTGACGACGACGATCAGGGTGCTGCGGACGTCCCGCAGGAAGGCCAGCACCATGAGTCCGGTCAGCACCGCGCCGAGAATCGCTTCGAGGAGGAGGTCGTCGATGGCACGGCGGACGACGGGGCTCTGGTCCATCTCGTAGCTGACTTTGACGTCCTCGGGGACGGCGGCCTGGAAGCGGGCGAGGTTCGCCTTCACGTGGCCCACGACGTCAAGGGTCGAGGCGTCGGCGCGCTTGGTCACGGGGATGTAGACGGTGCGCCGTCCGTCGGCCAGCGCGTGGCTGGTCACGACGTCGGCCCCGTCGACGACGGTGGCGACGTCGCGCAGGAGCACGTTCGCGCCGCTGCCGGGCCGGATCGGCACGGACTCGAGCTCGCGGATGCTCTTCACGGTGGCGTTGATGGGCACCTGGAGGTTGAGGTCTCCCTGCGCGAGGTTGCCGGTCGGGGCGATGGTGTTGGCCCCGGCCAGGGCGGTCGCGACCTCCTCGGGCGTCACGCCGACGCTGCGCAGGCGGTCAGGATCGAGGTTGACGAGGATGGTGCGCGCGCTGCCGCCGAAGGGCGGCGGGGCCGACACGCCGGGCAGGGTGGCGAAGAGGGGGCGGACGGTGTTCAGCGCGACGTCCTGCAGCTGGGCGACGCTCCGGGTCGGGCTGGTGAAGACGAGCTGTCCGACGGCCACGCTGCCGCCGTCGAAACGCATGATGAAGGGCGGCACGGTGCCGGGCGGCATCATCGCGCGGGAGCGGTTCACGTAGCCGACGACTTCGCTCATGGCCTGCGCCATGTCGGTGCCGGGGTGGAACTGCAGTTTCATCACCGCGGCGCCCTGGATGTTGCGCGACTCGACGTGCTCGATGCCGGTGATGTAAAGGAAGTGGTATTCGTAGAAGAAGGTGAGGAAGCCTTCCATCTGCGCGGCGTCCATGCCGCCGTAGGGCTGCGCGACGTAGACGGTCGGTACGTTGAGGGGCGGGAAGACGTCCTTGGGCATGCGCCGGACGGCGACGACGGAGGTCAGCACGAGGGCCACGACGGCCGCCACGACGGTGACGGGACGACGCAGGGCGGCTTGGAGCAGGCTCATGGGGCTGCCCAAGGCAACCTCCGCCTCCCGCCCTAGTCAACCGAGGGAAATGTCACGAATGCGTCACGGACGCTCAGCCGAGGAGCTCCTTGAGGACGCGGCAGGGTTCGACGCCGGTCAGCTTGGCGTCCAGGCCCTGGAACTTGTAGGTGAAACGCCCGTGTTCGACGCCCAGCAGGTGCAGCATGGTGGCGTGCAGGTCGTGGACGGTGCACACGCCGTCGACGGCGGCGTAGCCGAGTTCATCGGTGGCCCCGGTCTGGAATCCGCGCCTGAGTCCGGCCCCGGCCATCCAGATGGACATGGCCTTGTTGTGGTGGTCGCGCCCGACGGGCCCCTTGTTGCCCTGCTTCATGGGGGTGCGTCCGAACTCGCCGGACCAGACGATGAGGGTGTCCTCGAACATGCCAAGTCGCTTGAGGTCGGTGATCAGAGCCATGCACGCGCGGTCGACCTCCTTGGCGCGCAGGGGCAGCTCCTCCTTCAGGAGGCTGTGATGGTCCCAGTCGCGATGATAGAGCTGGATGAAGCGCACGCCGCGCTCGGCGAGGCGTCGCGCGAGGAGGCAGTTGGAGGCGAACGAACCGTCGCCGGGCTCGCATCCGTAGAGCGCCAGCGTCCGGGGATCCTCGCCGCGCACGTCCATGAGGTCCGGCACGCTCGCCTGCATGCGGAACGCCATCTCATATTGGGACACGCGGGTGGCGATCTCCGGATCGTCCACGGCTCCCGCGCGACGGCGGTTGAGCGCGTTGACGGCTTCGACGTCGGCGCCCTGGACGTCGCGTCTGACGCCGGCGGGACTGCCGAGGTAGAGCACGGGGTCGCCGGAGGAGCGCAGCTGCACGCCCTGATGTCTCGAGGGCAGGAAGCCGCTGCTCCACTGGCGGGCGGCGATGGGCTGGGGCGGGCGTCCCTTGCCGGTGGAGGTGAGGACGACGAAGCCGGGCAGGTCCTCCGCCTCGGAGCCGAGTCCGTAAGTCACCCAGGAGCCCATGGATGGCCGCCCGGCGATCTGCGACCCGGTGTTCATGAACATGTGCGCGGGATCGTGGTTGATCGCGTCGGTGGTCATGGACCGGATCAGGCAGATGTCGTCGCACACGGAGCCGATGTGCGGAAGGAGTTCCGAGAGTTCCATGCCCGCCTTGCCGTGACGGCTGAACTTGAACTGGGGGCCCTGGCAGAGGAGCTTCTGGCCCTGGAGCTGCGCCAGCTGCTGGCCCCGGGTGAAGCTTTCGGGCATGGGCTGGTCATGCATCGCCGCGAGCTTCGGCTTGGGGTCGAAGAGCTCGAGCTGCGAGGGGCCGCCGGCCATGGTCAGCCAGATGACGCGCTTCGCCTTGGCGGGATGATGGGCCGCGGGGAGCGCGCCCGGACCGGCCGTCGCGCCACGGGTCAGGAGGGAGGCCAGGGCGACGGCGCCCACGCCGCGTCCGGCGCCCCGGAGGAAGGCGCGACGTTGCAGGATGCGATGGTGCGCCTCCGGGCTCACGCGAGGATGCCGGCGATGGGCTTGGCGGGCTCGACGCCGGTCAGCTTGGCGTCGAGGCCCTGGAACTTGAAGGTGAAGCGCTCGTGGTCGACGCCGAGGCAGCGCAGCATGGTGGCGTGCAGGTCGTGCACGGTGCACACGTCCTTGACGGCGGCGTAGCCGAGTTCGTCGGTCTCGCCGTGCACGACGCCGCCGCGGACGCCGCCGCCGGCCAGCCAGACGGACATGGCCTTGTTGTGGTGGTCGCGCCCGCTGCCGCCCTGCGACATCGGGGTGCGGCCGAATTCGCCCGCCCACACGATGAGGGTCTCGTCCAGCATGCCCCTGCGCTTCAGGTCGGTGATCAGCGCCATGCACGCGCGGTCGATCTCCTGCGCCTTGAGCGCGACGCCGTCCTTGACGCCGCCATGGTGGTCCCAGTCCTTGTGATAGAGCTGGATGAAGCGCACGCCGCGCTCGGCGAGGCGTCGAGCGAGGAGGCAGTTGGAGGCGAAGGTCCCGTCGCCGGGGACGCAGCCGTAGAGCTCGAGGGTGCGCGCGTCCTCGTCCCTGAGGTCCATGAGTCCGGGCACGCCGGCCTGCATGCGGAAGGCCATCTCATACTGCGCGATGCGGGTCGCGATCTCGGGGTCGGCCACGAGTCCGTCGCGACGGCGGTTGAGCTCGGCGACGGCGGCGATGTCCGCGCCCTGGAGGTCGCGGCTGACGCCGGCGGGGCTGCCGAGGTAGAGCACGGGGTCGCCCTTGGACCGCAGCTGGACGCCCTGGTGCCTCGAAGGGAGGAAGCCGCTGCTCCACTGGCGCGCGGCGATGGGCTGGTTCTGCCCGCCCTTGCCGAGGGAGGTGAGCACGACGAAGCCGGGCAGGTCGTGCGCCTCGGAGCCGAGTCCGTAGGTCACCCAGGAGCCCATGGAGGGTCGCCCGGCGATCTGCGACCCGGTGTTCATGAACATGTGCGCGGGGTCGTGGTTGATCGCGTCGGTGGTCATGGACCGCACGAGGGCGATGTCGCCGAGGGCGGAGCCGATGTGCGGGAAGAGCTCGCAGATCTCAGCGCCCTCGCGGCCGAAGCGGGAGAACTTGTGCTGGGGTCCGAAGCACTTGAGCTTCTGGCCCTGGAGCTGGGCGAGCTGCTGCCCCTTGGTCATGCTCTCGGGCATGGGCTGGTCATGCATCGCCGCCAGCTTCGGCTTGGGGTCGAAGGTCTCGAGGTGCGAGGGGCCGCCGGCCATGGACAGCCAGATGACGCGCTTGGCCCGCGCCTTGTGATGGGTGGCGCCGAGGACGCCCGATTCGGCGCCGCGCGCGGTCATCGCGGCGAGGGCGAGGGCGCCGACGCCCTGGGTGGCGCGCCCGAGGAAGGCGCGCCGGGTGACGGCGGAAAGGATCTCGGAAGGAAGGTCAGTCACGGGTGACGGTCTCGTGCAGGTTGAGGAGGACGCGCGCGGCATGGGTCCAGGCGGCGAGTTCGACGGGGTCGCTCTCCTTCGGCGCGGGGCTGAGTCCGACCTGCAGGAGCTTCTTCGCGGACTCCGGATCGGCGCGGTAGGCGGCGCGCCGGTCGTTCAGGACTTTGCGCAGGGTGGCGAGCTCGGCGGCATCGGGCTCGCGCTGCACGGCCCTCCGCCAGGCCCAGCGCAGGCGCACGTCATCGTCACCTTCACGGGCGGCGGCCGCGGTTCCGAAGGCGCGCGCGGCCTCGACGTAGGTCGGGTCGTTCAGGAGGACGAGGGCCTGCTGCGGGATGTTGGAGCGGGTGCGCTCGGTGCATGATTCCTCGCGGCTCGGCGCATCGAAGGCCAGGAGGCTCGGATGCAGGAAGGAGCGCTGCCACCAGACGTAGAGTCCGCGGCGATGCTGGGCCTCGCCCTGGTCGTGCACGTACTCGCGCACGGGGAAGTTCAGGTTCTCCCAGTAGCGTTCGGGCTGGTAGGGCTTCACGCTGGGTCCTCCGACCTTCGGCACGAGGAGGCCGGACACGGCGAGGGCGTTGTCGCGCACGAATTCGGCGTCGAGCCTGAAGGGGGTCTGTCTGGCCAGAGCGCGGTTGTAGGGGTCCGTCTCGCGCTGCGCCTGCGTGGCGGTCGAGGCGCGACGGTAGGCGCGGCTGTTCACGATGATGCGGACCATGCGCTTCAGGTCCCATTTGCCGTCCATGAACTCGACGGCGAGCCAGTCGAGGAGGGGTTGGTTGGGCGGGAGTTCGCCTTGGGCGCCGAGGTCTCCGGGATTCTTGCTCAGCGCGGTGCCGAAGAACTGCATCCAGAGCCGGTTCATGGTCACGCGCGCGGTGAGCGGGTTGTCGCGGGAGACGAGCCACTGGGCGAGGTCGAGTCGGTTCGGCGCGCGGCCCTCGAGCTTGGCCTGGGGCAGGTAGTGGGGCAGGGCGGCCTTCACGATCTCGCCGGTCTCGTCCATCCAGTTGCCGCGGGGCAGGATGCGCACGGTCCGGGTCTGCGCGGCCTTGGCGGTGACGAGGGTCTTGGGGATGGCGGCTCGGAAGGCGTCATGGGACTTCTGCGCGGCCGCGAGGGCGTCGCGCTCGGTCTTCAGGGCCTCGGGATGGAGGGAGAGGTAGTAGTCGCGCACGACGTTCCTGTCGGCCGGGGTGCGCTTGTCCGCCGGGTTCTTCAGGATGGGGGCGGCCTGGGCGGCCAGCTTGGCATCGGGGTCCTTGCGCTTGGCCTTGGTCTTCTTGCCGGGGGTTTCCGGCGCGGTGAAATCTTTCTCCCAGGTCTCGATCGCGGGGGTGAGGGAAGGGTGGGCGGCCTCGAGCTTCTTGCGCGCCTGATCCACGGCGGACGCGAGTTCGGCCAGACGCGCGTCCTGCTCAGGGGTCGAGACGAGGATGCCCTCCTCGCGTCGCCCGATGTCCGGCTCATGCACGTCAGCGAAGAACGCGCCGAGGGAGTAGAAGTCCCTCATGGTGATGGGGTCGAACTTGTGATCGTGGCACTGGGCGCAGCCGGTGGTCTGACCGAGCCAGGCGGCCCCGACGGCGCGCACGCGGTCGGTCAGCATGCGCTGCTGGTAGTCCTTGGCCTGGGCGCCGCCCTCCTCGGTGGTGAGCAGGAGGCGGTTGAAGCCCGACCCGATGAGGGCCTCGCGGCCGCCGTCCGGCAGGAGGTCGCCCGCCACCTGCTCGAGGGTGAAGCGGTCGAAGGGCTTGTTGTCGTTGAAGCTCCGGATGACCCAGTCGCGGTAGGGCCAGACGTTGCGCGGGGTGTCGCTGTGATAGCCGATGGTGTCGGCGAAGCGCACGACGTCGAGCCAGGTGACGGCCATGCGCTCGCCATAGTGCGGGCTGGCCAGCAGGCGCTCGACGAGCCGGGGATAGGCGTCGGGCGAGGCGTCGTTCACGAAGGCGTCCACTTCCTCGGGCGTGGGCGGCAGTCCCAGGAGGTCGAGATGCAGGCGTCGGGCCAGGGTGCGGCGGTCGGCCTCGGGCCCCGGCGTGAGTCCGAGCGGTTTCAGTCCGGCTTCGACGAGATGGTCGACGCCCTCGGATCCGGCGGGAGCCGACGGTTTCACGGGCGGCTCATAGGACCAGTGCTGGCGATACTCGGCGCCCTGTGCGATCCACTTGCGCAGGACGGCCTTCTGGCGGTCATCGAGCTTCTTGTGCGAATCGGAGGGAGGCATCCGCTCCTCGGGATCTTCGGCGTCCAGTCGCTTGGAGAGCTCGCTCTCCTCAGGTTTGCCCGGAATGAAAGCCTCCTTGGCGAGGGCCGCGTCCCTCAGGTCGAGGCGCAGCTTGGCCTTGCGATGGCTGGCGTCAGGTCCGTGGCAGTAGAAGCAGTTCTCCGAAAGGATGGGCCGGACGTCGCGGTTGAAGTCCACCTTGTCAGGGAGAGGGGCCGCGGTCGAAGCGGCCAGGAACAGGGACAGCAGGGGCATGGGGTTCTTCGTGAACTTAGGAGACCGGCGGCAGGGATAAAGTTTTTATGAGAAGAAGCCCGGATGAGGGCGGAGGAGTTATGGATTAGGGGCAGGGGCAGGGACAGGGGCAGGGATACGGACAGGGACAGATTTTAAAGTTACCGAGACTTCAACGCTCTGCTTTGCACCTGACCTGCCTCCCACCTGCCTCCGGTTGTCCAGTACCTCTGAGCCTCCGTGCCTCTTCTTGTCTTCAGTCTGTCCCTTTCCCTGTCCCTCGCAGCATACCTTTGCCCTGTCTCTCTCTGGTCAACAGAGCCTCCGAGCCTCCGGGCCTCACGCTTATCAATCCCCAGCCCCAGCCCCAGCCCTAGCCCAAGATTCCTTTGACGATCTTGGCGGGTTCGACGCCGGTGAGGCGGAAGTCGAGGCCCTGGTGTCGGTAGGTGAAGCGCTCATGGTCGACGCCTAGGAGGTGCAGGACGGTGGCGTGCAGGTCCCTTACGTGCACGGGATCGGTGGCCACGTTGTAACTGAACTCGTCGGTGGAGCCGTGGGTGTGTCCCGCTTTCACGCCGCCGCCGGCCATCCACATGGTGAAGCAGCGGGGGTGGTGGTCGCGCCCGGCCTCAGGGCTGTCCCACTTGCCCTGTCCGGCGACGCCGCGTCCGAACTCGCCGCCCCATACGACGAGGGTGTCGTCGAGGAGTCCGCGGCGCTTGAGGTCGGTCACGAGCGCGGCGCTGGGCTGGTCGGTGTCGCGGCAGCGCGCGGTGCACCACGAGGTGAGGCGGCTGTGGTGATCCCAGTCGGGATGGAAGAGCTGGATGAAGCGCACGCCGCGCTCGATCAGGCGCCGGGCGAGGATGCAGTTGGCGGCGTAGCTGCCGGGGCGTCGGGAATCGGGACCGTAGAGCTCGAAGACTTCGTCGGGTTCGTCGGAGAGGTCGGTCAGCTCGGGCACGCTGGCCTGCATGCGGAAGGCCATCTCATACTGGCGGATGCGGGTCGCGACCTCGGGGTCGCCGGTACGCTCCAGGGTGCCTCGGTTGAGTTCGGCGAGTCCGTCGAGCATCTCGCGGCGGAGTCCGCGGGGCAGGCCCTCGGGGTCGCGCAGGTAAAGCACGGGATCCTTGGCGCTGCGCAGCTTCACGCCTTGGTGACGCGAGGGCAGGAAGCCGCTGCCCCAGTAGTGGTCGTACAGGGGCTGGTCGCTCGGCCTCTGCATGCGCGACAGAAGCACGAGGTAGTCGGGCAGGTCCTTGTTCTCGCTGCCGAGGCCGTAGCTGGCCCAGGAGCCGATGCTGGGGCGTCCGGGAATCTGGTTGCCGGTCAGGAACTGGGTCATGGCCGGCGCATGGTTGATCTGGTCGGTGTGCATCGACTTGATGAAGCACAGGTCGTCCGCGATCTTGCGCAGGTGGGGCAGCCATTCGCCGATGGTCGCGCCGGACTTGCCGCAGCGCTCGAACCGGGTCGCGCCGGGCTTGATCAGCTGGCGTTGGTTCGAGGTCATGGTGGTCAGGCGCTGTCCGCGTCGGACGGACTCGGGGAGTTCGGTGCCGGCGAGCTCGGCCAGGCCGGGCTTGTGATCGAAGAGCTCGATCTGCGAGGGGCCGCCGGACTGGGTCAGGAAGATGACGCGCTTTGCCTTGGCGGCATGATGGGGGAGGGAAGGGAGTCCGGGCTTCGGGCTCTCGGCCGCGGCCCGGGCGGCGAGGGAGCCGAAGGCCATGGCGCCGAGGGAGAGGCCGGCCTGCTGGACGAAGGTGCGACGGTGGAGGCTGAAGGGGTCCATGGTCAGGAGAGTTTGCGGAGGCGGATGGGATAGGTGGAGCCGCTGTTCCATTGGCAGACGATGAGGTCGCCGTCGGTCAGGACGCACACGTCGTGGCAGTTGTTGAAGACGGGAAGGTCCTGCAGCATGGGCTTGAGGCGTCCGTCCTCGTACTTCGGTTCGCCGCCGCCGGGGTTCGAGACGACGCGGTCGCGGTCATCAAGGATGGTGACGAATCCGCGCCCCTGCCACATGCGGTGGTCGTCGGGCCTGGCCCCGAAGCACACGCCGGAATAGAGGTGCCGTCCGGAGATCACGGGGCGGGAGACGTAGGCGCCGGGGAGGTAGACGCCCCGGACGTGCCTGCCGTCGAGGGTGAACCAGTTGAATTCGTTGCGGACGCGCTCGGTGCAGACGAGCAGGGGCTCGGGGCCGCGGTCGTCAATCGCCACGCCGTGCGCCTGCATGAACTTGCCGGGGTTGGTGGGCTGGGTGCTCTTGCCGCCGAACTTGCTGAGATACTTTCCAGCGCGGTCGAAGCGCAGGATGAACTGCGAGCCGTACCCGTCGGCCACGTGGATGCCCCCGGCCGCGTCCACGGCGACTTCGGTGGGGCTGTAAGGATCGTTGGCCCCGTAGGCGCCGCACTTGCGGGGGTCGGGCAGCTCGAGCACGGGCTTGCCGTCCAAGGTGCACTTGAGGATGCGGCCGGAGTTGGACGTGAGGTAGGCGTGCTCGGCGTCGTCGGCGCCCTTGGCGAGGGTGAGTCCGTGCCCTGACTTGAGGCCGAGGCTCCAGGCGGCCAGCACGTTGCCCTCGGTGTCGAAGACGAGGACGTCGTGCTTGGGATGGTTGGTGATGAGGAAGAGGCGTCCGTCGGCGGACTGGCACATCTCATGGCAGTCCTTGACGGGATGCACGGCGGGGTCGGCCTTGCACCACAGCTTGTCCACGCGGTAGCGGAACGCGCCATGGCCGATCACGGCGCCCTGATGCGCAGGCTCAGGCTTGCCCTGCGCAAGCAGGCGCGACGCGGCCAAGGCGCCGATGCCGCTGGCGAGGAAGGAACGTCGGGAGAGATGGCTCATTATAGGGCTGGGGCTAGGGCTAGGGCTAGTTGAAGTGAGGCAAGGTTTTAGAAATGGACTCTATTGGAGCTTCTGGCCCCAGCCCTAGCACTGGCTCTAGCCCTGAAGTATCTTTCACTCATGCGTGATCGTCTCATCGAGGTTGAGGACGAGGCTCGCCACGAGGGTCCAGGCGGCTAGCTCGGCGGGATCGACGCCGGCCGGAATCCTGCGCTGGCCGACGTCGAGGAACTTCACGGCGGCGGCCGGGTCGGCGCGATAGGTCTCCCGCGCCTTCATCAAGGTGGACCCGATGAGGGCGGCCTCGCGGTCGTTCGCCTCACGGGTCAGGACGCTGCGATACAGGAACTGGATCCGGGTCGCGTCACCGCTCCGCTTGAGCGCCCCCGCCGCGAGGGCCTGCGAGGCCTCGAGGAAGGTGGCGTCGTTCATGAGGGTCAGGGCCTGCAGGGGGGTGTTGGTCCGGGGCAGTCTGACTTCGCAGGTGCGACGCTGCGCGGTGTCGAACAGGAAGGTGGGGGCGATGGACCGTCGCCAGAAGGCGTACAGGGTGCGTCGATACTGGGCGGGTCCTTCGCTGGACTCATACTTGAAGCGGCCCATGAAGAGCTCCTCCCACACGCCGTCAGGCTGGTGCGGCCTCACGGGCGGGCCGCCGAGGACGGGATGCAGGAGGCCGGAGGCGCGCAGGGCGGCGTCACGCAGCATCCAGCTGGGCAGTCGGTAGCGTGAGCCGCGCGCAAGGAATCGGTTGTCGGGATCCTTGGCGAGCAGGGCGGGGGTGACGGAAGAATCCTGACGGTAGGTCTCGCTGGTCACGATCAGGCGGAGGAGCCGCTTGATGTCCCAGCCGTTCTCACGGAAGTCGACGGCGAGCCAGTCCAGGAGTTCGGGATGGCTGGGGCGCTCACCCTGCAGTCCGAAATCCTCGACGCTCCGGACGATGCCGTTGCTGAACAGGAGCTGCCAGAGGTGGTTCACGGCCACGCGCGCGGCCAATGGGTTCTCTTTCGCGGTGATCCAGCGGGCGAGTCCGGCCCGGTCCTTGGGCAGGTCCTGCGGCCAGGGCAGCACGGCCGCGGGCGCGTCACGGCCGACTTTGTCGCCATGCTTGTCCCACACGCCCCGGACGAGGACGAAGGTGTCACGCGGCTGCTTGCGCTCCGCCAGGACCATGACGTTCACCTTGCCGGCCCGCGCCTTGATGTCGTCGAAGTCGCGCTGCGCGCGGTCCAGGGCCGCCCGCGCCTCACGGTAGGGACGATGGTCCGCCAGGAACTGGCTGAAGAGGTCCTCGCGGAGTTTCGGATCCGCCGCTCCGGTCACCTTGGCGAGGCGTTCGAGCGGGGTGACGCCGACGGACGCCACGGCGGGTCCGGCCTCGTCGGTCACGGACAGGCGGAAGCGGCCGATGTTGCGGTCGCCGAGGGTGGAACGCTGACGGAGCTCGATGATCATCTCCTCGTCGGCTCCGAGGGTCAGCGGTTCGGCCAGTCGGTAGACGGCGGTGTGCGGGGCCTTCTTGTCGGCTCCGATGGTGGTCCAGCCGTTGCGGGGATCGTCATCGAGGGTGTCCTTCACGTCGCCGTAGTTGCCGTTCTTCTTCTTGTCGGCTCCGACGTCGGCGACGGCGGAATCGAGGGCGATGTCCCGGATGAGGGAGTTGCCGCGGGTGCGGACCTGGACTTTGAGGTCGGTGAGCAGGAACTCGCCGTCCTTGCCGCGTGAAAGCGCGCCGTCGGTGTGCGAAGGATGCGGAAGCACTTCGAGGCGCAGGCCGGCGACGCGTCGTCCGCGCGGGGTGGTGATGAAACGGTATTCGTCCTGGTTGGGGTGAGGTCCGGATGCCTGCACGGCGAAGTCGGGCTCCTGGGTCAGGACGGTGCCTTCCGCGGTCTCGAGGGTCTCAGCCTTGATGGGACGCCAGCTGGCGTGCCCGCCGGCGACGCGCTCGGTCGCCTGCCTGAGCCAGTCCGCGAAGGGAGCTTCGGCCGTCTTGCGCGCAGCCGCTTCCGCGGGCTTGGCCGCTTCGATCAGCGCCTTGGCTTCGTCGAGCGCCCGCGCCGCGAAGGGCGACTGGTAGGGCATGAAGGGCCTGGCTCCGCCGCCGGCCTTGCCGTCCTCATCGATGCTGTTGAAGAAGGCGGTGAGGGAATAGTACTCGGACTGCGAGACGGGGTCGAACTTGTGCGAATGGCACTGGCAGCAGGCGAGGGTGAGTCCGAGCCAGGTCGAGCCGACGGTGTTCACGCGGTCGATGACGTAGTCGACGCGCGACTCCTCGGGGTCGCGGCCGCCCTCGCCGTTGGTCATGTGGTTGCGATGGAAGGCGGTGGCGAGCTTCTGCTCGGGCGTGGCGCCGGGCAGGAGGTCGCCGGCGAACTGCTCGAGGGTGAACCGGTCGTAAGGCAGGTTGCGGTTGAAGGCGTCGACGACCCAGTCGCGCCAAGGCCAGTTGTTGCGCGTGGAGTCGGACTGGAAGCCGTCGGTGTCGGCGTAGCGCGCGGCGTCGAGCCACCACATGGCCAGGCGCTCGCCGTAATGCGGGGAGGCGAGGGCGCGGTCGACCATCCGTTCGTAGGCCCCGGGCGCCTTGTCGTTGAGGAAGGCCGAGGCCTCCTCCGGGGTCGGCGGCAGTCCGGTGAGGTCGAGGTGCACGCGTCGCACGAGGACGTGCGCGGGGGCCTGCGGCGAAGGCTTCAGTCCCTCCTTGGCGAGACGGGCGCGGATGAAGGCGTCGACGGGGTGTCCCTCGACCTGGCGCTTCACCGGCGGCTCGAAGGCCCAGTGCTTCCCCCACTTGGCGCCCTCGGCGATCCAGCGCCGGAGGATGTCGACCTCCTCGGGCTTCAGGCGCGGCTTGTGCGACTTCGGGGGCGGCATCACCTCGTCGGGGTCCTGGCTGACGATGCGTGCGATGAGGTCGCTGCGCGCAGGGTCGCCCGGCACGACCGCGCGCACGCCGTCGTTCTCCGCGGTGGCGCCCTCGAAGGTGTCGAGTCGGAGGTCGGCCTTGCGGTGCGATTCGTCCGGTCCGTGACAGGAGAGGCAGTTCTCCGAGAGGATGGGCAGGACGTCACGGCTGAAGCTCACGGGCTCGACCGCCCACGCGAGGGCGGCGAACAGGAGGGGCGCGGACGGGGTCAGCCGGGACATGGACGGATTATCCCCCACGGCCTGAGTTTTTAAATGGCGGACGTCCGGGCGCTGGTTGTAGTATCCGACCATGTCCAAGGAGCCCGAGACGCGTTTCCTGGTGTCGCTGCACTCGACGCCGGCCCCGGCGCACCAGGACGTCTTCTACACGGTGCCTCGCGCCGGGCATCTCCAGGCCTCGCCCTCGCATCGCATCAGCCGCGACCGCTACCCGGGTCACGAGCTGATTCTCTGCCTGTCCGGTCGCGCCTGGACGCGCGTCGCCGGCCGGACGCACGCCGTCGGGCCCGGCGACTTCGTGTGGCTCAACTGCCACCACCCGCACGAGCATTGGGCGGAGCCGTCGGACCCCTGGGAGGCGATGTGGGTCCGCACCGAAGGTCCGCAGCTGGCGAAGCTGTCCGAACTGATGTCGGTCCGCACGGCTCCGGTCATCACGGGCGTGGATCGCAAGGAGGCGGTCGCGGCCTTCAAGGAGGCTTTCCGTCTCGTCGCTGACCGTGCTCCTGAATCCCCGGCGCGTCTCCATGCCGTCGTGGCGCGGTTGCTCGCCGTGGTCTGCGCCGCCCGCGCACGCTCCGGCGACGCCGCGCCCGACGTCCCTCCCGCGCTCGCCAAGGTCGTCGAACGGATGCGTCTTTTCTATTTTGAAAAGCACAGCTTGGAGGGCCTCGCCAGGCTGGCCGGCCTGAGCCCAACCCATTTCACGCGCGTCTTCCGGGCCGCCTTCGGCACGAGTCCGATCGACTGGCTGCGACGGGAGCGTATCAGCCAGGCGAAGCGACGGCTCGCCGGCACCGACGACGAGATCAAGGAGATCGCCGCGCAGGTCGGGTTCGCCGACCGCTACTTCTTCAGCAAGGACTTCAAACGTCACACCGGCATGACCCCCGGCCAGTATCGCGCCCGCGAGCAGGGCGCTGATGCGAGGTGACACGGTGACACGCTGGCACGTCGGCAAGGGCGCACCTGTTGCCTCTCTCTCGAGGCCGCCGCGTTGGTAGGGCTGACCGCCCTCGGTCAGCCGCTGTCTCTTGGTAGGGACGTGATTGCCATCACGTCCGTGGGCGGACGCTCGTCATACGTTCGGTGACCTGGCCCGAGGCCAGACACGTGCATCGTCGAACGGCGGCCATGGCAATGGCCGCCCTACCTCTGAGCCTCCGTGCCTCCAGTTATCTTCAGCCTGTCCCTGTCCCTGCCCCTGTCCCTGTCCCTCGAAGTCAGTCCCTCGCCGCCAGTGCCTCGTTCTGAGCCTCCGAGCCTCCGTGCCTCCAGTTGTCTTCGGCCTGTCCCTGTCCCTGCCCCTGTCCCTCGCGTGCGCGGCTCAGCCGCGCACGCGTTCACACCTTCCACCCGTCGCGGTATTCCTTGCGGACGAGGGCGTTGGCGGCCTTGTGATTGGCGATCCGCAGGGCGTCGGCGTCCCACTTGAGTTCGGCGCCGGGGAATCGTGAGGCGATGGTGCCCAGCAGCACGGCCTCGGTCAGGGGGCCGGCGTAGGCGAAGTTGTCGGTGCATTCCACGCCGGTCAGGGCGGCGTCCACCCAGCCGTGATAATGGTTGAGGCTCTCCTCGGCTTTGATGTCGGCGATCCTGATGGCGGGCACTTTCTCGCCCTTGTCGAGGGCGCGCTTGCGACGGGCTTCTTCGCCGGGTGTCAGGGTCGTGCCGTATTTCTCCTCCGGCAGCAGGACGGGCGTGCCGACGTGCGGCAGGAGCAGCACGCCTTCGGTGCCGATGAACATCGATCCGCCGTCGAAGAGCTTCTTGCCCTTGGGGAGCTGCGCGAGGGCGGCGTCCGGCTTGCGGCCGCCGTCATGCCAGGTCATCGTGATGGTGTTTCCGGCGGTGTACTTCGTGCCGGGATAGACGTAGGTGATCGTCTCGGCGGAGCACCAGGTCTGGTCGTTCACGCCGACGCTGTCGGCCTTGATGGTGATGGGCTTGGTGAGCTCGAGCGCGCAGAAGACGGGGTCGTAGATGTGGCAGCCGAAGTCGCCCAGGGTGCCGCACCCGAATTCCAGCCAGTCGCGCCACTTGAAGGGGTGGTAGACGTCCGGTGCGAAGGGCCGGGCCTGGGCGACGCCCAGCCAGAGGTCCCAGGAGAGGCCCTTGGGCAAGGGCGCGGTGAGCTGAGGCAGGCCGGTGAGGTTGGTGTAGCGGTTGCCGGGATTGGGGTGCCAGGAGTGGACTTCCTTCACCTTGCCGATGCGGCCCGACTGGATGAGCTTCACCGCGGTGCGGTATTCGGTGCGCGAATGGATCTGGTTGCCCATGCGCGTCTGCACGCCCATGCGGGAAGCTTCTTCGGTCAGGAGGCGGGCTTCGGCGACGGAATGGGTGAGGGGCTTCTGCAGGTAGACGTGCTTGCGCCTGCGCATCGCCAGGAGGGCGGGCAGGGCGTGCATGTGGTCCGGGGTCGAGACGGTCACGGCGTCGAACGTGTCGCCGAGCTTCTCATACATCTCACGGAAGTCCGCGTAGTGAGGGGTGCCGGGGAAGGCGGCGTCAGCACCGCCGAAGCGGCTGGTGTCGATGTCGCAGAAGGCGACGAACTTCGCCTTGGGATGCGAGCCGACCTCACGTACGTCGGAGAGGCCCTTGTTGCTCACGCCCACGGCCGCGATCTGCAGGCGGGAGTTTACGTTCTGGCAGCTGACGAGCGCGGGGAAGCCGGCGACGGCTACCGCGGAGGTCTGGACGAAACGACGACGTGAGAGGGGCTTGCTCATGGGGGTGACCTCTTATGGTTCCGACCCGCCCGGTGTGCAAAGACGATAATGTGTCGGAAATGAGCGAAAGGGTGCGGTCTTGCTCAGCCGTTCGGACCTGGCGGGACGCGTCCATCACGTCCGTTGGCGGATGTACATCATACGGTCTGTGGCCTGGCCCGGCGCCACGCACGTGCCTCGTTCTAGGCCTCTGAGCCTCCGTGCCTCCAGTTGCCTTCAGCCTGCGCCCTGTCCCTGCCCCTGTCCCTCGCAGTATCCCCATGTCCCCTTGTCACCTTGCCCACGTGTCCCCTGTGGTGAGCGCTGCGGCTTGTCCGCGGCGCTCACCTCCCATACGTCTCCACGGCCGCCTTCTGGAAGATCCTGCGGGCCTCGGAGGCGTCGGAGTTGGGGAAGTTGGCCCGCTGCACGAGCAGGACGTAGGCGCGCAGACGCACGGGATCGATCCACATCTGGGTGCCATGCATGCCGCCGTGTCCGAAGGTGCCCGGGCTCAGGCTCTCGGTCACTTCCTGCGGCTCTCGCACGACATGGAAGCCCAGACCCATAGACATCCCGGGCGTGAAGCTGACCTTGGGCATGTCGCCAAGCTGGTTGCGGGTCATCAGCGCGACGGTCTCGGGCCTGAGGATCCGCTGTCCGTCAATCTCGCCCCGATTGAGCATCAACTGGCAGAGGCGTGCGATGTCACGGCCGGTCGACCAAAGTCCGCCCGCGGGAATCGCGGTCCGCGAAGGATCGCTGTAGGGCTCGCGGAAGGTGTGCGTCTTACTCAGGACCAGCTTGCCGCTTTCCTTGTCCTTGGCGTAGGGCAGGGCGCGTCGCTCCAGTTCGCTCTCGTCGGGCCAGAAGGTGGTCGACGTCATGCCCAGGGGCTCCAGTAGGCGTGTCTCGAGGAAGTCGGAGTAGGGCATGCCCGAGACGACCTCGATGATGCGACCGAGGGTGTTGATGCCGGGATTGTTGTAGGACCACTGGGTGCCTGGCTCGTAACGCAGGGGCTGCCCGGCGTAGAGGTCGCACATCTTTTCAAGCGGCAGCGTGTCGCTCGGCTGCCCAGCCGGCGTGGCGTAGGCTGAGGTGAGTCCGGAAGTGTGGGTCAGCAGATCCTTCACGGTGACCGCGCGGGCCGGATCGACCAGCTTCCCGTCCTTGAGGAGCTTCTGTCCCTTGAAAGCCGGCAGGAACTTCGCGACGGGGTCGTCCAGGGACACCTTGCCTTCCTCGACCAGCATCATCACGCAGGCCGCGGTCATGGGCTTGGTCATCGAAGCGATCCAGAAAACAGAGTCCTTGCGCATCGGGCGGGAGGACTTGATGTCGGCCAGGCCGAACGCCTCCATGCCGAGGATGCCGTCTCGCCCGACCACGACCGTGACCGCCCCGGCAAGCTCATTCGCATCAAGCTGATCGGACATCGCGAACGCCATCACGGCGTTCTGTTCCTCGAGGTTCACCTTGGCAGCCGGCCGCTTCTCGCCGTCGCAGCCCGGGAGCAGTAACCCCGCCGTCAGGAGACCCAGCGCCCATAAGCGTGACATCATGCCTCCTGTTTAGCCACCTGGCGTCCTTCCGCAAGGAGATGAGTTATTAGGGACAGGGACAGGGGCAGGGGCAGCTTCGCAGGTGACACGCTGGCAAGCTGGCACGTGGGCAAGGGCGTACTTATTGCCTCCCCCTTGCGGCTCCGCCGCGCAGGTAGGGACGTGATTGCCATCACGTCCGTTGGCGGACGGACATCATACGGTCTGTGGCCTGGCCCAGCGCCGTGCACGTGCCTCGTTCTGAGCCACTGAGCCTCCGAGCCTCTCGTGTCCCCATGTCACCGTGTCCACTTGCCTAGCCCTCGCGGCTACGCCGCGCCCCCTACCTCTGAGCCTCCGAGCCCGCCCCCGCCCCTATCCCTATCCCTGTCCCTGTCCCTCGCGGGAGCTACGCTCCCGCGTCACATCTCCGCCCTTCGTCTCATCGAAATCCCCGTTCCACTTCGACACCACCAAGGTGGCCGCGGCGTTGCCGATGAAGTTGGTGATGGCCCTGGCCTCCGAAAGGAAGCGGTCCACGCCCAGGATCAGCGCCATGCCCGCCACGGGGAGCTGATTGGTGGCCGCCAAGGTCGCGGCGAGGGTCACGAAGCCGCTGCCGGTGATGCCCGCCGCGCCCTTCGAGGTGATCAGAAGGATGACCAAGAGGGAAAGCTGCTGCCCGAGGTCCATCGGGGTGTCGGTAGCCTGCGCGATGAACAGCGCCGCCATGGTCAGGTAGATGCAGGTGCCGTCGAGGTTGAAGGAGTAGCCGGCGGGCACGACGAGCCCGACGGTCGGCCGCGCGCAGCCGACGCGCTCCATCTTCTCCATCAGGGCGGGCAGGGCGGGCTCCGATGACGAGCAGCCGAGCACGACGAGGAGCTCGTCCTTCAGGAGTCTGAGGAGTTTCCAGAGGCTGAAGCCGCAGGCGCGCAGGATCGCCCCGAGGGCGATGAAGATGAAGGCGGCGCAGGTGGCATAGACGCACGCGATGAGCTGCGCCATCTTGGCGATGGCGCCCAGCCCGTATTCGCCGACGGTGAAGGCCATCGCTCCCGCGGCCGCCAAGGGCGCGAGACGGGTGACGAAGGCGACGATGCCGAAGAAGACGCGGGAGACGTCGTTCAGGAGGTTCATCACGGGCCGGCCATGCTCCCCCAGCCGCCCCAAGGCCGTGCCGAAGAGCAGGGCCAGCAGGAGTATCTGCAGCACGTCGCCCTGCGCGAACGCCCCCACGAAGCTCTTGGGGATGAGGTGCAGGAGGAAGTCGGTCACGCCGCCCGAATGTTTGGCGGCCTCGGCGTACCCGCTCACGGACTTGGCGTCCAGGGCCGCCGCATCGACGTGCAGGCCTTCGCCCGGCTTGAAGACGTTCGCGATCACCAGGCCGATGATGAGGGCCAGCGTGGTCACGGCCTCGAAGTAGATGAAGGCCTTGAGGCCGGCCTTGCCCGCCTTCCTGAGGTCGCCCATCCCGGCCATGCCCACGACGACGGTCGTGAAGATGATCGGTCCGATGAGCATCTTCATCAGGGCGATGAAGGCGTCGCCCAGCGGCTTGAGGCTCACGCCGGTCTGCGGACTGAAGTGCCCGACCGCCACGCCGATGACGATCCCGATCAGGACCTGCACGTAGAGGAGCTTCAGAAGGCGCATGACGGGGTGCCCGCTTTCTAACCTCCCCCGCCCGCTGCGCAACCCTGCTCGTGCTCTCCTGCCTGCGGCAGCGCTGACCGCCCTCGGTCAGCCGCTGTCTCTCGGTAGGGACGTGATTGCCATCACGTCCGTGGGCGGACGGACATCATACGGTCTGTGGCCTGGCCCGGCTCGACGCACACGCCTCTGCGAACGGCGGCCATGGCAGTGGCCGCCCTACCTCCGACCCTCCGGGCCTCCATTTGTCTTCAACCTGTCCCTGTCCCTCGCGGCTCCGCCGCGCCCACCTTTGCACCTTTGCACGCGGCTCCGCCGCAGTTGCACCTTTGCACAATCTGCCGCCTTCCCTTGCCAACATGCCAACTTGCCAGCATGCCAGCTAACTCTGCCCCTGTCCCTGTCCCTTAAGGCATCGCTGTCTCTAACCGTTCAATTTATCTCCCAAAAACTGCGGATGCCCCTCAATCCTTCGCTCAAGCTCGGCCCTCTCGCCTTCGATCAGTCCTTCGGGAAACTTTGCCGATGATCGCCTCCACTTGTCCAGCCACTCCCGTCCGAGCAGGGCGTAGCGGCAGGGATTCGAATAGCCTGGCGTGAGGGCGACGATGGTCTCCTTCTTCACGCCGGTGCCGGTGCCGATGGCGACGTGGAAGCCGGCGTTGAGCAGGGCGACGCGAACGGCGGTGGAGGCCGAGTAGGTGAAGAGCTCCGCGGGCTTCCGCGGGTCGCACAGTCCGAAGAGTCGTTGGAACTGGACGGGGGTCCAGCAAGCGGTGTCGGTCTTGTGGGAAAAGAAATCAAAGAAGATGAGGTCGGGCCTGGCCGAGGCCTGCGTGACGGTCTGCCAGAAGTCGCCGACATACAGCTCCCAGCTGAGGCCGGGGAACTGGCGTGACTGCCAGGCCTGCCGCGCCAGGATGGCGTCAGGACCGGAGTGCCGGAGGTACTCGAAGCGGTTCTTGTGGGTGAGGGCCAGCTTCAGGGAATCGAGGTCGTTCTCGAAGCTCATCACGCGCATGCGACGGACGGGCCCCTTGGCGGCTTCGGTCTCGTAGCACTGAATCGCGGCCATGGCGTTGGCAGCGGCGCCGAGTCCGACGTCCCAGATGATTAGGGGCTCGATTTCATCAGGGCCCTTGCCGGCGGGCAGGGCGAGGCGGCCGGCCAGGTCGGACTGCTCAACGTAAAGGGCCTTGGCCTCTTCCATCGGCGGGGTGTGCGCATGCATGATCTCGCCGGATGAGACCTGCCTGATGCTCGCGAATCCCGCGTCAGCGACGTGCACCTCGTAGTCGCCGAGCTTCCGGGGCTGACGCTCCTTGCCGACCTTCGGGGGTACGGAAGGGTTGTCCATGTCCTCCTCCTGGAGGAAGGCCCGCTTCTGATGATACAGTTCCAGGAAGCGGTCCTCGAGGATGCCCTGCCGGATCTCCCGCATAAGCTGGTGGTAGAACCAGATGTTGTGCCGGCCGATGAGGGTCCAGCCCAGCGGCTCCTGGGTCTTGGTCAGGTGATGCAGGTAGCCGCGCGAGTGCTTGGCGCACACGGGACATCCGCACGCAGGGTCGAGCTTCTCCTCCGACATCTTGTGGACCGATCGACGTAGCTGCAGGATGCCGCGCGAGGTGAAGGCGGTGCCGAACTGCGCGACTTTATTTGGGATGATGCAGTCGAACATGTCCATACCGCGATGCACGGCCTCGAGGAGGTCGAGCGGGGTGCCGACGCCCATCAGGTAGCGCGGACGGTCGGCGGGGAGCATGGCCGCGGCGATCTCGCAGGTGTCCTCGCGTTCGCTCTTGCCCTCGCCGACCGCGAGGCCGCCGATGGCGAAGCCGTCGAAGGGCAGCTGGGTGAGTCCGTCGGCGCTCTCCTTGCGCAGGTCGGGATAGAGCGCTCCCTGCACAATCGCGAACATGGCCTGTGGGGATTCGCCGCGCGCCTTGAGGCTGCGGATCGCCCACCGATGGGTGATGTCGAGCGCCGCCTTGGCGGTGGCCTTGTCGGCGGTCGAGGGGATGCACTGGTCCAGCACCATCATGATATCGCTGCCGATGGCGACCTGGGTGCCGATGCTGGTCTCAGGGCTGAGGAGATGGGTCTTGCCGTCGACGTAGCTGCGGAACTCGGCGCCTTCCTCCTTCATGTTCCGAGCATGCGGGAGGGAGAAGATTTGGAAGCCGCCAGAGTCAGTCAGGAAGGACCGATCCCACCCGGTGAACTTGTGGATGCCGCCGAAACGGCTGAAGACCTCGGGCCCGGGCCGCAGGAGGAGGTGGTAGGTGTTCGCGAGGAGGATCTGCGATCCGGCCTCGTGCAGGGACTCGAAGGTCTGCGCCTTGACGGTCGCCTGGGTGCCGACGGGCATGAACAGCGGGGTCTTCACCTCGTTGTGCAGGGTGCGGAAGGTCGCCGCGCGCGCCCGGGAACCGGTGGCGACCTTCTCAAGGACGAAGTTCAGGCGCGACATGCCGCGCCCTTGGTGTCCGACTCTTCGACGGAGGGCAAACGGATTAGGTTCGGGTCCGGCGTCTCCAGGGGAGGCGTCGTAAGACGAAGGCCTTAAGCCTGCGCCATAGTCGGAGTCCCTTGGGATGCCAGGTGAAGCCGAAGGTAATCCCGAGGATGATGAGCGGGATGCCCGGCACGACGGGCAGGATGGCGGCTGCGATTCCCACCACGATGAGCGCGAGCCCGGTTAGAATCCTGAAGAGTATCCAGGCATTGACCATGTTTCCACATTAGGCGTCCCGGCTGGATTTACAAACGGCTGGACAGGTCTCGCTTGCCCGAGCAGGGCCGCGTCGCCATGTGTGATTTTCACCCATGCGCCCCGCCTCTTGCCTTCCTTTCTTCTCCGGATAACATCTGAATCATGAAAAGGGGGGCTCTGGAACGTACGATGCAGCGGGCCGCCAAGCTCGCCCAGGACGGCGAGGTCGAAAAGGCCGAGGCCACCTACGAACAGGCGCTCAGGGACTCCGAGGTCAGCTCGGTGGCCGAGGTAGACTTCGTTCTCGGAGAGTATGCGGAATTCCTCGGTCACGTCGGCCGTCACCCCCGCGCCATCGAATTCAGCCGTCTCCGCGCCAATCTCCGGGGACAGCACGCGCCTGAGCGCAGCGAGGTCTTCGTAACGGGACTGATCGACCTCGCGACGGCCTGCCGTCGCGCCGATGAGAACGAGGAGGCGGAGAAGGCCCTTCTCCGGGCGATCGAAATCATGGAGGAGGATGAGCCGTCCTTCCGCCGCACGCTCAGCAACGCGCTGCTCTGCCTCTCCTACCATCTGCGCGAGTCGAAACGTCATGAGGAGTGCCTGGAATCCTGCGAGCGGGCCTTGAAGCTTCGTCTCGAGGACGAGGAAGAATGCCCGCCGCTGGAGCTGGCCCGCTGCCAGATGGCCGTGGCCCGCGCGGCCATCCATCCCGGGCGTCTCGCCCGCTGCCGGGAGATGCTCGAAGCAGCCCTGCCGGTGCTCGAAAAGATCGGCGAGCCCGATGACGAACCCTCGGTGCTCAGCGGCATGGAGAACATGGCCGACCTGCTCGAACTCGAAGGGCGCATCGACGAGGCCAAGGCCTGGGCGCTTCGCGGGGTCGAACGTGTCCTCGCCAAGCCCGATTCCGCCAAGTTCGGCCTGCTCACGCGGCTACGTCGCCAGATCGGCAATTACTGCGAATCGCAGGGCGACTACGCGGAGGGCGATGAACAGCGATGGATCTCCCATCAGGAGCACGTCGCCCAGTTCGGCGAGGACCACCTGGAGACGGTCGGTGCGCTGCAGATCTGCGCGAACTACCTCATCGGTCGTCTCAAGTATGCCGAGGCCGAGCCCCTGTTGCGCAAGATTCTCGCCGACTCCCTGCGTCTGCAGAAGGCCGACGACCCTGACCTCAGCCGTCCCTACAACAACCTCGCCTTCTGCCTACTGCATCTCGACCGCCTCGAGGAGGCTGAGGAGATGCTGAACCTTTCCGGTCTCCGTCTCGCCGGCACCGACGACGCCGTCAAGCTGGCCTTCCATGACAAGAACCTCGGCATCCTGTGCAAGAAGCAGGGTAGGGCGGAGGAGGCCGAGGTCCATCTCCGCAAGGCCCTGGCCGTCTTCAAGTCCAAGGGCCCGCGTTTGTCCGCCTTCGTCAAGGAGATCGAAGAGTGGTTGGAGTGAGGCATGATTAGGCAGCGAAGCTGCCTTAACAGGGACAGGGGCAGGGCGGCACCGCAGGTGGAAAGCTGGCACGCGGTGGCATTTAGCCGCCGAGCAGGTAGGGCTGCCCGCCCCCGGTCAGCCGCTGTCTCTTGGTAGGGACGTGATTGCCATCACGTCCGTGGCCGGACGGACATCACACCATCTGTGACCTGGCCCGGCGCCACGCAAGTGCCTCGTTCTGAGCCACTGAGCCTCCGTGCCTCCAGTTACCTTCAACCCGCCCCTGTCCCTGCCCCTGTCCCTCGCGGCGGCTCCGCCGCCGCGCTCACCCAATCTTCTTCATCACCTGCTTCGCGATGCCCTGGATGGTCAGGGTGGAAGTGGGGATGAGGTTCGGGTAG
>VHDL01000020.1 GCA_016871415.1 Verrucomicrobiota bacterium
GCCAGCGACCATCTCGCCCGCGCCTGGCATGACACGTACGGCCTGCCCGTCATCGTCACCAACTGTTCCAATAATTACGGCCCGCGGCAGTTTCCCGAAAAGCTTGTGCCGGTCGTCATCCAGAAATGTCTCCGGGGCGAGCCCATCCCCGTCTACGGCCGCGGTGATAACGTCCGCGACTGGCTTTACGTCGACGATCACGCCGCCGGCCTGCTCGCCGCCTATGCCCAGGGTCGGCCTGGTCGCACCTATTGCTTCGGCTGCTCCAACGAACTCCGGAACATCGACCTTGTGCGTCTCCTCTGCGGCCTGATGGACGAGATGGCCCCGCGCGATGACCGTCGCCCCCATGCCGAGTCCATCACCTTCGTGGAGGATCGTCCTGGTCATGACCTCAGGTATGCCATCGATGCCGGCCGCGCCCGGACGGAGCTCGGCTGGTCGCCTTCCGAGGACCCCGCCAGCGGCTTCCGCAGGACCGTCCGCTGGTATCTTGAGAACCGCGACTGGGTTTCGGCCATGCTCGACGGCACCTATCGCCTGGAGCGCCTCGGCAAGGCCTGAACATGGCTTTCGAACGCATCCTCAAAGTCAGCGCCCTCATGGGCGCTTCGCAGATCATCCAGCTCCTGGCCGCCTTCGCGCGCGCCAAACTGACCGCGCTGGTCCTCGGGCCTTCAGGCGTGGGCCTCGTCGGCCTGCTCACTTCCTTCAACGGAAACCTCTCCGCCTTGGCCGGCTGGGGTCTGGGTACATCCGGTGTTCGCGTCATCGCCTCAGCGGAGGCCGAGGCCAAGCCCGCCCGCATTGCCTCTGTTCGTCGTCTCAGTGCCTTGCTTAGCTTGGCCGGCTTCGCGCTGGCGTTGATTTTCGCATCGCCGGCCGGGGGCTGGATTCTGCTCGAAGGCCATCCGGCCACCACGGAGATCCTCATCGCCGGCATGGCAGTTCCCTGCGTCGTGATCTCCGGCGGCTGGGCTGCGATCCTTCAGGCGAAAGGACATCTCAGGCCGCTTGCTCGGGTCCAGGTGGTCGGCGCGGTCATCGGCCTCATCATCGGGGCTCCCCTCATCTGGTGGTTCGGCACCAAGGGGCTCGCCGTTTCTCTCGCCCTGGCGGCAGCGGTGCCGGCCCTGATGCTCTGGGCGGCCACACGGCGACTCGAGCCTCCGGAGCCCGACGTACGGGCTTCCAGTCTGCGCCCGCTCCTCGTGATGGGCGGAGCGCTGATGCTCGTGGGACTTTTCGCCCACGCTTCGGCCTATCTCGTGCGCATGCAGCTCGTGGAGTTCGGCGGCCTCAAGGCCGCGGGATACTATCACGCCGCCTTCGCGGTGGCCGGAAGCCTCCCGGGCTTCGTCTTCGTGGCGATGGGCGCGGACTTTTTTCCTCGTGTCGCCGGCGCGGCCAGCGAGTCCGAGGCGGCCGTCCATGCCGATCATCAGGTGGCGGCCGGCCTCATCCTCGGCACTCCGCTCCTCTCGTTGCTCCTCTCCGCCGGCGGGCCCATCATGGCGACGCTGTATGCCGCGGGCTTCGATCCGGCGCTTCCGCTGCTCGACTGGATGGTCTGGGGCGTCTTCCTCCGTCTCATCTCCTGGCCGTTGGGATACTGGCTGCTCGCCCGAGGCTCATCCCGGGCCGTGATTTTCGTGGAAGGCCTGGGCAGCGCCGTCATGACAGTCCTGCCGCTCGCGCTTCTTCCCAGGATGGGCCTCGTCGGCGCGGCCGTCGCATACGCCATCGGCTATCTGGTCTACACCGGAATCCTGCTCCTCATGGCTCGCCGTCGTTCCGGCAGCTGGCTCTCGAGCCGCACGATCATCGGTGCACTTGCATCTGCCGTCGCATTGATCGCCGCCCAATGGGCCGTCGTTTCGCACCCCGTCCTCGGCTGGGCGACGACCGCACTCACCGCTCTTGCGTGCTGGGCAGTCGGGCGTCGCGCCCTCGCTCGTTCCCGCATCTGAACATTTCCCAATGAAAGGCATCATCCTCGCCGGAGGCACCGGCACCCGTCTGCATCCGTTGACGACGGCCGTGAGCAAGCAGCTCCTGCCCGTCTACGACAAGCCGATGATCTACTACCCTCTGTCCGTGCTGATGCTGGCCGGCATCAGGGAGATCCTGATCATCTCCACGCCGCAGGACCTCCCCCGCTTCCGCGAGGTCCTGGGCGATGGCACGCGTCTGGGCTGCCGCTTCGAATACGCGGCTCAGGCGGAGCCCAAGGGCATCGCCCAGGCTTTCGTCATCGGGGAGAAGTTCATCGGCGGCGATCCCGTCGCCCTGATCCTGGGGGACAATCTATTCTACGCCGCCGGCTTCGGGCACATCCTCCGGTCCTGTCTCCAGCCTGCTGGTGCGGTGGTCTTCGCCCATCACGTCAAGGACCCCGAGCGCTTCGGCGTCGTCGAATTCGATGCCGAGGGTAGGGCGCTCAGCATCGAGGAGAAGCCGTCCAAGCCCCGCACGAACTTCGCCGTGCCCGGCCTCTATTTCTACGACAGCTCCGTCGTCTCCGTCGCCAAGGCTCTGAAGCCCTCCCCGCGCGGGGAACTGGAAATCACCGACGTCAACCGTGAGTATCTCAGGCAGGGTCGTCTCAGCGTGCGTCAGCTCCCCCGCGGCACCGCCTGGCTCGACACCGGCACCTTCGATTCCCTCCTGCAGGCTTCGCAGTTCGTGCAGGTCGTCGAGGCGCGGCAGGGCTTCAAGATCGGCTGCATCGAGGAGATCGCCTGGCGGCGGGGCTACATCGACGACGCCCAGTTGCTCAAGTTGGCCGAACCCATCGCCAAGTCGGGTTATGGCGAATACCTGCGCGGACTCGTGGCCGCCGGACGTTCATGAGCGGACTCATCCGGCTGGTGGACATCCCCACCCATGGCGATCAGCGCGGGTCCCTCAGCGTCGCCGAGCTGGGCGGGGCGCTCCCCTTCGTCGTACGTCGCGCCTACTGGCTTCATGGCACTCAGCCAGGGGTCTCTCGCGGCTTCCATTCGCACAAGAAGCTGAACCAGCTCTGCGTGTGCGTGAAAGGCTCCGTCCGTTTCGTCCTTTCCGATGGAAAGTCCCGGGAGTCGGTCACCCTGGATCGTCCCGACCGGGGCCTCCTGATCGGGCCGGACACCTGGCGCGAGATGCATGATTTCAGTCCCGACTGCGTCCTGCTCGTCCTGGCGGACGCCGAGTATGATGAAGGCGATTATCGGAGGTTACAGTAAATTTTATGAAGCGAAATGTCATTGTTGGTGCCGCAGGAAGTGGTACGGGCTTTGCCGCTATCACATCATTGCGGAAAAATTGGGGGGACGGAGTATTTATCGTGGGATTAGACACTAATCCGAGACAGCTGGTGACAGCCTCACTTCTGGTTGATAAATTCGTACAGGTGCCATTTGCATCCGAGCCCAGTTTTTGGGAAACTTTGCAAAGTGAAGCGGTTATGCTTGGAGAGTCCTTTTTCATGCCACTTCTGCCCGAAGAAGTGCTGGCAGTCGCAAGGCAAGGCACATTGGTTTCCGCCGTTCAATCTTTGAAAGTCATAGGCACAGAACTTAACGCAGCGGAAGCGATTTTGGATAAATTCACTCTCTTCCAAAAAGCACATCAATCTGGAATGCCGTGCCCCAAGACCGAGCTAGCCAAGCGCGGCGTAACTTACTCGAGAGAGTTTCTGCTCAAGCCTCGTTTTGGGTATGGCTCAAAAGGCATTAGTAGGACGTCCGAGGGGCAGTTGCCCGCAGAAGTCGCAACTCCTGAGGATTACATAGTTCAGGATTATATCCATGGGCCCGAGTTGACGATCGACGCCTTCCATCAGCGTTCAACCGGATTTACATGGTCTGTGTGTCGTGAGCGCATAGAGGTAAAATCGGGGGTTTCGGTCAAGTGTCGGCTGTTCAGAGAAAAAAAGTTCGATGAAATGGCATCCGCGCTAGCAAGTGTCTTTAAGTTGAACGGAGCTTTTTGCTTCCAGGTCATTCAGTCACCTAGCGGGCCAAAGTTAATCGATTTAAATCCACGGCCGGGCGCAGGAACAAGCATGTCGGCATTGACCGGGAACGATTTTTTCAAGGCAGGTTTCTCACTCGCGTTTGATGAAGAATATGAGCGGTGCTTCGCCCCTTTTGATGAGGAAGTTTTTGTCACTAGGCAGTATGTTGATTTTCTGTCGTGATCATAGCCTTTGATTTTGATGGCACTGTAATCGACTGCCAGCGTCGTCAGGTCGAGTGCATGGCCAGCATTTTTCGGCGGGCAGCCATGCCTTTCGATGGGGTGTCATTCTGGCAACTGAAGAGAGAAGGGCGCAGCACGCAGCAAGCGCTGGAAGAAATGGGTTTCAGCCCGGCGAAGTCGGACAAAATGGCAGATGAATGGGCCAGCCAAGTCGAGTCTCCCTACTGGCTCGGCTACGATCAGCCATTTGAAGGCGTCTCTGATAAATTAGAAAAACTTACGGAGACAAGGCGGGTGAGCTTGGCCTTAATTACTGCACGTAAAAATGAAGGGCTTTTTCGCCATCAATTAAGAGCCCTGGGGCTCGCCAAATTCTTTTTCAAAAAAATCTGCGTCAGCCCAATTTATCCTATGCCCGCCAAGGCGCAGGTGCTTAGAGAAATGATGCCATTTATTTACATTGGCGACACGGAGTCTGATTGCCAAGCCGCTGCCCTCGCCAATGTCAGATTTGCTGCCGTCACATCCGGGCAGCGGTCATCTGTATTTCTAAAGAAAATATCTGATAACACCGCAGAGGACATAGTCCACTTCTTCGACTCAAATGAAATTAAAGCTTAAATCTGAAGATAAACGTTTGCAGCGCGTTGCAAAAGATTCCTGGTATAAGAAGGGCATAGCCCTCGAGACCATACTTTACAGCGGCAATATTTTTTGCCGCCACATTAGAAAGGGATCAGCCGTGCTAGAACTTAGTCCAGCCGAAGGCGCAATGACGGGGCTATTGCTCAAGCGGACCAAAGACCTAACGGTCGTGGAGGGTGCGCCCGAATTTTGTAAAATACTCAGGAAGAATTACCCTAACTTAAAGATAGAGAGGTCTCTTTTCGAAAATTTCGAACCTTCCCGGCGGTATGATGCGATTGTTATGGGACATGTTTTAGAGCATGTCGTCGATCCAGGTCTTATTCTCGAACGCGCCGCAAAATGGCTTACAAAAAATGGGAAAATAATGGCGGCCGTCCCGAACGCATGGTCGGTGCATCGTGCGGCGGCCGTTATAATGAAGCTTATTCCCAGCGTGTATCATTTAAACGAGTCTGACTTGCACCATGGCCATCGAAGGGTTTTTGATCCCAAATCGCTTAGGGCAACTTTTGAGAGTGCAGGATTATCAGTCGATGTCATGGGTGGGTATTGGCTTAAGCCCGTTTCCAATGCACAGATTGAGAGCAGTTGGACGCCCTTGATGCTGAAGGCCTTCATGAGGCTTGGTGAAAAACACCCAGATATTGCCGCCGAGATTTACATTATTTCTTCTCGGAGAAGAGGCCCATGATCCCTTTTTTTAATTTGCAGCACCTGATGATGCGGCATCAAAGCGCTCTAATTCTTACGGCGCAGGGCGTCATCGGGCGCGGGCGGTATGTCCTCGGTGAGGAGGTCGCCGGTTTCGAGCGTGAGTTCGCCGATTACGTGGGCGCGCCGCATTGCGTCGGGGTGTCCGACGGGCTGGCCGCGCTCACGCTCACGCTGCGCGCCTGGAAGGAATTCGGGCTGCTGAAGGAGGGCGATGGGGTCGCGGTCCCCGCCAACACCTACGTGGCCTCGGTCCTCGCGATCACGGAATGCCGGCTGACGCCGGTCCTGGTCGAGCCGGATGAGGCGACGTTCAATCTCTCGGCCGCCGGGCTGGAGCGCGCGCTGACTTCCCAGGTGAAAGCCGTCATGGCGGTCCACCTCTACGGCCAGCTGGCTGAGATGCCAGCCATCGCCGAGCTTTGCCGCCGGAAGGGGCTGCTTCTCATTGAGGATGCGGCCCAGGCCCACGGGGCCGTCCTCGAGGGCGTGAAGGCGGGCGCCTGGGGCGACGCCGCCGGCTTCAGTTTCTATCCCACGAAGAATCTCGGCGCGCTGGGAGACGCCGGCGCGGTCACCTGCAAGGACGCCGCGCTCGCCGACATGCTGCGCAAGCTGCGCAATTACGGATCGGCCGAGAAGTATCACAATGAGGTCCAGGGCCCGAACGATCGGCTCGATGAGCTCCAGGCGGCGTTCCTGAGGGTGAAGCTGCCCCATCTCGACCCGGAGAACGCCCGCCGCCGTCAGATCGCCCGCATCTACCGCGAAGGCATCCGCTCGGCCAAGGTCCAGTTGCCCAAGGTGCGCGCCGCGGAAGAATCTCACGTCTGGCACCTCTTCGTGGTGCGGGTCACCGATCGCGACGCCTTCCGCGAAAGGTTGCTGGCCGCCGGCGTGGAGACCTCGATCCATTACCCGATCCCGCCGCATCGGCAGCGCGCCTTCGCCGCGAACCTGGGCGGTCTGTCTCTGCCCGTCACGGAGGCCATCCATCGCGAAGTCGTCTCCCTGCCCATGAGCCCGGCGCTCACGGATGAGGAAGCCGCGACGGTCGTGAGGGCTGTGCATAGCGCGGTGTGAGATGACAAAACTCGTCATCAGCTACGTCATGTTGTCTTATCAACATGCCGACTACGTCGATGAGGCCATCAGGTCTGCATTCTCGCAGGATCTTGAACCTGACGAATACATCATCAGCGATGATTCTTCATCTGACGGCACTTTTGCGGTGCTTTCAGCCGCCGTCACCAAATACTCCAGGCCTGGACAATCCGTCAAGTTGCTCCGCACGCCGCATAATCTCGGACTCTGCGGCAACCTCCATTTCGCCATGGGACATGTGCGAGGCGACGTCATCGTATTTCATTCCGCCGATGACGTGGCAAGGGCCGAAAGAGTCCGCAAGGTGGCCGAGGCGTTTTCAGAGAATCAGAACGCAATGATGGTGATGTCCAATGCCCGCGTCATAGGGGCCGGAGGCGACCTCCTGCGTGAGCGATACGCCCCGCTTGGCACAAGATATTCGGCGGATCCGATTCAGCTCGCCCAAGGCGGGTTTCCCTGGTTGGTGGGGGCCACGGAGGCGATTCGGCGGGAGGTATATTTTGAATTCGGACCGATTTCTCGGCCGGGTTCATTCGAGGATTTTGTCTTCGCCTTCCGGGCGGCTTTGCTTGGGCGGCTTTTTTTCATCGATGCCGTTCTCCTCGACTGGCGTCATCACGGCGCCAACATGTCCCATTTCACCGATTTCGAGTCCGACGGTGCGCTCGAAGCCTTTCGGCTTCATTTCCTCAAGACTCTCAAGGCCAAGGAGACTTGCATCCGCCAGCACCTGATTGACCTTGAGACTTTCAGGGAAAATGCGGGCATGAGCGGCCTGTTCGCCTTGAAGCAGCTTCTGATGTCTCAACTGGCCGAGAAGAGAATGGAGCTTTCGGCTCGGTCTGGCATGCCCTGGCCCAATTTCTGGGCCAGGTTCGCATCGGCCAAAAAAGCCGGCCTTCCGATGAAATGGCTGATCAGGCAGCTGCTCATCAGGCTCTGCACGGACCAATATTTCAGGCTAGTTTTTGCCAGGCTGAGGCATGCATTCTCCAAACTGGAAGACAACAGCATCACATCATGAAAGCATTCATATTGGCCGGCGGGCTTGGCACGCGGCTCAGCGAAGAGACGCATCTGCGTCCCAAGCCCATGGTAGAAGTCGGCGGACGGCCGATTCTTTGGCACGTCATGAAGATCTACGCCGCCCATGGGATCACTGACTTCGTCATACTCGCAGGATACAAGGGTCACCTCATCAAGGAGTATTTTCAGAATTTCTTGCTGCACGCATCCGACGTGACGTTTGACCTTTCATCGGACAGGATGACCGTTCATCGGAGGGATTCCGAGCCTTGGAAGGTCACCGTCGTCGACACCGGCGTGGCCACGATGACCGGAGGCCGCCTGCTCCGTGCCCGTCGCTACATCGGTGACGAGACATTCTGCCTTACTTACGGCGATGGAGTCGGTGACGTGCCCATCCGCCGGCTCGTCGATTTCCACCTTGCCCACGGCCGCAAAGCCACCGTAACCGCCGTCCAGCCTCCCGGCCGCTTCGGCGCCCTCGACATCCGTGCGGGCGATGCCGTGGCGGGCTTCCGCGAGAAGCCACAGGGCGACGGGTCCTGGATCAACGGCGGGTTCTTTGTTCTCGAACCCTCCGTCATCGACCACGTCAAGGACGACGCCTGCGTCTGGGAGCGCGAGCCCCTCGAGGCTCTCGCTTTCGCCGATCAGCTTCGCGCTTTCCGACACACAGGTTTCTGGCAGCCCATGGACACGCTCCGTGACAAGGCCGCGCTCGAGGGCCTCTGGGAGTCCGGCTCCGCTCCCTGGAAAGTTTGGTAAGCAAATGTTCGCCGATTCCTATCGGGGCCGCCGCGTGTGGCTCTCTGGGCACACGGGCTTCAAAGGCGCCTGGCTGGCCGCCTGGCTCCGTTCGCTCGGCGCCTCGGTGCGCGGTTACGCGCTCGCGCCCGATGAGACCCAGCCGCTCTACGGGGCGCTGGGCCTGGGCAAAATGCTCGACTCGCAGTTCGCCGATGTACGCGACGCCGCCGCGGTGCGCAAATCCATCCTGGAATTCCAGCCGGACTTCCTTTTTCACCTAGCGGCCCAGCCGCTCGTACGTCTGTCCTACGCGGTCCCGGCGGAGACGATGGCGACCAATGTCCAGGGGACCGTCCACGTGCTCGAGGCACTGCGTAGTCTGAAGCAGCCCTGCGCGGCGGTGATGGTGACGTCGGACAAGTGTTATGAGAACCTCGAGACCGGACGTCCGCACGAGGAGACCGATCCGATGGGCGGTCGCGACCCCTACAGCGCAAGCAAAGGCATGGCCGAGCTGGCGATCGGCTCGTATCAGCGCTCCTTCTTCGGCGCCAATCAGCCCGTACGGGTCGCTTCGGCTCGCGCCGGCAATGTCATTGGAGGCGGTGACCTCGCGGTCGATCGTATCGTTCCCGACATCATCCGAGCCCGAGAGACGCGACGCCCGCTCGCGGTGCGCAACCCGTCCGCCACCCGCCCCTGGCAGCACGTCCTCGAGCCGCTGTCGGGCTACCTCTGGCTCGGCGCCTGCCTGGCCTCGTCCAGGCTTGCCGCCAGGCCCGATGAGGTTGCGACGAACTTCAACTTCGGTCCCGATGCCGAAGCTGTCCGTAACGTCGGGAGTCTGGTCGAAGGGTTCGTCCGTGCCTGGCCAGATCTCCGCGTCGAGGCCGGTCCTCCCGGCCCGCACGAAGCCGCGAGGCTGAGTCTCTCCATCGCCAAGGCCGCGCGTGTCCTGGGCTGGAAGCCGGTCTGGGATTTCTCCCGCACGGTCGAGCGCACCGCGGGCTGGTATGCGAACTCGAATCCGGCCTCGGCCTGTGCGGCGGACATTGACGCCTATGTCGGCGCGGCGCGTCAGCGCGGCCTGTCATGGACGGCTTGACCGCATTGCGCGGCCGTCGCTGCCTGGTCACGGGCGCGCGCGGTTTCATCGGCACCGCGCTCGCGCGTCTGCTGCGTCAGGTCGACGCGGAGCTTTTCTCCCCGCGTCGCGCGGAGCTCGATGTCGGCGTTGCCGCCGACGTTGAGGCCGGAGTCCGCGCCAGCGCGCCGGAGTTCGTCTTCCATCTCGCCTCCGAAGGGGTGAGCCACCCGACGCCCCCGGACCAGCTCAGGCGCACGAATGCCGACGGGACGAGGAACCTCGTCTCGGCCCTGGCGCGCTTGCCCGTGCCGCCCCGTGTCGTGCTGCTGGGGTCAGGGTTCGAATACGCCGCCAAAGCCGACGTGCTGGTCGAGACGGATGCCATCGCGCCTTTCTCCGACTACGGAATCTCGAAGACCGAGGCTTGCGCTTTGGCGCAGCAGAGAGGTCGGACACTGCCCATGGCCTGGGTCCGGCTGTTCAATGTCTACGGACCCGGGGAACCTGCGGCACGCCTGCTTCCGTACCTGGTCAGCCGCGCCGTCGAAGGCCTGCCGGTCGAGGTCACCGCCGGGGAGCAGCTCCGGGATTTCACCTATGTCGAGGATGTCGCCGAAGGCTTGCTGCGGCTGGCGCTCACCCTGCCGGAGCATCCTTCGTGGGAAGTTTATAATTTCGGGTCGGGCCAGACCGTTCAGCTCCGCGGTTTCATCGGCGAGGTCGCGGACGCCTTGCGGGAACGCGGGCTGGACCCGGACGTTCGTCTCGGCGCCAAACCCTATCGTCCCGACGAACCGATGATTTATCTGCCGGACGTCTCCAAGCTGCGCCTCCGCTTGGGCTGGTCTCCGCCCACGCCACTCGCGACCGGCGTCCGCACCACCGTGTCCTCGTTTCTCCGCCCCTCATGATCGCGCAATCTATCCGCATTCTCCCCCGTCGGCTCGTCGCCGACGCGCGCGGCACGTTTATCAAGTGCATTGATGGCCTGGAGTCGGATCTGCCCGCTCGTGCTGGGGAGGTCTACATGGTGCGCGCCTTCGCCGGTCAGCGTCGCGGAGACCATTACCACCTGCAGGCACGCGAGTGGTTCACGGTCATCGTGGGCGAAGGGGTGCTTGCGCTGCAGGATGTCGTGTCCGGCGAACGCCACGACTTGCGATTGTCTGCCGCGCATCCGGAGACGATCTTTATCCCGCCCGGCCTGGCGCATGTTTTCGTCAACGATTCTTCGGCGCGGGAGGACCTGATTGTCGTCGCCTACACCGACCGACTCTACGACCCCGCCGACACCGTGCCGCACGTCGTGCGCTGAACCATGGCCATTTCCGTCGCATTGCCGGTCTACAACGGAGCCAACTACCTCCGAGAGGCGCTCGAAAGCGCTGTCGCGCAGGGGCCGGAGCTGGCGGAGATCGTGGTGTCCGATAACCGCTCAACAGATGCCACTCCCGACATTGTCGCGGAATTCGCGCGGCGCGACCCGCGCGTCCGCCATGAGCGTTCGGAGACTTTCCTTAACCAGGCCGACAATGTCAGCCGCTCGGTGCGGCTCTGCCGCCACGACTGGGTGCAGATGCTCTGCCATGACGACTTGCTGCGCCCCGGGGCTATCGCAGAACTCGCTCGGGTCATCGCCGGAGTGGCCGGAGCCGATTGTGCCTTGATCGCACATCAGTCCTGCCACCTCTTCGCCGACGGCCATACACATCGTCATGTCGACGGTGCAGGAAAGGTGGAGACGCGCGCCGATCTGATGACTGGCTCAGTCGGGGCGGCCATCACGGGTTATCAAGTTCGCCCCGCGGATACCTACCTGGGAGAAGTCATGCGCAGGGGTGCCATGCCTTATTTGCCTGCGGTGACTACCGCGGCTGTGCGACGGAGCGCCTTTCTTGAACTGGGCGGTTTCGACCCTCAGTGGGTGCACTTCGACATTTTCCTTTGGATCCGTTTGCTCCAGCGCCACGCTTACGTCGAAACTCCGCAGCATTGGACGCTGACGCGTGTGCACGCGCAGCAGGTCGCGGTGCTTTCCCGCCGCAACCAGCGTTCCTACCGCGATTTCCAGGGCTTCTACGATGACTTCCTGCCCGAGGCGCGAGCGCGTTACGGCCTCGGTTTCTGGGCCTCCCTGAAGTTCAGGCTCAAGCCGCTCTCCCAGGCGAGCGCCCCGCTCGTGGTGGCGCTGCACAAGGGCCGGCCCGGTGAGTTCTTCTCTCAGGGATTCGCCCTCCCATTCTGGATCTGGCCGCAGGTCATGGCGTTGACCGCCTTGAATTATTTTAGTGAACGCCGGCGCAACGCGGAACTCTGGAGGCATGTGCCGCCCTCGTTGACCTACGAATAGCCCCCTTTAACAACATGAAATCGTTCATCACCGGCGTCGCCGGTTTCATCGGCTCGAACCTCGCCGACCGCCTCCTGGCGGACGGACACGAGGTCGTGGGCTGGGACAACCTTTCCACGGGGCAGCTCCGCTTCCTCGAGGGCGCCCGGCGCCACCCGGGCTTCCGGCTGGTCCGCGGCGACACGCTCGACCTGCCCGGCATGACCGCGGCGATGGCCGGCTGCGACACGGTCTTCCACCTCGCCGCCAACGCCGACATCCGCGACGGCTGGTCCCACCCGCGCCGCGACCTTGAGCAGAACACCATCGCGACCTCCAACGTCCTCGAGGCCATGCGGGCCAACGGCGTCCGCCGCATCGCATTCTCCTCGACCGGCTCGACTTACGGAGAGGCCCTGGTGACCCCTGACCGGCCGACGCCGGAAAACGACGCCTTCCCCATCCAGACTTCGCTTTATGGGGCCTCCAAGGTGGCCGGCGAGGCGCTCATCTCCGCTTACGCTGAAGGCGGCCACCTGGACGAAGCCTACGTGTTCCGTTTCGTCTCGATCCTCGGCGAGCGCTACACCCACGGCCACGTCTTCGACTTCTACAGACAGCTCATCGACCACCCGGACCGTCTCCGGGTCCTCGGCAACGGCCGGCAGCGCAAGAGCTACCTCTATGTTCAGGATTGCATCGACGCCATGCTTCACGTGATGGCCGCCCGTACGGCCCGGGACGCCAGGCATAGCACACAAATCTACAATCTCGGCACTCACGAACATGTCGAAGTCAATGAGAGCATCGGCCACATCTGCGGCGCCCTGGGCCTGAAGCCGGCGCTGGAATACGCCGGCGGCGAGCGCGGCTGGGTCGGCGACAGCCCCTTCATCTTCCTCGATACGGCCAAGATACGGGCTTCGGGCTGGAAGCCGAAGCTCACCATCGCCGAGGGCATCGTCCGCACGCTGCGCTGGCTTGAGGCCAACCGCTGGGTCTACGAAGCCCGTTCCTGAGGGCCGACTTGCCATGATTATCGTTCGCTCACCTTTGCGCATTTCGCTCGGCGGCGGAGGCACCGACCTCGCCTCCTACTATTCCCGGCATGAGGGGTTCCTCGTCGCTGCCGCCATCGACAAGTATGTCTACGTCACGGCGCATAGGAACTTCACCGACGAGTTCATCCTCAAGTACTCCAAGCTTGAGCGTGTCGTCGACCCTGCCCAGATCCAACACCCCATCATCCGGGAGGCCGTCGCCTTGGCAGGGGTCTCGCGGTCAAACCTTGAAATCGCCTCGATGGCCGACATCCCGGCGGGCACGGGGCTCGGGTCATCCGGTTCTTTCACGACCGCGCTGCTCAAGGCGCTTCACGTCGGGCAGCGTCGCCCGGTCCAGCCGCGTGAACTCGCCGAACAGGCCTGCCACATCGAGATTGACCGTCTCGGCGAGCCGATCGGCAAGCAAGATCAGTACATCGCGGCCTTCGGCGGCGTAACCGCCTTCACCTTCCGGCGTGACGGGTCCGTCGAGGTCGCACCCGTGAACCTGGATGAGTCGACCCTCCATCGTCTCGAGGACAATCTGCTGCTTTTCTTCACGGGCTACTCCCGTTCGGCTTCCGACATCCTTAAGGATCAGAACGAGAAGTCCAAGCAGGATGACCCGGCCATGATGGAGAACCTTCACTTCATCAAGGAGCTCGGCATCCGTTCGCTCAACGCGCTCGTCTCCGGCGACCTCCGGGAGTTTGCCCGCATCATGGACGTCCACTGGCGGCGCAAGCGCGTCCGTTCGGCGGTCATGAGCAACGACCGCATCAACGAATGGTATGACCTCGCGATGCGTAGCGGCGCCCTGGGGGGCAAGCTGATCGGCGCGGGCGGCGGAGGCTTCCTCATGTTCTACGCGGAGGACAAGGATGCCCTTCGCCGTGCGATGGCGGAGCAGGGGTTGAAGGAGGTCCGCTTCAAGTTTGATTTCGAAGGCACCAAGGTTCTGGCAAGCTGATGACTGACGATTCCCCAGCCCGCCTGTCCGTCGCCATCCTCGCGGGAGGTCTGGCCACCCGGCTTGGCCCGATCACCGAGAAAATCCCCAAATGCTTGGTTGAGGTCGCCGGAATGCCATTCTTGGAGCACCAGTTCGCCCACTTGCGGGCTCTCGGGCTGCGCCGTGTGGCGCTCTGCGTCGGACACATGGGCGAGAAGGTCCGGGATTTCGCAGGAGACGGCCGACGCTTCGGACTGGAGGTGTCCTATTCATTCGACGGGGAGGTTCCGCTTGGCACGGGTGGCGCGCTTCGACAGGCGATGCCGCTGCTCTCCGACCCGTTCATCGTCCTGTATGGAGACTCATACCTGCCCATTGACTTCGCCGAGGTCGCCCGCGCGTTCCTGCCTTCCACATCTTTGGGCTGCATGACAGTCTTCCGCAATGAGAACCAATGGGACCGGAGCAACGCGTGGTTTGAGGACGGGAAGCTCCTTCTCTACCACAAGCGGGCCCCTGACCCTCGCATGCGGCATATTGACTACGGACTGGGCCTCCTGAGGCATGCCGCCTTCGTCCACGCGCCCCCGGCCGGGGCGTTTGATCTGGCCTTCCTTTATGAATCGCTCGTCGAAGCAGGTCTTCTTCAGGGCCAGGAAGTCCGACGCCGATTCTATGAAATCGGCTCACCGGCCGGCCTCAAGGAGCTCGACGGCTTTCTCCGGCGCCCGCCTTCCTCCACATCCCTCCCATGAGTTACGCCATCAAGCACCTTCAGGAAACCGCTGAAATCGCGCGCCGTATCGATGCGGCCGCCTGCGAGAAGGCCGTCGCGGTCATGCTTGCCACCCGTCAGGCGGGCGGGCGGCTCTTCATCCTCGGTGTCGGAGGCAGCGCGGCCAATGCGTCCCACGCCGTCAATGACTTCCGCAAGATTGCCGGCTTCGAGGCCTACGCCCCGACCGACAATGTCTCCGAACTCACGGCACGCACCAATGACGAAGGCTGGGAGTCGGTCTTTGTAGAATGGCTGCGTGGTTCCCGTCTTCGTGCCGAAGACTGCCTGCTCGTACTTTCCGTGGGCGGAGGCAGCCTCGAGAGGAAAATCTCCCCAAATCTCGTCCGGGCTCTCGAGCACGCCCGGACAGTCGGCGCCAAGACCGTGGGCATCGTCGGCCGGGACGGCGGCCACACCGCCAAGGTTGCGGACGCGGTCGTGCTGGTTCCCGTGGTCAACCCTGAAAGCGTCACGCCTCACTCGGAGGCCTTTCAGGCGGTCATCTGGCACCTGCTGGTCTCGCACCCTTCGCTCAAGGTGACTCAGACTAAATGGGAGGGCACGAAGTGATGGCCATGGAATTCGCCGAGAAAAACGAGGAGCAGGCGGCCATCAGCCGGCACTTTGCAGGCAAGGCGGGCCGCTACGAGGACATCGAGTCCAACAAGAATGATGAACATGCGGTCGCGCTTGGCTTCCTCATCTCGCAGCTTGACCGCCTTGGGGTCGTCTCCGTGCTGGACGTCGGAGCGGGCGTCGGCACGGACCTGCTCGCCATCAAGTCGAAGGCGCCCGGCGTCCGGGTCGTCGGAATCGAGCCGGTCGAGGAGATGCGCGCCGTGGGCCGCGCCCGCGGACTAGGCTCCCAGGAGCTCGTGGACGGGGACGTGACCCGGCTGCCCTTCCCGGACAAGTCGTTCGACTGCGTCTGCGCATTCGCCGTCCTGCATCATGTCAGAGATCACGCGGTTGCGGTGCGCGAGATGATTCGCGTGGCGCGCAAGGCGGTATTCATCTCCAATTCCAACTGTTTCGGCTCCGGCAGCTGGGTCGCCAGGGCGGTCAAGCAGGGCGCTCACGCCCTGGGGCTCTGGCCGGCACTTGACTGGGTGAAGAGCCGTGGCCGAGGCTTCTACCACAGCGAAGGGGACGGACTGTTCTACGCCTATTCGGTCTTCTTCGACCATGCCGAGCTGAGCCGGGCCTCCTCCGAGGTGCATATGCTGAGCACCAAGGGCGCCGGTCGGTCTCCCTATCGCAGCGCGTCCCACGTCGCCCTGCTGGCGATACTCAGGTGAGCGCGCTTCGCCCCGCAGTTTTTTTGGACAGGGACGGCACGCTCAACGCCACCGTCCTTCGTGAAGGTACGCCCTGCCCGCCGCGCACGCTCGACGAGTTCCGTCTCATGCCGGGCGTCGTCGAGGGCTGCATCAGGCTGCGTGATGCGGGCTTCGCGCTGGTGCTGGTCACGAACCAGCCTGATGTCGGGCGGGGCGTCCTCGGACGCGAAGCCGTCGAGGCAATCCATCGTCGGCTCAGCCAGTTTCTTACGCTCGACCGCATCGAGGTCTGCTATGACCCCGGTCGCGGCGAGACGTCCGAGTTCCGCAAGCCCCGCCCCGGGATGATCCTGCGGGCCGCCGAGGAACTCGGGCTCGACCTGGCCCGCTCCTGGATGGTCGGCGACCGGTGGCGCGACGTCGACTGCGGCGTGAACGCTGGCGTGCGGACGGTATTCATCGACCACGGCTACGCGGAGCCCCTCAGGGCCAGGCCCACCGTCACCGTGCGCCATTTCACCGCCGCCATAGAGGCTATCCTTGAATCCTGACCTTCACCACCCCGCAACATGTCACTAGAAAGCATCCCCATCAAGTTGTTCGCCGACGGCGCGGACTTAGCAGGCATCTTGGAATATTTCAAGAAGCCCTACATTTCGGGCCTGACCACGAACCCGACGCTCATGCGCAAGGCCGGCATCGATGACTACGAGAAGTTCTCATGCCGGGTCCTTGAAGTCGTCCGTGACAAGCCCGTCTCCCTCGAAGTTTTTTCGGATGAATTTTCCGACATGAGGCGCCAGGCGCTGAAGCTGAGCTCCTTGGCCGGCAACGTTTACGTCAAGATACCCGTCACCAACAGCCTCGGTGAATGTTCATCCGGACTTGTGAGGGACCTCTCGGCGCAAGGCGTGAAGGTAAATGTGACTGCGGTGCTCACCGAGCGTCAGGTCGCCACGATGGCCTGCGCATTGGATCCTCGCACCCCCAGCGTGATCTCCGTTTTCGCGGGGAGAATCGCCGACTGCGGGGTGGATCCGGAGCCGGTCTTCGCCTTCGCCCGCAATGAGCTTGCCGGCCTGCCACACTGCGAACTGCTGTGGGCCAGCGTCCGGGAGGTGTTCAACATCCATCAGGCCGCCCGTTCCGGAGCCCAGATCGTCACGGTCACCCATGACATCCTCGCGAAGGCCATCAAGCACAGCGGCATTTCTCTAGACCGGATGTCCTTGGAGACGGTCAAGATGTTTCGAGACGACGCCATCAAGGCCGGCTACTCACTCTGAGGCTCATGAGGAACGTGCTTGTCAAGGCATTGGGATCCCTGGCGCCCCTGATCCATTCCGATACCGGCACCATGGACCGTTGGCTATGGGTCAAGAAGAGGCTGACCGTCACACGCAACGGAGAAAGGCTCCTTCTGACATCGCCCTGGCATCACTACGACCCCACCAGCCCTGACGCCGCCGGTCCTTTCCTGAAAGTCGAGGACGGCTGGCATGTGCGCCGTGGCTACGCCCGCCGCATGTTTGAGGAACTATCTTTCGACGGGGGTTTCATGGTCGAAGAGATAGATTACAACGTGGGCCGGCTTGCCATCTGGCTTTTTCAGAGGCTGAAGTTCTGCCTCCCCCTTGGCCTGGATTGCGATATCCAGGCTTAGGTTCCTCGCTCCGTTGTTTGACCGTCGCCTCACGGCTATGACGGAAAGCGCGCTTTTTCATCTGCCTCGAGGTCCATCTTCGCCGTTCTTCGCCACCATGACTGTCCCTTGGGTCTCTGCGCAACTGGCCTTAAATGGCGCTTTTTTCGCCCCGCGGCTGCTTGCGCGTAGCGGCCGCCTCGCCCGCATGGCCGTGCCGCTCTGGTGTCCTCCCGGCGCATGGAGCACGTCCTTGCTGCGGCGCATCTACTGGAACGCGCCCAACTTCTATCATCCCGAACTCGACCGGGCGCCCGTCAGCACCATGCTGGCTGGGAAGATTTGCTTCGAGGTCCGGCAGCTGTTCCTGCGTCGCCCGCGGAGCTCATGGGAATTCATCCAGGAGAGCAACCAGTCCTACGAACGCTCGCTTCTTCGGCTGCTGGACTCCTCCGAATTCGAGCACATCCGCAAGGGTCCGCCGGGAATCTTCCTTTCTTGGAGCGACATCTCGCTGGAAGCCATGCGCCGTTTCCATGCGATGGGATGGAAGACCGTGACGATGCAGCTTAATTGCGGCCGGCTGGAAGAGGAGATCGTCGTCGAAGAGTGCCGGAGGCACCCCCAGCTCGCCGAGAGATTCGCCCGGGCTCCAGACGGCTTTCACGAAAGGACCCTCTGCGAATACCGCGAGACCGACCATATCATATCCAATTCGACTTGGGGCCGGGATTACCTCCTGGGCAACGGCATCCCTGCAGAAAAGATATCTTTGGTACCCTTCGCTCATGAGGGCGCCGTCGGCGATGCCATCCGAAGGACCTACCCCTCTGCCTTCAGCAAAGAAAGGCCCCTCAGGGTCCTGCATCTCGGACAGATGAGCCTGAGGAAAGGCATGGCCAGACTCTTTGAGGCGATCGGGCTCCTCAAGGATCTGCCCATTGAGTTCACCTTTGCCGGGCCTTCTGCCATCCCCAAGACCCCCTCATTTGACGGCTCTTCGGTTCGGGTGCTGGGGGTTGTGTCCCCGGGAAAGGTGGCGGAACTTTATCGAGAATCCGACGTGTTCATCTTCCCGACCCTGTCGGACGCATTCGGCCTCACCCAGTTGGAGTGCATGGCCTGGAAGCTTCCGCTCATCGCCTCCCGCCACTGCGGAGAGGTGGTTAGACACGGCTGCAACGGGCTGGTTTTGGAAGAGGTTACCCCGGAGTCCATTGCGGCCGCGCTCCGTCATTGTCTCGCGCACCCGAAAGACCTGGACCGATGGTCGGCAGGATGCGAAGTGCCGCCGGCCTGCACCATGGAATCTTTCTCAGCAGCATTGGCAGAAATTGAAAGAAGGCTCTATCCGGACCGCCACTCTGCTGCATGAAGCGCCGAATTCTGATCAATGCTTCCACCTGCGTCGTCGGAGGGGGCGTCCAGGTCGCCGCCGGCTTTCTGCATCATCTCCATGCCCGCCTGGATGTAATCGGCTGGGAGGTGGCGGTCGTCGTATCTCCTCAGGTCCTTGGGGAGTGCGTCCATCTAGGGCCCAAGCCGGGCTGGCGGATGATGGCCATTGCGCCTTCCCCCGCCTCCCTCATCCGGGGGATGGGAAGCAGGAGGAAAATCCACGCGCTCATACGCGATTTCCAACCTGAAGGATGCTTCACGGTCTTCGGACCATCCTACCTCTGGCTCGGCATCCCGGAGGTCTCCGGCTTCGCGGACCCGTCGGTGACAAATCCCAACAAGTTTTTCCTCCGCAATCACGGCATGTTGGCCGCCCTCAGGACGCGCTTCAATGGCATGGTGAAGAGGCTGGCTGTCCGCAGGGTGCGGCGCTTCTGGGTGGAGACGGAGACCGCAAGGCGTGGGCTTGCCCTTCGGCTGGGCATTCCCGAAGGACGGATCGAGGTCATCCCCAACGTCGTAAACACCCTCTTTGTTCCTGATGCGGCCGGCCCGCCTGCCAGCCGCATCAGGTTCCTCTACCTCTCGGCTTTCTACCCGCACAAGAACCACGCATTCCTGCTGCCGGTCGCCCAAGCCCTCAGGGAAGAGCGCCCCGGCCTAGAATTCGAGTTCGTCGTCACGTTGCCAGAGTCATCCGCCGCCTGGATTACGCTACGTGACTCCTTTGCCCGAGCGGGACTGGAGGACTGCGTCCGCACCCTCGGTCGGCTGGGAATACGTGAATGCCCAGCCGCCTATCGGGACGCCCATGTCGTGTTCCACCCATCCTTGCTGGAAGTCTTCTCAGCTTCCTATTTGGAGGCCTTTGCGGCGCGCCGCCCCCTGGTGGCGACCGACCTGGATTTCGCGCGCGAAGCCTGCGGAGATGCCGCCATCTATTTCCATCCGGATTGTCCGGCGGAGGCCGCTCGTGCGCTGCAGTCGGCCGCCTCCGATCCCGAGCGACGCGCGGGGCTGATTGAGGCGGGATTGCTCCGCTTGCGCTCCGGTCTGACGGCCGAGGACAAGAATGAAAGGCTGCTCAGCCTCATAAAGAACTCGATCTGGCCCTGATTCACCGTGCCTTACCTCCAGAAAATCTTCCTCCGGCTGCCTTACTTCCTGCGCCAAGCCGCCATCGACCTCAACGGACGTCGGCAACGTGACTCCCGATATTCCGCAGGGTTCAAGTGGGCGCTTCGCCGGGCCGAGGAGCGCGCCGACTGGCCCTCCTGGCGCCTTCAGGATTATGCCGCCCGCAGGCTCTCCGAACACCTGAAGCTCGCCAGGCATTCGCCCTTCTGGGCCGAGCTCTTCCAGGAAAGGTGCGTTAACCCCGAGGCGTCAGACCCCTTCGCCGAGCTGGCCAAGCTCCCTGTCCTGTCGAAGGAGACGGTGCGCGCCAACCTCGGCCGCATCGCGTCGCCTCTCTTCAGGAAAAGCGAGTTGCTGAGCGTAAGCACCAGTGGCACCACCGGCTCAGGCATGACCTTCCCTGAGACCAAAGAAAGCGAATGGGAAAGGTGGGCGACGTGGTGGCGTTACCGGCGCCGTCTTGGCATAGGGTTTGATACGACCTGCGCGCTGTTCGGGGGGCGACCGATCGTGCCCATCCATTGCGAGGAAGGGTCGTTCTGGCATCACCGAGCCGGCGTCAACCAGGTGCTTTTCAGTTCGTATCATGTGAATGCCCGCAATGTGCGTGCTTATGTCGATGAAATCAGACGTAGCGGGGCAGGCTGGATCCATGGCTACCCTTCCACCATAGCTTTGCTGGCCAGCCTGATGACCGAGGCCTCGATTCCCCCTCCCGAGTGCGCTCGAATCATCACGACAGGCGCCGAAAATCTGACTGATGCCATGAGGTCAAAGATCGCCAAGGCCTTCGGCGTCCCTGTGCGTCAGCATTACGGCCTTGCCGAGTCCACGGCTAATTTCTCCGAAGATCGCACGGCCTGCATGCATGTCGACGAGGACTTCTCCTGCGTGGAACTGCCGCAGAAGGGGGACATGCGCTCCATCATCGGCACCAATTGGCACAACCCCGCGTTTCCCCTGTTCCGCTACGACAGCGGCGACATATGCAATGCGGAATCCGCCACCCCCACGTTTCCGGAATACACGGGACAGAGAACGATTCAGGGGGTGGATGGCCGGCTGGAGGACATTCTTCTCATGTCCGATGGCGCGCGTATCGGTCCCTTTAACCAGATCTTCAAATCGTTGGATCGCATACGCATGGCACAAATAATCCAGACCAACCCCGGTCTCGCGGAATTCAGAATCGTTCGCGAATCCGGATACGGAAAACATGATGAGGCGAAGTTGCGCCGCGAAATCGAAAACCACATAAGCGGCAAGTGCCGCTTTGAGATCGTCTACGTTGATGATCTGCCGCGGACTGCCCGCGGAAAGCTCAGGGCCGTGGTCAACGAAGCCCCCCCTTCGCCCTAAGAGACATGTGCGGAATCTTCGGAGCCGTTGGCCCCGCCGCCGAACCCTTGGCCGTCCGGGCGGTGGGCTGTCTGCGCCACCGAGGGCCTGATGGCGAGGGGGTGGCTTTCTTCGCCGCGACGAGCACGGCGCTTTCCCACACTCGGCTCGCCATCCTGGACCTGGGTCCATCGGCTTCGCAGCCGATTTCGGACTCCCATGGCATGGCCACGTTGGTTTTCAATGGCGAGATTTACAACTACAGGGAGCTGAGGGCCGAGCTTGAGGGCGCATATCAGTTCAGGTCCACCGGAGATACCGAAGTCGTGCTCGCGGCTTACTTGCGTTGGGGAGAGGCGATGCTGCCCCGACTCAACGGCATCTTCGCGCTGGCCCTGCATGATCATCGCGACCGCAGTCTGCTTCTCGCCAGGGACGCGCTGGGCGTGAAGCCCCTCTATCTGGCTCGGTCTCCAGGACATTTCGCCTTTGCCAGCGAACTCAAGGCGTTATTGGCCCTGCCAGGGCTGGACCGCACTCTAGATCCGCAGGCGTTGGCGAACTATGTGACCTATCTTTACGGCCCGGGCGAAGCGACGCCGTTCCGTTCGGTCAAGAAGCTGCGCCCTGGTCGCTTCATGCGACTGATTGAGGGTGAAGTCGAGCGGGAGGGCTCTTTCGTGCCGCGACCGTTTGATCAGCCGGAGCTCCCCTTGACCGAGGCGGGCGCGGTCAAAGAGCTCAGGCGCCGCATGGACGTCGCTGTACGACGGCAAATGGTCTCCGACGTGCCTGTCGGCGCCTTCCTCTCGGGCGGCCTGGACTCAAGCGCCATCTGCGCGTATGCTGCGCGCATTCAAACAGGCGCCCCTCTGGACTGTTTCACCCTGAGGAGCCCCGGGGCCTCCGGATCGAGCGAAGGGTTCGAATCGGATCTGCCCTATGCGCAAGAAGTCGCCCGTACGATCGGCGCAAACCTCCACATGGTCGACGTGTCTTCGGATGAGATGCTCGATCTTGACCGTCTGGTATGGGAGTTGGATGAGCCGCAGGCGGATCCCGCGGCGTTGATCACCCAGACCATCTGCGCCCACGCCAGGAGGCAAGGGATCAAGGTCCTCCTTTCCGGCGTCGGCGGAGACGACGTCTTTGCGGGATACCGCCGGCATGCCGCGCTCCGCATCGAGCGTCTCTGGCGCTGGTTGCCGCGAAGCGCCAGGGCGGCGCTGCGTCTCGCTTCTCGCGGGCTTCCGTTGCAGCCAGCTTGGGGTCGTCGAATCCGCAAAGGCCTGTCGCGGGCGGACCGTGATTCGTCCGAACGAATGATCGGGTACCATCAATGGATTGAACCCGAAATCCTGAAGACGCTTTGGAGCGACGAGTTCAGGCGATGCGGCCCGATTCCCGAGCCCGACGTCGTATTCGCGGACTCACTGGCCGACACCCCGCACGCGACGTCCGACCTGAACAGGATGCTGTTGCTTGAACGCAACCACTTCCTCTGTGATCACAACCTCAACTACGCCGACAAGATGTCCATGTCCCAAGGAGTCGAGGTGCGCATCCCTTTTCTTGACCCGGACCTGCTCGCGTTGGCCGATCGCCTTCCTTCTGATTTCAAGCAGCGTGGTTCCACTGGCAAGTGGATTCTCCGGCGTGCCATGGAAGGGGTGATCCCCGCCTCCGTCATCAAACGTTCAAAGACAGGATTCGGGATTCCTGTCCGTCATCTGGTTGGGCGAGGCGACGGCAGGGTGCTCTCCGATTACCTAAGCCCCGAATCGGTCCGACGCCGTGGGATCTTTGACCCATCAGCCGTGGCCCGGCTGGCGTCGGAAAACGCCGCCGGCCGGGTGGACGCGTCTTACGTCCTGCTCGCCATGGCCGCGGTCGAGGCGTGGTGCCGAAGGTTTGCCGACAAGCCTGTGTCCTTATGAGAACTGCATTCTCCTGGAACGGGCTGCCGCAGTATGCGGCCAGACTGATCGCCGCCTTCATGCGAAGGTCGGGGCTCGACTGCCCGGTGATTGGATCATGGCCGTCCGTGCCCGTCGAAGGCATGGAACGGATCCTTGGCAAGTCCGTCCACTGGCTTGATGCCGAACGGCCTGCCTCATGGGCTTCGCTGGGGCTTCAGGCGCCGGAAGTCTTCTTCCAGTCAGGCTGGGCTTACCCCGCATTCAACGCCCTTGGTGACGAGGTGAGGCGCTCCGGCGGCAAGGTCTGCCTGCTGATGGATAACAATTGGCGTGGCGACTTCAGGCAGCTTCTGGGAGCCCCGTGGTACAGAATCTTCCAGCGCCGGAAATTCGACGCGGTTTTCGTGCCCGGCAAATCAGGACGAAGACTCGCCCGTTGGTACGGCGTTCCAGACTCCCGTATCTGGGAGGGCATGTACGGCGCGGACCCCGAAGTCTTCTTCAACGGGCCGCCGCTCACGGAACGGCCCAAGCGCATCATATTCGTCGGACAGTATGTCGAGCGGAAGCAGTGCGTTCAGCTCGCCGAGGCTTTCGCATCCGTTGCCGATCAGCTTCCGGACTGGGAGCTCTGCATGTATGGCAGCGGTCCTTTGCAGTCCGTAATTCCTCCGCACCCGCGGATCAAGGTGCACGGTTTCGTGCAGCCGGAGCAACTCGGGGCACTTTACCGGTCTGCCCGAATCTTCGCTTTACCTAGCCTCTCCGAGGCCTGGGGGCTGGTGGTCCATGAGGCAGCCCTGTCCGGTTGTCAGCTTCTGCTCTCGGAGACGATCGGAGCGCGCCATGACTTCGCCCTTCCGGGCAACTCCTGTGTCTTCAGGACAGGGGACCTCAGATCGATGGCTGACGGCCTTCTGAAGCTGGCCTCATTGGAAGGAGCCGCCCTGGTTTCCGCCGGGCTCTGCTCGGTCCAGGCGGCGCGGACGCACGGGCCCGAGGCCTTCGCCTCCTCCGCCGAGGCGATTGTCCGCACACTTTCCAAATAAACCACCTTATGCGATACCTGGTAACCGGCGCGGCCGGCTTTCTCGGCTCCAATCTCTGCGCCCGCCTCCTCGCGGACGGCCACGAGGTGGTCGGCCTCGACAACCTGCATTCAGGGCGGCAACGAAACGTCGACTGGCTGAGCGCCCACGGTCGTTTCAGCTTCCTCCGTCATGATGTCATCGAGCCGTTCGACGTGCCCTGCGACGTGCTCTGCAACTTGGCGTGCCCGGCTTCTCCTCCGCACTACCAGGAGGAGCCGATCAACACGGCGAAGACCGCCGTCATCGGAACGCTCAACGCGCTCGAAAACGCCGCCCGGCACAATGCGGTCCTGCTGCAGGCCTCGACTTCCGAAATTTACGGCGACCCGCTCGTCCACCCGCAGCCTGAGACTTACTGGGGCAACGTGAACACGCTCGGACCCCGCGCCTGCTATGACGAAGGCAAGCGGATGGGCGAGACGCTCTGTTCCGATTACACCAGGATGGGCAAGGTCGACGCCCGCATCATCCGCATCTTCAATACCTACGGGCCCAGGATGCGGGGTGACGACGGCAGGGTGGTCACCAATTTCATCATGCAGTCCCTTTCAGGAAAGCCGCTGACGATCAGCGGCGACGGCAGCCAGACCCGCTCGTTCTGTTTCGTGGATGACTTGATTGAGGGCGTGGTCCGCGTCGTCGGGCTGGGGAGCAATCCTGGCCCGGTCAACTTGGGCAACCCGGTCGAGTTCACGATGCTCCAGCTGGCGGCCGAGGTGCAGCGTCTCACAGGCTCCAATCTGCCCCTCATTTGCATGCCTCTCCCGGCTGATGACCCCAAGCAGAGGAAGCCCGACATCGCCAAGGCCGAGCGGCTGCTGGGATGGTCTCCGAAGGTCCCTCTCGCCGATGGACTGACCAAGACCATCGCCTACTTCCGCGAGACACCTCGCTGACCCTTTCGCCATTCCTTCCTCCTAAGCCGCACGGTTCCGTGCGGCTTTTTTGTTTCCCGAGGGTCCGGGCGGAGGCAATCTTGCGAGATGACCCGCGTCCTGGCCCTCCTGCTGCTCGCCGTCTGCTGCCGGGCGGGCGACGTCTTCGAACAGGCCCGTCGTCTGGGCCGAGGGGTCAACATGGGGAACTCGCTCGAGGCGCCGAAGGGGGCGACCTGGGGCCGTGCGTTCGGCCCGGAGGACTTCGACCGGATCCGCGCGGCGGGCTTCGACTCGGTGCGCATCCCGGTGCGCTGGGCGGACCACGCCGGCAAGGAGGCGCCCTTCGCCATCGACGCCGCGTTCATGGAGAAGGTCGACGGGCTGGTGCGCGTCGCGCTGGAACGGAAGCTGGCGGTGGTGCTCAACGTCCACCATTACGAGGCGCTCGACGCCGACCCGGCGGGACAGCGTCCGAGGTTCGTGGCGCTCTGGAAGCAGATCGGAGAGCGTTTCAGGGACGCACCGGACGAACTGCATTTCGAGCTGAGCAATGAGCCGCACGGGGCGCACACGGCCGAGCTCTGGAACGCCAACCTGACGGCCGCGCTCGCGGAGGTGCGCCGGTTGCATCCGACGCGCGCGGTGCACGTGGGCGGGGTGCAATGGAACCGGGCCGCGACGCTCAAGGATCTGCGTCTGCCCGCGGACGACCGGCACCTGATCGGTCATTTTCACTGCTACGATCCCTTCGCGTTCACGCACCAGGGCGCGAGCTGGACGAAGGGCTCGGACAAGTTCATCGGGACGCGCTGGACGGGCACGGACGCCGAGAAGGAGGCGTTGCGCCGGACGTTCGGACTGGCGACCGCCTGGTCCAAGGCGGAAGGGCGTCCGGTCTTCCTCGGTGAGTTCGGGGCCTACAGTAAACACGCCTCGACGGAGGACCGGGCCCGCTGGACGGCCTTCATGGCCGGCACGGCCCGTGAGCTCGGCATCCCCTTCGCCTACTGGGAATACCAGGCGGGCTTCGGCATCTGGGATCCGGCCGCCCGACGCTGGCGGCAGGAGCTGCTCGACGCGCTGATGCGCTGACCGCTCATGGGTTGCGCGCGGTCCGGCCCGCGCCCATGCTCCGCCCATGACCCGGGCGTTCCTCCTCCTGCTCGCCGCCTCGCTTCAGGCCGCGCCGCTCTTCGACGGCGGTCGCTGGTACGGCCCGGTGGTGCTCCCCGCTACGCCGGCCGACGACGAATGGCGCGCGGCCCGCACGCTCCAGGACCTCTGCGAGAAGGTGACGGGCGTCCGGCCCGAGCTGGTCACGGAAGGGCAGGGCGCGGCCCCGACGGTCGGGCTCTTCGTCGGCCGCACTGCGGCCTTCGCCGCCACGGGCGTCGTCGTGCCGGATCCGGAAGGCGACCTGCTCATGACCGCGGTCCGCGACGACCGGGTCTTCCTCCTTGGCGACTCGCCCGCCGCCACGCGCATGACGGTCGGGCGTTTCGCCGAACGTACGCTCGGGGTGACGTTCCTCTTCCCAGGACCCGACGGCACGGACTGGCGTCCGCTGGCGCGGGTGCTGCAGCCCGAGGGCGAGGTCTTCCGGCCGGCCTTCGCCTGGCGCTCGGTCAGCGGTCTCACGACCGAGGACGCGGAGGACTGGGCCTTCAGCGTCGGCTACGGCCGCGGGCTGAGCTTCTCGCACGGCCTGTTCCGCGCCTTCGGGCCGCGTGAATGGCAGGAGGATCCGACGCTCTTCGTCGAGGTCGACGGGGTGCGCGTCCGGCCGACGGGCTCGGGTTACGATCCGAATCCGAATCTCTCCCACCCGAAGGCGGCGGAACTCGGCGCCCGATCCACGCGCGACTGGTTCCACCGAAACCCTGACGCGTTCTGCGCGCCCCTCGGGGTGAATGACACGACGGAATACGGTGACGAAGCCCCGTCCTCCGGCTGGTATCGCGACCGCCCGATGCGCACCGACCATGTCATCGGCTTCCTCAACGCGGTCGCGGATTCGTTCTGGGATCCGTCCGGCGACCTCACGGGGGAGCGACGCGCCATCGGTACGCTCGCCTACTTCCATACGCTGGCGGCTCCGACGGTCCCGGTCCGCCCGGCGGTGTTCCCCTGGGTCTGCCTCGACCGCATGGGACATGCGGACCCCGCGTTCGCCCGCGAGGACGAGGCCAATCTCTCCGCCTGGGTGCGCTCGGGCGCGCGCCGCGTGGGCGCCTATGATTACTGGTTCGGCGCCGACTACGCGTCGCCTCACGTGGACTTCTCCGCCCAGGTTTCCGGTATCCGGGCTGCGCATCGCGCCGGCGTGAAGGGCTGGATCGCGGAGCTATACCCCCTCTGGTCCTTTGACGCCCCGAAGGCATGGCTCGGCTCACGTCTGCTCGCCGATCCTGCCGTCGACCCGCAGGCCGCGCTCGACCGCTGGTTCGACGCCGCCTACGGACCGGCCGGCGCACGCGTGCGGGATGCCTACGCGGTCATCGAGCGCGCCTGGGCCGCCGATGCGCGACGCGGCGGCGGACGCGGCCTGGCCCGTTACCTGAAGGAGAGTTCGGCGCGCGTCCTCACCGACGCCGACGCGGCCGCGGTCTCCGCCCGCGTGGTCGAGGCGCGCGCCTTGCCGGTCGGCGCCTCGCCACGTGAGGCCGCCCAGCGTCGTCGGCT
>VHDL01000021.1 GCA_016871415.1 Verrucomicrobiota bacterium
GTGCGCATGCCTCCGCCCGCCCGCACGCCCTCGCTCCGTCAGGTCGAGGCCTCCCCCACCCGCTGCCCGCATCCCGCGACGGCGACGCGCATCGAGGCGCTCATCAAGGAGGCCCGCGCCGAAGGCGACTCGGTGGGCGGCGTGATCTGCTGCGCGATCGAGAATCTCCCGCCCGGCCTCGGAGCGCCGGTGTTCGACCGCTTCGAGGCTGAACTGGCCAAGGCGATGCTCTCCCTGCCCGCGACCAAGGGCTTCGAGATCGGCAGCGGCTTCGCCGGCACGCTCATGCGGGGCTCGCGGCACAACGACGTCTTCGTGCGCCGCGGCGGCAGGATCCGTACGGAGACCAACCGCTCCGGCGGCACGCAGGGCGGCATCACCAACGGGGAGACGGTGGTCTTCCGCGTCGCCTTCAAGCCGACCGCGACGGTGCTCCGTCCCCAGCGGACGGTCGGCCCTGACGGACGCGCGCGTGAACTGACGGCCCGCGGGCGGCATGATCCGTGCGTGCTCCCGCGTGCGGTGCCCATCGTGGAAGCCATGGCCGCCCTCGTCACGGTCGACCACTGGATCCGCGACCGCGGACAGAACGCCCCCTTCGGCCGCTGCGGCAGGAAGGCATGACGCCGCTGGTGATCGTGCTCGGCGCGGCCGGCTCGGGCCGCACGGACGTCGTCCGGGAGCTGGTCGAAGCCGGCTGGCCCGACGCCTCGCGCGTGCGCGTGCTCCGTGAATCGAGGGAGGGCGGCGAGGCGGGCTGGAAGTTCGCCGACGGGCGCGCGACGCTGCCCGAGCCCGCCGACGAGGACGCCGCGGTCCTCGTCACCTGCGGCTCGCTCTCCCAGATCGACCAGATGGAGGCGATCCACGCCGCGCTCGGACGCGACCCGCGCCGGCAGGTCAGACGCGTCGTGACGGTGGTGGACTGCCCGCTGGCCCATCGCCGGCCCGAGATGGCGGAATGGTACGCGGCCTGCGTGCACTTCTCGGACGTGGTGGTCCTCAACCGGAGATGGGAGGTGCCCGGACAGTGGGTCTCGCGGTTCCTCGAGCCCTACGAGAAGGGCTTCTACCCCTGCCTCTTCCTCAATTTCACCAAAGCGGGGCGCCTCGCCAACCCGGCCCAGGCGCTGGAAGGCGATCCGCTCCGCATGAGCCACATCTTCGACGACATCGATCCGGTCGACGAGATGGAGTTCGACGAGGACAATCTGCCGGACGAGCCGTTCGACCTCGTCCGCCAGCCGGACAAGTATTTCGCCCGAGACGAGCTGGGACGTCGGCGGATCATGGTGCCCGACGTCACGCAGGCGCTCAAGTCCGAGGGACGGGCCTGAAGCCCGTTCACCTCGGCTGGGGCGGCTGAAGGGGGCCAGGAGGGACGCCGGGGCGACGCTTCATGGACTTGCCGTCCTTGTTCTCAGGCCGCTTCTCCTTGGCCGCCAGCTCGGGGTAGCGCTCGGCGAGCGAACGAACGAAATCCATGCGCGCCTCGGGCGTCATCGCCATGATGCGCTCGCGCTCGCGCCTGGCCTCCTCGGGCGGCAGGGAACGCAGGTGATGCTCGAGGACCCGGCCGCTGAAGCCGCCGCGCTCGCGCATGTCCCGGGAAAGCGCGTGGCGCTCCTCAGGGGAGGCGTTCTCAAACTTGGCCAGGCGCTCGGCGAAATCCCTGCGGGCCTCGGGAGGCATGCGCTCCATCTTCTCGATGGCGCCGCGGATGCGGGAAAGACGCTCCGGAGGAAGCTCGAGGATGCGTCGCAGCGTCTGGATCTCCTCAATGGAAGGCTCGAGGTCCGGACGAGGAGCGGACACGGGGACGTCGGCGGCGGCGAGGCAGGCGGCGAACGCCAGGCAGAGGAGGTGCGGGCGCATGACGTTCATGAGCCTCCGTCGGCCAGGTCCTCGATCAGGGCGGGGCGCTCGATCACCGGCTGGAGCAGGGCCAGGTCGTCGGCCAGCGAAAGGAGCTCGTGGAACTGCGCCGACTCCTCGGCGGCGACGAGGGACCTGGCCTCCACGATCAGCGCCTCCTCGGAGGGGGCGTCGAGCATCAGGGCGGCTACCAGGCAGGCGGCGGCGGCCGAAAGGCCGGAGCCCCAGCGGATGACAGCGCGACGCAGACGGTCGGCGTGGACGGCGGTCACGACGCGGCCGGCGAAGCCGGGGACGGGCATGGCGCGGCCGCGGACGAGCGCGGCCTCGAGGTCGCGGTCGAAATGCTCTGCGGGTCGGCGTTCCATGTCAGATCAATGTGTTCAACACCGCGGAAGGCGGTAAGTTGCGGTTAAGATTCGGGGCCATAAAAATCGAGCATAAGCTCCTTGAGACGGGCCCTCGCCCGGTGGATCCATGTCTTCACGGAGGAGACGGGGCACCCCATGGCTGAGGCGATCTCCTCATAGGGCATCTCCTGCTGGACGAACAGCAGGATGGCGGTGCGCTGCTCCTCCGGCAGCTGCGCGACGGCCCGGGAGAACGCCTCCTCGAGCTCCCCCACCCGTCGGCCTGACTCAGGGGCGGCATCACCAGGCTCGGGAGCGGATTCGAGGGCGGAGGTGGGTTTACGGCTGCGGCGCCTCCATTCGTTGAGGACGAGGTTCCGGGCGATGTGAATCAGGTAGGTGCTCAGCTTGGCCTCCGGACGCCAGCGACTAGCCGCGCGGTGCAGGCGGATGAACACCTCCATCGCGAGCTCCTCGGCGGTAGCCTGCGAACCCACCTCGGACCGCAGGTAGCCGATGAGGCGGGCATGATGCCGGTGCACGAGCAGACGGAGGGCGTCATCGTCCCCCGCCGCCACCAGCCCCATAAGGCGACGGTCCTCCTCTTCGTCCGCTAGGGGTGTGCTTTCCTCGGACATCTTACGATTCAACCCCGCGGACCGGCGGAGGTTGCCTGATGGCGTCGGGCGAAGGCCCGCAGCATCTGGAGCATGAACTGCTCCAAGGCGGAGAGCACCTGATAGTTCAGTTCAAGCCGACCCCTGGCCTCCTCGAGCCGGACGACGGCGGCGGATGTCTGGAGCGAACAGTCCGGCCGGCCGCGGCCGAAGATCCGTATCCTCTCCTCGACCGAGGCGAGCAACCGGGAGCGGACGGCCCGGCGGAGCGACTCTTCATGGGCCGCCTCGGCCTCCTCCGGATCGTCGTCGCCCGGCGGCGACGGCGAAGCCTTCAGGGCCTCGGCGGTGAGCTTTTCCTGCAACGACTCGAAGCGCGCGCAGAGGGCGTAGGCGGGGATGAAGGTCTCCGTCAGCCGGACGGGCGTGGGTGAAGACGCCTTGGCCAGCAGACGGTCGAAGTCGCGCAACCAGTCCGCCCAGGCCGGGTCGCTCACCTGAGGGGCCTCTCCGGGCAGGTGGAAACGGAGGCAACGGCTGAGCACGGTGGGCAGGACGCGGTAGTAGTTCGCGGTCTGCAGCACGATGAGCGTGCCGGGAGGAGGTTCCTCCAGGGACTTCAGGAAGGCGTTGGCCGCCTCGGATTGGAAACGGTCGGGCTCATGGACGACGACCGCACGCGTCCCGCCGGTGGCGCTCAGGCGCAGTGAGGCGACGACCGTCTGGACGGCGTCGAGTGGGATCCGCCGGGACTTCTTGGCCGGACGCAGGACAGCGCAATCGGGATGCGAAGCGGGGTCCTCGCAACCGAGGTGGACTCCCGCCAGCCGGAGGGCGGCGCGCTCAAGCGCCCCCGGGTCGGGGCCGGTCAGCAGTACGGCGTGCGGCATTCGGCCCTCGGCGCGGGCGCGCAGGAGCACCTTGAACGCCGGAAGGTCGGCGGGGTCAGCTGAGGCGGCGCGTGACTTCATGCCAGATGTCATCCGATACGGCCGCTGGAGGACGGGCGGCGTCAAGCACGAGGAAACGGCCGGGCTCCTCACGCGCCAGATCCAGGTAGGTCGCGCGCACGCGAAGATGGAATGCCGCGTCGAGGGCTTCGAAACGGTCGGACTGCCCGCGGTCCCGGACGGAGGCCCGGCCGAGGCCGTGCGCGGGATCGACGTCCAGAAGCACGGTGAGGTGCGGGCGGACGTCGCCGCAGGCGAGCCGGTTGACGGAGGCGATGAGCGTCCGGTCAAGTCCTCGCCCTCCGGACTGATAGGCCGTGGTGGAGTCGGCGAAACGGTCGCAAAGCACGACCTCGCCGCGCGCAAGCGCGGGCGCGACGGACTCGGCCACCAGCTGGGCGCGGCAGGCCGCGAAAAGCAGCGCCTCTGCGGCGGGCGTGATCGACTCGCCAGGCCGCTTGAGCGCCTCGCGCAGGCGCTCACCCAGGGGCGTGCCCCCGGGTTCACGCAGGCGGAGCACCTTGCTGCCCGCGGTGGCCAGCCGGTCGGCGAGAAGCGCGATTTGCGTCGACTTGCCGGCTCCCTCACCGCCCTCGAAGGTGATGAACTTTCCTGCGATGGGCATGAGGTCGGAAGATGGAGGACGGCAGGCGGTTGGCGAGTGGAGAAAGACGGACATGAAGAAGCCCGGGGCGACCCGGGCTTCGCGGCGGTCGCCTGGCGCGGTCACTCCGTCGGCGTGGGATTGACCGGGGGCTGCGCGACCTCCTGCTCCACGAGACGCTGCAGGGTCTGGGCGATACGGTCACCGATCGAGGAGACGCTTCCGCCGCCGCCACCCGAGGAACTGCTCATGGCAGGGGTCGGAGGCAGGACGTTGCTGGAGGTCACCTGAGCCGGGGGCTTGTCCTCGATGACGGTCACCGGAGCCTTCTCGCCGGGAGGAGGAGGCGGAGGCGCCAAGGCGGCCTGGTCGCGGATGGCCTCGACGATGTTGGCGGGCACGCCGCTGGCCTGGAGGATGCCGGCCAACTCGGTAAGCTGGGCGGAGTTCATGTCGCCGAGCTCGATGACCGCGACGGGCGAAGGCGCGGGGCCGGCATTCTCCGAAGAACCTCCGGAAGCTCCGGCTCCGGCTCCGGCTCCGGCTCCGGCTCCGCCGCCGGCGGACGAACCGATGACCGCGGTGTTGGCGCTCACGGCGTCACCGGGATCCTTGGTGGTGACGTCGAGCTGCTTGCCGGGCGCGACGGTGACGGGACCGGTGTTCGCGTCATAGACGACGCCCTCGACGGAGCCCCTCGCGCAGGCGATGCTCATCGAGACGGTGCCGTTGGTGTTGCGGGTGAAGCCGACGGTGAAGACGGTTCCGCGGATGCGGGCCATGCCCACGGGGGTCTTGATGACGTAAGAAGACAGCGGGCTAAGCTTGCGGACTTCCCCCACGACCTTGCCGCGCTTGACCTCGATCTCGGTCACGGAAGGCGAGGGCTCCTTGTCGAACTTCTGATAGGATCCCTCGACGATCGCGGAAGAGGCGACCTGGCGGAACGTCTTCACCTCGATGAGCGACTCGGGGCTGACGATCAGGGTGGAGCCGTTGGAGAGGATCAGTTCCGCGGTGGAGGCGGCGGCCGTCTCGATGTGATAGCCTTCGGCGGGCGAGAACAGGAAACCGGAGGTGAGAGGCTTGCGGGCCTTCTTGGCGTCGATGGAGAACGCGGAGCCGGTGAGATTGCCGACCAGCACCTTGCCGTCCTGCAGGGCGGCGGAACCGACCGCCGGCAGGAGCAGGAGGCCTAGGAGGATTGAGACGCGTTGGCGGAAGCTGCTCATATGCAGATAAAGGGACTTTAAAACTAGGATGGAGACGGTCGGAAGCAACCCCTTAAACCACCCTTGAATGGTAATAAAAAGCCCTCGTCACGAAGGGCAGAGGCCAGTCTCGTCTCACCGAGGGCTCAAGCCCCGGCGTACTTCTCAAGGTGACGCTGGACCTTGAAGGGGGAAATCTGGGCGTAGCGCGGAAGTCCCTGTTCGAAAGGAAGTTGCATCTCTCCCTGGATCAGGGGGAGCGCGTATTTCACGAACTCCTGGCTGATGGACATCCGGTCCTCGCCGATCCACTCCGGCGGGAAGGCCTTCACCCCGTTGGCGATTTCAGAGAGGGGGGCGAGGCGGGTCTCAACCCCGTAGGTCTCCTTGCCGGTACGGACCATGATGACCATCTGGCCGGACTCGCCGGCGATGGCGGCGCGCACGGCGGCGGCTCCGCAGAGCTCGGCCTCCTCGACGTCGGTCTTGGAAGCGTTGTGCGAGGCGGCGCGCTGCGTGATGCCGAGCTTGGAGGCGCGGGCCTTCACGCCGTCGAAACGGTCTTCGACCAGGTTGCGGAGGTATTCTCCGGCGCCGCCGAGGACGGCGTGCCCGAAGGCGTCGGTGCTGGAGGTGTCGGCGCCGAGGTAATTGCCGGCGGCGTCCTGCACGCCTTCGGAGACGACCACGAAGCAATGCTTCTCGGTCTTGAGGACTTCCTGGACGCGGCCGATGAAGGCTTCAGGGCTGAAGGGGACCTCGGGGAGCAGTACGATGTGCGGGGCGGTGCAGTTGTAATGGGTGTTGGACTTCACGCGGTCATCGGTCTTGTCGCGACGATGGGCGAGGACGGATGAGGCGGCCAGCCAGCCGGCGTTGCGTCCCATGACCTCGAGGACGGAAACGAAGTCGTTCTGGCCCATGGCGGCGTTGTCGAGGGCGGTCTCCCGGATGGTCACGCCAATGTGCTTGGCGACGGAGCCGAAGCCCGGGCAGTGGTCGGTGAGGGGTAGGTCGTTGTCGATGGTCTTGGGCACGCCGATCACGCGGAGCTCGTAGCCCCGCTCCTTGGCGAGCGCGTCGATCTTGGCGGCGGTGTCCTGGGAGTCGTTGCCGCCGATGTAATGGAAGTAACGGATGTTGTGGGCTTCGAAGACCTTCAGGATGCGGTCGAAGTCCTCCTGCTTCTTGACCTTGTAGCGGCAGGTGCCAAGGGCGGCGCCCGGGGTGTGACGCAGGGCCCGCAGGGTCTGCTGGGACTGGGCGGCGAGGTCCACCAGCTCCTCATGGAGCACGCCCTGGATGCCGTTCAGTCCGCCGTAGATTTCAGGGATCTCGTCCTCATGCTTCAGGGCCTCCGAAATCACCCCGGCGAGGCTGGCGTTGATGACGGGAGTGGGGCCGCCGCTCTGCGCGACGAGAAGGTTGCCGATGAGGGAGGACATGGGAGGGAACGGTTTGAAAGGTGGGTTGTGGGAACCCCCCTGCCCCTTGGCAACACGGAAAACCCCGCCCCCCGCGCACGATGCGCGAGGGCTTACAAAATGCGGCCCGGACGCACTTCCGCGGACTCCGGAACCTTCGCCTTCCACTCGGCGGCAAGCCGTGCGAAGGCGTCCACCTGGGCGCCCGCTGCCCCGGTCAGTTCGGAAGCGCGGGCGACGGCGGCCCGCAGGGCCTCGAGGGGCACGCCGACGCGTCGGTCGGCGGCGAGCCGCTCGACGAGGTCGTTGCGGGCGCTGCCGCCCGAACGGAGGTCCTTGGCGACGGCCACGGCGTGCTCCTTGATCGCCTCATGTGCGGCCTCTCGTCCCGCGCCGGCCTTCACGGCCTCCATCAGGAAGGTGGTCGTGAGCAGGAACGGCAGGTGGTGGGCCGACTCGCGGTCCACGACGGGCCGGTTGACTTCCATCTGGCCGAGGACGGTGAGGAAGGCCTCGAGGAGGCCGTCGAGCGCGAGGAAGGCGTCGGGGAGGAGGACGCGCCGGACGACCGAGCACGAGACGTCGCCCTCGTTCCACTGGTCGCCGGACAGCGAGGCCGCCATGGCGAGATGGCCGCGCAGGATGACGTGGAAGCCGTTGATGCGCTCGCAGGTGCGGGCGTTCATCTTGTGCGGCATCGCGGAGGAGCCGACCTGACCGGGCAGGAAGCCCTCGCTGGCCAGTTCATGGCCCGCCATGAGGCGAAGGGTGCGCGCGAAGGAGGAAGGACCGGACGCGGCGGAGAGCAGGGCCGAGACGACCTCGAGATCCATCGAACGCGGATAGACCTGGCCGACCGCGCCGAGGGAGCGCGGGATGCCAAGGTGCGCGAGCACGCGCTCCTCGAGCCGCACGACCTTGGCCGCGTCGCCGCCGAAGAGCGTCAGCTGGTCGAGCTGCGTGCCGACCGCACCCTTGAGCCCGCGGGCCGCGAAAGCTCCGAGGGCGGCGTCGAGCTGGGCGACGCCGCGCAGGCACTCCTCGCCGAACATGGCCCAGCGCTTGCCGACAGTGGTGGGCTGGGCGGCGACGTTGTGGGTGCGGGCGGCGATGAGCAGGTCGCGGTCGGCCTGGGCGCGGCGGGCCAGCGCGCCGAGCGCAGCGACGGCCTTGGCGCGCACGAGGCGCAGGGAGCGGAAGACCTGCAGCTGCTCGACGGATTCGGTGAGGTCACGGCTGGTCAGGCCCTTGTGCACATGCTGATGGCCAGCCAGCGCGCAGAACTCGTCGATGCGCGCCTTCACGTCGTGCCGGGTCTCCTCCTCGCGGCGGCGGATGGCGTCGAAGTCGACCCGGTCCTTGACACGCTCGTAAGCGGCGAGGGCCTCCGCCGGGATGTCGAGCCCGAGGTCGCGCTGCGCCTTCATTACGGCGATCCAGTACTCCCGCTCAAGGACCACGCGGCCGCGGGTGGACCAAACGGCCTTCATGGCGGGGGAGGCGTATCGGTCGGCGAGGACGTTGGGGACGTGGTCTTGGGACATCGTGCGCGAAAGGAGATAGGGATATCAGGGTTGGCGTCCCACGGCAAGCGCACGCAGGAACAGCGCGCGCACGGCCTGCTCCTCGTCAGCGCCGCGATTGGAGGCGTCGAAGCACTCGGCGCAGGCGAGCTGGGCGTCGATCAGCTCCGCCAGGGCGTAACGGGAGGCGGCCGGCGCAACCTTGGTCGAGATGTACCAGGGGTTCTGGGAGAAGACGTTGGCGCTGGACTTGGCCGCCGAGCCGAAGGTCGGCCCATGCCGCGCGGAGGCGGTCTCGAAGGCGTCATTGGGTAGACCGGCCTCCGAGACACGGAAATCCCCGGAATCGGCGAGCACACGGATCTGGATGAGGAGGCGGAGGCGATTCTGGAGCGCGGAAAGCAGCGGGCGGGCGGAGGACTCGTTGAAGAAGTGACGGTCGAGGGCGGCGAGCGCCCAAGGCAGGTCCCGTGCGGCGAAGGCCTCGATGGGCTCGAAGAAATCGCCGTCGCCGAAGACCGGCACGAGCAGATGAACGTCGGATTCGCGCAAGGAGCCGCCCTTGCCCGCGTAGGTCGCCAGCTTGTCGCACTCGCCGAGGACGAGCCGCGTGGACTGCCCGACGTGCCCCACGATGGCCTCGGGCACGCCGCGGTCGAACTTCACGCCGAGCGACTTCAGGCGCGCCGCGGCCATCTCGGCCTGCTGCTCGGCCGCGGGATCGGGTCCGTAGGGCCGGGGACGGCTGGCCGCATGGACGACGAACTCATCCGCGGTCTCCTTGAGCGCGGAAAGTTCCTTGCGTCGTCCGTCATAGGGGGTGGCCGAAATGATCACGTGGACGTCGTCCAGAGCCGAAGGCAGGGCGCTGAGCATGGCCCCAAGACGCTCCTTCGCCTCCTCCGACCTGCCCTGCTGGGTGTCGGCCACCCAGTTTAAATTGCGCAGCCAGAGGACTTTGGCCCCGCCGAACATCGGCAGGGTCCGGAGCGACTCGATGAAGCGGGTCTCGATGCCCTGGGCGTCCTCGACCCGGATCATGGCCCCATCGATCACCTCCGCCTCGGCCTCCGAGCCGAGCTTCTTCTTCGCGGCCTCGAAGAGGGCGCGGGCGTCCCGGTCGACGAGGTATTCGTCTTTGCCCGCGACGATGGCTAGGTAGGCCGGCACGGCCCTAATCTTCGCCGTCGCACGGCGGTGGCAACCCTTTGTGCGCGGGGCGCCGGCCGCGACGTCACCCCGGAGCCGGTCAAGACCCGTGCAGCAGGTCCTCGACGCGGTAACGGTTGAGCTTGCGCCGCATCCAGTCGAGGGCGGTGTTCACGGACCGACGGCGCACCTGCGCACGGTCGCCGACGACGGAGATGCGGCGGGACCAGACGCCCGTGGGCGAAGAATAGCCGAGGAAGACGGTGCCGACGGGATCGGCGTCGGTGCCACCGTCCGGCCCGGCGAAGCCGGTGACGGACAACGCGTAGTCGGAACCGAACTTCTCGGCGGTGCCGAACGCCATGGCCGCGGCCGCCTCGGCCGAGACGGCCCCGTGCTGAGCGATGAGCGACTCGGGGACGCCGAGGAGGTTCATTTTGGCGTCGTTGGAATAGCAGACGGCGGAGCCGGCGAAGACCTTGGAGGCTCCCGGCACGGAGGCGAAGGCGTCGGCGAGCAGGCCGCCGGTGCAGGATTCGGCCAGCGAGACGCTCTTCTCCAACGAACGCAGTTGCTCGATCACGATGGAGGCCAGGCAGGCGTGCCCGGTGCAGATGAAGTCCTCGCCGACGGCGTCGCGCACGAGACGGGCGACGCAGCAGAGGTCGTCCGCGGTGGCGCCGCTGCCGCCGGAGGAAATGCGCGCGTCGACGATACCGGTGTGGGTGCCAAAGGTGAGCGTGAGCTCCGCGGGCACGACGGGCCGGATGAGGGCCTCGAGCGGCGCGGCGCCGATGCCGTAGGTGCGCACCTGCACATAGGCCTCGCCGCGGCAGGCGCAACCGAGGTCACGCAGCCTCGGCACGACCTCCTCGTCGAACATCGGCCTCAGCTCCAGGCCGGGGCCGGGCAGCATGACGAGGGCCCGTCCTTCGCTCGAGAACCAGACGCCGGGGGCGGTGCCCCGGGGATTCCTCAGCTCGGCGCCGCCGACCGGCACGCGGCACTGACGGAGGTCGGCGTCGGAGACGGTCCTTCCGATCCGCTGGAAACGATCGCGGAGGGCGGACTCGGAGTGAGGCGTGCGCGTGAGCCCGACGCCCAAGGCCGCGGCGACGGCCTCGCGCGTGCAGTCGTCGGTGGTGGGACCGATGCCTCCGGTGGTGACGATGACGTCGTAGACGCCCCAGGCCGCCCCGACCTCGCGGGCAATCGCGGAAGCGTCGTCACGCACGGTCACGGCGCGGGTCACGGGCAGGCCGCGTCGGGCGAGCTGCTCGCCGAGCCACACGAGGTGAGAGTTGCCGCGCAGGCCGTCGAGGAGCTCGTCGCCCACGTTGATGACGAGGACTTCGCGGGGATGGGCGGGGTGGCAGGAATCCATTTGCGGGACTGCGGAACAGGTGCAGGGTTTCAGAACACCCGCAAAATGCAAACCGGTCGGGAAGAACTTTCGCCCAAAGCGAGGGCGCGGCGGGCGCCCCGCGCCCCCGGGGTGTACCTGATGCGGGACGCAGCCGGCCTGGTGGTCTACGTGGGCAAGGCCAAGGACCTGAAAAGGCGGCTGGCCAGCTACTTCGCCCCCCGCATCCGGCTCACCCCCAAGGTGGCCGCCATGATGGACACCGTCCACGACCTGGAATGGCATGAGGTACGGACGGAGACCGAGTCGCTCCTGCTCGAGGGCAGGCTGATCAAGCGGTGGCGTCCCCGCTGGAACATCCTCTTCCGGGACGACAAGCAGTTCCCTCAGATCCGGGTCGACCTGCAGGACCCGGTGCCGCGCTTCCGCATCGTCCGGGCGCGCACTTCCGAGACCGCGAGGCATTACGGCCCCTTCCCCCACCAGCGTGCGGTGCGGAGGGCGCTCAACGAGATGCGGACTAAGTTCGGCATCCTGCTCGGGGACGCCGCCCCGGAACGACTCCCGGACGGACGCTGGCGGCTCTACTCCGGCGCGCGCGCCGAGATCCAACGGCACGCCAACGAGGTGACCGAGGAGGAGTACCGCAAACGGGTCGACGACGCGTGCGCCTTCCTCGACGGCAAGGCCGCTGAGTGGGCCGAGGCGGTCGAGGCGGAAATGCGCGCCGCCGCCGAGGCGCGCGACTACGAGAAAGCCGCCGACATGCGCGACCTGCTCGACGCGCTCCGGCGCACCACCGAGAAGTCCCGGCGCTTCCTGCGCGAGAACCCCCTGCCCCGCCGCGACGAGGCAGCCGCCCTCGCCGCGCTCGCGGCCGCGCTCGGCCTAGAGCGTGCGCCCGCCACGGCGGAGTGCTTCGACATCTCCCACATCTCGGGCACGCTGGCGGTGGCCTCCATGGTGCGCTTCATCGACGGCCAGGCCGACAAGTCCGGTTACCGCCGCTTCAGAATCAGGTCGTTCGAGGGCAACGACGATTTCCGCGCGATGCAGGAAGTGGTGGGCCGCCGCTACACGCGCCTGCACGAGGAGCACCGCGCGTTCCCCGAACTGGTCATCATCGACGGCGGCCTCGGCCAGGTCCACGCCGCGCTCGCCGCCTTCAAGGAGCATGACCTCGCCCCGCCCCCGCTGATCGGCCTGGCCAAGCGCGAGGAAACAGTCGTCTTCCCCGACGGACGCGAGCTGAAGCTGCCGCGGCACGACGCCGGGCTCGCCCTGCTCATGCGCATCCGCGACGAGGCCCACCGCTTCGCCAATGACTTCAACGCCGAGCTGCGCACGCGCAAGCTGCGCGAATCGGTCCTGGACGAAATGCCAGGCCTCGGGCCGGCGCGTCGCAAGGCCCTGCTGGAGGCCTTCGGCAGCATCCAAGCGCTGCGCAAGGCGACCAAGGCCGAGATCGCCGAGGTACCCGGCTTCGGCGAGGCGACGGCGCGCGAGCTCAGGAAGTTCCTCGACATGCGCAAGCGCCGCGACCCGGAAGATCCCGAAGGGACGGACTAGTCGGCGACCGGGGCCGCGACTCCGAGTTCCCGCGCGACGAGGTCGGCCACACGACGGGCTCCGCCGGCGTCACCGAGCGCCTCGGCGGACTTCTTCCAGGCCCGCCAGACCGGCCATTCGTCCGCGAAGGCCGAGGCGACCGCCTCACGTGCGGACTGCGGATCGAGACCGAACGCGCCGGCGCCATGCCCCGTGATGAGCCGCGCGTTGCCCGCCTCCTGCCCGGGTATGACCTGGGTGATCACCATCGGCACGCCGGCCGCCACGCACTCATGGGTCGTGGCGCCGCCCGCCTTGCTGACCACGAGATGGCTCGAGAGCATCAGTTCGGGGATGCGGTCGGTCCAGCCGAGCACCTCAGCCCGTCCCGCGACGGCGCGCCCGACCGCGTCCTTGAATCCGGCGTCACGCCCCACCGTCACCGTCAGCTCCAGATCGAGCGAAGCCAGCGAGGCGGCCAGCGCCACCGCGTCGCTCCGACCAGGATTGAGCATGAGCAGCACGCGCGGACGGCCGCCCGGCAGGGCCGTGGAGCGCCCGGCGAGACGCGCGGGCACGGGGAATCCGAGGGGCAGCACGCGGGCGGCGGGTACGCCCTGCCTGACCATCACGTCGGCGGTGGCCCGGTTCGGCGTGACGTACCAGTCGGAATGCGCGCGGTGCCAGGCTCGGTTCACCGAGATCGAGTCGGTGACCACGGTGATGAGCCGCGGGCGCGCGGGGTCGTCACGCCGCCAGCGGCGGGCCATCATGTAGTTGTAGAGCGGATAGGCCGAGACGACCGCGCGGGGCGCGGCCTCGTCGAGCAGCGCGTTGAGCCGACGTTCCACCGGCCGCACCAGCGGCAGGGAGGCGCGGACGAGGGGCATGCGGTCGAGGCCGGCGTAGAGGCAGCCCCAGAGGCGCGGGAAGCGGTTCGCGAGCCGGATGTATCCGTCCCGCTGGGCGCGGGCGCGCTCCGGACCGTAGGCCTCGATGAAGAGGTCGTGCACGCGGGACTCGAACGCGCCCGAAAGATGGCCCGTCAGGGCCTCCGCCACCGCCCGGGCGGCCGCGTTGTGCCCTTCGCCGAAACCAGCGGAGAGCACGGGCACCCGGATCATCGGACCGGCGCCGCCTCGGCGCGCACGGACGGAACCTCGCCCGCGGCGGCCTGCGCGCGCTGCGCGGCAATCCGCGCGCGCAGCTCGTCGCGGCCGACGACCCTCAGGGTCCCGTCCGTCTCCTCGACCACCGCGGTGAGCGACTCCACCCAGTCGCCCGAATTGAGGTAGCGTACGCCCCCGATCATCCGGTCCTCCGCCTTGTGGATGTGACCGCACATCACGCCGTCGCAGCGGCGACGGGCGGCGAGGGACTGGATGTGGTCCTCGAACCGCGAGATGAAGCTCACCGCCTCCTTCACGCGGCCCTTGATGGCCTGGGAGAGCGAGAAGTACTCCTTGCCGCGCCAGGCGCGCCAGCGGTTGTAGAACCGGTTGATGTCGAGCAGCAGCTGATAGCTGATGTCACCGATCACGGCGAGCCAACGCATCTTGGCCGTGACCGTGTCGAACGCGTCGCCGTGGATGCAGAGGTAGCGCCTGCCGTCGGCGCCAACGTGCACGTGCTCCTCCGCAAGCTCGATGCGGTCGAGCGCGATGGGGATGAGGCGGCGCAGGAAATCGTCATGGTTGCCGCGCAGGTAGACAACCTTGGTGCCGTCCTTCTCCGACATTTTCATGAGGCGCCTCACCACCGCGGTGTGCGCCGGACTCCAGTGGTTCTTCCGCCGCAGCGACCAGAGGTCGATGATGTCTCCGTTGAGGATCAGTTTCTCGCAGCGGACGCCGCGCAGCACCTCGAGCAGCTCGCGAGCCTGCGAGTCCTTCGTGCCGAGATGGAGGTCGGAGAGCACCAGGGTGCGGAACAGGACCTTGTGAGGAGGGACCGAACGTTCGACGCTCACCATGGAATCGGATGGTGCCCCTCCCGCATGTCCTTTCCGCGTCGGAACGGGCACGGGACGGTGAAAAGAAGGAGGTAGGGTCGGACACACGATTGTAACAATCGTAACCTTCTGATTTGTCGTTTGTTACGCCGGTGTTACGGAGCGTTATTGCATACCTGTTCCGGAAGCGGGTTCAAACCAGCCGCAAACCCAACCCAAGCGATGAAAGACTTCCTGAAGAAGGCCCTCGGCAAGGATGAGAAATTCTACGAGCTGCTGGAGGCCAGCGCGGACGAGGCGGCCAAGAGCGCCAAGGCCGTCGCGCGGCTCTGCTCCCAGCTGGGCAAGCCCGACTTCGACCGCAGCTTCACCGAACTGGTCGTCGCGCGCCGGAACGACAAGCGGATCGGGCTGAGCATCACCCAGGAGCTGTGCCGCACCTTCGTGACCCCGCTCGAGCGCGAGGACATCGAGGCGCTCGCGAACGCCCTCTACAAGATCCCGAAGACCTGTGAGAAGGTCGGCGAACGTCTCGCCATCTGCCCCTCACAGTTCTCCACCGACATCGTGGACAAGCAGGTGCGCATGCTCGAGCAGGCCACCGAGGTGACCGCCGCGCTGGTGCGCAAGCTCCGCAAGCTCTCCAACGTCGAGGAGATCCAGGACCATTACGAGACGCTGCAGACGATCGAGGGCGACGCCGACCGGCTGATGGTCGGGCTGCTCCGCGACCTCTACCAGGGCAACGTCGACGCCAAGGAAGTCGTGGTGCTCAAGGACATCTACGAGCTGCTGGAGCGCGCCATCGACCACTGCCGCGACGCCGGCAAGGTCGTTTTCCAGATCGCCCTCAAGTACGCCTGATCCGGACGCAGCGGACCCATGGACCCCTTCGTCCTGATGCTGGCGGTCATCGTGGTCGCCCTGGTGTTCGAATACATCAACGGCTTCCACGACGCGGCCAACGCGATCGCCACGGTGGTCTCCACGCGGGTCCTCACCCCGCGCCAGGCCATCCTGCTCGCCGCGATCACCAACCTGGTGGGGGCTTTCTGGGGCACGGCCGTGGCGAAGACCATCTACTCGGGTTACATCGACGTCTCGGGTGGCTTCCAGGTGCAGCAGCTGGCCATCGCCTGCGGACTGCTCGGCGGCATCGTCTGGAACCTCATCACCTGGTGGTTCGGCATCCCGTCCAGCTCCTCGCACGCGCTCGTCGGCGGCCTCTGCGGAGGCGTGCTGGGACAGACCCACCTCGACTGGGGACGGCTGATCTGGTCGGCCTCCGAAGGGGGCAAGACGGCGGGCCTCTGGCCCAAGCTGATCAAGCCGATGTTCGTCTCGCCGTTCATCGGCTTCGCGCTCGGGGTCGTCTTCATGGCCGTGCTGACGACCGTCATCGTCCAGCTGATGGCGCGTCCGAGCGTGGTGCAGCGCCGCTTCGGACGGCTGCAACTGGTCTCGGCCGGCATGATGGGCTTCTCCCACGGTTCCAATGACGCCCAGAAGACGGTGGGCATCATCACCTTCGCGCTCATCGTGGGCACGACCTCGGGCGCCTTCGACGGCCACCCTGAATGGGCTTCGTTCATGAAGCCCGAGCTCAACGCGAAGGGCGTGGTCGACCACGCGCCCTACTGGGTCATCGTGCTCTGCGCGATCACGATGGCGCTCGGCACGGCCGCCGGCGGCTGGAAGATCATCCGCACGATGGGCCACAAGATGGTCAAGCTGCAGCCGGTCCACGGCTTCGCGGCGGAGACGGCCGCGGCCATCACCATCCATGGAGCCTCGGAGATGGGCATCCCGCTCTCGACGACGCACGTCATCTCGACCTCCATCCTCGGCGTGGGCGCGACGAAGCGCTTCGACGCGGTGAAATGGGGGCTGGTGGGCCGCATCGTCTGGGCCTGGGTGATCACGATCCCGATTACGCTGACGCTGGGCTACCTCTTCTACCGGGGCGCGGCGCTCGCCGGCTGGGCGAACTGAACGCCGGGCGGAGGCTCAGCGTGAGCCGAGGTCGACGCCCGTCCTCCTAGCCCAGGCCATCCAGGCGTCCGACAGCTCCCTGAGCTTGTCGGGACGCTCGGCCGCCAGGTCGCGCTGCTCCGATGGGTCCGCGGAAAGGTCGAAGAGCTGCCAGGTCACGGGCGCGCTCTGGCGCTTGCCCCAGACGGCCTTCCACCGGCCGAGGCGGTAGCCGCGGGCGCCTTCGTGCGCGGTGGGAATGCCGCGCTCGGCCGTGGTCTCGCCGCGCAGGTCAGGCAGGAGGGAGCGGCCCGAGAGCGGACGCACGGCCTTGCCGGCGCGTTCGGTCGGATAGGTGGCGCCGACGGCCTCCGCGACGGTGGGCAGGAGGTCCATGACGTGAGCGGGCGATCGAATCCACGCCTCGCGAGGCTTCAGGCGGGCGGGCCAGGAGACGATCAGGGGCGCGCTGACGCCGCCCTCGTGGCAGAAGTGCTTGTAGAGGTTGAGCGGGGTGTTGCCGAGGTTGGCCCAGCCGGAGCCGTAGGAGGAATGGGTGCCGGCCTGGCCCATGCCCTCGAGGGCGGCGCCGACGTGCAGGTCGGTGCGGCCGGCGCGCGAGCGGCCGTCGAAGCCGAACGGGCCCCACTCGTAACAGGCGCCGTTGTCGGAGGTGAAGACGATGAGCGTATCCTCGAGCTCGCCGTGCTTCTCGAGGTCGGAGAGCAGCCGGCCGACGCCCTGGTCGACGTGCTCGACCATCGCGGCGAAGGTGGCCTCGCGTCGGGCGAGGTCCTCCCGACGATCCGCCGGAAGGCTGTCCCACGACGGGTTGGGCTGGCCGGAGAAGCCGTTGGCGATGGCGTCATCGGACTCGACGGGCACGGTCGAGAGCGGCGGCAGCGCGGCGTCGGCGGAGATGAGCCCGATGCGCTTCATGCGCGCGAAACGCTCGGCCCGCAGGACGTCCCAGCCGCGCCGGTAGGTGGCCATGTGTCGGTCGATGGAGGCCTTGGGCGCCTGCACGGGGAAGTGCGGTGAGGAATGCGCGAGATAGAGGAACCACGGCCGACCCTTGTCGGCACGCGCCTGCCGCAGGAACTCCAGCGCGTAGTCGGTGAAGACGTCGGTGACGTAGAACTTGCCGGGAGCGTAGGTGAGTTCGGCCGGCGTTCCCGCGGGCAGCCGCACGTAGGACGCCGGGTCCCACTGGTCATTGGAATGGGCCTGCAGGTTCTTGTAACCGTAATAGGCGTCGAAACCCCGCAGGATCGGACCCGGCACGCCCATGTGCCACTTGCCCACCATCCAGGTGCCGTAACCGGAGCCCTTGAGCAGCTCGGGGATGGTGACGTTATCGTCGAGAAGATGCCCCGTGTAGGCGGGTCCGCGACCCGGCGAAGGCTTCGCCGAGACGAAATCGCCGATGCCGGCCTCATGGGGGTGGAGTCCCGTCATCAGCGAGGCGCGCGTCGGGCAGCAGCGGGCAGAGGTGTAGACCTTCTCGAAGCGGGCGCCCGCCTTGGCGAGCCGGTCGAGGTTCGGCGTGGGAATCTCACCCCCGTAGCACCCCAGGTCGGAATAGCCCAGGTCGTCCGCCAGGATGATCAGCACGTTGGGTCGCCCCGCGGCCCCGCAGACCAGGGCGGCCAGGAAGAGGGGAAGAAGACGGAACAGGCGCATCGGGGTCACGGAATCGTGGCTACGTCGGCGTTCATGACCAGACCCTTCAATGACCTCAACAGCCCGATTAGAGCCCCTAAAAGGGCTGGTTTTCGCCCTTCTCACTTGCCCCTTGGGGGGTCGCTCCTACGTTCCGCCTTACCACCATGGTCAAAACCGACTTCGGCTATAACAGCAAGGTAGAGGGCGAGGTCATCGTGACCCGGGCTGATGCGGTCGTGAACTGGGTCCGCAGCCACTCGGTCTGGCCGATGCCGATGGGTCTGGCCTGCTGCGCCATCGAACTGATGGCGGCCGGCGGTTCCCGTTTCGACATCTCCCGCTTCGGCATGGAAGTCATGCGCTTCTCCCCCCGTCAGGCCGACTGCATGATCGTGGCCGGCACGGTCACCTACAAGATGGCCGAGGTCGTCCGCCGCATCTACGATCAGATGGCCGAGCCGAAGTGGGTCGTCGCAATGGGCGCCTGCGCCTCCTCCGGTGGCATGTACCGCTCCTACGCCACCCTCCAGGGCGTGGACAACATCGTGCCGGTCGACGTCTACATCTCGGGCTGCCCTCCCCGCCCCGAGGCCCTTCTCGACGGCATGATGCTCCTGCAGGAGAAAATCCGCAAGGAAGGCGGCTCGCTCCGCCGCACCTTCAAGGGACGCGTCGTCGAGACCAAGGTCGTCAGCTGAGCCGATGGACGCCGCCGCCCTCACCAGCCGCTTCCCCGCCCTGCGGGACCTCGCCGGCAAGGACATGCCAACGTACGAGGCCCCCGGCGGCGACCTGCTCGCGGTCGTGAAGTTCCTCCGCGACGAACAGGGCTTCGACCTGCTCGCCGACCTCTGCGGCGTCGAATGGAAGGACCGCACGCCTCGCTTCGGCGTCGTCATCCACCTGCTCACGACGGCCTCCAAGGAGTACGTCCGTCTCCACGTCCCCGCCGTCGACGACCGCGTGCCCAGCGTCTCCTCGCTGCATCCCGGCGCCAACTGGCACGAGCGCGAGGCCTACGACATGTACGGCATCCGCTTCGACGGGCATCCCGACCTGCGCCGCATCCTGATGTGGGACGGCTACCCCTACCACCCGCTGCGCAAGGACTTCCCACTCGCCGGCATCGAAGTACCGCTGCCCGCCGCCGACGTGGCCGAAGTTACCGGACAAGCCGTCGAGCCCGCGCCCATGATGGGCGGACCCTTCGTCTCGCACGGAGGGCGCATGTCCGAAGGCGAGCCCTCCGCCCTCGACCAGTCCTGGACCGAGGAACGCCCCAAGTCCTGAACCTGCCGTGAAGATCACCAAGGAAATCTCCATCGGCGACGTCGCCGCCCGCTCGGAGGAACTGCGCGGCGAGAACATGACCCTCAACATGGGGCCGTCGCACCCCGCCACGCACGGCGTGCTGCGCCTCTCCCTCGAGCTCGACGGCGACAAGGTCATCAAGTGCGACCCGGTCATCGGCTACCTGCACCGCGGTGACGAGAAGATCGCGGAGAACATGACCTACAACCAGTTCGTGCCCTACACGGACCGGCTGGACTACCTCGCGCCGCTGGCGAACAACGTCGCCTACGCCATCGCCGTCGAGCGCCTCGCCGGCGTCAAGGTGCCCGAACGCTGCGAGGCGATCCGCGTGGTCTGCTGCGAGATGGCGCGCATCTCGTCCCACCTCCTCGGCCTCGGCGTGTACGCCATGGACACCGGCGCCTGGACGGTGTTCATGTACACCTTCAACGAGCGTGAGAAGCTCTACACGCTGTTCGAGGAGCTGACCGGCGCCCGCTTCACCACCAGCTACACCCGCGTCGGCGGCGTCACCCGCGACCTCCCCGAGGGCTGGCTGGCCAAGGTCGACGTCTTCTGCGACGGCGTGCTGCGCACGGTCGACGAGGTCGACCGCCTGCTCACGCGCAACGGCATCTTCCTCGAGCGCACCGAGGGCGTGGCCCCGATCTCCAAGGAGCTCGCCCTGGCCTACGGCTTGACCGGCGCCAACCTGCGCGCCTCCGGCGTGCCCTTCGATCTCCGCAAGGACAAGCCCTACTCGGGCTACGAGCGCTACGACTTCGACGTGGCCGTGGGCACCAAGGGCGACTGCTTCGACCGCTACCTCGTCCGCATGGAGGAGCTCCGCCAGTCGGTGCGCATCCTGCGCCAGGCCGTCCGCGGCATGCCCGGCGGCGCCTGGTACGCCGAGGACGCCAAGAAGGTCTTCCTGCCGCCCAAGGCCAAGGTGCTGACGCGCATGGAGGAGCTCATCCAGAACTTCATGCTCGTGACCGAGGGGCCCCAGGTGCCTCCGGGCGAAGTCTACTTCGAGGCCGAGAACCCCAAGGGCTCCCTCGGCTTCTACGTCGTCTCCCACGGCGGCGGCGTGCCGTGGCGGCTGCGCATCCGCGGCCCCAGCTTCGTGGCCCTCTCGATCCTTCCGGCCGTCGTGCCGGGCAACTACCTCACCGACATCGCCTCCGTGCTCGGCTCGCTCGACTTCGTCATGGGCGAATGCGACCGCTAGGACCATGCACGGACCTTCTTCCTCCGCCCCCGCCCGCGCGCTCAAACCTGAGACGCTCGCACAAGCCCCCGTCATCATCGCACGGTATCCGCAGAGGCGGAGCGCGACCATGCCCCTGCTGCACTTGGTGCAGGAGGACCGCGGTCACATCACCCAGGAGGACATGCATTGGGTCGCCGAGCAAGTCGGCGTTGCGCCCATGCAGGTGCTCGAGGTGGTCACATTCTATCCGATGTTCCGCCAAGCGGCAATCGGCCGCCGCCACGTGCGCGTCTGCCGCACGCTCTCCTGCGCGCTCCGTGGCTCCTACGCCCTGATGGAGGGCCTCGAGAAGGCGCTCAGCTGCCCGCGCGGCGAGACCTCGCCCGACGGCGACTTCACGCTGGAGTTCGTCGAATGCATCGCCGACTGCGGCTGCGGCCCGGTGGTCCACGTGGACGGCGCGATGCACGAGAATGTGCAGGCCGAGGACGCCGAGAAGTTCGCGGCCAAGCTCAAGGCCACGCTCAAGGATCCGTCCTACGGCCAGCACCCTCCCGTCCCCGGCACGCCCGAGTGGAACGGCTGAACCCGACGACCACGACCATGCCCGCCGTCGAACGCCCCGTCATCTACGCCAACCTCCGCAAGCCCGGTTATACGGTCGACCTCGACTGCTACCTGAAGCACGGCGGCTATGAGGCCCTGAGGAAGGCCGTGGCCATGAAGCCCGAGGAGGTCTGCAAGGAGGTCGAGCTCTCCGGCCTGCGCGGCCGTGGCGGTGCGGGCTTCCCCACCGGGATGAAGTGGAAGTTCCTCGACCGCGAGTCGGGCAAGCCCGTCTACCTCGTCGTGAACGCCGACGAGTCCGAACCCGGCACCTACAAGGACCGACAAATCATCTACAAGGACCCGCACCAGATGCTGGAGGGTGTCGCGATCACCGCGTGGGCCATCCAGGCCAAGCAGGCCTTCATCTACATCCGCGGCGAGTTCATCCACGGGGCTAAGCTCCTCGAGGCCGCCATCGCCGAAGCGAAGGCGAAGGGCTTCCTCGGACAGAACATCCTCGGCTCCGGCTACTCCTGCGACGTCATCGTCCATCGCGGCGCAGGCAGCTACGTGTGCGGCGAGGAGACGGGACTCATCGAGTCGCTCGAGGGCAAGCGGGGCTACCCGCGCATCAAGCCGCCCTACTTCCCCGCGGTGCTCGGCCTCTACAACTGCCCGACCATCGTCAACAACGCCGAGACCTTGGCGCAGGTGAAGCACGTGCTGGCCCTCGGCGGCGCAGAGTTCGCCAAGATCGGCGTGCCCGGCGACAGCGGCACGCACATCTGGTGCGTGAGCGGGCTGGTGAAGCGTCCGGGTCTCTATGAGATCGAGGCCGGCAAGGCCACCTTCGGCGAGCTGCTTTACGACTTCTGCGGCGGACCGCTCGACGGGCGGAAGTTCAAGGCCATCATCCCCGGCGGCTCCTCCACCAAGATCCTCAAGTTCGGCGAACGCTTCAAGGGCAAGCTGCCCGGCGGCACGGAGTTCGACTGGGCGCTGGAGGACATCCCGCTCGACTCCAACAGCATCGCGGCCTGTGGCACGGGCCTCGGCACGGGAGGCACCATCGTCATGGATGACTCGGTCGAGATGATCCAGGCGCTTTCCAACCTCAACGCCTTCTACGCCCACGAGACCTGCGGACAGTGCACGCCCTGCCGCGAAGGCTCGCTCTGGCTCAGCCGCGTCTCCGGTCGCATCGCCAAGGGCGGCGCCAGGGAGTCCGACGTCCCGCTGCTGCTCGACATCGCTAACCAGGTCGCCGGACGTACCATCTGCGCCCACGGCGAGGCGGTCGCCTGGCCCGTGCAGTCCGCCGTCCCGAAGTTCAAGGACGAGTATCTGGAGTCCATCCGCCTGCGGCAGAGCGGCGAGCCGGTGCCGAAGCTGAAGCTCATCTGAAGCGGAAGGCGGTTGCGCAAAGGACCGTCGCCCCCGGGAGGGCGGTCACGCCCGCCGTTCGCAGAGGCACGTGCGTCGCGCCGGGCAAGCCGACCGACCATCCCTGCCTGTCATCCGTCGGCGCCTTTCTCCCTTTACCCGACCGCCCCGCCGTCGCTAACTCATGCTATGGAATTCCCGAACGTCCGCGCAGCCGCCAAGGCCAACGTCTACTTCGACGGCAAGGTGGTCTCCCACTCGATCTTCCTCACCTCAGGCGAAAAGAAGACGCTGGGGCTCATCTACCCTGGCAGCTACCACTTCGGCACCGACAAGGCCGAGGTCATGGAGATCACCGACGGCGCCTGCACGGTGACCCTGGACGGCACGAAGGACGAGAAGTCCTACGCCGCGGGCACCAAGTTCGACGTCCCGGCGAAGTCGGGCTTCACCATCGCGGTGAAGTCGGGCATCTGCCAGTACGTCTGCAGCTTCATCGGCTGACGCAGCGGCCCGCCCAGGGCCACGCCCATGCCTGACCCCCAAGGACGCGCACCCGAGACGCCCTCCCCCGCCACGAGGGAGCGCCCCTGGGCGCAGCTCAAGACCTTCACGTCCAAGCCCAACGTCTTCCGCTCGATGATCGGCGACGTCTCCCCGGACGCTCGGCAGGGAGACGTCGTGACGGCCTACGACAAGCAGGGCTCTTTCATCGGCTACGGTTTCTGGAACGCCGGAGCGCCCATCGCCCTCCGCATCCTCAAGGCCGCCCCGGGCAAGCCCGATGACGCCTGGTTCGAACAGGCCATCCGCCGCGCCGCGGCCCTGCGCAAGGAAGTCCTCAAGCTCGACGCCGACACCGACGCCTACCGCGCGGTCAACGGCGACGCGGACTTCCTCTCAGGCCTCATCGTCGACCGTCTGGGCGACGTGCTTTCCATCGAGGTATCTTCCATCGGCGTGATGCGCCGCCTCCCCCGCTGGATCCCGATCCTGCACGACGCCGTCGGCACCAAGCGCGAGATGGTCCAGGTCGACCCGCACGTCGCGCGCGTCGAAGGCATCATGCCGACCGACGTCCCGAAGTCGTCCGTGCGCTTCGTGAAGATCAAGGAGTTCGGCATGACCCAGGAAGTCGACTTCGCCGAAGGCCATAAGACCGGCTTCTTCTGCGACCAGCGCGACAACCGCCGCCGTTTCGGAGCCCTCGCCAGGGGCCTCAAGGTCCTCGACCTCTGCTGCTACTCGGGCGGCTTCTCCATCTCGGCCAAGCTAGCCGGCGCGACCGAAGTCACCGGCGTCGACCTCGACGAGAAGGCCATCGAGATGGCCAAGCGGAACGCCAACCTGAACAACGTGCGCGTCGACTTCGTACATGCCGACGCCTTCAGCTGGATACGACAGATGCAGAAGAACGGACGGACCTGGGACCTCGTGCTCTGCGACCCGCCCAAGTTCGTCGACAGCCGCGACGAGGAATTCGAGGCCGAAGGCCTGCGCAAGTACAACGACCTGAACGTCCTCGCCATGCAGCTCGTGGCCCCGGGAGGCCTCTTCGTCACCTGCTCCTGCTCCGGTCTCGTCTCCGCCGAGGCCTTCGAGGACCTCGTCAGCAAGGCCGCCCATCGCTACCAGAAGCGCCTCCAGATCTTCGACCGCACCGGCCCCAGCGGCGACCACCCCAACGCCTCCAACCATCCTGAGGGACGTTACCTCAAGGTGCTATGGAGCCGGATCGCCTGATAGGACCAGAGGCAGGGCTAGGGCTAGGTAATATTGGTGGCGGCAGCACCGCGTGCCACCCTAGCTACGGCTAGCCCGTTTCCTGCGCCCTCTCCCCGCACCCCCTTGTCACCATGCCCACGCGCCCCCTCGCGGCTCCGCCGCGCCAGTCAATTCACCGCGGCGCTGCCCTGGCGGAGCTGGACGGTGGTCGTGCTCTTGCCGCCCTCTGAGGTGTTCACGCCGACCTTCAGGGTGAGCCCCCCGACGCGCTTGCCGCCGGCCGAACGGACGGCCAACGACTTGAGCACCTTGCTGTAGGCCGCCGGGCTGCCGGAGCCGCTGATCGTGATCTTACCGTTAGTGTTGTCGACGTTGACCTTCAGGCCTTCGGGTGCGTCGAACTGCAGGAAGGTGTCTCCCGCGACGAAGCCGGTGGTGAACTCGACGCTGACTTCGGTCAAGGGCTGAGCCGCCGGCGTGGTGATAGTCATGATGCTGCCGACCGGCACCAGTTCGGGCGGCGAAGACGGCATCCCGAGCGCGGATACGACGAGCATCGGCGTCGCCGCGGCCGGACCTTGCAGCGTGACGCTCACGGCCGGCGGGACCCAGGCCGTGACGACGGGCTTGACGAAGACCGGCTCAGGCGGAGCGACGACCGGCGGGTAGAAGACGCCCAGGTCGTTGATGTTCGGGATGACGTCCGTAGGCGCGAGCGTCCCCGCCGTGATGTCCGCGGTCACGCCGATCGGCTGGACGAGCGCGTAGTTGGTCGCGTCGGCGCCCGTGAGCACGTAACCCGAGACCGTGACGGCCTTGGCCGTGCCGACGTTCTTGCTCACGAAGACCCCGGCGCGACCGGAGATATCGAGGGTGACGGCATCCCCCGAGATTGGCGAGATGGCGCCGCCGGAGATCGTGGCGGCCAGCTGGGCGTCGTAGGTCTTGTTCGCCGCGGTGGCTCCGGTGACGACCAGGGACCGCGCGGTGATGTCCGCCGTCACGCCCGCCGGCTGGACGAGGGCATAATTGCCAGCATCGGCGCCCGAGATCGTGTAACCCGAGACCGTAACGGCCTTGGTGCCGCCGACGTTCTTGTCGCCGAAGAGGCCGGCTCGGTTACCGGTGTTAAGGGTGACCGTGTCGCCGGCGAGGACGCTGATGGCGCCGCCCGAGATGGTCGCACCAAGCTGGGCGTCGTAGGTCTTGTTCACGGCCTTTGCCCCGGTGACGGCAAGCGTGCGCACGGTGATGTCCGCGGTCACACCCGTCGGCTGGACCAGCGCGTAGTTGGTCGCGTCGGCACCGGTGATCGCGTAACCCGAGACGGTGACGGCTTTGGTGCCGCCGACGTTCTTGCTCACGAAGACCCCCGTACGTCCGGAGGTGACGAGCGTGACCGCATCGCCCGCGAGCGGCGTGATGCTGCCACCGGAGATCGTCGCACCCAACAAGGCGTCATAGGTCTTATTGGCAGCCGTTGCCCCGGTGACGGCCAGAGACCTCGCGGTGATGTCCGCGGTCACGCCGATCGGCTGGACCAGGGAATAGTTACCGGCGTCGGCACCGGCGATCGCATAACCCGAGACCGTGACAGCCTTGGTGCCGCCGACGTTCTTGCTCACGAAGACCCCGGCGCGACCGGAGATATCGAGGGTGACGGCATCCCCCGAGATTGGCGAGATGGCGCCGCCGGAGATCGTGGCGGCCAGCTGGGCGTCGTAGGTCTGGTTCGCGGCCGAGGCGCC
>VHDL01000022.1 GCA_016871415.1 Verrucomicrobiota bacterium
CACGAAGGCGTGCTCGAGTCCGTCTTCCCGACCAAGGTCAGCGAGCCGCAGGGCACGCCCGCCCCGATCAGCTTCACCGTCCGTTCTGGCCTGAAGCCGAAGGTCCGCGTCGCCAAGCCGCGCGTGATCATCCCGGTCTTCCCCGGCAGCAATTGCGAATACGACACCGCCCGCGCGTTCCGCCTCGCCGGCGCCGAGCCTGAGATCCTCGTCCTGCGCAATCTCGACGCCGCTGGCCTGGGCGAATCGCTCAAGGCCCTCGCCGACGCCATCGCCCGTTCGCAGATCCTCATGATTCCTGGCGGCTTCTCCGCCGGCGACGAACCGGACGGTTCCGGCAAGTTCATCGCTGCCGTCATCAAGGCCCCCATCGTGCGTGACGCAGTCATGGAGCTGCTCAAGAGCCGCGACGGCCTCGCGCTCGGTATTTGCAACGGCTTCCAGGCGCTCATCAAGACCGGCCTCGTGCCGTACGGCGAGATCCGCGACGTTGATGCTTCCGCCCCGACGCTCTTCCACAATCGCATCGCGCGCCACATCTCGCGTTACGCCCATACCCGCGTCGCCTCGGTCAAGTCGCCGTGGCTCGCGCGCATGGAAGTCGGCCAGGTGCACACCATCCCGCTCTCGCATGGCGAAGGCCGTTTCACCGCGCCCGCCGCCGTCATCGCCGACCTCGTGAAGAACGGCCAGGTCGCCTTCCAGTATTGCGACGCCGCCGGCGCGCCCTCGAACCGCATCGAATTCAATCCCAACGGATCGCTTGAGGCCGTCGAAGGCATCACCAGCCCGTGCGGCCGCGTCCTCGGCAAGATGGGTCACTCCGAACGCACCGGCGCGAACGTCGCCAAGAACATCCCCGGTGACAAGCACCAGCCCCTCTTCCAAGGCGGGGTGGATTACTTTGCGTAAACGACCTTCGGCCGCTTAAGCAAAGCGGGGATCTGCTGGCATGGTGACACGTGGGCACGGGGTTGTGCATCTCCCCGTGTCAACGGGCCAACGGGTCAACTGATCAACTCGTGTTGGGGCTCTTCTGGTCAACTGAGCCTCCGGGCCTCTTCGTGTCTCCCCCTTGTCACCGCGTCACCTTGCCCACTTGTCCCGTCTCAGGCCCGCAGCTTCTTGAAGGCCGCCAGCGCCCGGTCGCGGCCGGCTTCGAGGCTGACAAGGGGAGCGGGATAGTCTTTGCCCAGGGTGACGCCGGCTTCGGCGAGGACGTGCATGGGGGCTTCCCAAGGCTGGTGGATGTATTCGGCGGGGAGCTTGGCGAGCTCAGGCACCCAGCGGCGCACGTAGTCGCCATCGGGGTCGAACTTCTCGCCCTGGAGCACGGGATTGAAGACGCGGAAATAGGGCGCTGCGTCGGCCCCGCAACCGCCGGCCCACTGCCAGCCCATGGTGTTGGAGCCGAGGTCGGCGTCGACGAGGGTGTCCCAATACCACTTGGCGCCTTCGTTCCATGGCTGGAGAAGATGTTTCACGAGCACGGAGGCGGCGATCATGCGCACGCGGTTGTGCTGCCAGCCAGTCTGCCAGAGCTGACGCATGCCGGCGTCGACGATCGGGTAGCCGGTATGCCCGCGTTGCCAGGCACGTAGGAGCTTTTGGTCCGGCTGCCACGGGAATTTCTCATACTCTTTGCGCAGTGGACGATCCGGGGTCTGCGGGAAATGATGGATGAGGTGCTGGCCGAACTCGCGCCAGCCGACCTCGGCCACGTATTTTTCGCCGCCTTTGGTGCCGAGCTTTCCGGCCGTGCGCACGGCGTCGACGACCTCGAGCGGCGAGATCTGGCCGAAGTGCAGGTAAGGAGACAGGCGCGAAGTACCGTCGAGCTTGGGGATGTCGCGGTCGGTGGGATAATCCTTCACCGGCGCGGCGACGAAATCGCGGAGACGCTTCTCGGCGCCGGCGCGGGTGGGGTCCCAGGCGGCCGGGAACGCGGTGTCCCACTTGATCTTGGGAAGCAGGCCGAGCTTGGCGACGTCGACGGACTTGAGCGGCTGATCGAAAGGGGTGAGCTTCTTCGGCGCCTTGGTCGGGACGCCGAACTTGAGGTTGGCGAGGCAGTTCCTCCAGAAGGGGGTGAAGACCTGGAAGGGATTGCCGGAGAGGGTCTTCACGAGGTGCGGCTCGTGGAGGAGGTTGCCGTTGAACGACTCGGCCTTCACGCCGGCGTTGCGCAACGAGGTCTTCACCTGGGTGTCGCGCTCGATGATCAGAGGCTCATGGCGGCGATTCCAAGTGACCAGTTCCGCGCCGGTCTCTTTCACGAGCTGCCTGAGTTCCGCCAGCGAATCGCCGGTACGGATCACCAGCGGCGAGCCGGCCTTTTTGAACTGCGCAGCGAGGTCTTCGAGCGCATGGTGCAACCACCAGTTCGACGCTCCCCCGGGCTGCCAATGTCCTTCGGCCTGCGGGTCATGAATGAACACCGGGATGACTGGGCCGCCATGCTTCACCGCCGCCACGAGCGACGGGTTGTCGGCCAGGCGTAAATCCAGACGGAGCCAGACGATGGCAGGGGCGGGCATGGGTTGAGATTAAAGGCCAAGGACCCGAGTGCAAATTGGGGAGAGAATAGGGGCAGGGACGGGGGCAGGGGGGTAGAATGGATGCCGTGCAAATGTGCAAATCGGCCTGTGGCCTCTGCAAAGGTGCAAATGTGAAAAGAGGAACGGGTAGGGGCAGGGGCAGGTTGTGACTTAGGCAGGGCTGAGCGCCCTTGCTCAGCCGCGGCTGACCAAGGGTGGTCAGCCCTACCTGCGACGCGCTCCGCGCGTCGCGTTTACCACGCGTAAGACTGCTTCTTCTTCACCCTGCGGGCGAAGCCGGCCAGGAGCTCCACGGCCTGCTCGACGACCTTGAGGTCGACGACTTCGCCGGGGGTGTGCATGTAGCGCAAGGGAATCGAGACGAGGCCGCAGGCGACGCCTGAGTTGGCCATCTGGATGGCGCGCGCATCGGTGCCCGTGGGACGGGACTCGGCCTGGATCTGATAAGGGATCTCGAGGTCCTCGGCCGTCTTCACGAGATGGTCGAACACGACGGGATTGATGTTAGGGCCGCGGCCGATGATCGGGCCACCCGAGAGCGCAAACTTGCCGAACTTACGGTTGTCAGCGTCGGGGTGGTCCGTCGCATGACCGACGTCGACCGTGATTGAGACGTCCGGACGCAGGCCCTGGGCGGCGACCTGGGCGCCGCGCGTGCCGATCTCCTCCTGCGTCGTGGCCACGGAGACCACGGTGGCGGCGATCCGCTTATCCTTCGCTACGCGGCGGAAGGCCTCCATGCAGACGTAGGCGCCGGCCTTGTCGTCGAACGCGCGGGCCACGCCGAGGCTGCCGCGGAGAATCTCCGGTCCGTCGGCGTAGACCGCCGGGTCGCCGATGCGCACGATACCCTGCGCCTCGGTGCGGCTCGTCACGCCGATATCAATCCACATGTCATGGCGTTCAGGCACGCGCTTACGGTCTTCGGGGGAGAGGAGATGCACTGCCCGCTTGCCGGTCACGCCGAGGACGGGCCCCTGCCGGGTGAGGATGTGGATGCGCCGGCCGGAGGGGATGACTTGGTCGTGTCCGCCAAGGAACTCGAAGTAGAGGAAGCCGCGATCGTCGACGTGCGAGATGATCAGTCCGATCTCGTCGATGTGCCCGGCGAACATCAGCGTCGGTCCGCCGGTGCCCTTGAGCGTGGCGATGCGGTTGCCGAGCGCGTCCCGCTCATACTTGTCGGCTGACTTCTCGACGTAGGCGTCGATCACCGCCTGGGCGGCGAACTCATGGCCCGTCGGGGACTTGGCCTCGAGCAGCTCGCGCAGGAACGTCGGGTAGTCGGTGGACTTGGCGGAGGACTTTTTGGCCATGGAGGGGTTTTACTCCCTACTGTCTGAAAGTCGAGCGACAGGTAGGGTAGGCCGCGCTGGTCCGGGCGCCAAGCCCGGCCGGCGCGAGGCGAGCCTTCAGCGGTTCCAAGGAGCACGGGCGAGGAGCAGGCCCATGCCGCACCAGTCGGTGACGCCAGCGACGATGAGGCCGGCGCCGATGAAGCCGCCCAGCGCATGGAACCAAGGATCCACGAGGGTGCCCAGCACGACCCCGATGAGGACCATCCCGCCAGCGGCAATGCGCACCTGGCGTTCGAGGGAGATCACGCCCCCTTGGGATTTGTCGATGGGGAGTCCCGCTTTGGCACAGGCGAGGGTGCCGCCCGAGACCACGAGCAGCTGTAGCCGGCTGCCCGTAAGTCTTTCCGCCGCTGTCGTGGCACGCCGGCCCGACGCACAGAGCAGCACGACTTTGCGCGCCGGGTTCCCGCCGCGCAGTTCGCCGACGCGCATGGCCGTGACAAGTTCGAGGGGCAGGTTGACCGCTTCGCGCACATGGCCCGCTCGGAACTCGGCCGCCGAGCGGACGTCCAGAAGGAGTGAGCCGCGGGAGCGCTCGGCTTCCACCTCGGTCGCGGCGATGGTCTCGATAATCATTTCTCCAGCCGGTTGGCGGCGCTGAACAGTGCGCGTAGGCCTGCGAGCTCGATATTCGGGTCGACGCCGCAGCCCCAGGCGCTACGGCCGGTCTTGTCCTGCACGCAGACGTAGGCCGCGGCGGACGATTCCGAGCTGGAGCCGAGGGCGTGCGAGCGGTAATCCCTCACGGTGAAGCCGGCCCAGCCGTGCGGATCGAGGGCGTGCACCAGGGCGCTGATCGGGCCGTTGCCCTCGGCGCGTAGGTCCAGCATCTTGGTGCCGGGCACACGCACCTTGGCGCGGCAGGCGACCATGCCCTTGCCCGCCGGGTCGGAGTCGAATTCGACGAGCTCCATCGGACTGGTGAGGTTCACGAAGTGCCTGCGGAAATGCTCCATGATCTCGGCCGGGCTGAGCTCCTTGCCGAGCCTGTCGGCGTGCTGGCCGATGAGCTGTCCCACCTCGGGGTGCATCAGCTTGGGCAGGTCGTAGCCGAACTCCCGGTCCAGCACGTAGGCGACCCCGCCCTTGCCGGACTGCGAGTTGATACGGATGATGGCCTTGTAGGAACGGCCGATGTCCTTGGGGTCGATGGTGAGGTAGGGGATGTCCCAGGGGGACTCGGGGCCCTGCTTGGCGCGCCGGTCCATGCCTTTCTTGATCGCGTCCTGGTGCGAGCCGGAGAACGCCGTGAAGACGAGGTCGCCCGCATACGGATGCCGTTCGTGCACCGCCATGCGTGTCAGACGCTCATAGAGAGCGCGCACGGCGGGTAGGCCGCCCAGGTCGAGCTTCGGGTCCACGCCCTGCGAGAACATGTTGAGCGCGACCGTGACCACGTCGAGGTTCCCCGTGCGTTCGCCGTTGCCGAAGAGCGTGCCCTCGACCCGGTCTGCGCCGGCCATGAGGCCGAGTTCCGTGGCGGCGACGCCCGTGCCACGGTCGTTGTGCGTGTGCAGTGAGACGACCGCCATGGAGCGGTCGCTCAGATTGCGGCAGAACCACTCGATCTGGTCGGCGTGCGTGTTGGGCGTGCCGGCCTCGACCGTCAGGGGCAGGTTGAGGATGATCTTCCGCTTGGCGCTCGCGCCCCAGGCCTTGGCCACGGCCTCGCAGACCTCGAGCGCGTAGTCGGTCTCGGTCAGCACGAAGGTCTCCGGGCTGAACTCCATCTGCCACTCTGTCCCCGGCTGGGCGTCGGTGAGCTCGCGGATGAGCTTCGCGCCCTTGACCGCCATCTCTAGCACCTGCTTCTTGGACAGGCCGAAGACAATCTCGCGCTGCGCGGGATTAGTGGGCGTGTAGAGATGGACGATTGCCTTGTGGGCGCCCTTGAGGGATTCGACCGTGCGGCGAATCAGGTGTTCGCGCGCCTGGACGAGCACCTGCACCGAGACGTCATCGGGGATGAGGTCCTGCTCGATGAGCTGGCGCGTGAAAGCGAACTCCGTGTCGGAGGCGGACGGGAAGCCGATTTCGATCTCCTTGAACCCGATACGGCAGAGCTCCTTGAACATCTCCAGTTTCTCTGGGACCGACATCGGCACCGCCAGGGCTTGGTTGCCATCGCGCAGGTCGACCGAGCACCAGCGGGGGGCGCGCTTGATTGTCTGGTCCGGCCAGGTGCGGTTGGGGAGCTGGACCGTCCGGAACGGACGGTACTTTTTCCCGGGCTTTCGCATGGTCATGGGAGGGTGGGGAGAGTGGAAGGTTGAGGCGAGGGCTCAGTGCCCAAGAAAAAAGCCCGCCCGGGGTCCGGGCGGGCTTTTTCGCAGAAGGCGACCCGGACTCAGGCGTCAGGCTTGGTCTTCGGAAGCTTGGTCACGCGCTTGATGTCCTTGAGGACGCCGCGCTTCTTGAGCAGTTCGACGCGTTCGAAGCGCTTGAGGACGTTGCGCTTGGCGCCCGAGGAGGCGGCGCTGGTCTTAAAGCTGTTGTGCTGGGTCATGACCGTATTGGTTGGAAAGTCGGAGCAAAGCCCGCCCCGCCCCGGGGGCAAGGGGAAAAGCAGGCCCCGGGGCGGCCCTTCGGGCGGTTTTCAGGCCAGAATGCCCTTCACCGCGTGCCCATGCACGTCCGTGAGGCGGAACTGGCGGCCTTGATAGCGGAAGGTCAGGGCCTCGTGGTTGATCCCGAAGAGGCGCATGATGGTGGCCTGCATGTCGTGGACGTGCACCGGGTCCTTGGTGATGTTCCAGCCGAAGTCGTCCGTATGGCCGTACTGATGGCCGGCCTTCACGCCGCCGCCGGCGAGCCACCAGGAGTAGGCGCGCCCGAAGTGGTCGCGGCCCTTGTAGCCCTGACCCTGCTGGTTCTGACCGAACGGCGTGCGCCCGAATTCGCCGCCCCACACCACGAGCGTGTCGTCGAGCAAGCCGCGTTGCTTGAGGTCCTTGACCAGCGCGGCGCTCGGCTGGTCGGTGTCCTTGCACTGCACGGCCAGCTGGCCGGTCGTGAGGTTGTTGTGCTGGTCCCAGCCGGAATGCATGAGCTGGGTGAAGCGCACGCCGCGCTCGGCGAGGCGACGGGCGATCAGACAGTTGTTGGCGAACGTACCCGGCGTCAGCACGTCCGGTCCGTACATCTCGAGCACCGACTTCGGCTCGTCGGAGAAGTCGAGCAGGCCGGGCACCGAGGCCTGCATGCGGAACGCCATCTCATACTGGGAGATGCGCGTCTCGATCTCCGGGTCGCCGGTGAGCCCGAAGTGCTCGCGGTTGATGTCCTGCAGCCCGTCGAGCATCGCGCGGCGAGCCTCGCGGCTGACGCCGGGGGGATTGCCCACGTAGGGCACGGGGTCGCCCACGCCGCGGAAGCGCACGCCCTGATGGCGGCCGGGCAGGAAGCCGTTGGACCAGTAATGCTCGAAGAACAGCTGGCCGCAGGTCCTGTTGCGGTCCGCGGAGGTCATGACCACGTAGGCCGGGAGGTCCTCGGTCATCGAGCCGAGGCCGTAGGAGAGCCAGGCGCCCATGGCGGGGCGTCCCGGGATCTGCGAGCCGGTCATGAAGAACGTCACGCCGGGCGCGTGGTTCACCGCCTCCGTGTTCATCGAGCGCACGACGCAGATGTCGTCGGCGATGGAGCCGGTGTACGGCAGCATCGTGCTCATCTCCAGGCCCGACTTGCCGTAGCGCGCGAAGGGGGCGATGGCCGGCGTGCAGGGCCACTTCGAATAGCCGCTCGACATGGTCGAGAGGCGCGTGTCGCCGCGCACGGAGGCCGGGATGTCCTGGCCGGCCATCTTCTGCAGCGTCGGCTTATGGTCGAAGAGGTCGACATGCGAAGGCCCGCCGCCCTGCCAGAGGCAGATCATGCGCTTGGCCTTGGGCGCGAAGTGCGGGAGTCCCGGCATCGCACCGGAAGCGGTCGCCTTGGCCAGCAGGTCGCGGGAGAGCAGCGAGGCGAGCGCGGCGGCGCCGACGCCCTGGACGGACGCCGACAGGAAGCTGCGCCGGGTGAGCGAGAGGCGGACTTCGTCGGGGGAGAGATCGCGGGGGTGCATGGTCATTCGCGGGTTAGGGCGGCGTCGAGGTTGAAGACGGCGAGGCAGGCCGCGGTCAGCGCGGCGTGTTCGGTGGCGGGCAGCGCGCGGTCGCGTTCGCCGGCTCCGACGGCGAGGAGCGACTCGGCGGCCTTGGCGTCCGCGGCGTAGGCCTTGCGCTGGCCTTCGAGCAGCTTGAGCAGCAGCGCCGGCTCACGACCCTCGGGCGCGCGGCCGAGAACCCGGCGGAAGGCGAAGGCGAGGCGGCCTGCGTCGTCCGCCGAGGCCTTCATGGCGAGCTCGGCGAGCCTGCGGGAGGCCTCGACCCAGGTGGGGTCGTTGAGCGTCGTGAGCGCGTGCAGGGGCGACGATGTCACGGCCGTGCGCACGCGGCAGGTCTGCCGCGCGGAGGTGTCGAACATGTTCACCGGCGCGACGGTGCGACGCCAGAAGGTGTAGATCGAGCGACGGTAGAGGTCCTCGCCTTGGGACGTCGGGTAGGAGAAGTCGCGCTCCTTGGTGACGATCGCCAGGCTCTCCCAGGGGTTGGCGGGAAGATAGGGATAGACCGGCGCGCCGCCCATCTTCGGGGCCAGTAGGCCGGAGGCGCGCAGGGCGACGTCACGAAGCAGCGGGGAGGGCAGGCGGAAGCGCGGGGCGCGGGAAAGCAGGCGGTTGTCCGGGTCCTTGGCGAGCGCCTTCGGGGTGACTTGGTTGGATTGACGGTAGGTGCGGCTGGTCACGATCAGGCGCTGGAGTCGCTTCAGGCTCCAGCCGCTCTCGCGGAACTCGACCGCGAGCCAGTCGAGCAGCTCCGGGTGCGTCGGCCGGTCCGCCTGCACGCCGAGGTCCTCCGAAGTGCGCACGATGCCGTGTCCGAAGAGCAGCTGCCACTGGCGGTTGACCTGCACGCGCGCGGTCAGCGGGTGCTCCGGGCGGAACAGCCACTGCGCCAGGCCGAGGCGGTTGCGCGGGGCGTCCTTGGGCAGCGGCGGCAGGAACGCCGGCGTGTCAAAGGTCACCTTGTCCTTCTTCGCGAGGTAGGCGCCGCGGTCCAGCACGTGGCTTTCGCGCGGTTGGTCGTCGCTCATCACCATGACGCGCGGCAGCACGTCGCCGCGGTAGCCGTCGAGCAGCTGCCTGGCACGGTCGATCTTTTTGAAGGCCGCGATACCCTTCCGATCCTCGGGGAAGACGTTCTTCACGTAGTGATCGTGCAGTTTCTTCGTCTGGGCGGCGTTGCGCTTCACGTCGGGCGCGAGCAGCGCCTCCAGCTCCTTGGGCAGCATTCCCTTGTCCTTGGTCGGCTTGGCGAGCCACGCTTCGAAGGCGGCGTTCTGATGCGTGAAGAAATCCTTGTTGAGCGCGTCGAAATCAGCCTGCAGCCGCGCCAGCTCGGTGGCCTGTTCGGGCGAGGGCGCGTCCACCATCGTGCCATCGAGGCGGAACCGGCTGCGCCCGCCGTTCTGGGTCGGCCCGCCGCTGGGCGTGCCGCGTTCCTTCACGCGGTTGAAGGCGTCGAGCCAGCCGTAGTAGTCCTTCTGCGTGACCGGGTCGTACTTGTGGTCATGGCACTGCGCGCAGGCCACGGTCATGCCCAGCCAGGTCGTGGTGGTGGTCTCGACCCGGTCGAAGAGGTTGTTGAAACGCTGCTCCTCGGCGATGTTGCCGCCTTCGCCGTTGAGGATGTGGTTGCGCACGAAGGCCGTGGCGATCTTCTCGTCCAGTCCGGCGCCGGGCAGGAGGTCCCCGGCGAGCATCTCGGTGCTGAGCCGGTCGAAGGGCTTGTCGGCGTTGAGGTTCCTCACCAGCCAGTCGCGCCAGACCCATTGGAACGTGTCGCCGTCCTGCTGGAAACCATTGCTGTCGGCGTAGCGCGAGGCGTCCAGCCAGGGCAGCGCCATGCGTTCGCCGTAGTGCGGCGAGGCCAGCAGGCGATCGACCTGCTTCTCATAGGCGTCGGGGCTCCGGTCCGCGACGAACGCGGCCGTTTCCTCCGGCGTGGGCGGCAGCCCGGTCAGGTCGAGCGAGAGCCGGCGCAGCAGCGTCTCGCGGGAGGCTTCGGGTGACAGCCTGAGGCCCGCCTGTGCGAGCCGCTCCGCCACGAAGGCGTCGACGGGTTGCTTCTCCCCGTTCGCCGGCACGGCGGGCCGCACCGGGGCGACGAACGCCCAGTGCTCCCTGTATTGGGCGCCTTCGGCGATCCAGCGGCGCAGGGTCTCGCGCTGCTCGGGCGACACCTTACGGTGGGACTCCGGCGGCGGCATGACTTCCTCCGGATCCTTGGAAAGCAGGCGTTTGACCAGCTCGCTCGCGTCCGGATCGCCGGGCACGAAGGCCTTGCCCGCGAGCGCGTCGGCGCGGACGTCGAGCCTCAGGTCCGCCTTGCGTTTGTTGCCGTCGGGGCCGTGGCAGTAGAAGCAGTTTTCCGAAAGGATCGGACGCACGTCATCGTTGTAGTCGACCGGCTTGGCGGAGGCCGAGGCGGCGAGCAGGCAGAGCAGGGCGGTGGAGGGGCGTGCCATCATGGTGACATTTTACAGGTTATGCCGCAATCAGGGTATGTCGCAGGCGGGGCGGTCGGATGGATTATCCGACCACGCTTCAGTCAGCCGTCCGCCCGGCTGGTTGCAACGTAATCATTGCATCCATGCGTAGCCGTGTCGCATGCGGCCTCGGACCGCAGGGCTGACGGGGCTTTGGTGTTGCTGGAAGGCCCGCGCCGAGGTCTGCTGGGTTCAGTGCGCCTCCTGGACCGATACCTTCTAGCCGAGTGGGCTAAAGTGTTTACCCTATGCCTGCTCGCGCTTGGCGGCATCCAGGTGCTTTCGGTGCTCTACAACTACGCCCCGGACTTCCTCGCCTGGGATTCGGACGTCATCACCGTGCTCGAGTTCCTGGCCCTGCGTTCCTTCGGAGGCGTCCATCTCCTGGTGCCGATCTCCCTGCTGCTTTCGGTCATCTACGTGCTCGGTTCGCTCAACCGCAACTCGGAGCTCGCCGCGATCCGTGCCGCCGGGGTGGGCATGTGGAGGCTCACCGCCCCGCTCTGGGCCGTGGGGTTCGTCTCCGCCGCCCTGCTGGCCTTCGCCGGGGCCTTCCTCGTGCCGGACGCGATGGAGGCGGAGCGCGAACTGCTCGAGCGCGAGCAGTTCCGGGCGCTGCGCTCCCAAGGCGTCGTCGCGGCTACGGCCGGCAACGCCGAGTTCGTCTCCTTCGAGAACGCCCGGGCGCGCCGGCTTTGGCTCATCGCCCGGCTCGGAGTCACTGCGGGACAGGCCTTCGAAGTCACCGTCCACGGTTTCGACCCCTCCGGACGCGAGGTGCGCACCATCACGGCCCGCTTCGCCGAATTCAAGGAGTCGGGGGGACGCTGGCGCTGGACTTTCCGCGACGGCAGGGACCTGCGTTTCGATTCGGCCACGGGTTCGCTCGTCGCCCAGCCCAAGTTCACGGTGCTGACGCCGGAGGAGTTCGACGAAGATCCCGAGGTGATGGTGCTCTCCGCCAAGGATCCCGACCGACTGTCCTTCCGTGAGGTGTCGCGTTACGTCGAGCACGCCGGCGAGCGCGGCACCGCGCACCAGTCCGCTTACGTCATGCGCTACCACACTATCCTCAGCGCGCCTGCGGTCTGCCTGGTGGTGATCGCCGTGGCCATCCCCTTCTCCGTGACCGGGGAGCGCGTGAGCCCGATGGTGGGCGTCGCTAAGACCTTCGGACTTTTTCTCGGCTTTTATTTCCTCTCTTCCGTCTGCCGGGCCTATGGAGAGAGCGGGGCCATTCCGCCCGTGCTTGCGGCCTGGCTGCCGGCGACCCTTGTCGCGATCTGGGCCCTTCCGCGCCTACGCGCCGTCGACTGAGTCATGCTACGTGCCATCCGCATCCGCCCCGGCCGCCCCGTGCGGGCCATGAAGGGGCATCCCTGGGCCTTCCTCGGAGAGGTCGAGGTGGCCGGCGCGCCTCCGAAGGACGGCGACTGCATCGAGCTCACCGACCCCAAGGGGCGGAGCCTCGGGGCCGGTCTCTGGAACGGGAAGTCACAGATTGCCTGGAGGCGCTACTCGCGCCGCCCCGTGAGCCTGGACGGTCCGCTGTTGGAGGAGCTCATCACGGCGGCCGTGCGGCGTCGCGGCGATGGTCCGGTCTGCCGCCTGGTGTGGTCCGAGGCCGACAGTCTGCCGGGGCTCGTCGTCGACCGTTATCACGACCTGCTCTCAATCCAGGCGCTGACGTGCGGGGTCGACCGCCGCCTCGCCACCATCATCGATGTTCTGCAGCGTCTGCTGAAGCCGCGCGAGATTGTGCTTCGCAACGACGCCGCGACGCGTAAGCTCGAAGGGCTGCGACAGGAGATACGGACGGTTTCAGGCAAGCCCCTTGAGCCTTCCTGGATGGAGGTCGGCGGCGTGCAGGTGCTCATCGACCTCATGGGCGGTCAGAAGACCGGCACCTACCTCGATCAGCTCGATCAGCATCAGAATGTCGCGAAGCTGGCCAAGGGTCGCCGCGTGCTCGATGCTTTCTGCAACCAGGGCGGCTTCGGCCTCGCCTGCGCCCAGGCCGGCGCCGCCAGCGTGCTCGGCCTCGACCAGTCCGAAGATGCCATCGCCGCCGCCCGCTCGGCCGCCGAACGCAACGGACTCAGCGCCTTGTTCGAAGTCGCCAACGTCTTCGACTGGTTCACGGAGCACCGGGAGGCGTCCTTCGACCTCATCGTGCTCGACCCGCCGCCCTTCGCCCGCAGCAAGGACGCCGTCGACGGCGCCCTCCGCGGCTACAAGGAACTCAACCTGCGCGCGCTCCGTCTGCTCGCCCCGGGCGGCATCCTCGCGACCTACTCCTGTTCGCACCGCGTCTCGGATGAGATGTACCTCGAGGTCGTCGAAGCCGCTGCGTCGGACGCCCGTCGCGAGGCTGTCATCCTGGAGCGCACTTCCCAGCCGGCCGACCATCCGGTGCTGCTGAACTTTCCGGAGAGCCGCTATCTGAAGGGATTCATCGTGGAGATTCGGGCTTAACCAGCGGACCTTTTCCGCTTTCATCCCACCATGATCGTCTCCCTCCGCGGCAAACTCATCGAGGCAGGCGTCCTGCGCGTCGTCATCGAGGCCTCGGGCGTCGGCTATGAGGTCAACGTCCCGGTGACCACCGCGGAGCGTCTCCCGAAGGTCGGATCGGAGGTCTGCCTGCTCATCCACCACGTCTTCCGTGAGGACGGTCAGGCCCTCTACGGCTTCGCGGTCGCCGAGGAGCGCGACTTCTTCCGGCTGCTGGTCGAGAAGGTGTCGGGCGTCGGCCCCAAGATGGCGCTGAACATCCTCAGCCGCCTCGCGCTGCCGATCCTGCGGGACGCGATCATCCGCGGCGACGTCGCGCTGCTTTCCCAGTGCCCCGGCGTCGGCAAGAAGACCGCCGAACGCCTCGTCATGGAGCTCAAGGACAAGGTCGGACTCGAAGGCCCTGGCGCCGCCCCGGCGGCCGCCGCGACCATCGTCGCCGCCCAGCCCACGCCTGCGACCGACGCCGTCGCCGCGCTCATCGCGCTCGGTTTCAAGGCTGCTGACGCCGACAAAGGCGTGCGCGCCGCGCTGACCAAGCTCGGCGCCGGCGCCACCGCCGATCAGTTGGTGAAGGCCGCGCTCGGGCGCTAACGCGCCCTCGCGAGGGGACACGTGGGCACGGTGACATGGGGACACGGGGAGACCCATGCGCGCATAGGACTGAGTTGAGGACTGCGTAGAGGGCTGAATTGAGGACTGAATGTATCGGAGGAAAGGCGCTCACTTTGAGTACCAGCCGCTATATCCTACCCAAGGCAACGATGCGTCGTCCCCTCGTCCACGTGTCACCGTGCCAGCTTGTCCCCTTGCGATTACTTCAGCCCCAGCACGTCTTCCATGCCGTAGAGGCCTGCGGGCTGGCTCTTCAGCCAGCGGGCGGCGCGGATGGCGCCTCGCGCGAAGATCTCGCGGTTCGAGGCCTTGTGCGTGAGTTCGAGGCGTTCACCTTCGGCGGCGAACAGGACCGTGTGGTCGCCCACGACGTCGCCGCCGCGAATCGCGTGCACGCCGATTTCGTTGAGCGGGCGTTCGCCGACGAGACCGTCGCGACCATGCTTGAGGGCTTCCTTGGCGAGCTTGCGCTCTTCGAGGAGAATCTTGAGGAGCGTCTCGGCGGTGCCGGAGGGTGCGTCCTTCTTGAGGCGGTGGTGCATCTCGAGCACCTCGACGTCCCAGCGGCCGACGTCGGCGAGCGAGCGGGCGGCCTGGCGCACGAGCGCGTTGAGGAGCGTGACGCCCACGGAATAGTTGCCGGCCCAGACGACCGGGAGACCCTTGATGGCGGCGGTGATCGCGGCCTTTTCCTCGGCGGTGTGGCCGGTGGTGCCGATGACGAGTGGCCTTCTGTGCTGGGCGCAGAGCTGCGCAACGGCGAGGGTCGCGGAGTGGAGGGAGAAGTCGATGACGACGTCAGCCGCGCCGATGTGCGCGGCGAGGCTGTCGCCCTGGTCGACGCCGGCGGCGATGACGGCCTGCTCGGACGCGGCCACGTGGGTGAGGGCGAGGCCCATGCGGCCCTTGGCGCCGTTGAGGAGAATGCGGATGGGGTGGCTCATCGGAGGGAGGCGAGGGTGACGTCGGCGGCCTTCTCGACGAGGAGGCGGTTGGCCTCGGACATTTCGCAGAGGGGCAAACGGACTTCGTCCGAACGGATGATGCCGGCGCGCATCATGCAATGCTTCACGGGCACCGGGTTGGGTTCGACGAAGAGGGTCTTGAAGATTTCAGCCAGTTTGTCGTGCAACGCTTTCGCTTCCGCGAACTGCTTCGTGCGCGAAAGCTTGGCGAGCCTGGCCACCGGCCCAGGGATGAGGTTGGAGACGACCGAGATGACGCCCTGGGCGCCGACCTCGGCGAAGGGCAGGGTGAGCGCGTCGTCGCCGCTGAGCACGATGAACTCGGCGTCGGACTCCTTCACGAGGCGCGCGGCCTTCTCGACCTGGCCGCCGGCCTCCTTGATGCCGATGACGTGACGGAACTTCGCGCGAAGGCGCAGTACGATTTCCACCGAGATCTCCACCCCGCAACGTCCGGGAATCGAGTAGAGCATGATTGGCTTGGCGGTGGCCTCGGCGACGGCGGAGAAATGACGGAAGAGTCCCTCTTGGCTGGGCTTGTTGTAGTAGGGCGCGACCAGCAGGAAGGCGTCGGCGCCCGCCTCGTCGGCACGGCGGGTCAGGTCGAGGGCCTCCGCGGTCGAATTGGAACCGGTGCCGGCCATGACGGGGACCCGCCCGGCCGCTTGCTCGACCGTGTGAGCAATCACGTCGACGTGCTCGTCGTAATCCAGCGTGGGTGACTCCCCCGTGGTGCCCACTGAGACCAGGCCGTCGATGCCCGCCGTAATCTGCAGATCCACCAGTCGGCGCAGGTCCTCCCAGCAGACCTTCCCGTCGAGGAAGGGCGTGACGAGCGCGGTGTGGGCCCCGACGAAGGAGCGGGGGCCGAACGGTGCGCGACTGGAGCCGGAGGCGGACATGTCTCTGAGGAGGACCGGGGAAACAACCCCGCCCGCTCCCCGGAGACAAACCTATTTAGGGACAGGGCTGGGGACAGGGACAGGGCCGGGGCTGGGGCATGCAAGCCGAATACGGGGCGCTCAAGGCGCGGGACCGACCAGTAACCGGTTGTTTTCGGTGTCGCAGACGTAGAGCCGTCCGTCGGGACCGATGCGGGCCCCGTGCGGGCGGTTGAGCTGCGTGCTGCTCCAGTCCGTGCCGACCGCGGAGCCCTTCTTCCCGTCGCCCACGATGGTGCGGATCGTCCGCTTCACCGGGTCGAAGAGACGCAGGCAATGGTTCTCCGTGTCCAGGATGAGCACATTCCCCTTGGCGTCCATCGTCACGTATTTCGGGCCCCGCATGTTGGCCTCGGCCGCTGGGCCGTCAGTCGCCGGCCCCGCCTGGCCCGACTTGTTCACGACCACTTCCAGCTTCCCGTCCTTGACCGCCACGAGCGCGTTGCCGCCGCGCAGCAGCGCGTAGACCGTGCCGTCCTTGGCGACGCAGGTCGCGCGCACGTCGCCCATCGGGGCGTTCAGCGCGTCGTCGCCGTCCTTGGGCAGGCCGCGCTTGCCGTTGCCGGCGAGCGTCGTGACGATGCGCGTCTTCAGGTCGATGCGGCGCACGCGGTGGTTGCCGATGTCGGCCACGGTCATGAAGGAGCCGTCGGGGCTGAGCGTGCTGCACATCGTGATGTTGAATTGCGCCTGCTCGGCGGGGCCGCCGTCGCCGCCGAAGCCGGACTTGCCCGTGCCGGCGAAGGGCGTGGCGACGTGCGTCTTCGGGTCGAGGCGGACGATGCGGTGCTGGAAGCTGTCCGCGAGGTAGATGGAGCCGTTGGGAGCGATGGCGACGTCGTGCATGCCGTTGTAGACAGCCGGCGCGAAGTCCAGGGGCTTGGCGGGGGCCGGCGGGTTCGGCGCCTTGCCCCGGCTGTCCCATTTCACGCCGGAGACGTACTCAATCCTGCCGTCATGCAGCCTGAAGACCCGGTTGGCCGGCTGGAACTCCACGCCGTAGGCGTCGCCCTTGGCATCAAACGCGATGCTGAAGGGCTCGTGCAAGTCTTCGGCGCCGGGCAGGCGGATGACTTCGATCGCGCTGCAGGCGTGTGCGGCGAGCAGCAGTGGCAGCAGGAGTGAGCGCATGGGGCCGACGATGGCGCGCCGGCATCCCTCCGCAAGATTCGGTTCGACCCCGGTGAGCGCGGCGGCATTGACTCCGTCGATGCCGCAGGCGCTGCCCTTGGTCGTGCGCGAGCTCGGGGGTGAAGGAGCTCCCGTGCTGGTGCTCCACGGACTGCTCGGGTCCTCGCGTAACTGGCAGTCCGCCGGCGCCGAGATTGCGTCACGCGGCTTCCGCGTGTCGGCCGTCGATCTCCGCAATCACGGCGCGTCCCCCTGGGATGACGACTGCTCCTATGCGGCGCTTGCGGTCGACGTCGCCGAACTCATCACGCGCAGGTTTGGCGGCCCGGTGCATCTTGTCGGTCACAGCATGGGTGGCAAGGCGGCCATGCGCCTCGTGATGGACCGCCCCAGGCTCGTCTCCCGTCTGACCGTGGTGGACGTCGCACCACGCGACTACTCGAATCGCCTGCTTACCGAGTTTATCGCCATGGCATCGCTCGAGCTCGCATCCGTGACCTCGAGGAAGGACGCCGACGCGCGTCTCGCCGCGACGGTGCCCGACTGGGGCCTGCGGCAGTTCATCCTCACCAACCTCGGCCAGGACGGGTCTGGTCGATGGCGTTGGACCGTCAACCGCGAGGCCCTCACGCGCTCCCTGCCGGCGATCCTCGCCAATCCGTTGGCCCTGGGTGAAACGTGGGGCGGACCGACGCGTTTCATCCGCGGCGGCAAGTCCGGCTACGTGCGCGACGAAGACCTCGCGGCCATCCGGACGCAATTCCCGTCGGCTGACGTCGTCACCCTGCCGGAGAGCGGCCACAATCCGCATTTCGACGCGCGCGGCGGTTTCGTCGACGCCGTCGTGAACTGAACCTCAGCGCACTGGCCGTCCTGCGAGCCGACGGACTGCCAGCCAGCCCGCGAGAATGGCGAGCAGCGTCAAGGCCATGTAGGTCCAGCGGTTCCTTCGATCCGTGCCTGAGGTTGCCTCGTGGGCTGAAATCAGCGGCGACTCGTCGCCCGCGACCATCATCGTCCAACGGGCCTTCTCTCCCGGCTTCCGCTCGTCCAGCATCCAGAGCAGCACCGTATGGGGGCTGGCCTCCGGCATGCGAATCACGAAGTTACGTTCAGCGGGCTGCCATTCCCATTCCGCGTTCTGCAGCCGGTAGGCCTTGGCGAGCTCCTCTGGCGTGTGCTGGAACGGCGAATCCGTTTCCAGCTTCGTCGAAACCGTGAGGGCCGGTTCGCCCACCTCCCGCGTGAACGGCGCCGTGCCGGAGTCCGTCGAGAGGAGAAAGAGGTCCGCCATCGCCTCGGTCATCCTGGCCTGGTCGCGAATCAGGTAATTGGCGTCCAGGTCGGCCGTGACCCGCATCGCGCAGGAGCCATTGGTGCGCAGTGTCAGTCGTGCTACCAGCACCTCGCCGTTGTGCCCGGACACGGACATGGGGAGCGCGAGGGCTCCCCATGCGAGGACCAGTCTGAGGGCCTGGCCGATCACTTCCGGTCCCAGCGCAGCACCCGTCCGAACGTGTTCCATTCGGTCTCAAGGATGTTGCCGTCGTTGTCGAAGGTGATACCGTGCGGTGAGGTCACGACGCCCGTACGCCACTCCGCGGGCTTCATGCGGGGTGTGTTCGTCTGCCCCTTGTTGTCATTGGCGCCGAGCTCGGCGACCATTCGGTTGGACTTGTCCCAGACCGACACCCGTCCGGCGATCTCCGCAACGCACATCAGGTCCCCGTGGAACGAGGCCGAGGACGGGTTGCGGAGGCCGGTCTTGGCAATCAGTGACGGATTGCCGCCGTCGAGGTCGAGGTGGAACATGCGGTTGTTGCCGCGGTCGAGGCAGAGGATGCGGGCGGGGCTGAAGCGGGTGTCGATGAAGACCTTGTGCGTGTTGGCGAAGCCCTTACCGTCCACGATCTGGGTCGGGCCGCCGAAGACCGACTTGAACGCCCCCTTGGTGTCGAAGCGGAAGATCCAGCTCTTGCCGTAGCCGTCGACGACGTAGATGTCGCCGTCGGGGCCCACGTCGAGCCCGGTGAGCTTCAGCGCGTTCACCTCGGCGCCCTTCTTGTCCTTGGCCTTGCCCTTGTCGGCGGGGAAGGCGTCGGCCTTAATCTCCAGCACCACCGTGCCGTCGAGGCGGCACTTGATCACGCGCTGTTCGGCGAGCACGGCGCCGTAGATGAATTCGCCCTCGGCGGTCTTGCGGATGACGAAGCCGTGCAGCGAGCCGGGCAGGGCAAGGGTCTTCAGGTGCTTCCCGTCCTTGCCGTAGACCTGGAGGCCGGCGTTGGCGTCCTGGACGCTGACATAGATGTTGCCCGCGGAGTCGACGGCAATCTCGCCGTGGCCGTTGCCGATGGTCTCGCGGCCGGCGGGGCGACCGAGGAAGTCGGGGCGCAGTTCATACTTGGGCTCGGCGGATAGGAGGTTGGCGCACACGGTGAGGAGTGCGGTGAGGCGA
>VHDL01000023.1 GCA_016871415.1 Verrucomicrobiota bacterium
GGAAGCGTTCTTCGGCGCTGGTGTCACGCAGGAACTCCTCCCTGGGCACCTGGACTTGGGGCCAGCTGCCGGGGCGGACGCGGACGACGCGAGTGGGGCGGATGCCTTCGATGATGAGGTCGGTCTCAAACTTGATCTGGATGCCGCTGCTGCCAAGCGGGGCTTCGCCGGGCAGCTTGATGACATCGAGGAGCGTGCCTTTGGAGGCCATGTGTGCGGGGCCGTAGGCTCCGTGGGTGTGCTTCAGCGTGTTCTCGACGGCGTTCATCAAGGCGGGGGCGCCTTTCTGAAAATCGGCGTAGAGCGCGGCATCCATGCCGCCGAACAAGGTCGCGGTGACGGTGGCGCGGCCGAACTTGCCATACTCGACATGGTCGATCCATGCGGCCATCCAGCGGCTGAGGATGAAGGTCTTGTGCACTTCGGATTGGCCCTTGGCGGCGCGCTGCATCGCGGCTTCGTCGAGCCAGATGTCGGAGATGTGAAAGCGGGTGAAGATGCCGTCAGGTGTGGGTCTCCAGGTGACGCCAAGCAGCACGGATTGCCCGCCGAGCGATTTCTTGCCCTCTGCTGGCCACGCGCCCTCCGCGATGAGTTCGTCGATGCGGAGCTGCTCGCGCCCACGCCACACGCGCGTGGCGGCGTCGAAGGTCAGGTTTTCCTCGGTGGCTTTGCCGTCGCCTCCCTTTTTCGGCTCGCGGGTGGCGATGATCATGCCCGCGGAGTTTTTGACCTCCACTTCCTTGAGCTTCCAGACCAATCCCTCGCGCTGGCAGTGACTGGGCTCATCCTCAAGGAGGATGGCGTGGTTCTCAGCGGGGAAGATGCTCGCGCCCCGATTGTGGTTCGCGTCCTTCTTCTTGTTGTCCACGGGCAACACCGGCACGGCGGAAATCTTCGGGTCCGGCGGCAAAAACGCGCGGACGTGCAGCACCGTGCCGAGCGGGATGTCGCGCAGGTCCGCCGGTGCGCCGTGATAACGCACCACCGCATACGGCAGCAGGGCGAAGGGATGCGGATCATTGCGATAGAACATGCCCGATCCTTGCACGCGGATGCTGCCGCGGCGGTTGGCGTGGTCCACGAAGACGAGTTCGCCGCGGTAGGAGTGCGCCTTTTCCAAGGGCGGGAACTTGCCCGCCTCGGGGCGGAACACTTCGCCCAGCGGTTCCGCGATCTTCTTGCTGGGTTTCTTTTCGGCGGCGTATGCCGTAACGACGAACGCGCCGACGACAACCAAGAACGAAGAACGACGAACCAACGACATGATCATAGCGTCACGACCTTGTTGCTGTCGCCAAACTGCTCCGTCTCCACGCCCATGCGCTGGGCCATGAGCAGCAGCAGATTGCTCATGTGCGCATCGGTGTTGACCGGACGGCTGCAGACTTGGTAGTGCGCCGTGGTGAGCGCTCCGTCGGCACCGAGCGAGTAACCTTGGAAGTCTTTGGCCTGCTTGTTGAAGTCAACGTGACTGCCGTGCTTGAGGCCGAGATCGGAGCCGCCGGCGAAGACGAGCGGAAGATTCGCGTTGCCGTGGCTGTGGCCGTAGCACATGCCGCTGCCGAAGAGCGCCATCGTGGAGCCGAGGAGCGGCTTGCCGTTGAGGTCCTTCGTCTCCGTGAGACGCGTGAGGAAGTAGCTGAACTGCTCGATGGCGAAGGTGTCGTAGTTCGTGAGCTTCTCCATGTAACCGGCGTCGCCGCCGTGATGGCTGAGCTGGTGGCGCGACTCAGTGATGCCGATCTCGGGGATGGAAAACGCATCGCCCTCGCCGCCGAGGCTGAAGGTGGCCACGCGGGTCACATCCGTCTGAAACGCGAGCACCATGAGGTCATACACCGTGCGGAAGTAATCGCCCGCCAAAGTGGCGGGGATGTCGCGATTCGTGCGTTTACGATCGTCGTCGGAGATGGTCGGCAGCGGCGTGTCGAGCCAGGCATCGGCGCGACGCGTGCGGATCTCGGCTTCCCGGACGGAGGTCAGGTATTGGTCCATCCGGCCTTTGTCCTCGCTGCCCATCTTCTTCTCAAGCTGGCGCACTTCCGCGAGGTTGTCATCGAGGATGCTGGCCTTGCGGCGCAACGCCTTCCGCTGCGCTGCGGTGCCGCCTTTCGGCGCCTCGAAGAGCGACCCAAAGATCTCGCTGCAACGCCGCAACGCGGGCAATTGCACGCCATCCGCCGTCCACGCCAGCGAACCCTGCGTGAGCGCGACCTCCATGGACGGATACCTCGTGTGCGGCGCGGTGATCTCCGCCATCTTCTGGTCCACCGAGATCGTGTTGCGATCCGAAGGCCCGATCTTGGCGCCGGTCAGCCACACCGAGATGCAGTTGTGATGGTGGCCGAGGGCTCCGGGATGATGCAGGCCGCTGATCGGCGTGATCACCTCGCGATGCTTCTCCAGCGGCTTCAACGACCGTGAGAACTGGTAGTCCTTGCCGGGCTTGAGGATCTGGTAGTTGAGCGAGTGCACGCCATTGGCCAGGTAGATGAACGCACTGCGCTTCGGCGTCGCCGCGATGGCCTTTTCCGCCGCGCGCAACGGGAACATGCACTCCAGCATGGGCAATGCGATGAAGCTGCCCATGGCGCGCAGCGCGTGACGGCGGTTGAGGAGCCAAGATTGGGTTTGGATGTTCATGGAATGGAGAGGTTGAATTTTCGAGTAATTTTTGTGTCAGCGCTTCTTCATCAGGTCGGACGCCGCCACGGCACGCACGATATCCTTGATCTTGTAGCCGCTCTTCTTCGCCTCAGCGGCGATGGCGTTGAGATCGTCTTGATCGTCAATGGTGAGCACGCGACGCAGCGCATAGGTGCAAAGGTGTTCGATGAAGGCGCGGACGATTTTGTCGCGGTCTTCAAGCAGCAGGCGCTTGAAGCCGTCGGCGTCCTTGAACGCGCGTCCGTCGGGCATCGCTCCGGCCGGGTTGACCAGCGGGTTTTCACCGACTCCCGCCGGGACTTTCTCGCGCGTGCGCCACTGGCCGATGGCGTCGTAGTTGTCCCAAGCCAGACCAAGCGGATCGATCTTCGCGTGGCACGCGGCGCAATTCACATCCTGGGCATGCGCGGCCAGTTTGTCGCGCAAGGTGGCCTTAGGGTCGGTGGGGGGATTGGGCTCGATGGCGGGCACGTTCGCGGGCGGCGGGGGCGGCGTCTTGCCGAAGATGACTTCACTCAGCCACACGCCGCGATGCACGGGACGATGGCGCGTGCCGTCGGAAGTCAGGCCGAGCACCGCGCCCATGGTCAGCAGGCCGCCGCGCCGGTCCTCGGGCTTCAGTGAGACACGCTGCAAGCCGCCCGTCTTCGGCTCCGGCAGGCCGTAGAAGTCACAGAGCCGCGCGTTCGCGATGGTCCAGTCAGATTCGATGAAGGCGTCAACGGGCAGGTTTCTGGCAAACGTCTCGCGGAAGAACTCCACGGGCTCGTTGCGCATGCTCTCCTCCAGCCACGCGTCGTAGCCGGGGTAGAGCTTCTTGTCCGGCGGGAACATGCCCACGCGGTGGAGTTGCAGCCACTGGCGGGAGAAGTCGTCGATGAAGCGGCTCGCTTTGCCGTCGGCGAGCATGCGATCGACTTCCTTCTTCAAGGCTTCGCCTTTCAGCGTGGCGCCCTTCGCCGCGGTGACGAGCGCGTCGTCGGGCATCGAGCTCCACAGGAAATACGAGAGGCGTGTGGCGAGTTCGGAGTCGTTGAGTTGCTCGCGGGCCACCGGGTCGCCCTCGACGATGTAAATGAAGTGCCGCGACGTCAGCACGCCCTGCAACGCGACGCGATACGCGGCGGCCGGCTCCTCGCCCGCCTCGAGCTCTTCACGATAGGACTTCAGATACTCCTCCAGCTCCTCGATCTTCACTGCACGACGCCACGCACGCTCGGCGAAGCGCCGGAGATGTTCCGCGACCACTTCGGGCGTCGCGTCCTCGGGCGGCACGATGTCTTTACGCCGCGATTTTTCCGCCTCCGACACCAGCGGGCCTTCCCACTCGACCCAATCGATCAGCACGGTCGAGAAAAGGCCGTTGCCCTTGTCGTCGAACATCTGTGGCGCGTTGGGATTCAGGAGCAAGGTGTCTCTGCTGTGCGTGAAAAGGTGCCCGTCCCTGCTTCTGAGCGCTCCCCGAAAAGCCGCGCCCTGTCGCCGATCGACCACATCCGTGGCTACGACGCAGAAATCGAGCTGCGCGGGCATTTCGAGGAAGACCTCGAACTCATACACCTGCGGCTTGTCCTCGGGCGCCGTGATGTCGAGCTCGATGAGCCCATCCACCGTCTCCTCGGTCGTCCGCTTGCCGATGCTGAGGTGCGCCGTCTGCCCACCGACCGGACGGATGCCGCTGGCCTGGAGGCGGAGCTTGTAGAGCCCGCTATGCTCCGGACCGGTCTTGCCAAACCAATTGGGCGCCATCGCTGGCTGGGTGCTGCCGGGGAAAAGCAGGTAACGCAGCGGCCGCTTGACGCCGAAACGATCCAGCGCCGCCTGTTGCTCCTTCCCGTCCCCGTAGCGCAGTTCCACCGCCGTTTTGCGCACCTTGCGCGCCTCGCTCGTCGCCGTCGGAAACGCACGATCCAGCACCAGCTCCGCCGCGCGGTAATAGCGATCCACATGCGACGGCGAGAGCGACAGCTCCGAGCCGATTCGCTCGAAGCCGTGCCACAACGTATCCTCGTTCAATTCGCCCGGCTTCGTGGGATCGTAGCGCACGCCGAGCAGGTCATAGACCGTGTTCTGATATTCCTTCCGGCTCAGACGATAGTGGGAAACCGCCGGTCGGGCCGCCTGACGCGAAGCCCGGCCGGCCTTCAGCGCGCCGTCCAGGCTCGTCACGAAGGCGGCGATCTCCGCCTGCGTCGGCTTGGGTTCCTTGTCCTTCTTCGGAGGCATTTCGCCGGAGTTCACCTGCTCCATCGCTTCCGCCCAGTGATGCGTGTCAGCGCCGAGCTTGAAATCGCGTGAGAGTTTGTCAAAGCGGACATCGCCTTTTTCCTTCTCGGGTCCGTGGCAGCGCGCGCAGTGCTTCTGGATGAAAGCTTCGTACGGCTCGGCGGCGGGCAAAAGGGCACAGTGCCCTAAGGAAAGGAAGAGGAGTGTTAACGCTCTCGGGAGGCGGTCAAAGTGGGTCATTGACGAAAGGGGGCGCTTGGGGCCGACAGAGGTAAACTCATGGGACCTTGGCCGTAGGGGTCAAGTTCCCGCCTATTCGAGGAAGATGAGGGCGTTGCTGTTGAGCAGGGCGCGACAGAAGGCGGGTTTCCCGAATCGGGCGAGGAGTTTCTCGCCAGCGGCTCTTTCGGTGGCCGTGGGCGGGCGCTGCAGGGCGAGGGAGTAAGCCTGGGCGATCGGGTCGGATCCGTCGAGCCGGTCAGCGAAGGCCTTGGCCATGTCGAGGGTGAAGCCGTTGTTGAGCAGGGTGAGGGCCTGCAGCGGCGAGGTGGTGTTGGCCCGCTTGGGCGCGGCGAAGGCGATGTCGGGCAGGTCGAAGTCGTTAAGGACGTCGACCACGCTGGCGCGCGCGTTCTGGTGGTAGACGGCGCGGCGGTAGGTCTCCGGCCCAGGCGTATCGAGCGGGACGTAGGTGGAGACGTTGTTCGCGAGATAGCGATAGAGACGGAAACCCGGGCCGCCCATGGGCTCAAGTCTCAGCTGCCCGGCGGTCGCGAGCAGGGTGTCGCGGATCTCCTCGGCGCGCAGGCGGCGCGGCGGGAAGCGCCAGAGCAGGCGGGCGTCCTTGTCGACCTTGGCGGAAGCCTCATTGAAATCGGCCGACTGCAGGTAGGTCTGCGAGAGGACGATTTCTCGATGCAGGGCCTTGAGCTTCCAGCCGTGCTTGACGAGGCGTTGCGCGAGGAAGTCGAGGAGTTCTGGGTGCGTCGGCTTGCTGCCCATGAAGCCGAAGTCGCTCGGGGTGTCCACGATTCCTGTGCCGAAGTGGTAATGCCAGAGGCGATTGGCCAAGACGCGGGCAGTGATGGGATTGTCGCGGGTGATCCATTCGGCCAAGGCCACGCGACGTTCGCCTTCGCCGGCTTCGGGTTTCAACGCGTAGGGCTTCGTGACCAGGTCCAGCACGGCGAGGCTGGACGGGACGACCTGGGCGGCGGGCTTGGTCGGGTCGCCACCTTTTTCGACGAAGGTCGGGGCCGGCTTGGGCTGGTGGGTACCGATCCAGGCGGCGGGGAGCTTCGGGACTGCGGCGATGCGCCGGTCGACGTCGGCCAGCCGGCGGCCGAGTGCGCCTAGCTGCTTCGCTTCGTCAGGTGTGGTGACTTCCTTGCGGACGCGTTCGAAGGCGTGCGCCGGCGACCAGGCTTCGCGGTCATAGGAATCGGCGACCTTCTTCCAGTCCTTGCCGTCGAGCGAGACGACCATCTCATATTCGCAGGGCGTGGCGCCTTGGGTGTTGTCGCGGAGGAGACGTCCTTTCGCGGTGCGGTAGCCCAGCTTCCCGATCTTTTCCACGCGGGGCAGGGTGATGACGAGTTCGGCGGGGTTGCCGATGAACCATTGCGCGCCTTCGTCGCCGTCGATGGTGAGCGCCGCGCTGTAGGCCATGGGAAAGTCCTCGGCGTTGGCACCCTTGGCGCCCTCGGCCTTGGAGCCGTAGGAGGCGAGGGCCACGTTGCGGGGCGTCGGCTCGGCGGTCCAGATCTCGAACTCGGAGATGCGTCCGCCGACGCCGCTCTTCGGGTCCGCGGAGCTCGCGGACAGGGTGAGCTTCACGAAGCGGGCTTCGGTCGGCGTGATGGTTTCCTCGGTCAGCAGGGTGTCCGCCTTCGGGCGAGGATACTTGCGGGTGGCCAGCAGGGCCTTGGCCTTCGCCTCGATGGCCTGGGTCAGCGCCTCCTGTTCGGCGACGACTTGGGCGCGCTCCTTGTTCAACGGGCCCATGGCCGCATTGAACGCCTGCGTCTGCTCCTTGGTCGCCAGCGGACGGCGGCCGTGGACGACTCCTTCGAAGGCGGCGCGGACGCGATAGTAGTCCTCGGTCGTGATGGGGTCGAACTTATGGTGGTGGCAGCGGGCGCAGTTGATCGTGAGTCCGAGGAAGGCGCTGCCCGTCGCGGTGACCATGTCGTCGAGCGTGGCGGAACGGATGACTTTCTGGGCGACCGGGTCCTGGTTGCCGACGTCATCGTACGGCCCGGCGACGAGGAAGGCGCTGCCGATCTCGACCGCGGGGTCGAACTTGCCGAGCACGTCGCCGGCGAGGTGTTCGCGCATGAACTGGTCGAAGGGTTTGTCCTCGTTCAGCGAGCGGATGACGTAGTCGCGGAAGGGGTAGAGGTCGTCGATGATGAAGTTGCGTTCGAAGCCGTTGCTCTCGCCGAAGCGGACGACGTCCAGCCAATGCCGGCCCCAGTGCTCGCCGTAGCGCGGCGAAGCCAGCAGGCGGTCGACGAGGGCTTCGGTCGCCTGACGGGCGTCGATCTGATGGGCCGCGACGAAGGCGTCGACCTCGGCCTGCGTGGGCGGCAGGCCCGTGAGGTCATAGCTGAGGCGACGAATCAGCGCCTGCGGCTTGGCCGGGGCGCTCCGGGCAAGCTTCTGTTCGGCGAGCTTGGCGTCGATGAAACCATCGATGTCGGGGTGCTTGAACTCTTTGGCCAACGGCTGGAGGGACCACCAGGATTTGTCGGCGCGTTTGACCTCGACGGTCGCCTGGTCGCGCGGATCGACGGCGCCGGCCTTGATCCAGGCGGCGAAGTCGGCGATGAGCGCGTCGGGCAGTTTCGGTTTCTTCGGCGGCATCTCCATGTCCGGCTCGAGGTGGCGGACGTAGCGGAGGAACAGGCCTTCGTCGGGTTTGCCAGGGACGATGGTCGGGGTGCCGGCATCGCCGCCTTTCTGCCAGCCGGCCTTCGAGTCCAGATAGAGGCCGCCTTTGAGCTTCTTGGCCTTGGCGCTGTGGCACTCGTAGCAATGTTCGGCGAGGGCGGGCCGGATCTTCTGCTCGAAAAACGCCACGCTGCCCGGGTCATCGGCGGCGAAGGCGCGTCCGACCAAGAGCAGGGCGAGGGCGAGGGTCAGGCGGTTCATCCGAGCACCGGCTTGATCACGTGGCCGTGGACATCAGTGAAGCGGCGGTTCACGCCGTTGTGGTAGTAAGTCAGCTTCTCGTGATCGAGGCCGAGCAGGTGGAGTACCGTCGCGTAGAAGTCGTAGCAGGTCGCGACGTCGGTGACGCTGCGTCGGCCGAAGTCATCGGTCGCCCCGTAGGAGACGCCGCCCTTCACGCCGGCGCCCATCATCCAGGTCGTATAGGCGTCCGGGTTATGGTCGCGTCCGGTCGTGCCGACCTGGTGGGTCGGCATGCGACCGAACTCCGTGCACCAGATCACGAGCACGTCGTCGAGCATCCCGCGTTGCTTCAGGTCGGTGAGCAGGGCGGCGGTCGGCTGGTCGAAGATCGGACAATGGCGGTCGTAATCGGCCTTCAGGGTCCGGTGGGCGTCCCAGTTCAGCAGACCGTCGACATTGCTCGCCCTGGAGGCGCAGTAGAGGCTGACGTAACGGACGCCCTGTTCGAGGTAGCGGCGGGTGAGCAGGCAGTTCTTGGCGTAGGCCGCCTTGAGGGGGTTGGCGTCGTTCGTCCCGTAGAGCGCGTGGACGTGCTCCGGCTCGCGGGAGAGGTCGCTGACTTCCGGGGCGGAGAGCTGCATCTTCGCGGCGAGCTCGTAGGCCGCGATGCGGGCGCGGAGCTCGTCGTTGCCGGCGTGGGCGTCGGCGTGTTCACGGTTCGTCGCGCGGAGGAATTCGCGGGTGGCCTCGTCTTCGTCGGCGGAGATCCCGGCCGGACGGCTCAGGTTGCGCAAGGGTTGCTGGGCGGCCATGCTGACGCCTTGATGGCGGGCGGGGAGGAAGCCGTTGCCCCAGTTGGCCTTGCCGTTCGGCGGCTCGCCGCGGATGTCCTGGACGGAGACGTAAGTAGGGAGGTTCTGGTTGAGCGAGCCGAGCGCGTGGCTGATCCAGGCGCCGCCGCTCGGGTAGCCTTCGCGGGTGAAGCACGTGTTCATCGCCACGCAGCCCGGGCCGTGCGTGTTGCTGCGCGACGTCATCGAATGGATGAACGCCATGTCGTCCACGTGCCGGGCCATGTGCGGCAGGTTCGAGCTGATCATCTTGCCGCTCTTGCCGGCCGGCTTGAAGGCCCAGGGGGACTTCATCAGGTTGCCGTTCTTGCCTTGGAAGGTGACCTCGACCGGGCCGGGCAGGGGAGTGTCGTCGTATTTCTCGAGCAGCGGCTTATGGTCCCAAAGGTCGATGTGCGAAGCCGCGCCCGGGCAGAAGATCTGCAGCACCTGCTTGGCCTTAGGCGCGAAGTGGGCGCCGGGCGGCACCGCCGCGCCGAGGTCGCTCATGAGCAGGCGCGACAAGGCCAACCCCGTCATGCCAGTCGTCATCTGGCCGAGGAAGCGGCGCCGGGTCAGCTCGAGGGGGTCGCTCATGGGGTCAGACCATTCTACTCCTTCCCTGACAGCCTGCTACGCCCGATGTTTCACCGGGCGGCACTATCGTCTCACTTCGACCCGGGTGCTTTCCAGCTGGATGCCCGGCGCGGGCTTCCCCCCTGCGGCGATGCAATGCAAGTAACTCAGCCCGTTAGGCGTCGACCGACGGCACTCGATCGAGCCGGCCGGTCTGCCGTCCAAGGTCAGGACGCAGGTCTGGCCGGGTTCGGCGCCCGACCATTCCATCCGGAGTTCGTGGTCGGCGTCAGCCTTTAAGGTCTGGGTCCCGAGCTTCGCCCCGGGAAGCAATCTCAAGGTGTAGGCGGCGAAGTCCGGCGCGGTGCGGTCGCAGGCGTTGAAGAGTTGGTCCATCAGGCTCAGGTGGGCGCCGTCCGATCCGGCGGGAAGGCGGAAGCGCAGGGTGAGGGCGCCTGAACGACCGGCGGGGAAATTCCACGCGGCGCCCCCGGAGCGGTAGTCGGCCGACGAGGCGGGGTTCGTCAGCTCAAGGTCGTCGAGTAAGCGTATGTCGAGCATTTGTACGCCCGGTCTGGTCGGGTGGGCGACGACACTGGCGGCGGGTCGGCGATGATAGGAGCAGTGCCCGCGAGGCACCGGCAGGAAGGTATGATGCGTCCATTCCCCCGCCCCTCGCGCGAAGTCGCCCGTCCGCTGCTTCGCGACCAGCCAGCGCGTGTCCATGATCGCCAGCCGCCGGTGGTTGGCGTGCTGGCCGTAGGCGATGAGCACCCGGTGGTCGTCCAGCGGGAGGAACTCCGCCTGATGGTTGCCGCGGTCCTGCGGTCCACCCCAGGTGGCGTAGTCGGCGCGGGCGCGGTGTTCGTCGAGGCCGACCTCGCGAAAGCCCTGCCAGGTAAGGCCGTCGTCGGCGGAGATGGCGGCGTGCAGTGTGTCGCGGTTGGTGAAGGCGTCTTCGCCGCGGCCGGTGGCGGTGCTCAGTTCGGGCAGCGCCGCCTGATTCGTCCAGAGCAGGAGGAGACGGCCGTCCGGCAGGCGGCCGAGGGTGGGCATGGTGAGGGTGGCGGCGAAGCGCGACGGCCTGCCTTCGCTCCACGTCTCCCCGCGATCCGCGGAGAACGACTCGTAGTGGTGGTCTTGCGAGGTGCGCAGCAGGGCCCACAGCCTCCCGTCCCTGAGCTCGACCACGGTGGCCTCCACGGCGATGTTCTGCCAGCGCAGGCCGCGATGAACGCCGCCGACCGCGTGCGGCGGCGACTTGATGGTGGTCTTGGACCTGCGCCAGGTCAGGCCGCCGTCGTCGGACAGCCACATCGTCGTGCCGTTTCCGTGCGTGGGCAGGACGAGGCGTCGGCCGCCGTCGATGAAGAGCGGCGTGCGCAGGATGCCCGGGATGGTCAGCAGGTCTTCGCGCTGCTCGCGCCAGGCGTCGCTGGCGCGACCGTCCTTCGTCGCGGCGACCCACTCTCCGTCGAGCCCTCCGCGTGAGAGGAAGACATGGTCCTTGATGGGCTGCACGCGGATGAATTCGCCCGTGCGCGGGTTCCGCGCGAACGCCGGAGCTTCCTTGCTCATCCCTCCGTAGTTCAACGGATACCCGGGGGCGGCTTTCTCGTAGCTCCAGGTTTCGCCGTTGTCACGGCTGACCAGATAGCCGGGCCGGGTCCGATCACCGTCGTAGTGCCGGATTTCCTTCGCGTTCACCCGCACCAGTCCTCGGCCGGCGTCCGCCGGGGGCGTACCGACGATGCGGGGCGGCGGATATTCCGCGGCCTGCAGCGGGAGCAGCGTCGCGACGAGCCAGGCGAAACCAAGCGTCTTCATGGGGTGGTCTTACATGGCCCGCCCGGCGACGCTTCGCAAGGTCTCTGTCGCTCTCCGCCGGACTCCGGTCGCCTCCTGTCGGCGGGGATGATCCGCCTCAGCGGGAGCGGAAGACGTCGCTGGTCAGGCACTCAAGTACGAGGGTACGGAGACCGAGGCCTTCCTGCTTCACCTTGGCGTAGATGCGATCGACTGCGAATTCGTCGGCGGGCTCCATGAGGCGACCGGTGGAGTAGGCCAGCAACGAGCGGATCAGGTGGCGGGTGAATTGCTCCTCGCGCTTCTCGTGGAGGAGGTCGCGGAAGCCGGCGAAGTCGCGGTAGGACTCGCCGGAGGCGAACTCACCGGTGGTGTCGATCTTCGGCGCCTCCCCCTTCTTGGGCTTCGGGTAGGTCACGCGCCAGCGGCCGACCGGATCGAAGGATTCGAGGCTGAAGCCGAGAGGGTCGATCTTGCGGTGGCACTCCGCGCAGGCGCGATCGGTGCTGTGCTTGGCCAGCCTTTCGCGGATGGTGGTCGTGCCGCTTACGTCGGGTTCGATGGCGGGCACGACGTCCGGCGGAGGCGGCGGCTTCACGCCCAGGATGTTCTCGCTGACCCAGGCCCCGCGGGTGACGGGCGAGGTCTCGACGCCGTTGGCGCTGACGGTCAGGACGGCCGCCATGCCCAGCAGGCCGCCGCGATGCGCATCGCCCTTGAGGCTGACCTTCCGGAAGCCGTCGGCGAGGCGGAGGGTCTGCTGTTCGGGCAGGCCGTAGAGCTTGGCCAGCTTCTTGTCGACGAAGGTATGGTCGGCGCGGAGGAACTGGTTCACCGGGCGGTTCTCCTTGAGCATGTCCTGGAAGAACAGCCGCGTCTCGGTCTTCATCGAGGCCGGAAGGTCTTCCGCATAGTAAGCCCGGTTGGTCTCGCGGGGCGGGGGCATGCCGCCGAGGTCGCGCAGGTTCAGCCAGCTGTCGAGGAAGCCGTTGATGAAGCCTTCGAGGCGACCGTCGGCCAGCATGCGGTCGATCTGGATCCGGAGCTCCGCGTCCCCCGTGAGCCGGCCCGAGGCCGCGGAGGCGAGCAGGGCCGCATCGGGAGGCTCCGCCCAGAGGGCGTAGGACAGCCGGGTGGCGAGGTCGTGGGGCTTCAGCCGCCGGTCCTCCTCTTCGGTGATTTCGCTCAGGTACAGGAACGAGGGCGAGCAGAGGATGAGCTTGACCGTGTCGAGCGCCGCCTGACGCGGGGTCGCCTTTTCGGCCAGACGCTTCCCGTGCATTTCCCGGATCGAAGCGCGGTCGCTCTCCTGCAGCGGACGACGGTAGGCCTTTTCGGCGAAGGCGAACAGTTGGTCGAGGGCGCGCTCGGCCCGGAAACCGGAGGGTCCGAAGACGGCGACTTCCTCGGCGCCCCCCGCGGGCTCCTCGACCGGTCCTTGCACCACGATCTCACTGATGCGGATGTGCGGCAGTTTGCCTTCCCGCAGGATGTGTGAGCGGCCCACGCCGGAGGAGCCGACCGGGGTCGAGAACTCCTTCTCGTAACGCTTGTTGATCGCCAGCACGGAGGCGCGCGATTCGTAGGGTCCGTTGGGGAAGATGAAGCGCGGGGTCTGGCCGGCCTCGAGCCAGACGCGGAACTTGAGGCGGGTCGGCGTGTTGTCGGGCACGACCGCGCTGGCGAGCAGCGGCTCGATGGCCTGCGGGTAATGGATGTGGCCCTTGGTGACGTCTCCGGGCACGACGCCGAGGATGAACGGCTCCGAGAAATCGATGCCGAAGATGGCGTGATCGTAATGCGTGTCGCGGTGCAGGGCGGCCGCTTCGACCTCGAGGTCGTAGAGTCCGGCGACCGGCACGCCTTTCCGGAAATCTTCGATGTGGCCGTAGCCGCCCTGGCGCGTGTCGGTGTTGGGCTGCTCGTAGAGGTTGAGGTAGCGGAAGTTGAACGCGCTCTTGTGCGAGCCGGTCAGCTCCTCGTACTGGACGAAGTTCTTGTTGAACCGCCAGGTCTGCGGCGCAGTGGCCGGCTTGCCGAGGCGGGCCTCGACCAGACGGCTGGCGGCCTGGAAATACTGATCGACCAGGAAGCCGGACGTGACCAGCGACCGCCCGATCGTGTCCAGGTGACGGGCGGTCTTCTCCTTGGGAAATTCGGCGGTCAGGCCGAGGGTGTCGACGCGGCGGCCGAAGAGGGTGGCGAGGGTGTTCTCGTATTCGCGGTTGGAAAGCCGACGTAGGACCGTGCGGGAGCCGGTGCTTCGCAGTGCCGTCTCCGCCCCCGCGGTGGCGTCGCGCAGGGCGCGGATGGCCGCGAGGCGTTCGTCGTCACCGGGCTGGTCGGCCTTCTTCGGCGGCATCTCGCGCAAGGTCAGCTGGTCGACGATGTCCCGCGCCTCGATCACCTGCGGCAGCGTCCTGAGTGGCAGCGAGAACTTGTCGAAGGCGCGGTCGCCCTTCTTCGTGTCGGCGTCGTGGCATTCGACGCAGTAGCGGTTCAGGAAGCCCGTGACGACTTGGGACGGCTCCTCGGCCGCGAGCGCCGTTCCGGCCGCGCAGACCGCGGAAAACGCCAGCAGGATGCGGAAGGCCGGCATCGACGTCACGGGAGCGGAGCGTTTCCGGTTCAGGAGAAGCGGCCCGTGCTGCTGCCGAAGGACTCGGTCTCGACGCCCATCTTCTGCGCGATGTCGACGAAGAGGTTGCAGAGGGGCACCTTGTGCCGGACCTCGCGCGAGACTTCGCGGAAGGCGCCGTGCTTGTAGCCGCCGCCGGCGAGGAAGATCGGGAGGTCGGTGTTGCGGTGGGAGTTGGCGTCGCCCATGCCGCTGCCGAAGAGCACGGTGGTCGAATCGAGCAGCGAGCCGTCGCCGTCCTTCAGTTCGGCGAGGCGACCGACGAACTTGGCGTACTGGGCGACCTGGTAGCGCTCGAGGCTGATGAGGGAGGCGATGGACTCGGGGTCGTTGCCGTGGTGGGAGAGGCCGTGGTAGTCCTTCTTGATGCCCAGGTGCTGGGGCAGGAAGTCGCCGCCCACTTCCAGCGTGGCGATGCGGGTGCTGTCGGTGTGCAGGGCCAGCGCGATGAGCTCGTACATCAGCGGGAGGTCGTCGACCGCGTTGCGGACGGCCGGCTTGCCGAAGGGCGCCTTGGGCTTCGGGAGGTGCGTCCAGCGCTGGCGGAGGGCGAGGCGCTTCTCGACGTCGCGCACGGAGGTGAAGTATTCGTCGAGCTTGTCCTTGTCCTCCTGGTTCACCTGGCCCGAGAGGCGTTTGGCCTCCTCGCGCACGGAGTCGAGGATCGAGGCCTGCACGCGGTTCTCCTGCTCACGGCGCACCTGGCGTTCGGCGGAATCGCTGACGAAGAGCTTTTCGAAGAGCTCGGCGGGATTGGTGATCGGCGGCACGCGCACGCCGGCCTTCGTCCACGCGATCTGGCAGCCGCCGTGGATTCCGCCTTCGGAGCCGACGGTGAGCGTGGGGAAGCGGGTCTGGTGGCCGATCTCCTCGGCGAGATACTGGTCGAGCGACACGTTGCCGTCCGGTCGGTTCTGGGCCTCGGAGTTGAGCACGCCGGAGAGGAAGGAGTGCACCGCGAAGTGGCCGCCCTTGACGCCGTGGTCGAGCCCGCGGAAGACGGTCAGGCGTTCGCGCTGTTCCCAGAGGGGCTCCAGCAAGGTGGTCTTCTCGTAGTCGCGTCCGGCCGCCTTCGGGAAGAGTTGCTTGGTCTGGTAGCCGAGGAGGTTGCCGATCGCCACGAAGCGTCGGGCGCCGATGCCGGCTCCCTTGGAGGCCTGGACGGTCGCGTTGCCGCTGAGGGACTTGGCGTTGAGCGAGCACAGGCCGGGGAGGGCCAGGCTGGCGCCCAGGGAGCGAAGGATGAAGCGGCGGCGGTTCATGGCGGGCGAGGGGCGGTGGGCGGGTTCAGATTGCGTCAGATTCCCTCATCCATGCGAGCCTTTCCTCGGTCCGGGAGAGGGCGGGGACGGCTGACACGGCCGGGGTGGCCTTGGGAGGGCGGACTGCTGATTGGGACAGTTCCTCGGCCCGGTTGTTCCGCCCGTCGGGGCTGGCGGGATGGTCAGAGGGGCCGGTAGTATTCGACGTAGCCGATCATCATCTCGTCCACCGTCTGGGAGCCCCAGCGCACGTGCTTGGTGGGGTCAGGGTTGGCCTTGTTGCCCGGGCTGTTGTCGAA
>VHDL01000024.1 GCA_016871415.1 Verrucomicrobiota bacterium
GGCCGACGCTCCGCAAGGTGACGGTGCGCGGGGTCTCGGCGCCGACGATGCCGGAAAGGACGCGCCCATCGGACAAGGTGAAGGTGTTCAGATAATAGGAAGCGGGCACGACGGCGTTGGGATCGACGACGTTCTCAAGGATGTAATCGAGATGGCGACGTCCGCTGCCGGTGAGATCCGGCCCGAGCTCGCCGCCCTCGCCGAAGAGTTTGTGGCACTGTCCGCAAACGGACGCATACAGCTGCCTTCCATTCTCGAGGTCGCCCTTGGCGATCGTCTCAGGGGTGAGCTCGGCGCGCAGGGCGCGGATGGCGGCGAGTTTGTCGGCCGCGGTCTCACGGGTCTCGCCCCAGACGTCGCGCAGGAGGGCGTCGAGCTTGGGATCGGCGAAGGCGCGGATCTGCCGCGCGGCCGCAGGACCGAGGTCGGCCTTGGGGAACTTGCCGTCCGCCGCGGCCTGGAGCAGGACGCGTGCGAACTTCGCGCGGGACACGAGCGTCATCACGGCCTGAGGACGTTCGTGGGGATAGAGGTTGGGGTAGCGGGAGAGGATGCGATTGGCCACCGCCTCATCGTCGAACCGCGCGAGGCCGCGGATGGCGTCGAGGCCGAGGGCGTTGACGTAGATCAGCTTCTCGCAGTCGGCGCGCAGGGTCGGGGCGCCGGCCTCGACCAGGGAGCGCAAGGCGGCGCGACGCACGTCGACGGGCTGCTTGTCGTCCAACGCGACGTTGCGCACTTCGTCGAGCGCGCGTCCGTCTCCGAAGGTGACGTTGAGGGTGCGGATGAGCGCCTGCGCCTCGGCGTCGGCGGCGTCGACGCTCCGGGCGAAGGCCTCCCAGGCGTCGGGCTTCGCCGCCTTGCGCCAGCCGCGCAGGCCCTCGGCCATGCCGCGGAGGACGTCGCCCTGCCCCACGCCCTGCCCGGCCGACTGCTCCAGGAGCGCGTCCAGGGGGCCGGGGCTGACGTCGAGTTTCTCCGCCAGGCGGCGCGCGATGAGACGCGTGACGGTCGGCAGGCGGCTGACGTGCGCGCAGTCGACGAGGGCCTCATCGGAGAGCTCCCGGATGCCGGTCCAGATGAGCAACGGGAGGTTGTGATCCGCGGCGTCCTCGGTCTCGAGCAGCAGGTGCTGCGCGGCCAGGGAACGGTATTCGGGCGAGAGATGCGGCAGCGCCGACGCGAGGGCGAGCCGGACGCGCGGCCCGTGCCGACGTCCGGTCGCCAGGCCGAGGACGACCTGCTCGCGCTCCTCCGCCCGCGGGATGAAGCCGGTCGAGAACGCCCGCTTCGTGACGGCCTGGTTGCGCATCACGAGGGGCTCGGTGAGCTCACGCTCGATGAGCCGGGCCAGGACGGCCTGGTTCTTTTCGGCCAGGACGGACTCGACGGAATAGCGGCGGGCATGCGCGGCGTCCCAGACGGACGAGGGACGGACACGCAGGGCGATGAGGGTCGAATGGGCGTTGAGGGCGAGGACGGGGTCGGTCTCGGCCGCGAGGCGTTCCCACGCGGGCAGGGCCTCGGCGAGATCCTCCCCGCGGGAGGCGCGTTCACGCAGGGCCCAGCGGGCCATGCGCACCAGCCACTCGTTGCGGCTGCGCTGGAGCTCGACGAGGCGGGAAGGAGGGAAGGCGAAGAAGTCGACGTCGGGTCGCCTGGGCTCGCCGTAGGCGACCTTGTAGATGCGGCCCGAGCCGCGGTGGATGCCGTCCTGGTCGTGGCATTCTCCGATGTCGCTCCAGTCGAGGATGACCGCGGAGCCGTCCGGAGCCTGCGAGATCTCGATGCCGCGGAACCAGGGGTCCTCCGAGCGCACGAAGTCGGGCTCATGCCGCATCACCAGCGCGCTGCCCTTGCGCTCGACGCGCTCCACGTTGACGCGTGCGCCGTGCAGGTTGAGCGTGAACAGGCGGTCGCGGTAGGACTCCGGCCAGCTCTCGCCGCGGTAGATCATCATGCCGACGTGGGCGTGGCCCCCGCCGAAGCGGTCGGCGCCGCCGCGGCCGCCGTCGGCGTCGTTCCACTTCTTGCCGGTGTCCCAGTGGTAATGGTCGGCGTGCTGGTCGATGAGTTCGTAGACGAAGGGATACGGATCCTCGCCATGCATGCGCCTGTAGTGGGCCCCGTGGATGCCCTGCCAGCCGTGACCGATGACGGTATTGATGAAGAGCATCTCGTGCTCGGCGTTCCAGTCATGGCCCCAGGGGTTGGTGGTCCCGTGGCAGTAGGGCTCGAAGACCTTGCGGGTCGGATGGTAGCGCCAGAAGCCACCGGCCGTCGGCGAGCGCTTCTCCTGCGGCACGCCGGGGACGTCGATCCAGGACGTGCTCGAGATGCCCACGCGTCCGTAGAGCCAGCCGTCGGGACCCCAGCGGAGCCCGTTGGCGAAGGTGTGACGGCTGACCGCGGTGGTGCTGAAGCCGTCGAGCATGACGCGGGGCGGGCCCGAGGGCCTGTCGCCCTCGGTCGGGATGAAGAGCAGGTGCGGCGGGCACATCGCCCAGACCCCGCCCAGGCCGAGCTCGATGCTCGTGAGCATCTTCAGGTCGTCGGCGAAGACCGTGCGCCGGTCGAAGCGGCCGTCATGGTCGGCGTCCTCCAGGATGACGATGCGGTCGCGGAGGGAGAGGTCGAAGCGCTCCTTGCCGTCGGCGTAGGTGTAGTTCTCGGCGATCCAGAGACGCCCGCGGTGGTCCCAGCAGAGCGCGATGGGCTGGCGGACGTCGGGTTCGGCGGCGAAGAGCGAGACGCGGAAGCCCTCCGGAGCGCGCATGCGGCCCAGCGCCTCGGACGGACTCAGGAACGGCACGGTGACCGCCTGGTTGTCATGGGGCTCGGGGAAGGGCGCGGCGGCGGCCGCGAGCATGAGCGCGACGGGAAGCATGGGGAGTCAGACCAGCCTGACGGCCGGCCGTTCCCGGGCAATCCCGCAGGACTCAGTCCTCGCCGAAGACGTCGCGGGTGAAGACCTTGGCCGCGACGTCGTCCAGCGCCGGGTCGCGCCGGTTGGCGATGATGAGGTCGGCCTCCCGCTTGAAGGCGGCCAGATCAGGCACGCAACGGAAGCCGTTGAAGTCCGTCCCGCGATGGGCGGGCTCGTGGACGATGACCGTGAGGCCCTTGGCCTTGAGTCGCTGCATGACCCCCAAGATCGAGGAGGTGCGGAAGTTGTCGGAGCCCGCCTTCATGATGAGGCGGTGGATCCCGACGGTCCGCGGCCCCCGCCGGGCGATCTCGTCGGCGATGAAGTCCATGCGGGTCGTGTTCGAGTCCACGATGGCGCCGATAAGGTTCTGAGGGACCTCCTCGTAGTTGGCGCGCAGCTGCTTGGTGTCCTTGGGCAGGCAGTAGCCGCCGTAGCCGAAGGAGGGGTTGTTGTAGCCGGGGCCGATGCGCGGGTCGAGGCAGACGCCGTCGATGATCTCCCGGGTACTCAGGCCGTGCTTCACGGCGTAGGTGTCGAGCTCGTTGAAATACGCCACGCGCATGGCGAGGTAGGTGTTGGAGAACAGCTTGACGGCCTCGGCCTCGGTCGGGCCGGTCCGCAGGACGCTGACTTCGGGACGGAGCGAGCAGTCCCGCAGGAGCACGCCCAGTTCGGCGGCGGCGGGCGACGCGCCGCCGACGATGATGCGCGAGGGATGCAGGCTGTCGTGCAGCGCGCTGCCTTCACGCAGGAATTCCGGCACGAAGATCACCTCGGCCCCGAGCGCCTCGGACTGCGCCCGGCAGAAGCCCACCGGGACGGTGGACCGGACGGCGAGCGCGGCGGCGGGCTCGGCCGCATGGGCGGCGCGGAGGACGGACTCGACGGTGGAGGTGTCGAAGCGGTTGGTCTCGGGATCGTAGTCGGTCGGGGTGGCGACGAGCACGTAGCGCGCCCCGCGGCAGGCCTCGGCCGGGTCGAGCGTGGCCCTCAGGCCGAGCCCCCCTTCGCGCAGGGCGCGCTCGATGCCGGCGTCGGCGATGGGAGACTTCCCGGCGTTCACCAGCTCCACGCGCCGACGGTCGATGTCGAGCGCGACGACCTCGTGCTGCCGGGCCAGCAGCACGGCGTTCGCCAGACCGACGTAACCGGTGCCGACGACCGCGATCTTCATGCCGCGTGCCGTCCGCGGACCGGACGTGGCCAGGCTGGGGTGGACGGAGCGGACATCGTGCGTGGCATCTCACCTGCCGCGCGCGGAGGTGTCAACCTCGGGCGGACTCAGAAGCCCGCGATGATGCGCGCGTAGACGTCGGTCGAGGCGAGCTGCGTCGGCGCGGCCGCGCCGGCGGGACCGATGAGCACGGGCCAGTCGAGGGAGTCCTCGGGGATGCGTCCGTGCGAGCCGCGGACGAGCGAGGCGTCCAGCGAGATGACCCTCATGAGCGCCCGAAAACCGAGCTTCTTCTTCAGGAGGAACCAGGCGACCTTGAGCGCGGGGAAACGGACCTTCGGGTCGATGAAAAGCTCGACGGGGTCGTAGCCGGGCTTGCGATGGATGTCGACGGTGCGGGCGTAGTCGGGATCGCCCGCGCCCTCGTCCCACCAGTAGTAGGAGAACCAGCTGCGGGCGTCGGCCACCGCGATGAAGTCGCCGGCGCGGGCGTGTCGCACGCCGGCCGCGGTCTGCCCTTCGGCGTCGAGCACCTCCGCGACGCCGGGCGTGGCGAGCAGGGCCTTGCGGACCTCCTCGCGCACGGAAGGGTCGAGCACGACGACGTGCGCCACCTGGTGGTCGACGACGGCGAAGGCCTTGGAGGCGAAGGTGTCGAGGGTGAGGCAACCGTCCTCGGGCTTCACTTCGAGCCAGCCCCGGTCACGCAGGACCTTGTTCAGCGGCACCGCGCGGTCGACGGCGGTGATCGCGTATTCCGAGACGATGAGCACCTCGACGCCGCGGGACTCCAGGAAGTCGGCGAGGTCGCCGACGAGCTGGTCGACATCCCGACGCGCGGCATCGCTGCGCGGATTCGACGGACCGAAGCGCTGCAGGTCGTAGTCGAGGTGCGGCAGGTAGACCAGGCTGAGGTCGGGACGCTCCTGCTCCTCGATCCAACGGGCGCAGCCCGCGATCCATCGCGAGGACGGAAGGCCGGCGCGCGGGCCCCAGAAGCTCGGGAACGGAAATTCCCCCAGGGCGGCCTTGAGCGCGGGCCTCAGCCGCTGCGGCTGGCTGGCGATGTCGAAGATCTTCCGTCCGTCGGCCTTGTAGATCGGACGCGGCGTCACGGCGATGTCCGCATCGGTGCCCATGTTGTACCACCAGAACAGGTTCGCGACCTTGAGCTTCGGGTTCCGGGCGTGCAGCTCGTGCCAGACCTTGGGCGCGAGGACCGCGCGGTTGGACTGCTTCCAGAACTGCACCTCACTCAGCGTGCGGTCATACCAGCCGTTGCCGACGATGCCGTGCTCGCTCGGGCGCCGGCCGGTCAGGTAGTCGGACTGCGCCGTACAGGTCACCGCGGGGAAAGCCGGGCGTATCCGGGCGACGGAGCCGGCGGCGGCGCGCGCGGCAATCCGCGGCATCACGCCGGAGGCGAGGTCGCGCGCGGAGAGACCGACGACGTTCAGGACCGCGCGGCGCATGGCTGAACGTCACGCGCACGCAGCTCGTCGGCGGCCTTGCGGACGACGGCCGCGGGCATCTCATGCACCTGGGTCGAGGCGCCGATGGCGGCCGGCAGGATGAGCGTGAGCTCGCCGCCGAGGTGCTCCCGAAATTCTTCAAGCCCGACCAGCAGCCTGGCGCCTCCTTCGAAGTGCATTTCCGGGGCGTAGGTGCGGAAGCCGAGCGCGGTGAGCAGCGCGAGGGAGCGCTCGGCGTCCACCGCGGGGAAGATGCCGAGGTCGCGGGCGCAGAGCAGGTCGAGCGCCAGGCCGATGGCGACCGCCTCGCCGTGGGTGAGGCGGTGATTGGTCATCGATTCCAAGCGGTGCGCGGCCCAATGGCCGAGGTCGAGCGGACGGGCGCTGCCGAGCTCGAAGGGGTCGCCGTTGCCGGCGATGTGACGCGCGTGCAGCTCGGCGGAGCGTCGTACGGCGCGGCCGACGGCGACGAGGTCACCCTGGGCGAGCGCCGGCGCGGCCTTCTCAATCGAGGCGAAGAAGGCCGGGTCCTTGAGCAACGAGACCTTGACCGCCTCCACGAGGCCGTCGCGGAGTCCGCGTGCGTCGAGCGAGGCGAGCAGCGCGAGGTCGTTGACCACGGCGGAGGGCACGGCGAAGGCGCCGGTGAAGTTCTTCTTTCCGAAGGTGTTGATGCCGTTCTTCACGCCGACGCCCGCGTCGCCCTGTCCGAGGGTCGTGGTGGGCATGCGCACGAGACGAACGCCGCGGTGGGCGGTGGCGGCGGCGAAACCGACCGCGTCGAGGAAGGCGCCGCCGCCGATGGCGAGGACGTAGGAGTGACGGCAGATGCGATCGCCCTCGATCGCGGCCAGGGCGGCCTTGACCACGGCGGTGTCCTTCTTGGCGGCTTCGCCTCCAGTGAGGACCAGCGGAGCGCGGGTGAAGTTCACGCCCTCGGCGCGACCGTAGGCCTGGATGGCCGCGAGTATCTCCGGACGGGCCGAGGCCAGCCCGGAGTCGACCATGGGGATGACCTTGGCGCCGCCGAATAGGCCGGCGAGCACCCGGTTGCCCGCGCGGAACGCGTCTTCCGTAAAGAAAATGCGGTGCCGGTAGGTCACCGAGAATTCGAGGTCGATGGAGTCGTCCATGGCCCTGGAGGAGGGTCAATCTGAACGCATTCGACCCCCGGGGACAAGCCCAGTTCCCCCAAAAATGGTCACGTCTGGGGAATGGTCCGTCGCAGCCGCAGCGTGGCCAGCTGGCAGAACACGGGGCTGAGGGCGGCCAGCAGCAGTCCGGCCCAGAGGAACGCCTTCATCTCAGGATGGATGAGCTTCACCTTCTTCAGGGCGAACAGGTGCAGGACGAAGAGGTTGCCGTAGACGATGGCGTCGAGGAACGGGAAGCTCGCCAGCCGGTCGCCGACGCGCGCGCCTACGCCCTCGGGCAACGGATGACGGCGCGATGACGCGAAGATCCAAGCCCAGTAGGCGACGCACCAGACCGCCGACCACACGGGCCACTCGGCGACGTACAGCAGGGGCAGCGGAAGAAGGTAGAGCAGGAAATCGGCCCAGCGGGGCGGACGCGAGGGGCCGGCCTCGTGTCGGGCGACGACGGTGATGCTGAACGTGAGCGCCCAGAGGGTCGCGGCGTGGAGCCACAGGACCGCGTCGGTCCTGGTGAACACGATGTCCTCGGGCAGCAGCGGCGGACGGCCCACCGGCCAGCCCGCGACGATCATGCCGATGAAGGGCAACAGCGCGCGGCAAAGGCCCATCACCGCGGGAGCGAACGCGCGTCCCTTGTGCCAGCGGTCGTAGATGAGCACGGCGATGGCGAGCGCGGCGGCGAAGGCGCCGGCCTGCATGCGCGTCTCGTCCTGCGCGGCGAGGAAGACGCCGAGCCAGCCGAGACCGAGTGCAGCGAAGCCAGCCGCGAAGGCGTCGGCGCGACGCACGCGTCCCGACGGGATCGGGCGGGAGGGGCGTCGCTCCGCGTCCCACGCGGCGTCGAAGGCGTCATTGAGGATCATCCCGCCGACGTAGGTGAGCGAAATCGCGACCAGCAGAAGGACCAGCGAGCCCCAGGCCGGGTCCTCGGGCCGCTGCGCCCATCCGTCGTCGTTGGGCATGCTGAACACGCGCGCGTGCGTGCCCACGAGCCAGCCCGCGAGCACGTTGGACCAGACGGTGGGCAGGTTGGAGCCGCGGGTGAGGACGAGCCAGTCGCGCAGGGACGAGGCCATGGTCAGGCCGGGATCACGCCGCGGCGCGCGAGCTGGGCAATCGTCCAGCGGTATTCGGAGGCGATCATGTCGGCCACGTCGGGCGAGCGTACTTCGACCGGCAGCACCTCCCAGGTGTATGTCTCGATCTCAAGCTCACGCACGAGCCCGGGGTCGCGGCACGCTGCGTCGAGCGCGTCCTGCAGGTGGCCGTTGGTCGTGCCGAGGTCGTCGTCGAGCCGGTCGGCGTTGACCGGCACGTGGAAGTGCACGCGGAGCTCCTCGCAGTCGCGAAGCTTGCCAGCCTCCGCCAGCGCGAGCGGAACGTCCTTGAAGCGCACGACTGTGCCGTCGGCGCGGCGGCCGAGGGTCTGGTGCAGGTAGGTCGGCTCGTGCAGGCGCGCGAGGCGTGCGAGGGAGCGCTCGGCAGGACGGAAGCGCAGCGCCGAGCTGAGGTGGAACTTCACGACCGGCGCGCCGCCGGCGGCGAGGCGCGGGATCGCCTGCGCGGCCTCCTCATACTGCAGCGCGAAGTGGCAGGTGTCGTAGAGGATGCCGAGGTGCGCGTCGACCAGCCCGCGCGCCGGCTCCTCCTCGCGCAGACGGGCGAAGAGCCGAATCGCCTCGGGCGTATCCTCCGCCTGCCCGAGCGGCTCCGGCTCGAGCGCCAGGCGGAAGTGGACGCCCGCGCGGTCGCGCAGTCGGGCGAGGTGTTCCGCGCAGGCGAGCAGGTTACGGCGCATGACCCGCTGCGCGGCCTCGTCGCGGCCGAAGCCCTTGAACGAACCAGGCAGCGTGCTGACCGTGCCGACGTCGCCCGGTGGACGCAGCGCGGCGAGCAGGTCGAAGAGCCGCACGGTGTATTCGAGCCGCTCAGGCTCGCACCAGTCCGGCGCGAAGACGTCATCCTTCACCGCACGGCCGTGGAACGCGCCGTAAGGAAAGCCGTTGATGCCGGAGACCGAGCAGTCCGTGGCGTTGAGCCAGCGGCGGAAGGCGGCGAGCGCGTCGGGCCGGGCGAGCTCTGCGGCCGCGCCGGCGCCGAGACGCAGGCCGAGCGTGAAGTGCCGGCCGGGGCCGATTCGCTCGCGCACACGCAGCGCGTGGTCGCGGAGGCCGGCGAACGTCTCCTCCCAGCCCTCGCCGCGGTGGACGTTGGTGCAGTAGGCGAGCGTGAGGCCGTTGGAGAGCCGCACGGTTCAGCGAACCGCCTGCGGGTCCTTGAAGTTCGGGCTCTGCGAGAGGAACCGCACTGGGTTGCCGTACAGCAGCGCGTCGACCGCCTCGGCGGAGTGTCCGCGGCGGCGCATCTCGGCGGCGGCCTTCGGCACCGCGAGCGGATCGCTCACGCCCCAGTCGCAGGCGCTGTTGAGCCAGACGCGCTGGGCGGCGTAGTTCTCGAGCATGTCGACCGCGCGCACAGGGGTGGCCTTGGACTCCGGGTAGAGCGTGATGCCGGCCCAGAAGCCGGCGTCGAGCACCTCGCCGACCGTGTGCTCCTCAACGTGGTCGATGATGACGCGGCCGGGCTGCACGCCGGCATGCGCGCGCAGGACGTCCATGATGAGGCGCGTGCCTTTGCGCTTGTCCTCGAGGTGCGGGGTGTGCACGAGGATCAGCTGGCGGTGCTTCACGGCGAGCTCGACGTGCTGCTCAAGCACCTTCATCTCGTTCCGCGTGTTCTTGTTGAGGCCGATCTCGCCGATACCGAGCACGGTGGGCTCCTTGAGGAACTCGGGGATGAGCGCGAGGACGTCCGCGGCGAGCGCAAGGTCCTCGGACTCCTTGGGATTGATGCAGAGCCAGCAGTAGTGCGGCAGGCCAAACTTGGCGGCGCGCTTCGGCTCGTGCTGCGTGAGCTGGCAGAAGTAGTCGTGGAAGCCATCGGCGTTCTTGCGGTCGAAGCCGGCCCAGAAGGCCGGCTCGCAGATCGCCGCGCAGCCCGCCAGGACCATGGCCTGGTAGTCGTCGGTGGTGCGGCTCACCATGTGGCCATGCGGCTCGATGTAGCGCATGGGCGTGGCTTACTTGAGACCGGGCCAGACGCCCGTGGCGGCCTTGGTATCGGCCTTTGGGGCGGGCTCGACGGTGGGGTCGGACCAGAGGTGCAGGATGCGCGCGACCCGGTCGGGGCCGCCTTCGAGGAGCAGCGGCAGCGCCTTGCGCAGTCCCTGGACGCGGTGGTCTTCCGGCCCGGAGGCCCGCTCGAGACGGTCGAGGAAGGCGGCGAGGTCCAGCAGCTTGTAGCGCGCGTCCATGAAATGAAGATTGGCCACCTGCTGGCGTGAGCGCGGGGTGGTCTTGGCCAGGGGATTGGAGTCGGACATGGGGACGGCCCCCGGAAGGGGGACGGACTCAAAAGTGCCTTCGGCTGAGCGCGGGGTCAAGCAGACCCGATGGACCCGATTACTCGGGCTTGTCGAGTTCCGCAGCGGTCCAAGGGGTCTTGCGATCCTTGTACTTCTCGCGGATGGTCTTCACCTCGGCCTCCGTGGCGACGCCCGCGGCGTTGCCGAAGGAGTTGGCGACGTAGGTGACCACGTCGGCGATCTCAGCGTCCTTCAGACCCATCACCGGAGGCATCATCGAATTGTAGGTGACGCCCTTCACGGTGACCGGACCCTGCATCCCGTGAAGGATGTTGCGGACGGCGACCGAAGTGCCCTTGGCGACCCACTCGGAACCGGCGAGAGGCGGGAACACGGGAGGCAGCCCCATGCCGGTCGGCTGGTGGCAGGCGATACAGGTTCGAGCGTAGATGGCCTGCCCGCGCTTCAACTGTTCGGCGTCGGGCTTGGGCTTGTCCGCGGCGGAGGCTTGGACGGCGAGGAGGGGCAGGAGCAGCAGTGCGGTCTTCATAATGGTGTCAGAGGTGCATGAGATATCGGAGACCTCAAAGCGTATCGTCGGTTCCTCCGGCAGGCATAAGACCCCATGCCACCGGCCATAAGATGCCTGAGATTGTATCAGAATACCAATCATGCCCTCCCGCGGCGGATTCCTCTCAGGGCCATTCACCTAATATTTAAAAGTAGACCGGCCTTAATATGAACCCAGTCTTGCTTGTATGCAATCGCCCCTTGCTCCGGAGAAGTGGATGCGCGGCGCGCAGCTCGAGAGCGTCAGGGCGCTGTTCGAGCATCTGCCGGGCGTGATGTTCTTCGCCAAGGACGCCCAGGGCCGGTTCACCGCGGCCAACCTGGCCTTCGCCCAGCGATGCGGCTTCAAGGACGTGGCTTCGCTGCTCGGACGGACCGACTACGACATCTTCCCGGCGGAACTGGCCAAGGCCTTCCGCAAGAAGGACGAGCAGATCCTGCAGTCGGGCCAGGGCCTGCCACGAATCATCGAGCTGTTCCCCGACGAGAACGGTGAGCACGTCTGGTATGAGACGACCAAGCTCCCCGTACTCGATCACGAGGGCCGCCCCTGGGGCCTCTGCGGGACCGTGCGCAGTTACGCGAGCGCCAAGGCGGACCTCGAGCCCTTCCTCCGCGTCGAGGCGGCGGCGGAATTCATCAAGGACAACCTCGACGAGAGCTTGGACATCAAGAAGCTGGCCCGGCTGAGCGGCCTGTCCGTCCGGCAGTTTGAACGCAAATTCCACAAGGCCTACCAGATGAGCCCCCGGGCCTATCTCGTGCGCATGCGGGTGGCCAGGGCGTGCGAACTCCTCCGGGAAACCGACTTCAGACCGTCGGAAATCGCTTACAAAAGCGGGTTTTATGACGCCAGCGACTTCTCCCGGCAGTTCCGTAAGGCCATGAAGATGAGCCCGACGCAGTATCGCACCCAGTTGCGAGCAACGGGCGACGTCTAACCCCCTGAGCCGCACGATATTTGTGTCCTCGACACAGGCTGTTCACGGAATTATTCACAACTTCATACCCCACCTAACCTATGCAAGAAAACACCGTACCTAATGCTAAGCGTCTGCTCTGGGCAGGCTTCATGGCCATCCTGGCCGCCGGCGTCGGATTTGCCCTCCGTGGCGGCATCTTCCCCGCTTGGAAAGCTGAATACAACTTCTCCGACGCCCAGCTCGGTGCGATCGGCGGCGCCGGCTTCACCGGATTCTGCTTCGGCATCATCATCGGCGGCCTGGTGGTCGACAAGCTCGGCTACGGCAAGCTCGTCGCGCTGGCCCTCCTCGGTCACATCATCTCGGCCTTCGTGACCTTCGGCGCCAGCACGCCGGAGAACGCCTACGGCTTCCTCTACTGGGGCATGTTCATCTTCGCCTACGCCAACGGCACCCTCGAGGCCGTGGCCAATCCGCTCGTGGCGACGGTCTTCCCCCAGCAGCGCACCCACTACCTCAACATCCTGCACGCCTCCTGGCCCCTCGGCATGGTGGTCGGCGCCCTCGCCTCCTACCTCCTCGGCTCCGTCATGGGCCTCGGCTGGAAGGGTCAACTCGCCTTCTACCTCGTCCCGACCGTCGCCTACGCTGTCATGTTCATGGGCCAGTCCTTCCCGAAGTCCGAAGCCGCCGAAAAGGGTGCCTCCTTCGCCGACATGCTCAAGGACGTCGGCCTGCTCGGCGCCGCAGTCGCGCTCTACCTGGTCTCCGTCTTCCTCGGCGGCGTCTTCAACAGCCCCAACATCGGCTGGGCCGTGGGCGGCGGGCTGCTCATCGCCACGGGCGTGCTGACCCGCTTCTCCATCGGCTCCCTGCTGCTCTTCGTGCTCTTCATCGCCCACGCCCTCGTCGGCGCGGTGGAGCTCGGCACCGACGGCTGGATCGAGAACATCACGGGCAACCTCTTCACGCCTGACCAGGGCAAGACCCTCTTCATCTGGACCTCGGCGATCATGTTCGGCCTGCGCTTCTGCGCCCACTGGATCGAGACCAAGCTCGGGCTCTCCCCGATCGGCCTGCTGCTGGCCTCGGCGGTGCTCGCCTTCGTTGGCCTGCAGCTCGCCGCGGGCATGGACTCCTTCGCCATCGCGCTCGTCGCGCTCGGCGTCTACGCGCTCGGCAAGACATTCTTCTGGCCGACCATGCTCGCCGTCGTCGGCGACCGCTTCCCGCGCTCGGGCGCCGTGGCCATGTCCATCATGGGCGGCATCGGCATGCTCTCCGCCGGCCTAATCGGCGGACCCGGCCTCGGCTACGCCAAGGACCGCTTCACGTCCGAGAACCTCAAGGCCACCAACGCCGCCGTCTACGAGGCCAACAAGTCCGACAAGGCGTCAACGTTCCTCTTCCTCGACCCGGCCACCCCGGTCGACGGAAAGAAGGTCGAAGCCGCCAAGAAGGCCGGCGACAAGGGCACGGACGCCCAGAAGGCCATCGTCGCCGCCAACCAGGCGGGCGACCGCGACACGCTGAAGGCCGACTCCTACATCCCGCTCACGATGGCCGCGATCTACCTCCTGATGCTCCTCTACTTCAAGAGCATCGGCGGCTACCGCGCCCTTAAGCTCGAGGAGCAGTCCTGAGCCGGGCCCCAGGCCCCTTCCGGAAGGCCGCCCGCCCCGGCGGCCTTCCTCTTTGGTAAGATTGCGGACGGGGCCGTCGGGTGCGTCCCAGCGAATGGGCTTCCGTCCCGCGGGCGGTCGGGGTGAAATGGCGGGCACCCCATGAGCAAGAAGAGGATCCGCATCGCGCTCGCCGGACTAGGCTTCGGCGCCGAATTCATCCCCATCTACAAGGAGCATCCCGACGCGGTCATCGCCGCGATCTGCCAGCGCAACCCAGAGAAGCTCAAGGCGATCGGCGACCGCTACGGCATCGCCAAGCGCTACACGTCCTACGAGGAAATGCTCAAGGACCCGGAGATTGACGCGGTCCACATCAACACGCCCATCCCCGACCACGGCCGGCAGTCCATCCAGGCGCTCAAGGCCGGCAAGCACGTGGCCTGCACGGTGCCGATGGCGACCTCGATCGCCGAGTGCGAGGAGATCGTGAAGCTGGTGAAGGCCACGGGGCTGAAGTACATGATGATGGAGACGGTGGTCTACGCGCGCGAGTTCCTCTTCGTGAAGGAGCTCTACGACCAGGGCGAGCTGGGCCGGCTGCAGTTCCTGCAGGCCAGCCACCAGCAGGACATGGAAGGCTGGCCGGGCTACTGGCCGGGCCTGCCGCCCATGTATTACGCGACGCACTGCGTGGGCCCGATGATGGCCCTCACGAAGGCCTCGGCGGAATACGTCTCGTGCTTCGGCTCGGGCCGCATCGCGGAGGACATGATCCCGATCTACAATTCGCCCTTCGCGGTCGAGACGGCCCACATCAAGCTGCACAAGTCCGACGTCTCGGCGCGCATCATCCGCTCGCTCTTCGACACGGCCCGCCAGTATCGGGAATCGATCGACGTCTACGGCTCGAAGAAGTCGTTCGAGTGGCCGCTCATCGAAGGCGAAGAGCCGGTGATCCACACGGCGAAGAAGCCGGAGCCGGAGATCCCCGCCAAGGTCAAGGTGCCGGACTACGCCCACCGCCTCCCGAAGGAGATCCAGCGCTTCACGACCAAGGGCGTCTACGGCGAAGGCGAGGACCACCTGTCCTTCACGCAGGGGGGCGGCCACGGCGGCTCGCATCCGCATCTCGCCAACGAGTTCATCCAGGCGCTCGTCGCCGGACGCGACCCGTATCCGAACGCTCGCGAATCGGCCAACTGGACCTGCACGGGCATCCTCGCCCACGAATCGGCGATGGCCGGCGGCGAAATCCGCAAGCTTCCCGCGTTCACCCTGCCGGACTGAAGCGGCGCCTGCGCCGCCGGGGGCACGTGGACACGGTGACACGTGGGCACGGGTGGACATGAAGCCTCACGTGCAGGAACAGGACCACGAGCCATGCTAAGCCGGCCGCCGCAGGGCGGCCGAAGGTAGGGGCGTGGCTACGCCGCGCCCTCAGCCACAACTGCATCTTCCTCCATCCGCATCACCTGTCCCTGCCCCTGCCCCTGTCCCTAACATCCCCCTTGTCACCGTGTCACCTTGCTCACGCGCCCCCTCCCTGACCCTCCCCTCTTGCCTCCTCCGCCACCCTGACCACAAAAACCCTGCCCCACCCATCGCGCCCCTGTCCCTGTCCCTGCCCCTTTC
>VHDL01000025.1 GCA_016871415.1 Verrucomicrobiota bacterium
GTTGACTGTGCTCCGGTTAGTTCTAAGGTAAGTTTTTATATGTTCAAAAATTTCACACTTGCGGACAAATTTTTCTTTGTCGCAACCTTCCTTTCGATTGTTTTTTCAAAAGCACTTTATTTAAACGGAAGCAAAGAAGACGCTATTTTTGTGGGGCTTTGGGCACCTTCAATACTCTGCTTCGGAGTTTACCTTAAACTTATTCAAAACTCTAAAGATGAATGAGTATGTTCCCCATTTTGCTGTCCTTATCTTTATACTTTTTGGGATAGGTTTCTTTTTTAGTCTGCAGGGAGTTCGGAAGCTCGATGAGGAGGATAAGAAGGAAAAGAATCCTGAATTAAAGTAATCCGAGTTTTAACTGAATGATGCGTTTGAAATTCGCGAGGGGACAAGGTGATCGCATGCACAGCACGCGAGGGGACATGTGGCGCGGGGACAAGGGGAGATACATTATTTGTGAATGAGTATTTTGAATGCGGTTTGGGATTATTTAGAGGCAGTGGTGAGGTGTGAAAAAATCGTGATACAAAAACGGACTTACCCCATTTGCTGAATCAAAACTGAATTTAGATTTTAAGTGTAACTCTACCTCTCAACCTAAACCCCATGGCACTTATTCATAAACCTGGAACCAGTTGGGATGAAGTCTATCGTCGGGCACGCTCAGCCGCGCCCGAAGCTTTTGAAGCGAATCGCGCCGCCAATTTAATTGGCGGAAAGTGGGTATTTGTTGGCGAAACAAAGCCGCATCCCTTGACGTTGGATGGAACTTTAATACCGGGCCCACCACGCATCAGTCGCGAGGACGCTGTTTCGGCTGTGGAAAAATCCGCAAAGCAACATAAAGAATGGGCGAAAGTGCCGCTGGACGAACGGCAACGTCGGGTGAGCAAGTCCTTGGATCTTTTACGTGAGCACCGCGAAGCGATTGTGCACTTGTTAATGTGGGAGATTGGAAAACCTTGGCGCCTAGCTTGTACTGACTTTGATCGCTGTGTTGAAGGGGTTGATTGGTATCTCCGCGAGGTTGAACGTCAGATGCGGGGGAGGCTTCCTTTGCCGGGTCCGGTTTCAAATATCGCCTCATGGAATTATCCACTGAGCGTGCTGGTGCACGCTGAGTTAACGCAGATGCTCGCGGGCAATGCGGTGATCGCAAAGACGCCGTCACAGGGCGGATTCCATGCGCTGACCTTGTCACACGCGTTGATGGCGCGGGCCGGTTTGCCGGTCACCTTGGTCTCGGGGGTAGGCAGTAATCTAAGTGAAGCACTGATTTCCTCGCCTCAACTCGGGGCGCTTGCGTTCGTGGGTGGACGTTCCAACGGCAGAAAGGCAGCCAGCACCCTGGCGGATTTGAGACGGCGACACATTTTGGAACAGGAAGGTTTGAACGCCTGGGGCATCTGGAATTTTTCGCAGTGGGACCTCTTGGCGGCTCATTTGAAAAAAGGTTTCGAATATGCGAAGCAACGTTGCACCGCCTATCCGAGGTATGTCGTTCAGCGAAGATTGCTGCCTGATTTCCTGGCGACGTATAACAAAGTCATTCAATCGCTTCGCTTTGGTAATCCATTTGCGGTGGAAAAAGCCGCTGATCCGTTGCCTGACCTGGATTTCGGTCCGGTGATTTCACAATCCAAGGCGGTTGAATTGCAGAAACGGTATGATGAGGCTATAGACACCGGAGGCATACCGCTGGTGCATGGAGACCTCGGGGCTGGAAGATTTATTAGCGGTCAGGATACGTCGGGCTATGTGGCGCCGGCGTGTGTTCTGAATCCTCCGAGCGGATGGGCATTCCATCACAGCGAGCCCTTTGGTCCGATCGATTCGATCGTGATCGTGGATACCGAGTCCGAGCTCTTATCGGCGATGAATGTATCGAATGGGGCGCTCGTCGCCTCGATCGCAACCGACGATTTAGAGTTCGCCGATCGGATGCGACCCGATGTGCAGTCCTTCAAATTCGGCGTGAATGTTCCCCGTAGTCGGGGCGATCGCGCGGAAGTATTCGGTGGTCGGGGCGCATCCTGGCGTGGCGCGTTCGTGGGTGGTGATCTCCTTATTTTTGCTTTTACCGACGGCGACCAGCCTCTGTTTGGCAACTTCCCTAACGGGTCGCTTTATCCGCCAAATACCTAAACTTTAGGGGACACGTGGGCACGGGGACAGGGTGAAAAGGAGAGATAAGTCAAAGTGGCCGAGCATGGGGTCAGGCCGCACCATGGGAGGGGCGTAACCAAAAACGCCCGAAAGTCCCGAATCTAGTTTCGCTGAGATACAGGGTACGGCTTGACCCCGTGACTTAGCAACGCATCCGGGCCGGATACGAGGCCAGGGCCAAGCCGGGCGGGGTTGGCATTGTAAACATTCTTGTATAATAATTGTGTTGCCCGTCTGCGGGACGGAGTCAGGGTCGGGTCATGCAAGAGAGTCCCAAGCTCAGCTACTGGGCCTGCTGGTGGAAGGCGACCTGGGTCCTGTTCCTGATCGGTTGTGCGCTGGGCTTCCTCAGCGGCGGGGGCGGCGGTCTGGGCTATGCGATTGGCGCCGGGCTCATTCTGGCCCCGCTCAAGGGCCTGTTCTGGGGCTGGATCTACTGGTTGATCAAGAAGTGAGGCCATGATCCCGATACCCACGGGCTGCGCGCGGTTCCTCTGCTACGGCTGGATCATCACAGGCATCTGTTTCGTGCTGGGGCTGAACAAGAACGGGGAGGACCTCTCCGGCGCCGGGCTCATGGCCATCGGGCTGGGCGTGCTCGGGCTTTACACGACGCGCCCGAGGAAGGATCGCTGAGCCATGGTCAACGCCAAGGGCATCGAAACTTACGACGAAGGGGACTCGGCCGAATACTCGCCGGGCAAGGTCCGAAAGCTTTTCAGCTGCCAGCTGGATCTGGGTCCGGGACACACCGAAGAGACGCTCTTCATGGTCGGTCCTGATTCAGAGGGCCAGGTGATGGCGCTCTGGCGTGAGACGGCGTGGGACGACGAGGGCGCCAGCGCGGTGGCTTGGACGGCCAAGGGGTTCTACGAGGAGCCGGAGGTCTGGCGTCGTCTGCTCGAAGCCTACCTTCGCGTGCTCAGGGAGCAGGAGAGTTTCGAGGGTCATGAATTCAATGACATCAGCTCTCCGTCGAAGGGCCCGCTGTCCATGGCCGAGATCAAGGCCGCGTTCGGCAAGGTATGGGGCGGGTAAGACGTGGCGTAGCCACGAGGGGAAGGGGAGCTAGGGAAAGGGACAGGGGCAGGGCGCTAGATGCTCTTGAGGATCAAGCCGGAGAGTTCTTCCGCGGCTTCGGGAGGCCAGGCGGAGAGTTCGTCGGCAAGCTGATTCAGGACACGGATGATGGCCTCGCCGTTGGCCTTGGTCGTCAAGCGGCCCTCGTTGAGGTGCTCGCCGGGATTGAATCTTACATAACGTCCTGGGTCGTCTTTCCTGATGGGTCAGATACGGGGTCTGTCCGTTGATGTTCGTCGGCCGAAACAAACCCGAACGGCAGGGACGGTCCAGGTGAGCAGGGAGTCGGGGCTGGGCGTTCCCTTGGCTGGGCCGGATTAGGGTGGCAAAGGTCCGGCCATGCGGTTGAATGGCTTCCGTCGCTCCCTGCCGTGGATTATCTGTCCATCGTCCTCAAGGTCATCGTCTCGGTGGGCATCCTCAACGTCTGGATCTTGCGGCGGAGCAAGCCGACGGCCTACCGCGGGCAATCCGCCCAGACGCTCAGCGAGGAATTCGCCGTCTACGGCCTCCCGGCCCCGGTCTACGTCGCGGTCGGCGTCCTGAAGGTCGGGCTCGCGCTCGCGCTCCTGGTCTCGCTCTGGCTGCCCGGCCTCACGCAACCCGCGGCCTACGGACTCGGCGCGCTCATGGGCGCCGCGCTCGTCATGCATCTCAAGGTCGGGGATCCGGCGATCAAATCAGCCCCAGCGCTCGTCGTCCTGGCGATGTGCCTTGGCATCGCGCTGCTCTGAGCCCCTTCAGAAACCTGCCACGCAGAGATAGGCGTTGAGCCCAAGGTAGCCCAAGGCAGGCAGCATCTGCGGCACGCTGTCCTTGATGCGGATGCGCACGCCCAAGGCGGCCACCATCATCAAGGCGAGCCCGCCGGAAGCGGCTTGGCCGACCCACGGTACGCTCAGCCCGACGATCAGGCCGACCGACGCGGCGCATTGGAGGGCGCCGACCCACCGGCAATAGGCCGCGAGTTGGTAGCGCCGGAACTCCTGCTGAAGGTAATCCGAGTACAGGTAGCCAAGGCCGTAGCTCAGGAAGGACAGGGCGGAGAACACGATGAGCGAGGTATTCAAGGGGAAGAGGTCGGAGGCGTCCGCCGGCGCAAGGTTCACAAGGGAGGTACGGGCGTCTATTTGCAATGTCAGGATTTGCCTTAAGTTAATCTCATGCGCGTCCATTCGCCGAGGGTCAGTGCCATGTTCGCCGCCTGCCTCCTCGCGGGCTGCTCGTACGATCCGAACGCCGTCGTCGGCGGGTTGCCAGACTTGACGGGGCACCGGTGGCGGCACCGGGTTCTGGTCATCGACACGCCGTCGTCCGATTCGGAACCTTACCGCCGCCAGCTGGCTGGTTTGGAGGCGGCCGCGGCGGGACTGCAGGAACGCGACATGCGCGTCGTGACGCAGCTTGGCCGGGGCTTCCGCGTCCGCCTCGTCGGCAAGGACGGAGGCGTGAAGCTCGACCTCGGTGAGCCGGTCGAGGCTTCCGTGCTGTTCGCCCTAATCGATGCCATGCCCATGCGCCGGGCCGAGATGAAAAGCGGCGCGGGGTCAGGCACATCATCGCCACGTTAGGCGACCTGCCTCAGAGCTGAGCGACCATCCTGCGGCGGCTTAGGGTCGGCTGGCCATGGTGAGGAGGTCGACCTTAGACGGAGGTGGGCCGGAAGGGTAAAAACGCCGGTTTGAAGCGGAATTCTCAGGTCGCAATGGGTGAGGAGGGTGCGAATCAGGGATTATTGACAATAAATTTACATCTTTGGAAATAAGGGGAATTATCTATCTGCTGTTTGTGTTATGAAAATATCGTGTCTAGAAATCTTCTGCACCCCGCACCCCATGATCACATACACAAAATCCCTCCTAGCCAAAGTCGGCGTCATGCTGGCTCTTTGCTTCCTCACCCCCGGAACCGTTTTGGCCGCAGCCTCTCCTGGTTCGGGCAACCTCAAGGCCGATGATTTAGTCGGCGTCTCCTTCTGGGTCATCTCGATGGCGCTGGTCGCCGCGACGGCCTTCTTCTTCGTCGAGACACAGCGCGTCAAACCCAAGTGGAAGACCTCGCTGACCGTCTCCGGCCTCGTGACCCTCGTGGCTGCGACTCACTACTTCTACATGCGCGATGTCTGGGTGTCCACTGGTTCCACCCCGACCGTCTTCCGCTACATCGACTGGCTCATCACCGTGCCCCTGCTGATGGTCGAGTTCTATCTCATCCTCTCTGCCGTGACCAAGGTCTCGGGCGGCGTTTTCTGGCGCCTCATGATCGGCACCTTAGTGATGCTCATCTTTGGTTACCTCGGTGAAGCCGGTGTCGTCAACACATGGCTGGCCTTCATCATCAGCATGACTGGCTGGTTCTACATCATCTACGAAATCTACGCCGGTGAAGCTGGCAAGATCAGCGTCGAGTCTGCTCCGCCTGCCGTCCAGTCGGCCTTCAAGCTGATGCGTAGCATCGTCGTCTTCGGTTGGGCCATCTACCCGATTGGCTACTTCCTCGGCTACCTCGCCGGCGGAAAGCCCGAAGACTCCGCGGTCATGCTCAACGTGGTCTACAACCTCGCGGACGTGGTCAACAAGATCGGCTTCGGCGTCATCATCTGGGCCGCCGCTGTCAGCGAGTCCGACAAGAACTAAGGACCCCTCACGAATTGGACAATGGGGCGCGAGCCCCATTGTCCGATTTTGTTATCCCCGCGTCCCGGGACCCCTGCCCCGGGATTTCCTGACGGTCACAACCGGTCATACCCCCCCACCCGATGAACAGCACCACTGACTCCGCCCTCCTCGAGGTCGAGCGGCAGATGCTCGCTCTCGTCAGGGTGGAGGCGGTGACCGGCGTGTCCGCCGGCGAGCCCGCCACGTTGCGCGCCGCCCGCTATCACCTCGAAGCCGGCGGGCAGAGGGTGCGCGCCCGGCTGGCCTTGCATGCTTGCGAGGCCCTCGGCGTTGTCCGCGACCAGGCTGTCCGCCTCGCCGCCTGCGTCGAACTCCTCCACAACGCCTCTCTGGTCCACGACGACCTCCAGGACAAGGAGAAGTTACGCCGCGGTCTTCCAACCGTGTGCGCCGCTTTTGGTACGGACGTCGCCCTCTGCACCGGCGACCTCCTGCTTTCGGCCGCCTATGGCGCCCTGGCCGACCTGCCCGAGCCCGCTACGCTCCCCGCCTTGCTGCGCTGCGTCCATGCCCGCACGTCCCAGGTGATCCAGGGACAATGCTCCGAGCTGGCCACCAAGGACTGCGCCCTCCCCGAAGTCGCCCGCTACGAGGAGATCGTCGTCGGCAAGTCCGGCGTCCTGCTGAGCCTTCCGCTTGAACTCGCCTTCCTGGCTGCGCGTCAGGAACAGTGGCTGCCGCGCATCCGCGCCGCCGTCCACGCTTTCGGCATCGGGTACCAGATGGTCGACGATCTTGAGGACGTGCAGGGCGACGCCGCCCAGCACAGCCTGAACATTGTCCTCCTGCTTGCGGCCGGACGCCCACCTGAACTCGCCGCCGACCAAGCCCGGCAGTTGGCGCGGGGACATCTTGAGGCGGCCATCGGGCACGCGGACGCCTTGCCGAACAAGTCTGGTGCGCTGCTGACTGAATTCGCCTTCGCGCTCGTTAAGCGGGTGAAGTCCGCATAAGACGGAGGCGTGAAAGCCATCGTCATCGGCGCGGGATTCGGTGGCATCGCCGCCGCCTTGCGGCTGCGCGCCAAGGGCTATGCTGTGACCCTCATTGACCGCTGCGCAGCCCTGGGCGGACGTGCCCAAGTCTATGAGCGCGAGGGCTTCCGGCATGACGCCGGCCCGACGGTCATCACGGCGCCCTTCCTGTTCGAGGAGTTGTTCGCGCTCTTCGACGAAAGCTTCGCCAATCACGTCAAACTGGTCCCGCTGACGCCGTGGTATCGCTTCCAGTTCGCCGACGGGGACACCTTCGACTACGGCGGCACCCTGGAGGCCACGCTCGCCGAAATCGAGCGCATCGAACCGCGCGACCGCGCCGGGTACCTAGCCTTGCTCGAGCACAGCCGCCGAATCTACGACATCGGGTTCACCCAGCTGTCGGCCCAGCCGTTCCACCGGCTCGGGACCATGCTGCGGCAGGTGCCGCATCTCCTCGGACTGCGCAATTATGAGACCGTCTGGCAGATGGTCTCGCGCCATCTGGTGAGCGACAAGCTCCGCCGGGCGTTCTCCATCCAGCCCCTGCTCGTGGGCGGCAACCCGTTCGACACCACGAGCATCTACGGCCTGATCCACTTCCTGGAGCGTGCGCACGGGGTGCACTTCGCCATGGGCGGCACCGGTGCGGTCATCCAGGCCCTCGGCGGCCTGCTGGCACGGCAAGGGGTCGCCCTGCTTCTGAGCACGTCCGTTGAGCGCGTCCTTGTCGAGCGAGGCGTGGCCCGCGGCGTGGTGCTGGCCGACGGCGCCGTCCTGGACGCCGACGTCGTTGTCTCCGACGCGGACGCGGCCCATCTTTACCGCGAACTCGTCCCGCACGGGGAGCAGGCGCTCGCCACGCGCGTGAAGCTGTCCCAGGCCCATTATTCGATGGGCCTGTTCGTCCTGTATTTCGGCACGACGAGGACGTATCCCGACGTTGCGCACCACACTATCTGGATGGGCGAGCGCTACCGAGAGCTGCTCGACGACATCTTCCACCGCCAGAAGCTCGCCGAGGACTTCTCGCTCTATGTCCATCGTCCGACCGCCACGGATCCCAGCTTCGCCCCGGCGGGCCAGGACAGTTTCTACGTGCTCTGCCCCGTGCCCAACCTGCAGGCCGGCATCGATTGGGCCGTCGAAGGCCCGCGTCTGCGGGACCGCATCGTCGACGCCTTGGAACGCACGATGCTGCCTGGGCTGAAGTCGGTGATCACGGCCGATTTCTACAAGACCCCCGAGGACTTCCGCGCCGAATACCGCAGCGTCCACGGCGCGGGTTTCTCCGTGGCTCCGGTCTTCCGTCAATCCGCCTGGTTCCGCTTCCATAACAAATCCGAATCCGTGCGGAGCCTCTACCTGGTCGGCGCGGGCACCCACCCCGGCGCCGGCGTCCCGGGCGTGCTCTGTTCCGCCAAGGTGGTCGACGCCCTCATCCCGGCCGCCTCATGAGCCGGCCCGCCGCGCACGTTCCTTCGACCGCGGCGGAGGTGACCTTGGCCCGTCAGGGGCGGAGTTTCCATTGGGCGCGTCGGCTGCTCGGTCCGACGCACGCCGGTCGGGCGACGCGGCTTTACGCGTTCTGTCGTCGGCTTGACGACTGGGTCGACGAGGCGGCGTCCCCGGAGCAGGCCCGGATGGCGCTGGCCGCGGCGGATCGCGCCGTCCTCGAGGGACGTTCCGATGATCCCATCCTCCAGGACGGGCTGGCGCTCCTGCGCGAATGCGGCATCGAGTCCGGGGTCGTGCGTGAGCTCATCGCAGGCATGGCGTCCGATGCCGGGACCGTCCGCGTCGCGGATGAAGCCGAACTCCTGCGTTATTGCTACCGGGCGGCGGGTACCGTCGGGCTGATGATGTGCCGGGTCCTCGACGCGCCCGAGCCGGCCGCGGCGGCCCATGCCGTCGATCTCGGCATCGCCATGCAGCTGACCAATCTCTGCCGTGACGTCGCCGCCGACGCCCGGATGGGGCGGCGCTATCTCCCCGCGGCCCTCGTGGGAGACGTCGCGCCGGCCGAGCTCATCGACCCTTCGCCGACGTTGCGTCCGAGGATCCGCTCCGCGGTGGCGCGGCTCCTCGCTTTAGCGGAAACCTATTACGCCAGCGGCGAAGCCGGCTTGCCTTTCCTGCCCCTGCGGGCGCGTGCCGGCATCCTCGTCGCGGGCCGCGTCTATCGCGCCATCGGACACCGCCTGGCCGCGGCCGAGCATGCTTATTGGGAGGGACGGTCGGTCGTCCCCGACTGGCGCAAGGCGACCATCACCCTCGCCGCCCTGACCACGCAGCCGCTCCGCGGCGCTTTCTGGGCCCGCCCCGGGACGCATTCCGTCTCCTTGCACCGGGCCTTGATCGGGCTGCCGGGCATCAACGCACGTCATGGAGACTGATCTCCTCATCCTGGGCGGAGGCGCCGCCGGACTCAGTTTGGCGCGTAGGCTGGCCGAGCAGGGGGCGGCGGCTCCGCGCACCTTGGTGCTCGAGAGTCGGGCGGCTTACGTCGATGACCGGACTTGGTGCTTCTGGATGCAGCCCTCGGCCCGGCTGCCGCATCTGGTACGGCGCCGATGGGCGAAGGTGTCCCTGGCCTCCCCCACGGAGCGCGTCGTGGTGGACTGCGCAGAATCTCCCTACGCGATCCTGCCCTCGGGGGGATTCTATGAGGAGAGCTGCGGGCTCATCACCCAGTCGGAGCGCGTGCGCCTGGCCATGGGCGTCCGCGTGCTCGGCGAACCGCGCAAGGTCGGCGGGCTCTGGGAGGCCGACACCTCGGCTGGAGTCCAGCGCGCCCGTTGGGTCGTCGACACCCGACCGCCGGCAGTACCCGCCGAAGGGGCCGCGGTGCTGTGGCAGTCCTTCCTCGGCGTGGAAATCGAAAGCGTCGGCCCCGTGTTCGATCCCGCCGTCGCGGAGATCATGCACTTCACGGAGGGTGAGGCGGGGCAGATTCTTTTTCATTACATCCTCCCTTTGTCGCCGACGCGGGCGTTGCTGGAAGTCACCGCCTTCGCCCCCGCGCCGGCTGGCCCGGACGTATTCCGGGCGGAGCTCGGCCGTCTGATCCAGCAGCGGCTTGGTGAACGACCTTTCCGGACCCGACGCGAAGAGCACGGCATCCTGCCGATGGGCTTGCCGCTCCCGAAGCCGGCGGCCGACCCGACCTTCGTGCGGGCGGGCCTTATGGCGGGCGGGGCGCGGGCGAGCAGCGGTTATGCGTTCCAACGCATCCAACGCTGGGCGGAGACGTGCGCGCAGAGCCTGGCCGAGGGACTCGGCCCCCGGGCGCACGCGCCGGACGGATGGATCCTCAGCCGCATGGACGCGCTCTTCCTGCAGGTGCTCCGGCGGCGACCGGAGCTGGCGCCGGTCCTTTTCCTGGCCATGTTCCGCAAGGTCGCGCCGGCGAGGCTCGCCCGTTTCATGAGCGACCAAGGCACCTGGCTCGACGACCTGGCCGTCATCGCCGCCTTGCCGCCGGGGCCTTTCCTCCGCGAACTTTTCCGACCCGCCCCGGGCGTGGTGCGTCCGTGAACGCCGAGCGTCGCCAAGGCCTAGTCTTCGGATGTGTCGCCTGTCTGACGGCGGCGGTCGCCGGCGCCTTGGACCGGTACCCGCCGCGGCTCGAACTCATCGTGCTCGCGGCGCTGATCCTCGTTCTCGGCGTCCCGCACGGCGCGATGGACACGCTTTTCGCGCAGCGTCTTTACGGACTGCGGACAGCCTGGGATTGGTCGCGCTTCACGGCCGGCTATCTCGTGCTCGCCGGTTTGGTGGTCGCCGCGTGGGCATGGGCGCCTACGGCCTTCTTGGTCGGTTTCCTGCTGATCTCGGTTGCGCATTTTTCCGGCGACCCCGCGGAAGGGACGCCTTGGGTCTCGCGGATTCTTTATGGGGGGGCTGTGCTGGTCCTGCCGGCTGGACGGCATCAGGCTGAGATGAGCGGCTTATTCGGCCAGCTAGTCGGCCCGGAAGCGGCTGGCGCCATCATTCCAGTCCTGGGCTGGCTCGTCTGGCCGTGGGCGTTGGGGCTGGTCTTGGCAATCGGCGAACGCAGCTTACGCGATCGCCTCACCGCGTTCGAATTCGCGGCCGTCGGCGTGCTTGCCTTCGTAGCGCCGCCCTTGCTCGCCTTCACCCTGTTCTTCTGCGGCATGCACGGAGCGCGCCACATCCTCCGCGCATTCCGCTATTCCGGCCGAGACTCCTGGCGCTTCCTCGGCTTGGTCGCCTTGTTGCCCATGATCGGGGTGGGGCTGGGGTCGGCGGCGGCCTGGTATTGCCTGCAGGACGCCCCGCTGGACGCACGCGTGGTCCAGATCGTCTTCGTCGGTCTGGCGGCGCTGACCGTCCCGCACATGGTCTTGGTCGAACGGGTGCGCCTCGCTGGGTGGATCCGCCCGCCGGCCGGGTAACGGTTCAGGGCTTCGCGCCGGCGATTTCGGCCAGATATTTTAAGAAGGCCTTCTTCCGGTCGGACGAGATGCCTCAGTTCACCGGCGGGGACTGAAAGCCGTCTTCGGGCGCCTTGCCGGCGCGACGGTAGTCGAACCAGCCCCAGGAGACATGGGCGGCGACCGCGGTGGCGAAGTTGTTCTGCGGGCGCTCGAAGCCCTCGTGGTCCTCCTCGTTGAACAGGATGGGCTTCGTCCATGCCCGCTCCGCCGCCTCGCCTGAGCGGCCGCCCCTATCCGGGGATTGCCGAGACGCGGATCAAGGATAAGTTAGGCGCATGAAGCGATGGCTCCTGATCGTGTGCATGCCGCTGACGTTCGTCGCGCAGGCGGCGGAAGAAGCGAGGCGCGGCATGGTGGCCGCCGTCCACCATCTGGCGAGTGAAGCCGGCGTCGAGATTATGCGTCGCGGCGGCAATGCGGTCGACGCGGCGGTCGCCACGGGTCTGGTGCTTGGGGTGGTGGACAGTCATAACTCCGGGCTGGGCGGAGGGTGCTTCATGCTGATCCGTCTCCCTTCCGGCGAGGTCGTCGCGCTGGACGGCCGTGAGACCGCGCCGGCCGCGGCGACGGCGGACATGTTCCTGCGCGACGGGAGGGCGGTGCCGGAGCTGAGTCGCACGGGCGCGCTGGCCTCCGGCGTTCCCGGACAGGCCGCGGTGTTCCATGAGGCGGTGGTCAAATACGGCAAGCTGCCCTGGGGCGTGCACTGCGAGGCGGCCGCCAAGATCGCTGAAGACGGTTTTCCACTTTCGTCAGCTTCGGCGGCGCGTCTTCTCGCGGTGGAGAAGGACATGGCCAAGTTCGCTTCCTCGAAGGCAATCTTCTTCGGCACGGGTGGCCGGCCGCTGGAGAAGGGCGTGCTGTTGCGTCAGCCTGACCTCGCCCGGACGCTTCGTGCTCTCGGCAAGGGCGGGGCGGACTGGTTCTACAGGGGCGACTTCGCCAAGGCGACGGCCGCCTGGATGAGGGCCAACGGCGGACTGATCACCGAACCCGATTTCGCGGACTACGCGCTGAAGCGTCGGACGCCCCTGGAGACGACCTACAAGGGACGCCGGATCGTCGGATTTCCCCCGCCGAGTTCGGGCGGGGTGCATGTCGCGCAGATGCTCAACATCCTCGAAGCCAAGGGGGCCGTGCCCGGGGAGGACATGCCTCACCTCATCGCCGAGACCATGAAACTGGCCTTCGCGGACCGGGCGCACTGGCTGGGCGATCCGGCCTTCACCAAGGTACCGAAGGGATTGGCCGACAAGGCATACGCCAAGGAGCTTGCGAAGAAGATAGACCTCACCAAGTCGACACCGGTCAAGGGACACGGCACGCCGCCCAAGGCCGACGAGCATGTTTTTGAGAAGCACACGACGCACTTCTCGGCCGCTGACGCGTCCGGAACTTGGGTCGCATGCACGGCCACCATTAACACCTCCTACGGGTCAAAAGTCGTCGTGCCGGGCATGGGCGTGGTGCTTAACAATGAGATGGACGATTTCGCCGCAGCCCCGGGCGTCCCGAACGCATTCGGCCTCGTGGGGTCGGACGCCAACCTGCCCGCCCCGGGGAAGCGTCCGCTCTCCAGCATGTCGCCGACGCTCGTCTTTGAGGGAAACCGTCCCGTGCTCGCCGTCGGCGCCGCCGGCGGCCCGACGATCATCTCCCAGACCCTGCTGGCCATCTTGCACATCCTTGACGAGGGTGACACGCCGGCCGTCGCGTTGGCCAAGCCGCGTCTCCATCAGCAGTGGAGCCCGGATGAGCTCCGCGTCGAGAAGCGCATGTCGGAATCCGCGAAGGCCGACCTGCGTCGTCGCGGCCACGTCCTCAACGAAGTCGACACACTCGGCTCGACCCAGGCCGTCGCCCAGCCCGAGAAGGGTGGCCCTTTCATCGGCGCGCATGATCCGCGGTCCAGGGAAGGGAAGGCGGGGGGATTTTGAGATAGGTTTCGAGGAGGGGGCACGCGGCCGCAGAGAGGCCGTGAGGGGACTGACTTCGAGGGGCAGGGACAGGGGCAGGGGCAGAGTTAGCTGGCAGGCTGGCAAGTTGGCATGTTGGCAAGGGGAGGCGGCAGATAGTGCAAAGGTGCAAAGCGGAGCGGAGCTCCTGTGCAAAGGTGAGCGCGGCGGAGCCGCGAGGGACTAGGACAGGGGCAGGAACAGGGGCAGGGACAGGGACAGTAAATGCAGATTGAGGATGAAGATGGGGGAGCCTGAAGGATGGAATGGCCGCCGAATGGCGGCTGAACGGGGGCGCGCAGCCTGCCGGCGTAGGCATGGGGTTGACTGCGCTCGGGAAGGTCAAATTATTCAAGATATGAAATACGCATCACTCGTCGCCGTCCTTTCCCTGGCCTCGGTCCTTTCCGCCCAGAACTCCCATCTCACGACGCAGAGGTTCGGCAACATGACCACGACCTACGGCCAGGTGAACGGTCAGCCGGTCCATCTGACGACCAACAACTTCGGGGGCATGTCGAGCACGTACGGTAACATCGGTGGCTCTTCAGTTTCGGTCTCCACGAACCGATTCGGAGGGATGAGCAGCACCTACGGTCAGGTCGGCGGCAGCGCGATCAACCTGTCCACCAACCGGTTCGGCGCCCTGTCGTCGACCTATGGCTCGGTGGGAGGAGCGAGCATCTCCACCACCACCAATCACTTCGGCGGCATGACCAGCACCTATGGAAATGTCGGAGGATCGTCCCTGAACATGAGCACCAACCGCATGGGAGGGATGACGAGCACCCATGGCAATCTCGGCGCCACGTCCTTCCAGGTCAGCACCAACCGATTCGGCGGCATGAGCCACTCGACGGGCTCGATCGGCGGTTCGAGCTTCACGTCTTCGACCAACCGCATCGGCAACATGACGACCACGACGTCGAGGGGCGCGATCGGCACCGTGCCCGTCCTGAGCCTGCCCGGTCCGGTCGGGATCGGCCTTGGCGGCAAGCCCTCGCCCGGTCTGCTGATTCCGCTGGAGTGAGGGCGTGGGCGGGGCGGGTGAGGCGCCGCAGGGCGGCTGACCGAGGGCGGTCAGCCCTGCCGGCGCGGCGGTGCCGCGGGAGGGGCAAACTCGGACAGGGAGGTTGCAGGGAACGACGGGAGCGATAGAAGAGATATGATGAGATCGCCCCTGCTCGCCTGTTTCGTCCTGCTCGGTTCATTGCTCCATGCCAAGCCCCTGCAGGTCTACGTGCTGGTGGGGCAGTCGAACATGGAGGGGCATGCGCGGGTGGAGACGATTGATTACATTGGCGAGGATCCTGCGACCACGCCCCTGCTCAGGCGCATGCTCGGCCCCGACAGCAAGCCGGCGAC
>VHDL01000026.1 GCA_016871415.1 Verrucomicrobiota bacterium
ATGAAGTCCTGCCTCGCGCACTGCGCCGGCCTGGGTCGGTCGCACGTCACCGCCGAATTCTTGATTTCCGAGGCTCCGCCCGCCGGTGACAACCTGGCGGCCGAGTGGACCTATGAGGACGGATCACGCTTCCTCTGGGAGCATGCGGAGAAGGGCACGCAGGCGCGCATCACGTTTACCCGCGGACGTGAGCCCGGCACGGTGACCCAGCGCGTCGCGCTTATGGGACCCGCCGAGGCGCTGTCCGAGGCGGTGTTCTTCTGAGGGCGCCCGGCGCACGCCGCTCTCGGGCTTGTCGCCGGAACCGGCATGCCATACCCAAGGACATGGAACCGATTTCCGACGACCGCTCCCGCCGGAAGTTCGCCGAGGCGGCGCGGCTGCTCAAAGCCTTTCTGATCCTGCATGCCGTCGTCAGCGTGGTTTTCCTGGTCTCCAATGCGATGCAGTGGGAGCTCATCGCGCGGCCGGCCTGGACGACGGAGGAACTCGAGGGAAATGATGAGCGCCAGGAGCTGCTGTACGTTGTCACAATCGGAACCTTCCTGCTGTCCGCCGCGTTCTTCGCCCGCTGGATTCTGCTGGCCAACCGTCACGTCAGGGCGATCGGTGCGGAAAGGCCTGACGCAGACTCCCGGGAAGGCGCTGCTCTTCTACTTCGTTCCTTTCGTCAATCTGGTGCTTCCTTACCGCGGGATGCGCGAGCTGTGGCAAGCCAGTCACAGCCCGTCCGGGTGGAGGGAGCAGCCTGTGCCCGCCCTGGTGCCGGTCTGGTGGACGTTCTGGCTGGTCACCAATGTGTTCGGTCGCTTCACGAAGGTGATGAGTGAGCGTGCTGACGATCAGCCCTCCTTGATTCTCGCCACGCAATTGCTGACGCTTCAGGCGGCGCTGGTGATCGCGGTCTCCCTCCTGGCCCACGCCGTGGTCAGGCGCGTCACTGACGCACAGCTGGCCGCGGCCCCCGGTTCAGGGCAGCCGGGTCGTCTTCACGACGGCCTTCACCTGCCGTAGCCGTTTTCGCGAAGCCAGTCGGTCAGCTGCGCGAAGGCCTTGGCGCGGTGGCTCACCGCGTCCTTCTCGGCCGCGCTGAGCTGGCCGAACGTGCGGTCATGATTCGCGGGCACGAAGAGCGAGTCGTAGCCGAAGCCTTCCCGGCCCGCCTCGGCCTCGAGGATCTTGCCCCAGCATTGCCCGACGAACTTCACGTCGGTCCAGTTGGGGCCGAGCAGCAGCAGGTGGCATTCGAAGCGCGCGCCCCGACGGTGGAGCGGGGCGTCCTTCATCGCCGTCAGGAGCTTCGCCCGGTTCTGGGCGTCGGTCGCTCCCGTCCCCGCATAGACGGCTGAATCGACCCCGGGGCCTCCTTGCAGGGCGTCGCAGCACAGTCCGCTGTCGTCGGCCAGCACCCATGATTTCGGAGGCACGATCCTCAGCAGCGCCTCGGCCTTGAGCCGGCAGTTGCCGACGAAGGTGCCCGCGCTCTCGTCCACGAAGGGCATGCCGCCGAGCTCCTTGGCCGAGCGGACCTTGATTTTCCGCATGCCCGCAAGCGCGAAGAGCCGGCCGAATTCCTCCGCCTTGTGCGCGTTGCCGGTGGCCAGGTAGATGTCCATCTGCGGGGCAATCTGGCCGCACCCGGGGCCGGTGGGAAGCGCCAAAGGACGCCTTCACGCTCGCCCTCGGACCCCGCCGCCGCCAGCATCCTCCCCGATGGCCGTCCGCTGCCTCATCACCGCGGGTCCCACGCGCGAATTCTTCGATCCGGTGCGCTTCATCAGCAATCCGTCCTCGGGCAAGATGGGCTATGCCCTCGCCGCCGCGGCCCGTTCGGCCGGATGGACGGTCGACCTGGTCTCCGGCCCGGTCTCCCTGCCCGAACCGGCGGGGGTTATGCTCTACCCGGTGGTGACCGCCGAGGAGATGTCGCGCCAGACGGACGCGCTCTTCGGCCCCTGCGACGTCCTGCTCATGTGCGCCGCCGTCAGCGACTGGCGCCCGGCGTCACGTCAGCCTTCCAAGCTCAAGAAGGACGGCCGCGGGATGACGGTGGAGCTGGAGCCCGTGCCCGACATCCTCACGGCCCTCTCGGCCCGTCGCCGGCCCGACCAGGTGCTGGTGGGTTTCGCCGCCGAGACGGAGGACGTCGAGGCCAACGCGCGTGCCAAGCTCGACCGGAAGGGCGTCGACCTGGTCGCCGCCAATTCCGTGGCCGGCGTGGAGGGCGCCTTCGGCTCCGAGGAGAACACGGTCACCTTGGTCGGTCGTGAGGGCTTCAGGCGTCAGCTCGGCCCGGCGTCCAAGGCCGAGGTCGCCCGCCTGCTGGTCGCCGAAGTCGCCGCGAGGCTTGCGAAACGATGAGCCGTCGTCGTTCCAGTCCGCTCGATCGCGTCCTGGGCCGCATCGATGACCTCGACGCCCAGAACCTCGCCATCCTGGCCCGGCGCCTCGAGCGCGAGCGCGACCTCATGGAGACCGTGCTCGACACCCTGCGCGAGGGGGTGCTGGTGCTTTCTCACGATGGCGCGGTCGAATACGCCAACGCCTCCGCGGCCCATCTGCTCGGATTCCCCTCCGAGCCCGAAGGCCGGCCCGACCTGCGCCGTCTGGCCCCCGACCTGGCGGCGGCGCTCGATCTGCCCGTCGATTCGGCGGCGCTCTCCCGCGAGGTCGAGGTGCGTTACCCCGAGTCCCGCGTGCTCCGGCTGCACCTCGCGCGCGTCAGCGACTCCCAGTCCCCGGAGCTGGCCCGCCGCGTGGCCGTGCTCAGCGACGTCACCGCCGAGCGCGTCCAGACCGAGGACCGCGTGGAGAGCGAGCGCATCGACTCCATCGTCACCCTCGCCGCCGGCGTGGCCCACGAGGTGGGCAATCCCCTCAACGCGATCGGCATCCATCTCCAGCTGCTCGAGCGCGAGGCCGCCAAGCTCGGCGACTCGCCCTCCGCCCGCAAGGTCCGCGAGTCCGCCGCCGTCTGCCGTTCCGAGATCGCCCGGCTTGACGGCATCGTGCGCGACTTCCTCGGGGCCGTGCGGCCCGCTCCGCCCGCGCTCGCGGACACCGACCTCGTCGCCGTCGTGGCCGACGCGGTCGCGCTCCTGCGCGACCAGATGGAGCAGCTCGGCGTGCGCGTCTCCGTCGACGTCGCCTCGGGCGTGCCGCCGATCCTCGGCGACCGCAACCAGGTCAAGCAGGCGCTGTTCAACGTCCTCAAGAACGCCCTCGAGGCCATGGACCGGGGCGGCGAGATCGACGTGGCCATCGCGCACGACGACGAATGGGTGTCGGTCGAGGTCCGTGACACGGGCGTCGGTATCCCCGTCGAGCGTCTCACCCGTGTGTTCGACGCCTATTACACCACCAAGGGCTCCGGCGCCGGCGTCGGCATGCTCATCCTCCTCCGCATCATGCGGGCCCACGGCGGCACGGTCGACATCCGCAGCACCCCGGGGTCGGGTACGGCCGTGACCCTCCGTTTCCCCCTGCGTCACCGCCGGGTGCGCACCCTCGAGGCTCCCAAGGCTTGAAACCCGGGTGCTTCGGAGTTGTCTTATCTTTCATGCCTATGAAGTCCACCCTGCTCTGGCTCCTCGTCCTCCCGCTCGCCCTCGCCGCCGAGGACAAGCCACTACCTCTCGTCCTGCCCAAGTCGGTCGCGCTGGGCACGCCGCGTCCGGTCAAGGTTTCCAACCTTGAGCCCGTGGTCAAGGGCCCGCGCGCCCTGCCGAAGGTGCCCGCTGACGCCAAGAACCTCGCCTTCGGGCGTCCCGTGACTTCTAGCGCCCGCGAAGCCAACGCTGGCGACTTCTCCTTCCTCACCGACGGTGACAAGGGCGGCGAGGAGGGCTTCGAGGTCGAGCTGCCCCGCGGCCACCAGTGGATGCAGGTCGACCTGAGCAAGGGCGCGGCGATCCACGCCATCGCCCTCTGGCACTTCCACCGCGAGCCCCGCGTCTACTTCAACGTGGTGGTCCAGATCTCCGACGACAAGGACTTCAAGAAGGACGTTACAACCGTCTACAACAACGACGCCGAGGGCGAGCTGGGCTTCGGCAAGGGCAAAGACTTCTGCTACTTCGAGTCCCACGAGGGCAGGGTGATTCCCGTCTCCGCCGTCAAGGGCCGCTACGTACGCTTCCATTCCAAGGGCAACTCCTCCTCGCCGACCAACGACTACATCGAGGCCGAGGTCTGGGGCGTGCCCGCCCCGTGAGGCCACCTGCGGCCGACTTTGCTTGAACCCCTCCGCCCGGCGGACACCTTGGTTGTGATGAAGGTCATCCGGGCCAAGTCGGCGGGCTTCTGCTGGGGCGTCGAGCGCGCAATCGACATCGCCCGCGAGTACGCCCGCAAGGGCCGTCACCCCGTCTACACCGACGGCCCCCTCATCCATAACAGCCAGATGATGGAGGTGCTTACCGGCGAGGGTATCCGCGAGGTTGGCGACTACCGCAGCGAGTCCAAGGTGCAGGTCGACGCCAGGACCGCGCCGGAGGCCGTCATGGTCGTCCGCGCCCACGGCATCTCTCCCGAGCGTCGCGAATACCTGAAGTCGCTCGGTCTGGAATTCCGCGACGCCACCTGTCCCGACGTCGGTATCATCGCCGGCAAGGTCCGCCTGCACGCTAAGAAGGGCTTCACCACGGTCATCTTCGGCGATTCCAAGCACCCTGAGGTCATCGGCCTCATGGGATACGCCGAGGGTAGGGGGCACGTCATCTCCAACGAAGCCGACATCGACGCCCTGCCGGACTTGGGCGACAAGGTCTGCATGGTGTCCCAGTCCACCATGTTCACCGACGAGTTCGAGCGGCTCGCGGCACGCCTGCGCGGCCGGGTCCCTTCGGCCCTCGTCTTCGACACCATCTGCGGCGCCACCAAGGACCGGCAGTCCGACGTTGTGGAGCTGCGCAAGCAGGGCTGCGAGGCCGTCGTGGTCATCGGCGGACGCCATTCGGCCAACACCGTCAAGCTGGCCAGCCTCGTCGAACGCGAGGGGCTGCCCTGCTTTCATGTCGAGACGGCCGCTGAGCTGGATCTGAAGGCCGTGGGCCGCTACCGGACCGTAGGCGTGACCGCCGGGGCCTCCACCCCGGCCTTCCTGATCGACGAAGTCTGTGCCCGGCTGGCCGAACTGCCCTGAGCGACCGTTCCAATAGTCTGGTTTAATTCTAATGGTCGGCGTTCTCCTGTGCTTGCACCGGAGACCGTGTCGGGCATTTTTCATACCATGCAACCCATAATCCTCTTCCTACTCTCGGCGTTCGTGCTCCTGCTCATCCTCGGCATCATCGTCGTCGGCATGTACAACGGGCTGGTCGAGCTGCGTAACCGCTTCCGCAACGCCTTCGCCCAAGTCGATGTGCAGCTCAAGCGCCGCCATGACCTCATCCCCAATCTGGTCGAGACCGCGAAGGGTTACATGGTTCATGAGTCCCAGACCCTCACCGCGGTGGTCGAGGCCCGCGCCAAGGCTACCCAGGCTAACGTCCGCGTCGCGGGTAACCCCACGGATCCCGCCGCCATGCGCGACCTCGTCGCCGCGGAGTCCGGACTCAGCGGCGCCCTGGGTCGCTTGCTGGTGGTCTCCGAGAACTACCCCCAGCTCAAGGCCGACGCCACCATGCGGGGCCTGATGGAGGAGCTCACCTCCACGGAGAACCGCATCGCCTTCGCCCGTCAGGCCTTCAACGACTCCGTGCTCTTCTACAACAACGGACGCGAGACCTTCCCGCGCGTGCTGATCGCGAACCTCTTCGGATTCCTCCCCGCCGAGTTCTTCAAGATCGAGAACGAGGCGGAGAAGGCCGCCCCGAAGGTCTCCTTCTGAGGGTCTGACGCGCGATGGCCGCGCAGATGGACTTCTTCCGGGCGCAGGACGACGCCCGCGGTCGCACGGCCCTGCTCGTCGTGTTGCTGGCCTGCGCCCTCACGGCACTCGCCGGCACGCTCTACGCGGTGGCGGTCATCGGGCTGGCCAAGGCGCAGGGCGTCGCACCCCAGTGGTGGCAGCCCAAGCTCTTCATCGCCACCGCCGGGACGGCCTTCGTGGTGGTGCTCGGAGGTTCCCTGGTCCGCATCGCCAAACTCTCCTCCGGCGGCGGCGCGGTGGCGCGCAGCTTGGGCGGCCGGCTGGTCGTCGGCGGCGCGGCCGATCCGCTTGAGCGCCGATACCTGAACATCGTCCAGGAGATGGCCCTCGCCTCCGGGCTGCCCGTGCCGGAATGCTACGTCATCGAGGGTTCCGCGGGCATCAACGCCTTCGCGGCGGGCAATTCGCCCGAGGACGCGGCGGTCGGCGTCACGCGCGGCGCCTTGCAGAGCTTGACGCGCGACGAACTGCAGGGCGTCATCGCGCATGAGTTCAGCCACATCGGCAACGGCGACATGCGGCTCAATCTGCGCCTCATCGGTACGGTGGCCGGCCTGCTGGCGCTCGTCCAGCTGGGCTACCTGGCGATGCGGCTCGCGGGTTCTTCGGGCGGCGGGCGCAAGAAGGGCGGCAATCTCGTGATCCTGGTCGCCGGTCTGGCCCTGGTCGTCGTGGGCGCGGGCGGCATGCTCTTCGCCCGCATCATTCAGGCCTGCGTGTCCCGTCAGCGGGAGTTCCTCGCCGACGCCTCCGCCGTGCAGTTCACGCGCAATCCTCAGGGCCTGGCCGGCGCCTTCCGCAAGATCGCGGCCCATGGGGCGACGGTCGCCGAAGGGGACGACGAGGCCAGGCATCTCTTCTTCGCCTCGACCCCGGGTTTCCTTGAGTCGCTCTTCTCCACGCACCCGCCGCTGGATGAGCGTCTGAAGCGCATCGATCCGGCCTCCGGAGGCGACCTGCGCATTCCGGCTTCCGCCCGGCGCCCGGCCGCCGGCGCGGCGACGGCTTCTCCGGTGGCCTCCGGTTTCGCCGGTGCGGCCCCCGTGCGCCCGGCTGCGTCCGCGTCCGTCCCCGACGCCACGCCGCATCAGATTCAGGAGGCCGTGACTTTTCGTGGCGCGTTGCCCGAACCGCTGGTCGCCGCCGCCACCGATCTGGTCGGTTCCCTGGCCGTGGTCTTCTCGCTCATTCTCTCCAAGGATGCGGCCGTCCGAGACGGGCAGCTCAAGGCTCTGGCAGGACTTGCCGGCGGAGAGGTCGTGCGCGAGGTGGTGAAGTTCGAGCCCGTCGTCCGCTCCTTGCCCCGTGGCTCACGACTCCCTCTGCTGGACCTGGCGTTGCCGACGCTCCGGCAGCTTTCCCCCGACCAGCGCGCGCTGATCCGCGACGGCGTCTCCCAGGCCACTTCGATGACCGATGACGCCCTCCTTCACGTCCTGCTCGAGTCGGCGCTCCGCCGTCATCTCGGGCTGCCTCCGCCGATCGCCCCGGCGGCGATTGCGGTCGAGGAGGCGCATGCCGTCGTGCTGTCCGCCCTCGTGCATGCCTCCGCTCAGGACGAGGCCGAGAAGGAGCGGGCCTACCTGAGGGCCTTCGCCCAGCTGCGGGTGCCACGTCCTCCGCCTTACGGCCCGGCTCCGTCTTCGGCCCAGGTGGCCGCCGCGCTCGCCTCCTTCCTGCGTCTCAGCGTGGCCCAGCGCCGTGAGACCGTGCGTGCCTGCGGCGTGGCCATGCTGCATGACGGCCGCGCCGATCCCGGTGAAGTGGAGATGGTCAGGGCCGTCGGCGATTCCCTGGGGATCGTCTTTCCGACCGGATTCTGAGCGGCCTCAGGCGATCAGGCTTTCGCCCGTCATCTCGGCCGGCTTCGGAAGCCCCATCAGCTGCAGCACCGTCGGAGCGATGTCCGCGAGCCTGCCGGTGGGACGGACCTTGAGGCCCTTGCAGTCGGCTCCGTAGAGCACGACCTCGACGGGGTTCAGCGTGTGCCGCGTGTGCGGCGAATTCTCCTCCGGCTCCCACATCTGGTCCGCGTTGCCGTGGTCGGCCGTGACGAGCGCCTTGCCGCCGGCCCGGTCCAACGCCTCGAGGAGCGTGCCGAGCCCGCGGTCGACCGCCTCGCAGGCCTTGCAGACCGCCTCAAGCGAGCCCGTATGGCCCACCATGTCGGGGTTGGCGTAATTCACCACGATGAGTCCGTGTTTGCCGGAGAGGATGGCGGCCTTCGCCATCTCCGTGACTTGGGAGGCCGACATCTCTGGCTTCTGGTCGTAAGTCGCGACGTCCTTGGGGCTCTGGGCCATGCCGCGCTCCTCCCCCGGGAAGGGTTCCTCGCGGTAGTCATTGAAGAAGAACGTGACGTGCGGGAACTTCTCCGTCTCCGCCGTGCGGAACTGGGACACGCCCTGCTTCGCCACCCAGTCGCCGAGGATGTTCATCATCTTCGGCGGTTTGTCGAAGACCACGTTGGGACAGAGGCCCTTCTCATAGTTGGTCAGCGTGGCGTAGAAGAGCTTGAGCAGCTTCGGGCGGTCCCAGCCCTTGAAGGCGGGGTCGATGAACGCGCGGGTGATCTCGCGGGGGCGGTCGCCGCGGAAATTGAAGAAGAGCACCGAATCGCCGTCCTGGATGAACGGGACTCCCTTGACTCGGGTGGCGGGCACGAACTCGTCGCCCGTCATGCTGGAGTCGGTCGGCCGGTCGTAATAGGCCTGCACCGCGGCCGTGGCGGACTCCGCCTCGGGCGCGGGCGCGCCGGTGAGGGCGTCGTAGGCCGTCCTCACGCGCTCCCAGCGGTTGTCGCGGTCCATGGCCCAGAAGCGGCCGGCGACGCTGGCGACCTTGCCGACGCCGATCTTCACGAGCTCGTCTTCGAGCTGCTGGAGGTAGCCGAGGCCGGAGGTGGGAGGGCTGTCACGGCCATCCATGAAGGCGTGGACGAAGACCTTGGTGAGGCCTTCTTCCTTCAGCAGGCGGAGGAGGGCATAGAGGTGGGGCAGGGTGGAGTGGACGCCGGCTTCGGAGCACAGGCCCATCAGGTGGACCGCGCCGCTGGTGGACTTCACGTTCTCGACCAGTCCGCGGAAGGCGGGGATGCGGCGCATGGCGGCGGGGTCGGTGAGGCCCTTGTCGATGCGGACGATTTCCTGGTCGACGATGCGACCGGCGCCGATGTTCTGGTGACCGACCTCGGAGTTGCCCATGATGCCGACGGGCAGGCCGACATCGAGGCCGTGGGCTATGATCTCAGTACGGGGCCACTCCTTGGTCAGCCGGCGCGACACCGGGATGTCCGCGACCTTGATCGCGTTGAACTTGTCGTGACGGGCGTCGTGGTTCTCGCCCCAGCCGTCACGGATCACCAGAAGTACGGGTTTCATGAAAGGAATGCCTTTCAGAGATGGTGGGTTTGGGGACGGCTGGCAAGGAGCAGGTGCGCCGGCTCAGGTGCAAAAGTGAAAAAGTTAAGGTCGGCCTCGGTCGCCACATTTGCATCGTTGCACGTTTGCACCTTTGCACATCAATTACCCCATGCTCCGCCTAGTCCCCGCTGTCCTGCTCGTTCTCGCCGCCGCCTTGCTCCCGGCGGCGATCAAGGTGGAGAAGTTCCAGGTCGCCGGAGCTGACGTGACGCTGAAGGTTCCCGAAAAGCCCGCGGCCGGCCGGCCGTGGCTGTGGGTCGGAGAGTTCGCCGGGCACCTGCGCACGCTGGAGGACGGACTGGTCGAACGGGGCTGGCACGTCGCCTACGTCCGTCAGGTCAACCGGTTCGGCTCTCCCGAGGCGATGAAGGTCTGGGAGGCGCTTTACGATGAGCTGCACGGCGCCAAGGACCTTTCGGCCAAGCCGGCGCTCCTCGGAATCTCGCGCGGCGGCTTATACGTAAACGCCTGGACGCGCCTGCATCCGGACCGCGTGAGCGTGCTCTACCTCGACAACGGCGTCTGCGACATCCGTTCCTGGCCCGGCGGCTTCCAGCTCGAGCGCAAAGGTAAGGGCAGCCCCAATGACTGGAAGCTCTACAAGGCCGAGTTCGGTTTCGCCGATGACGCCGCGGCCCTCGAACGCTCCGTCCGACCCGACGCCGGCTTCGCCGCCGCAATCAAGGCCGGCGTGACCTTGATCTCCTGCCACGGTACCGCCGACCAGATCGTACCTCATGAGGACAACGCCGCCAAGGTCGTCGCCTTCTGGAAGCAGGCCGGCGGACGCGTCGTGCTCTTTCCGAAAGAAGGAGGCAACCACCATCCGCACGGCCTCCCCGATCCGAAGCCGCTGATCGAAGCGCTTGAGGCGAACGCAGGCTGAGCCTGCGTTGGGGGCACGTGGGCAAGGTGACACGGGGACTAGGGGTGTGTGATTTCCCCTGTCCCCTTGACTCGTGCCCACGTGCTCCTCGCAGCCTTAAGGCTGCGCCCACTTCCCCTTCTCCTTGATGAGGTCGACGAGGCGTTCGACGGCCTCCTCCTGGGGGATGTTGAACTTCACCGGTGTCTTGCCGACGTAGAGGTTGATCTTGCCGGGCGCGCCGCCGACATAGCCGAAGTCGGCGTCGGCCATTTCGCCCGGGCCGTTCACGATGCAGCCCATGACCGCGATGGTGACGGACTTGAGGTGTCCGGTCCGCTCCTTGATCTTCAGGGTCGTCGACTGGATGTCGAAGAGCGTGCGGCCGCAGCTCGGACAGGCGACGTATTCGGTCTTGGTCTGGCGCGCCCGCGCGCCCTGCAGGACGTCGTAGCCGAGGGAGAGCGATTTGGCCGCGTTGCCGGGCGTCTCGCATGAGACGAGGTCGCCGTAGCCGTCCACCAGCAGGCCGCCCGCGAGGATGGAGGCCTCCATCAGTTTCGACTGGAAGCCTTCATCAAGCAGCGTCGCGTTCGCTTCCGTGGCGCGGATCCAGAGCGCCGCGGAGACGCCATGGTCGCGCAGGGCTTTGACCAGCTGGCGGTGGGTGCCGAGGGCGTGCAACCCTTTGGCGGGGCGCGAGCAGCAGGCGACGAGCGTCCCGGGCGGGGCGCCGCGGAGGGCCTCGGCGAGCGCGCCGACGTCCTGCGGATCGAGATCGGCCGCCAGTCGCGCGCCCGCCGTCGAGCAGCGTGCGATCCAGCGGCGTAATTCTTCAGAGTCCGTCGGACCGAACCGTCTGACGATCACCGGTGTCGAGCCCTCTCCCCCGAAGTCGAAGACGTCGGCGGGTAGCGATGTCTCGGCCCAGACCGAGGGAAGGGTGGGGCCGAGTGCCTTGCGCACCGCAGCCAGCGCCGGCAGGTCCTCCGTCGTGCGCACCTGCAGCAGTAGGCCTTCGGCCTTGGCCTCAAGTTGCTTCGCGTTGGCCTCGAGCAGCTCCTTCACCGCCTGCCTCCAATCCTCGAGTCCCGTCGCTCCCCGCACGATGACTCTCGGCGGCTGGTCGGCTCCTGCGGCGCAGCCTGAACCGAGCGCGACGGCCGGGGCCGCGCGACGCGTGAAGACGTAGGGATCGGCTGGGTCGGCCGGCGCGTCCATCCCTTTGGCGCCGGCGGCGGCCATCGCTTCGGCCCGGCGCACCAGTTCGCGGCAGACCGGAATCTCATGCCAGGGGTCCTCCGTGAGCGAGACCCGGACCGTGTCGCCCAGCCCGTCGGCCAGCAGCGCCCCCATGCCCGTCGAGGACTTGATGCGCGCGTCCTCGCCTTCGCCCGCCTCGGTCACTCCGAGGTGCAGCGGGTAGTCCATGCCTAGTTCGGCCATGCGGGCGGCCGCGAGCCGGTAGGCCTGGACCATCACCTTGGGATTCGAGGCCTTCATCGACAGCACCAGCTCCCGGAAACCGTGCGACTCGCAGATGCGGACGAATTCCAGCGCCGACTCCACCATCCCCAGCGGCGTGTCGCCGTAGCGGTTCATGATGCGGTCGGAGAGCGAGCCGTGATTGGTGCCGATGCGCAGGCAGCGACCCAGTTCCTTGGCCCGGAGCACGAGCGGCGAGAACGCCTCGTGCAGCCGATCCAGTTCCTCCGCGTAGGCCGCGTCGGTGTATTCACGGACCGCGAACTTCTTCTTGTCGGCGTAGTTGCCGGGATTCACCCGCACCTTCTCCACGTGTTCGACGGCCTCCATCGCCGCCACGGGCAGGAAATGGATGTCGGCGACCAGCGGCTGGCGGAAGCCGGCGGCGCGGAACTCCCGCTGGATCTCCCGGAGCGCGGCCGCGGCCGCCCTGTTGGGCGCCGTGATGCGGATGAGCTCGCAGCCGGCCTCGGCCAGCCGCACGCATTGCCCGACCGTGGCCTTCACGTCCTCCGTGTCGGAAGTTGTCATCGACTGCACCCGGATCGGATTGGCCCCTCCGATGCCCACGTTGCCCGCGAGGACGGCGCGCGTCAGGCGCCGCACCGTGCGGGTGCGCGATGGGCAGTAGTCGCCGGGCATGCCTTCATATCAAGCGGCGCAGCGGCCGCCGTCAACGGGCGTCAGAAGTCCCAGCGCCAGGCCTCGGGCAGCCACTGGTAGCCCTTCCGGCCGTTGGAGGCGACCACGCCGAGCCCCGGCCATGGCAGGTGGAAGCCGTAGGCGCGCTCGCGCGTGGCGGACACTTCTGCGAACCACTTCCGGCGGGAGGCGATCGCCACCTCCGGATCATGGTCGAAGTCGATGAACCAGGCCGGGTCCTCGAACATTAGGACGTGGTTGTGCGCAAGGTCGGAGAGGTGCAGGAGCGACTGTCCTTCGGACTTGATGCGGTAGATGGCATGGCCGTCCGTGTGGCCCGGGGCGGCGAGGATTGTGATGGCGCCGTCGAGGATCTGGTCGCCGTCCTTGTGCAGGACCAGGTTGGGCTGGAGCGTGTCGAAAGAATTCCGCACACTCTTGATCATGTTCGGGATGTTGTCGGTGCGGTGCGATTTGGTGAAGTCCGGCTCCTTGCCGCGCCAGAAGTCCACCTCGGTCCTGAGCACGTGGATGGCGGCGTTGGGGAAAATGATGCGGCCCTCCTTGGCGAAGCCGCCGATGTGATCGATGTGCGAGTGGCTGAGCAGGGCGTGGGTGACCTCCTCGGGCCGGATGCCGACTTCGGGCGAGGCCATGGCCTGGCCCAGCCAGCCCCAGGTATCGCGCTCGACGTTACCGAAGCCGGCATCGACGAGGATGACCTCCTTGTCCTTCCTCAGCAGGAGGATGTTGATGTAGAGCGTCATGTCGTCAGGACGTTCGCCCCGGGACCGCATGAACTCTTGCATCTGGGCGCGCTCGGCGGGCGGCCACATCTTCTTCGTCACCCCCTCCTTGAAGGTGCCCCAGCCGTCGCTGATTGACCAGGCCTCGAACTTGCCGATGGAGAACTTGTAGACGTAGGGGTCGGTGATCTTCTTCCGTGGCATCGCCTTCTCGGCGGCCTTGTCGGTGTCGGCCGCGGCGAGGGCCGGCGAGAGCCCGAGCGTGGCGAAGGCGGCGCCGAATCTGGCGAGGAAGGATCGGCGTGAGCGGGGGGTCGCGGAGGGTTCCATGGTGGGGTTGACTCCAATCTTGGCCCTCTGGTTCCGACGGACGAGGCGAAAGCCGCCCTTGAGGCTATTTTTTGGCCCCGAATTCCGCCGGGCGGTAGACGTGCCGTTCGAGCAGCTGCTGCTTGAGCTGCTGCTCGCTGTCGCCGGAGCAACGGCGGACGTCGTGCAGCATCACGTACCCCATGAAGCTCAGCAGCATCGCCATGAAGGCGTACTGCAGGAAGACGATGACCTTGCCCCCCAGGGCATTGCCGGTCAGCCGCTGGATGGTCGCAATCAGCATGTGGCCGCCGTCCAGCACGGGGATGGGCAGCAGGTTGAGGATCGCTAGGTTGATGTTGATAAGGACCGTGAACCAGATGACCCGCCGGATGT
>VHDL01000027.1 GCA_016871415.1 Verrucomicrobiota bacterium
CATGGGGGCGACGCAGGCTGGACGCGGCGCCCACCGGGCTCAATCCCCTTCCCTCAGCTCAGGATACGCTCGAAGGCCCAGTAAAGACCGGTCAGGGCGATGAGGACCGAAGCCGGCACGACCACGAACCAGCGTCGCACCCACTCATCGGTGAGGCGGAAGGTCAGCGCCCACGCGACCGCAATCACGGCCAGCTGACCGGCCTCCACGCCGAAGTTGAAACCGACCAGCGCCACGCCCAGGGAGCCGGTGGCGGAGGCGATGTCGCCGAGGGCGCCCGCGAAGCCCAGGCCATGGATTAGGCCGAAGACGAAGACGGTGGCGAGGCGACGGAGAGAATAGACGGGGTGGAAAACGTTCTCCAGCGCCACGAAGACGATGCTGGCGGCGATGACCGGCTCCACGACCGAGGCGGGCACGGAGACCAGACCGAAGGTGGCGAGACCCAGGGTGACGGTGTGCGCGAGGGTGAACGCGGTCACCTGATACAGGAGCGGGCGCCAGGCGGCGGTGAGCAGGAAGATGCCGAGGACGAAGAGGATGTGATCCAGGCCCTTCGGCACGACGTGCACGAAGCCCTGACGGAAGAAGCTGCCGAAGGTGGAGAGTCCGTCCTCGACCTTGCCCACGGCGGGCCGGGGCTTCGCAGGCTCACGGGAGGCGACGCCCGCCAGATCAAGCACGAAGCCGTCCTCGCCGGGGAACAGCACCGCGACGCGCGGATGCGGGATGAAGTCGACGGTGTTGGACACGACGACGGAGAGACCCTTCTCGGCTTTGGATCGGACCTGCCAGCCGGAGACGCCCGCGGTCACTTTGGTCCTCCAGGTGCCGGTCAGGACCACGGCCTCGTCATTGGGACGGACGGCCAGACCGTCGGGGGCGGTGAACGCGAAGGTGAACTCCGGACTGACCCGACCGATTGGCTCGAGACGATACTCGACGTTACGCGAGGCGAATTCGGCGGCCAGACGCCTGAGTTCCTCCTGCTTGGCGGGCGAGGCGAGGGCCAGGGAACGCGGCGTGAAATAGGGCGCCTTGTCGGGGTCGGCCTCGAAACAACGGGGGTCGACCTCGATGGTGATCTCGGCGTCCCCCCCCGAGAGGAAACTGCCCCTCACCGGCACGTCGGGAATCGGATGGGCGGATAAGACGGCGCCGAAACAGAGAAAAATGGCCGAAAACGCGTTTTTCAGGGCTTGGGACGTCCTCGGCATGGTTCGGACGATGGAGTACGACTTTAATGCATCAACCCAGATTGTGATTTGCAAAGCGTCCCGGCCTGGGCAGCAATAGAACCCTAAACTATCCCCATGAAGAACATCCTCTCCATCCTCTCCGCCCTCGCCCTCGCTGCCGCCGCTCAGGCTGGTTGCGGCAAGACCGTGACCAACGAAGGCACCCTTAAGTCCTTCGACGCCGAAAAGAAGGTCGTCGTCGTCGCCGACAAGGCCGGCAAGGAAACCAAAATCACCCTCACCGCCAAGACTAAGGGCGCTGACGGCGTGAAAGAGCTCGTCGGCAAGGCCGTCAAGGTCGAGTCCGAGCACGGCAAGGCCTCGTCAATCTCCAAGGGCTAATCGCCCGAGAGTGCGTCACGAAGGCCCGGCCATCGCCGGGCCTTCTTGTTTGCAGGCGAAACGGTCCGCGCCTCAGGCCACCTTGAACAACAGGAGGCTGAACGCCATAACGACCATGCCGCCGAGCAACCCCAGGATGCTGTCGTGGCCCTTGCCGTAGGCACGGCTGGTGGGCAGCAGCTGGTCAATGCTGATGAAGACCATGATGCCGGCGACGGCCGCGAAGGAGGCGCCCATGACCGCGGGCGGCAAGCCGGGCGCATCGGACCCGATGATTGCGCGCAGTCCGAAGAAGCCGATGAGCGCCCCGACGGGTTCGGCCAGGCCGCTGAGGAAGGACCAGAGGAAGGCGGTGGCGCGGCTGCCGGTGGCGTAATAGAGCGGGACGGAGATGCTCATCCCCTCGGGGATGTTGTGCAGCGCAATCGCGATGGCGACGGAAGCGCCGACGTGGGGGTCCTCGATGGCCGCTAAGAAGGTGGCGAGTCCTTCGGGGAAGTTGTGCAGGGCGATGGCCAGCGCGGTGAAGAGCGCCATGCGATGCAGGCGGAAGGGGTGAGGCGCGTGCGGGGCGGAACCCGCCCTCAGGGGCGCGACCTCCGCGGGCGCGTGCTGCTCATGGGGATCGTCCCCGTGCGGCAGCAGGAAGTCGATCAGGCCGATGAAGAGGATGCCGCCGAAGAACCAGCCAGCCTGGTGCCAGGGACCGACGCCGGAACCGAATGCGTCGGCGAGGGCCTTGCCGCCCTTGGGCAGGATTTCGACGAAGGAGACGTAGAGCATCACGCCGGCGGAGAACCCGGTGGACACGGAGAGGAAACGGTAGCTGTCCCGGCGAGCGCCGAAGGCCAGAATGCTGCCGATGCCGGTGGACAGCCCCGCGAGGAGCGTCAGCCCGAGAGCGGTCCAGAATCCGGGGATGTCCATAGAAGCGTATTGGTGGACGCCCCAGCAAATGGCAAACGGTAACGTATCAGGCCCGGTGACGGAGTCCGGCGGCGTAGGCCTCGAAGACGAGCCTGATTTGGTCGCGGACGCGCCGGAACTCCGACCTCACCTCCTCGGTCGTCCCGGTGGCGTGCGCGGGGTCGCTGAAACCCCAGTGGTGACGGACGGCCTGCCCCGGAAAGGCCGGGCAGACTTGGTCGGCGTTGCCGCAGACGGTGATGACGGTGTGCACCTGTCGATCCAGGAACTCCGAGAGGTGCTTGGACCGATGATCCGAGGCGTCGATGCCGATCTCCTTGAGCACGGCGAGGGCCTCGGGATGGACGTATCCCGCCGGCTTCGAGCCGGCGCTGGCGACCTCGACGAGGTCGCCGACCGCGCGACGGAGAATCGCCTCGGCAAGATGACTGCGGCACGAGTTACCGGTGCATAGGATGAGGACGAAGGGCTTGGACATCGGAATAAAGTAGTTTGGGCCACCGCACTTTAAATGCGATAAGAGAAATCATCCCCAACCCGCGCCGAAAAGCGGGAGGGAGGTGCCCATTCTCAACTCGCCAATGAAAGGAGGCCGGTGCAAAGTGTGCCGATGGACTTCAACGAGCTCATCAGGCAGGGGGCGACCGAGGCTTGGCTCTACGTGCCGGTGGCCATCCTGCTGGGGGCTTTGCACGGTTTGGAACCGGGGCACTCCAAGACGATGATGGCCGCCTTCATCATCTCGGTCCGCGGCACGGTGGCCCAGGCCGCCCTGCTCGGACTGTGCGCCGCGATCTCACATTCGCTGGTCATCTGGGTGCTGGCGGCGCTGGCGCTCGCCTACGGCGGGCACTGGAACGTCGAGACGACCGAACCCTACTTCCTGCTGGTGAGCGGCGTCATCGTGGTCGCGATGGCGGTCTGGACGATCATGCGGCTACGCACAGAAGCGGCGCATCACCACCATCACGGGGACGGACATACCCATCACCACGATCATGACGACGAGGACTTCGATGACGCCCACGCCCGCGCCCACGCGGAGGACATCCGCAAACGGTTCGCGGGACGGCAAGTGACGACGGGACAGATCGTGCTCTTCGGCATCACGGGCGGGCTCATGCCCTGCCCCGCCGCGGTCTCCATCCTGCTGATCTGCCTGCAGCTCAAGGAATTCACCCTAGGCTTCGCAATGGTCGCGTCGTTCAGCGCCGGTCTCGCCCTCACGATGATGACGTTTGGGGTGCTCGCCGCCTGGGGCATAAAGAGGCTCTCCGAACGCTCCAACTGGCTCAGCCGCTCGGCCCACCGGGCGCCCTACGTCTCCTCCGCGCTGCTCATCGTGCTGGGCCTGCTCTTTGTCTGGCAGGGCTGGTCCAAGCTCTGAGGTCCACTCCTCACGCGGTACTGGGGGCTTGCCAGAGGAACGCCCGCGTCGGACAAAGGCGCATGCGTCCGCCCCTGACCGCATGCCTCATCGCCTGCTCCGCCGCCTGCGCAGCCACGCCGAGCTTCGAGGTCCCCGGCCAGGAGGCCGAGATGCGCACGCTGGAGGCGATGAACGCGCTGCACGCGGTGCGCTCCGGCGGTTACGCGAACTGCACGCTCTGGGACCGATGGATGCCCCACGCGCTGCTCTGGCAGTCCGAATCCACCGCGAAGGGCTACCGCGCCTCGCTGCTCCGCAAGCGCATCGACCACGAGGGCTACGTCTCGATGCAGCAGCACCGGGGCATGGCCCACGGGGACGGCTGGCCGTTCCCGGCCTGGCAGCAGAGCACGGGCAAGGGCTTCCACTTCTCGACGCTCCACGAGGGCTGGGCGGTCCAGATCTTCGGCCTGAAGCCGCTCACCGACGCGGCCGGCTTCGAGATCACGGGCGCAGAGACGCTCGGCATCGATCCGGAACACGGGCTGCGCCTGCGCGCCACGGGCGACGTCGTCACGGTCGCCACGCCGGCGTTCCGCTGCGGTACGGCGGTCGCACCCTTCGCTCGGATTGAATGGTCCGCGCTCGGGCTGCCCGAGGCCGCCAAGCCCACGGTGTCGTGGCGCTACGACGGCGAGCAGGGATGGAATGAGTCACGGGCGGCGCCCTTCCCTCCCCGCGCGGACGTGACGAAGACGGACTTCTCCCACGTGCCGCTCCACAAGGAACGCGGCTACGGCGGGCCGCTCGCGGGGCTGCGGCTACGCTTCCCCGCGACGAAGGGTGCCGAGCTGCGCATCAAGTCGGTCATGACGTCGGTCGACACGCGCCATCCGATCACCAACGCCAACTTCCTCGAGGGCTGCGCGGACACGTTCGCCTGGACGGGCGACGTGGAGTTCCTGCGTCAGAACCTGGGGCGGATGCGGAAGGCGCTGGAATGGTCGCTGCGCGAATTCCAGGTGCGTGAGCTCGGGCGGGTGCGGGTGCCCTGGGTCGGTCATGATGGACGAAGCGGGCTGACGCGCGGGCCGGACGGCGCCCTGCTCCCGCGCATCGGGCTCGGGGTGGGCAACAACTACTGGGACCTGATCCCGTTCGGCGGCGATGACGCGCTGGCGACGGTCTACCAATGGCACGCGATCCGCCGGTTGGCCGAGATCGAGGCCTGGGTCGCCTCACGCCGGGACGCCGCACTGCCCGCCCCCGCGCCAGGACTCGGCGCGGAAGACCTCAGGAAGCTCGCCGACGACGTGCGCGCCCGGGCCGGCGAGTTCTTCTGGGACGCAGCCAAAGGCCGGCTCATCGGCTGGCGTGACCTCACGGGCCAGGCCCATGACTACGGATTCGTGTTCCTCAATGAGGAGGCGATTGCGCTCGGCTTCACGACCGACGCCCAGTCGCGCGCGGTCATGGACTGGATCGACGGGCGACGTACGGTCGAGGGCGACACGTCGCAGGGCGCCGACATCTTCCACTGGCGCTTCGGACCGCGCATGACGACGCGTCGCAACGTCGAGGATTACGTCTGGGTGTGGAGCCGGCCTGACTCGATTCTCTGGGGCGGACAGGTCCAGGACGGCGGCGGGGTGTTCGGCTTCTCCTACTTCGACCTGATGGCGCGGCTGCGCGTCAACGGACCCGATGACGCCTGGCGTCGGCTCAAGGAGATCAACACCTGGTTCCGTGAGACGCAGGCGGAAGGCGGCTACCGCGCCTTCTACGCCAAGCCGGGTCGGGGCACGATGCAGGGCGGCGGCCCGGCGGGCGGGCTCGGGCTGGATCAGGAGTTCTTCGAAAGCGCACTGGTGCCCACGGTGCTGGTGCACGGTTTCCTCGGGCTGAAGGCCGGCCCGGACGGGCTGAAGGCGGAACCGCGGCTGCCCAAGGGCTGGCCCTCGCTGACGGTGCGCGGGGTGCTGCACGGCGGCGCGACATATGACATCACGGGCCGGGCCGACGGGACCAGCGAGATTGTCCGGCGCTGAATGCGGCTCAGGCCCCGACCATCCGCATCCAGTCGGCGAGGTTGTAGTGGTTGGTCACGCGGGCGACCTTGCCGTCCTTAATCTCGAAGAACGCTCCGACGCGCAGGCGGTACTTCTGTCCGGTCGCGGGCGGGAGGCCTTCGTCGGTGACGAGATACTCGCCGTTGATGAAGAATTCGGCCGCGGCGCGGGACGAGTCGGGGCCGGTGAAGACGACGAGGTCCTGCACCTGCTCACGGTAGCTGCGGTCCATGCGGCCGAGGAAGGCCCGGAAGGCCTCGATCCCCCGCTCGACGGCACCCTCGTTGATCTCATGCACGACGTCAGGATGCAGGAGCGCGAGCAGTGCGGCGCGGTCGCCGGAATTGAAGGCACGGTAGTAGTCGTGGATGAGCTTCATGGGATTTCAGGAAAGGACGCGCACGCGACCGGCGCGGAGGCGGGCGGGATTGGTCTCCGCCCGCGCGCTCCGCGCGCGGCGCAGGGCGGCGAGGTCGGCTCCGACGGACAGCACGTGGTCGCCGCGGCGGACGACGGGCACGGACAGGTGCCGGAAGGCGCCCGCGAAAGCCGACTGCGAGGGCGAGAAGAAGGCGGCCCGGCCGACGTTGTCGTCGACGAGCTCGGAACGGGCGCGGCCGACGAGATGACTCACGCCCACATGGCAGCAGAGCTCGACGGCGCGCGCGTCGGCGCAGCGGCCGACGCGCTCGACGCCGAGGACGGTCTCGGTGGCGCTGGGGACGAGGACCACGTCGACGGCCTTGCCGCGCAGGGCCGCGGCGATCTCGGGCACTTCGATGTCGAGGCAGGTCACGACGGCGATGCGCGCGCCCTTGAACTTCCAAAGCCGCACGCCGTCGCCGGGCGTGAAGGCCTTCTCCCAGGGGGTGAGGTGCAGTTTGTCCTGATGGAGGCGTCGGCCGTCGGCCAGGATGGGTGCACGATTGAGGAGACGTCCGCGCGCGTCGATGAAGGGGACCGTGCCGAGGACGACCGCCTTGCCCTTGCGGGCGAGTCGGCGGGACAGGCTCGGCCAGAGTCCGGCCCAGAAGAGCCCCGCGACGGCGCGCGTGGCGCCCCTGCCCTTCACGAACTGCTCCAGTCCGAGCCAGAGGAACTCGGGCAGAAGCACGAGGTCCGCGCCGGACTTCCAAGATTCCTCGACCTGTGAGGCGACGCGGACGACGAAGGCTTCTGCGTTCGGCACGGGGGCACCGATGTCGAAGGTGCGTAGGTCGATCTTCAATCGTGCCATGAGCGGGTCCAGAAGGTGAGGGTCTTGGGAGATTCCTGCCTCTCGCCCAACTCCTTCCAAGGGAAAACGGCCCTGAGCTCGGGACGGCGCACGTAGCCCAGGCTGGACCAGAAGGGGTCGAGGGGCTTCCACGCGGCCGGTCGGGCGGGATGGTCCGCAGGCCGGTCGACGGAGCAGAAGGTCGTGCGGGCGAGTCCAAGCCTTCGAGCGTGGGCCTCCCTGCGCGTGAAGAACTCCCGCCCCAGGCCTCGGCCGCGATGCTCGGGCAGCACCACGCTTTCGGCGAGGTAGAGGAAATCGGCCGGGTTCAGCCCGGCCGACGTGAAGGGCGCACGGAAGGCCTCCTGCTCGTCCTCCAGCGGCAGGCAGGTGGTCGCGCCGACCGGCCGGCCCTCGGCATCAAGCGCCAGCACGGCCAGCGAACGCGGGCTGCGCAGGTAGACCGAGAGGTATTCCCGTTCGTAGGCCTCATCGCCGTCGTAAAGGTAGGGGAACTCCCGGAAGACCTTGATGCGCAGGCCGCCGAGGGCCGGAATCCAGGGGCCCAGTCCGGGTCCCTCGACCTCAATCAGCCGCAATGGGGAGCCGTCGGACAAGTTCAGCGGCCCTCGCCCGCGTGACGGAGCGAGACCTGACGGAAGGCCGCGCCCTGCCCCTTGGTGATGAGCGCCACGAGGCCCTTGCGGTCCTTGAAGCGCGGATGTGTCGCGTCGAGCTCCTTGTCGTCGAGTCGCACGCGGTAGCGTTCGCCCACGATCTCGATGCGGATGTCATGCCACTTCGCCGGATCGACCGGCGTCTTCAGCTCGGCGACCTTGGTGGACTTCGTGGTCTTCGAGATTCCGCTCATGTGCGTGATCCAGACCGCGTCCTTGCTCACGAACGTGCGTCCGAGGTGCAGGTTGGGCGCGACGGTGTCGCGGCATCCGAAGGCGAGGTATTGCGCGCCCCCGAGGCGGAACTGCGCCTGGATGACGATGCCGCCCGCGTCGACGCGGTAGGTGCAGGAGGAGTGATGGTTGTCCTCCTTGAGCTCGTCGCCGAAGAGCGCCCCGTCCTTCACGCTCCATTCGCCGATGGACGCGCTCCATCTATTGATGGCCTGCTTGCGCGTCGGACCCTGGGGCTGGTCGAAGGGCGTGCTGACGATGAGCTCGCCGGGCGGCACGGGCGCGTTCGCCGCGAGCACGGAGGCGGCGAGGAAGGCAACGAGCAGTCGCATGACCGGATGCAAAGCCCAGCCCGACCGGATGACAACCACGCCTTGCGCTCTGGAGGCCCGGGCTTGCGGGGGACGCCCGGACGGCTTCCCTCCCCTCCATGCCCACCCAAGCCAAGGCCTACGGATCCGCCTCGCCCAACTCCAAGCTCGCCCCGCTCCAGATCACGCGGCGGGATCCGGGCCCGACCGACGTCGAGATGGAAATCCTCTTCTGCGGGGTCTGCCATTCCGACGTGCACACGGCCCGCGGCGAATGGCCTGGCACGAACTACGCCTGCGTGCCCGGCCATGAGATCATCGGCCGCGTGACGCGCGTCGGCGCCAAAGTGACCAAGTTCGAGGTCGGCGACATCGGCGCCACGGGCTGCATGGTCGACTCGTGCCGCACCTGCCCCAGCTGCCGCAAGGGGCTCGAGCAGTTCTGCGCCTCCGGCGCGATCTTCACCTACAACAGCCCCGACCGTCACCTCGGCGGCCACACCTTCGGCGGCTACTCCTCGGGCATCACCGTCGACGAGGCCTTCACGCTGCTCGTGCCGGCCGGACTCGACCTCGCGGCGACCGCCCCCCTGCTTTGCGCCGGCATCACGACCTATTCGCCCATGCGGCACTGGAAGATCGGCCCGGGCAGCAAGGTCGGCATCGTGGGGCTCGGCGGGCTCGGCCACATGGGCGTCAAGTTCGCCCGCGCCTTCGGGGCGCACGTGGTCCTCTTCACCACTTCGCCGTCCAAGGTCGCCGACGGACTGCGCCTGGGCGCGCACGAGGTCGTGGTGTCGTCCGACCCGGCCGCGATGGCCGCGCGCGCGGGCTCGCTGGACTTCATCCTCGACTGCGTCTCGGCACAGCACGACCTCAACGCCTACCTTTCACTGCTCAAGGTCGACGGCACGCTCTGCCTGGTCGGCGTCCCCGAACAGCCGCTCGCGGTGCATGCGTTCTCGGTCATCATGCCCCGTCGCAACTTCACCGGCTCCTGCATCGGCGGCATCGCCGAGACCCAGGAGATGCTCGATTTCTGCGGCAAGCACGGGATCGTCTCCGACATCGAACTCATCCCGATGCAGAAGATCAACGAAGCCTGGGACCGCATGATCCGGCAGGACGTGCGCTACCGCTTCGTGATCGACATGGCCTCGCTCCGGCAACGCTGAACGAGGGCCGAAGAAAGGGCCACCCGTAAGGGCGGCCATCGTCGTGTCCAGGGAACCGGGCTTACTTCAGGAGCTCCTTGACCTTCGGCTCGATGGCGGCGGCCCAGATCTCGTAGCCCTTCTCGTTCGGGTGCAGGAGGTCGGGCATGATGGTCTTGGACAGCGTTCCGTCGGGCTCAAGGAACTTCGCGCCGATGTCGAGGAAGTGCACGCGCTGGCCGGCCGCGAAGGTGCGGATGATGGCGTTGGCCTGCTCGTTCTGCTGGCGGAAGGCGTCGTTGCGGTCGGCGCCGCGAGGGAAGATTGCGAGGACGAGCACCTTGGCGTCAGGGCACTTCTGCTCGAGACGACCGAGGATGGCCTTCACGCCCTCCGCGGTCTGCTCGGGCGTGCAGCGGTAGGTCGCGCCGTCGAGTTCCTTCTGGGGACGGCCCTGGTGGCCGGTGTTGTTCGTGCCGATCATCAGCACGACGAGCTTCGGCTTCAGGCCGTCGAAGTTGCCGTTGTCGAGGCGCCACAGGACGTGCTCGGTGCGGTCTCCGCCGATGCCGAAGTTGGCGGCGCCGAGGGGCGCCCAGGTCTTGGCCCAGACGGCCTTGCCCCTGCCCTCCCAGCCGTGGGTGATGGAGTCGCCGAGGAAGACGAGCTTCGCCTCGCCCTTCTTCGAGATCTCGTTGAAGGACTCATGGCGCTTCTCCGTGCCGGGGTGAAGCACGGGCTGGACGGCGTAGTTGGCGCAGCCGGTGAGGCCGGCGGCGAGGGCGAGCAGGGTGATGATGCGGGGAATCATGCGGGTGGCGCAGTCTGCCCGCTGAGGGCCGGACGTGGCAAGCCTGTGACCTCGGACGAACGGCCGTTTTTGGTTCGCCCGCAGGCAAACGCATGGCGATACAGGACGCATGACCCCGTTCCGTCTGCTCGCCTTCGGCCTGCTCCTGGCCGCCGCCTGTCCCCTGCCCGCCCAGCAGAACAAGAAGGAGAAGGCCCCAGCCAGGCCGCAGCCGCCCACCCGGCCCTTCGACGCCCCGGGCGCCCCGAAGTTCGTGCGTCTCGACGGCAAGCCCGGCGCGGTGCCGCCCGTCGACAAGGTCGGGGATTACCTCGTGGGGCCACAGTATGTCCCGGCCGATGCGACCAAGGAGAATCCCGCCGCGCCCAAGGGACGCGTGACGCAGTTCGTGATGGAATCGAAGGACTGCCGGCGGTTCAACCCGGGCATCGCCCGCAAGGAGTTCGGGGTGCCCGATCCGAATAACCCCAAGACGCTCATCGTCGAGACCCACACGGTCGACTACCGCCGCGCGATCACCGTCTACGTGCCAGCCGGACACCGGCCCGACGACGTCATGCCTCTCCTCGTCACGCACGACGGACCCGGCGTCGGCAAGTCCGACCAGAACCTCGCGCGCATCCTCGACAACCTCATCCACGCCGGCCGCATCCCTCCCCTCGTCTGCGTGATGATCGCCAACGGCGGTGGCGACGCGCAGGGCCATGAACGCGGCAAGGAATACGACACCCTCTCGCCCCTCTTCGCCGAGTTCATCGAGGAGGAAGTGCTGCCGCGGGTGGAGAAGAACGCCGGCGTGCGTCTCACGCGCGACCCCGAGGACCGCGCCACGATGGGCGTCAGCTCCGGCGCCGCGGCCGCCTTCACCATGGCCTGGTACCGCCCCGACCTCTGGCGGCGCGTGATCTCGCTCTCCGGCACGTTCGTCAACCAGCAGTGGCCCTTCGATCCCGAGACCCCGGACGGCGCCTGGGGCTACCACACAACGCTCATCCCGGCCGCTCCCCGCAAGCCCCTGCGCGTCTGGATGTGCGTCGGCGACCGCGACAACTACAATCCCAACGTCATGCGCGACGGCATGCACGACTGGGTGGAGGCCAACCACCGCATGGCCAAGGTGCTCGCCGAAAAGGGCTACCGCTACCAGTATCTCTACTGCCTCGATTCCGGACACGGCGTGGGCAACGCGCGCCCGCAGCTGCTGCCACAGGCGCTCGAGTGGGCCTGGCACGACCGCAGGAAGCGCTGACCTCAGCCCGCGCCGTAGCGTCGCACCACGCCGGTCACGACGCCCCACACGGAGCATTCGCCGTCGAGCAGGTTGATGGACCGGTAGGCGGGGTTGTGCGCACGCAGCTCCCAAGTGCCGTCGGCGGCGCGGGCGAGGGTCTTCACGGTGTATTCGCCGCCGACGACCGCAACCACGACGGAGCCCTCGCGCGGACGGCGGCCCTTGGCGACGACGAGCAGGTCGCCGTGCATGATGCCGATGCCGGTCATCGAGGCGCCCTCGACCTTCATGAAGAACATCCCGGCGCGGTCGGTGACGAGATATTCGTGCAGATTGAACTTCGGCTCCCAATGGTCCTCGGCCGGCGAGGGGAAGCCGGCGGGCACCGGGGAGAGGATCAGCGGCAGGACGAGGTCAGGGGCCTCGGCATCGAGCGGACGGGGGGCGGAAAGCATAAGGTGAACATATTTTCACCCCATGGCCCGCCCGTCAAGCGGCCGGAAGCCCTTGCGCTCACTTGGCCGAAGCGTCCGGGGCGAAGGCCTTCCGGTAGAATTCCCAGTTGTCGTCACCCAGGGCGTTGAAGACGCGGTCAGGGTCGTGTCCGACGCCGGGAATCACGGCCCAAGTGTGCGGGATGCGGAGGGACTCGAGATGACGGTGGAAATCCTCGTTGTTGCCGAAGGTCTCGTCCTTGTCGCCGACGACCATGCGCACGAGGGTGCCCTGCGCAATCGTCCGGGCGTTGCGTTCCGCGATCACGCGGGGGCTGGCCGCGCGGAACTTCGCCTGGTCGCCGCCGAAGGCGCGCTTCAGGAGGTCCGACGCCTGGATGCGGCTCGCCCGGGGCGTGTTGTTGAGCTCGGGCTGGAGCGGCCCGGCGCCCACGATGGAGGCGGCGCGGAAGAGGTCGGTGTGCTTGAAGGCCAGACGTGCGGAGCCGTAGCCGCCCATGCTAAAGCCGTCGAGCAGGCGCCCTTCCCGCTTGGCCACGGTGCGATACGTGGCGTCGACGTGCGGCAGCAGGTCGCGGACAATCATCGACTCGACCGGCGCGGAGCCGTCGGCCCAGTCGACGTACATGCCCATCTCGAGCCCGTTCACGAACACGACCAAGCAGGGGGGCGTCTTGCCCTCGCGGATCGCGCGGTCGAAGCGCGCCGCCACGGAAGCGATGCCGGGCAGCCCGCCGCCGGAGCCGTGCAGCCAATAAACGACGGGAAAGCGCCTCGTGGGCTCGGCCTCATAGGCCGCAGGACGGTAGAGGTGGTAACTCACGTCGCCCTTGACCGAGGCGCTGCGGAAGACGTGGTGCGTGACCCCGGGCGCCTGCATGGCCCGCGTCACCCAAGCCCTGCCGGCTGCGGCGGATGCGGCATCCTTGTCCTGGGCTTTTTCAGCCGCCCAGCCGGGAGCCGACGTCACCATCAATAGGAGCAAGATGGAACAGCGGAGAGGCATTCGGTTGAAAAGCATCGTGACGCTCCTATAAAACCAGCAAGCGCCCAAGGTTTCACCCGCCGGTCCGCCGTTCCTCATGCTCCTCACCCCTGCTGAAATCGAAGACGCCCTGCGCTCCCTCCCCGGATGGAGCTGCGACGGCAAGTCGCTCACCCGCACCTACAAGTTACTGATAGGAAATTGCTTTCTGGACGCTCCGCGCTTCAGGGAGAATTGCTTTTGCGTCGGTATCAACTGATAACTGATAGGAAATTGCTTTCTGGACGCTCCGCGCTTCAGGGAGAATTGCTTTTGCGTCGGTATCATTAGCTGTGTATTTACGCCTTCACGGATCGTTGGCAAGCATTGTTTTCGTGACTTTTGCAAGTTTGCGCCGGTTTTGCCAGACGAGCTCTGCGCGCCGCAAGGAAACGGTCGGAAATCGCGCGGTCGGCGACCAACTCGGGGCGCACCTCACCGGCGGCGCAGTCGCCGGTGTTTTACCCGGCGCAATGAGTCCGCTCAATCGGTCAGAACATTT
>VHDL01000028.1 GCA_016871415.1 Verrucomicrobiota bacterium
GGTTTCTCGCGAGCAAGCCCTACTGCTGCGCCGCCAGCTACGTCTCCAAGATGTCGGACTACTGCGGCGGTTGTCCGTATAATCCCAAGGATCGCACCGGGCCGCTGGCCTGTCCGCTCAACGCGCTCTACTGGGACTTCTGGCTGCGTCATCAGGACCGCTTCCTGAACAATCCCCGCATCGGGATGGCCGTGCGTCAGGCCGCCAACATGAAGCCCGCCGAGAAGGCCGCCGTGCGCAAGAAGGCCCAGGAGCTCAGGGAAGGCATCGAGGACCTCTGAAGAGCCGCGCAGGGCGGCTTAAGGTAGGGGCGTGGCTTCGCCGCGCCCTCTTGGTCAGGAGTGCAAGGCGTAGCCTTGCCCCTACCATGGTTCGCCCTGCGGCGAACAAGGACGTGCCTCCTTACTTCTTCGTCCCATTCTTCTTGCCCTTGCCGGCGGGCAGGGGATCGACGCCCGGCAGCGGGAAATCCGCATTCGGCACGCGCGCAGCGGCCATCTTGGCCTCCAGCTCGCGCACGAGTTCAGGATGCCTGCCGGCCAGGTCGGTCGTCTCGTTGGGGTCGGCTTCGAGGTCGTAGAGCTGCGTGGTCACGGGCTTACCCGCGCGCGCGGCCTTGAGCATGTCGGTCCGGACGGCCTTCCACTTGCCGTCCCAGATCGCCTGCTGGGCTCCGTATCCGGCGAACTCCCGGTAAAGCGTGCCTGATCTTGGTGCGTCCTGTCCTTTGATGACCGGCAGCAGGCTCTCGCCATCGTGCTTCTCCGGCACGCGGGCTCCGGCCGCCTCGGCGAAGGTCACGTGCCAGTCCTCGAAGCCGGAGACCCGCGCGGAGCGACGTCCTGAGGGGCAGGCCTTGGGCCAGCGTACCACGGTCGGCACGCGGACGCCTCCTTCGTGGAGCGAACCCTTGAGCCCCCGCAGGCCGCCGACCGAATCGAAGAACTTCGTCTCCACCCCGCCGACGTCGTGCGTGGCCCCGTTGTCGGAGCTGAAGACGATGAGCGTGTCGTCCGCCACGCCGGCTTTCTCCAGCGCGGCGAGGATGCGGCCCACTTCGGCGTCGAGCCGGGTGATCATCGCGGCGTAGGTCGCGCGCGGGGTGCGGTTGGGGACGTAGGAGCCGGGGTTGGCGGGGGTGAACGGCGGGTCCTCGGGGAACCTGCCGTCATAGTTGCGCAGGTCGGCCTCGGGCACCTGCAGGGACACGTGGGGCAGGGTGGACGCGTAGTAGAGGAAGAACTTTCCGCCGGCGTTTCGCGCGATGAACGTCTCCGCGCCTTCGATCGTACGGTCGCCGAGGAAGTCCTTGCCGATGAAGGGGGCGTAGGCCTTGGGATCGCGCGGGTCGGCGCCCTCGGGGAAGCGTGCGTGGCCGGGCGTCCCTTCGGGGCCGTTGTCGAGGAGGACTTCGCGCCCGTCATCCCAGATCGCCTTCGGGTACTGGCTGTGGGCGATCCACTGGCTCGTCAGGCCGAGGAAGCGGTCGAAGCCCTGCTTCATCGGGTTGCCCGTCGAGTTGAATCCGCCGAGGCCCCATTTGCCGAAGGCGCCCGTCGCGTAGCCGGCGTCCTTGAGCGTACGGGCCACCGTCACGGCGTCCGCGGGCAGGGGCGTCTGCTCATGGTCGCCGATATCGCGGTTGTCGCGGGCGTGTGCGTGGCCGGGACTGAAGCCCGTCATGAGCACCGAGCGTGAGGGCGCGCAGACGGCGTTGCCGGAGTAGTGACGCGACAGCACGACCCCTTCCTTGGCCAGCCGGTCGAGGTGCGGGGTGAGGATCTTCTTCTGGCCGTTGAAGCCGACCTCCGCGTAGCCCAGGTCGTCCGCCAGGATGAAGACGATGTTCGGTCGGTCGGCCGCGCCCAGACTCAGGGCGCAAAACAGGGAAAGCAGGAGCAGGGGGGCGCGGCTCATGCCCTTTCTGATAGGCGCAGGGCCCGCCCATGTCGAGGCGGGGCGGCTTTTGTCGGGTTGACATCACCCCGCGGCCGGGACTTAACAATTTATCCTTTGCTCGGGCTGTAGCGTAGTCTGGTAGCGCGCTTGCATGGGGTGCAAGAGGTCGTGAGTTCGAATCTCACCAGCCCGACCAAAGGAAAGCGCCCTCAACGTCCCCCTTCCGGGGCGATCAGGTCGGCCCAGGCCTTGGCGAGGGCCCGCTGCCCGGGACCGCTGAAGTGCACGCCCTTGCCGCCCCGTTCACGCAGGTCGCCCCGCAGGGCGTCGGAGTCGGGGCCACGCCGGACGCCGTCCTTGCCCCAGAGCGAGGCCTGCGCGGCGCGGATGTCTTCCGAGCCGGCGTCATCCGGCGTGTGGTAGCTCACCTGGGCCACCCGCCACGGGGCGCTCCAGCCGATCTCCTGACGGGATGAATCGATGAGCAGGCGGAGGTGCTCGGCGTAGAGACTTCCGGGAAGGGTGCGGGTCTTGTCGCGCTGATTGGCGTCGCTCTCGCCCTGATGCCAGAGCACCTCGCGGAAGCCGTTCGGTCCGAGCGCGCCCATGCGGCGCACGAGCGTCGCGTAGGCCGCGCCCTTGCTGGCCCATTCTCCCGAGGGGAGTCTCTCGACGCGCGCCTCGCTGGTCGGGGGATGGGTAAATGTTTTTCCGGCTGGAAGCCACTCCCGCACGCTGGTGGCTCCGATGCCCACGGTCACGAAGGCGACGGGCACCTTGAGGCGTTCCGCCAGCAGGTCGCCCAAGGCGGGAATGAAGCTGCCGCCGTTGCCGGAGGCGCCGGGCTGGGGGTCGGCGCACGGCCGCCACGTCTGGCCGTCGAAGTTCACCACGAGCGTCGAACGCGCCTTCATGCGTTCCTCGCCATGGTTGGCCGAGTTGGATTGGCCGGCCACGAAGAAGATGTCGCCGGCCCCGAAGCGCTCGACCCGGCCGGTGGCGAGGGTGCGTCCTCCGGCGGTCGCGCGGATTTCCAGTCCGTACCACCCCCCGGCGGGGAACTCGATGGTCGAGAAGAAGTCCTCGCCCTTGGCTTCGATGCGCAAGGCGGCCCATCGGACTGCGTCCAGGCCCGTCCCGGTGGGACGCCATTCGAGGGTCGCGCCGGCGTCGTCGAGCCCCTTCATGCGGCCGCGCACGTCGAGCCGCGCCTTGCCGTCGGGCCTTCGCTGCACGACCTGCATCTCAGCGGGCGAGAAGATCTTCAGCGGTGAGGCGATCCGGGCCATCTGGCCGCCGAGGGATTCGCCGATGAGCAGGTAGGTCTCGGCGTTGCCGAATTCGTGGTGACCATGGCCCGGATTGGGCGACTGGTCGGCCGGGCGGACGAAGTCGCGCGTAGGCGCGAAGGCCGTGCTCTCGCCGAACTCCGACGAGGTCGCCACTTGCCGCTGCGCGGCGCGCAGGCGCTCCCATTCGGGCGGGGCGTCGCGCCAAGGTCCCGTGAGTTCGCCCACGACCACCGGCAGGTCGGGCGTCTGGAACTCCTTGCGCACGTCCCTGATGAGGTGGGCGAGGTTGGACGCGTATTCCGGAACGGCCTTCTTCGGGTCGATGCCGTCGTTCCAGCCCTGATACCACACCAGTCCGGAAAGCCTCGGGGTCCGTCCGCGCAGGGCGGGAAAATCCTCCCCCATCGTGCGCAGGGCGTCCCGGACCTGGGCGACCATCTTTTGGTAATAAGGGCCGGCCTCGCCGCCGGCGGAGGGCGGACGGAAGTCCTTGATCAGGCTCTTGCCACCCCAGGCGCACTTGATGAGCAGCACGGGGTCCTCGAAGGCGTCGCCGAGGACGTGGCCGCACATGAGCTCCGGGCCGAAGTGGTGCCCGCCGTAGACGGAGAAGCCGATGCCAAGCGGACCTTTGATCGTGGGCCCGCGCTCACGGTCATACCTGACGAAGACGTCATCACGCGTCCGCCAGGCGCCTTCCTTGGTCCTGAGGATGTCCCGGAAGCGTGCGCCGGCGTCCTTGGCGAGGACATCCACGAGCGTGCCCTTGCCCTCATTGTAGTCCTTGCCCTTGAGGTCGACCACGGCCTGACCCTCCATGTTGGACTGGCCCGCCAGGATGAAGACGCGCACTTCTCCCGCGGCCTGGACCGCGGCCGCCACCAGCAGGGCGAGCAGGGTCCTCATCGGGAGACCTCCTGGGCGGCGGACGGTGCGGCGGGAGCTTTGCCGACCGACCAGTCCGCGGGCGCGCCCCTGCGCTGGCGTGACAGCCAGAGCACGGCTGAGGTGGACTCCGAATCGTGACCGCCCTCAAAAATGGTCACGCGTGCGTTGCCGGAGACCCGACGGAAGAGCACTTGCTTGGCGCGTTCGGGGTCGTCCTGCCTTTCGGCGGAAAGGGCCTGAGGCACGGAGCGGCCCGAGACCATCGCCGTGATGAGCCCGTCGTCGATGCGCACGGAGTCCGCCGCGAGGGCGTTGAAGGCGCGCAGGGTGTGGCTGACTGGCACCGAGCCGGTGTGACCGTCGTGGATGCCGGTGCTGATGTCGACCGGCACGCCCCGGGCGGCCGCCAGGTGGAAAAGCGGGGAGCGTCGGCGATACTCGGCTTCGGTCGACGGTCCGGGCGGCCCTCCGCAGGACTGTTCCAGCATCCGGGCGTAGTTGTTCTTCCGTGCCGAGCTCTCCGCATGCCAGGCGGCGAGGTCGGTGATCGGGCACCAGCTGCTGACGCCGGCCCAGACGTGCGGCGCGCGGGCCGCCATCATGAGGGCCATGTGACCGCCCCCGGATCCGCCCACGAGGTAGATGCGTGAATCGTCGATTCGCGCCTCGCGCCGGGCGTATTCGACCGCGTCGAGCATGTCCTGGACGGCCAGATCGGAGGCGCAGGCCTCGGGGCGACGGTTCGGGCCGCGGAAGTCAGGGGCGGCGAGGGCCCAGCCCATCTTCTTCGCCTGGGCGATCCAGGGCGGACCTTGTTCGAAACCCCCGCTCCAGGAGTGAAGGAAGACCAGCAGCGGGACCGGCGCGCCGGAGGCGGTCTTGGCCGCCGTTTCCAGGCACCACCAGATGACGCGCTGAGGTGCGCCGTCCTTGCTGCTGCGCACCTCGACGGAATGGGCCATGGCCTCCTGACGCAGCTGCTCGGCCGAAGGGCGTTTCGGCGCGGGGGCCGGGGCGGCCGACAGCAGGGCTGCGGCCATGAGGAGGATGCCGGAGCTCACTTGGCGGCGGGCAGCAGGTGAGCCTTCACGAAGTCGTTCGCCGTCGCGTGCTTCACGCCGGGGGCTCCCGGGTAGATGAGGTCGGCCTTCACCCCGTTGGCGTCACAGTGCTCCTTGAGCTTCACCCCGAAGTTCGCCGAGTGGGTGGGGTCCTTCTCGTCCTTCCCCAGGTTCGGGGCGGCGTTGTAATAGAGTCCGACCGGCGGGTCGTCGCGGCTGACCAGTTCGTAGGGCGAGTATTCCCTGATCCAGGGCAGGATCTTCTCGCGCGCGTCATGGAAGGCCTGGAACGAGGAGATCTTCTTCTTCGCGTCACCCGCGATGCCGAAGGCGTGCGCACCGTAGACGCTGTTGGGCGTCCAGGTCCGCATCTGATGCGGGTCGAGCGATGTCTGGGCGCCGGAGACGGCCGCGCAGGTGATGCGGGTGGATTCGCGTGCGATCGGGTCGGATGAGTTCGGGTCGGCCAGGTCATCATGGAAGGCCAGCCACAGGCTGGTGCAGGCGCCGGCGGATCCTCCGGCCGCGGCGACGCGGGTCTTGTCGAGGTTCCACTCCTTGGCCTTGCTGCGGCAGAACTGCAGCGCGCGGGCGCAGTCGTGCATCGGGCCCTTGACTGGCGGGACAAGTCCGTCGGCGGTGGCGTCACGGATCATGCGATACTCCACCGAGACCACGGAGATGCCGGCCGCGAGGGCGTCAGGCAGCATGCCGCGGACCACCGAGCGGTCGCCGCCGCTCCAGCCGCCGCCATGGACGTAGAAGAGCAGGGGCGTGGGCTGGTCGGCCTTGGCGCGCCAGAAGTAGATGCGCTGCATCCGGTGCGGACCGTAGGAGACGTTCTCGTCGGGCTCGATCGGCAGGGGATACTTCCTGAACTCGGGGTCGACGGGCGCCGGCGCGGTCGTGGCCGCCTTGGCGGGCGCCTTCTTGGCCGGTTCGGCGGCGGGGAGCGTGCAGGCGGCGAGCGATGCGAGGAGCGCCGCGGCGGCGAGGGTGAGTCTTGTCATCGTGGGGTTTGGAAGGAGTCAGCGCCGGTCGTCACGGCTCACTTGGCCGAAGCCTTCTTTCTGGCGGCGGGTTTGGGGAACTTCGGCTCAAGCCCCATGTTGCGGCATTCGGCGTCCACCTCGGCGCTCCACGCCTCGTAGAGCTTCCTGATTTCAGCCAGCTTGGCGGGATGCGCGGCGGCCACGTCGTTGCGTTCTCCCAGGTCGGCGGCGAGGTTGAAAAGCATCTCCTTGGCGGGTTTCTGCCTGGGTCCGGGGGCGGAGTCGCCTTCGGTGCTGTGCACGTATTTCCAGTCGCCCTGCCGGGCTCCGAAGTTGTTGCTCATCGTGCGACTGCGCCAGAACAGGACTTCGTGCGGCATGCCGGACTTCGAACCTTTGACGAAGGGGAGCAGGTCCGCTCCGTCGATGCCGCCTGAATCGGCGCCTGCAGCGGCGAGCGCGGTGGCGCTGATGTCGAAGGTGATCGTGGGTTTCGAATAAGTGGCGCCTGCCTCGATTACGCCAGGCCACTGCATCAGCATGGGCACCCGGACGCCGCCTTCGAAGGTCTCGCATTTGGAGCCGCGGAGCGGGTCGTTCCGGGATCCGTTGACGGCGTTCCGGGTCGTCGGCCCCCCGTTGTCGTTGGTGAAGATGATGAGGGTCCGGTCTAGCTGGCGCGTCTCCTCCAGCTTCCTGAGCACGAGCCCGACGGCGTCATCCATCGCGCTGAGCATGGCGGCGTAGGTCTGGCGCCGGGGATCGGACATGCCGGCGAATCGTGCGCGGCGGCCCTCGGTCGCCTGCAGCGGCGTGTGGACGGCGTTGAAGGCGAGGTAGAGGAAGAAGGGCCGCTCCGAGTCGCGCTGCCGTCCGACGAAGTCAGCGGCCTCCTCGCCGAAGGCGTCGGTCAGGTAGCGTCGCTCCTCCACGGGCCTGCGTCCGCGCAGGATGGGCGCGTTGTATTCGCCCTTTCCTCCCTGCTGGATGACGTACTGATGTCCGCCTCCGAGGAAACCGAAGAACTCATCGAACCCGCGGTCCAGAGGGGTGAATCCCTCGGTCGTTCCTAGATGCCACTTGCCCACCATGCCGGTCACGTAGCCCGCGTCCTTGAGTCTCTGCGGGAGCGTGATGGCCTGCTTCGGCAGGGGGCCGGCGAGGTCCTCGATGCCGTAGCGATGCTGGTATCGACAGCTCATCAGGGCCGCCCGGGTCGGCGTGCAGAAGGACCCGTTGGCATAGGCGTCCGTGAAGCGGACCCCGCGCGCGGCGATGCGGTCGATGTTCGGGGTCGGGACGTCCTTGCAGCCGTGGACGCCGATGTCGGCGTAGCCCAGGTCGTCGGCGAGGATGATCACGATGTTCGGCCTCGGCGCATCGGCGGCGGCCGCTCTCGGGAAAAGTAGGGGGCCGGCGAGCGTCAGGCCGAGGAGGGTCGCTTTGAGCGGGAGGGCGGCCGCGACGGTGAATCGCAGGAGTCTCATGGGGTCCTGCATTCAGCCTGCGGACCCGGGGGCTGGCGAGAGCTTTCCGTCCCCTCAGCGGACCTTGTAGATCTTCACGTCGTCGACCCACAGGGTCGAGTTCACCAGGAAGCTGAACCAGCGCTTCATGGGGTGACCGAAGCCCGCCGAGCGGTGGGAGAGCACGCGTCGTCCGTCGAGGCTCAGGCGCATCTCATCTTCCTCGGTGACCAGGGTGAGGACATGCCATTCCTGGTCGACCTTCAGGTCTCCCGTGACCTGCTTGGTCTTAAGAAGCTTCTCCAGATCCGGCGGGACGGGGGTCTTGCGGGCGGCGGCGTCCTGGCGCGTGGCGCGAATCTTGAGGTCCATCGCGCCCGTCTTGTGGTCGATGAGCGTCGCCTTGCCTCCCGCCAGGATGGCGTAGCAGAGATGGCCCGCATGGATGCCGGCGGTCTCGCGGTCGACGAAGCCGAGCTGCATCGTCTCGCCCTTGGTCAATCCGGGAAATTTGAACCGGACCAGCACGCCTCCGTCGCGGAAGCCAGCCTCGTGGTGGATGTGGGCGGCGTGACCGGCTTCCTTGGACGCGCTGGCGATCTTGAGCACACCGCCGTCCAGGTCGGCCTGCTTGATCTTCGGGATCCGGTCGGCGGTGGCGCTGTTCCATCCGTTGCCGATCGCCTTGGCGAGATTGCCGTCCTCCTCCCGCTCGAAGGCGTCATGGAAGATGAGCGTGCCCTCCTTGGTCAGCCAGGCGGCGTCGTCGGCCGGAGCGGCATGGCAGGCGACAGCAGAGGCGAGCAGGACGAGGAGGTGGCACATGGAGGATGGAGGATGGAGCATCGGGGATGCTTGTCCTAATCCTCGATCATTTCCTCACTGCCGTGATGACGCTGCGGTCGCAAGCGGTCTCGGCGAAGCGGAAGGAGCCGAAGCCCGCTTCGGTCAGCAGCTCGCGCATTTCACCGACCCCGTAGCAGCGACCCTCCGTCACGCTCATCAGGAGCGCCGAGTAGGCGGTGACGGGCAGGGGGCCGTCCTTGGATTCGTTGAGATGGGCGTCGTGGACGACGATGAGGGAGCCCGGCTCGAGGGCGGCGGCCGAGGCTGCCAGCAGCGCACGCACCTTGGGTACATCCCAGTCGTGTAGGGCGTTTGAGAACAGGTGGACGTCGTGACCTTTCGGTAGCGGGTCGCGGAAGATGTCACCGGCGGTGACCGACACCAGTCCCTCGCAGCCCCGCTTGCGGATCATCGTGCGGGCGATGCCGTCGACCGGAGGCCGTTCAAGCACCGTGGCCCTGAGGCCCGGCGTACCTTGGGCGAGGACGCAGGCGTAGATGCCGGAGCCGCCGGCCACGTCGAGCAGGCTGCGCCTTCCGGCCAGACCGGCTTCGCGCAGCAGCGCGGGGCCGAGCGTGAAGCCGCGGCAGTCCATGGCGGCCGTGAAGCCCGTGGCGAACTCCTCCGTGAGCATGGCCTCGGTCCACGGCTTCTCATCCTTGTAGCTCCCCCAATTGGCGGGACGGTCGGTGCGCAGGATGACGGCGAAGTCCCTGGCCACCGGACGTTCCTTCAGGGAGGCGTAGTAGGGGATGAGTGATCGGGGCGAGTCCTTTGTAAGGTGCTCCACCGCGGTCGCGGTCGCATGGAAGCGTCCGCCTTCCTTCCTCACCAGCCCGTTGGCGGCGAAGAAGGAAAGCATTACGTCAGCGGGCCTCGTGTGCACGCTGAAGTTCCGGCAGACACCTTCTAGGTCCATCGGCTCACGGGCCAGCCTACTGAAGAAGTCGAACTCGCAGGCCGCCGCGGCGATCAGGTCGGCCGCATAGAGACCGTCGCGGTAACGGTAGAGCTGGTGAGGATTGGTCTCGGGGCCGAGCGTCAGGTCGTAACCCATGTCACTTCCGCGCGCGGGGCTTGAGCTCCTCGGCGGTCCAGCCCGCGGTGCGGTCGGAGAACTTGGCGCGAACGTCCTTCACGAAGGCGGGGGCGACGGGTGAGGCGGTGTGTTCCCATTCGCGTCGCACGTAGGTGAGCACTGCGGCGACGTCGTCGTCGGAGAGCTGCAGCATCGGGGGCATCGCGAGGTCCCAGGTGCGTCCGCCGACCTTCACCGGGCCGTTGAGTCCGTGCATGATGATGCGTGCCGTGACGTCGGGAGACCCCAGCACCCATTCGCTGTCCACGAGCGGCGGGGCGAGCCCTTCGAGTCCGTAGCCGTGGGGCTGGTGGCAGCCGCCGCAGAGTGAGCCGTAGATCGTGCGTCCTTTTTCGAACGCGGCCTGCTGGGCGGCGTTGAGCGGGGCGATCTTCGGGGGCGGGGGCGCGCCAGGCTTGCCCACCCAAACCAGCCTTGCGTCGATGGAGGCGAGCGCCTTGGCCCCGTCTCCTGACTTGAGCGAAGATTTGAGCGAGGCCAGGGCGACCGAGGCGCCGTCGAGCCAGAGCGGCTTCGGCTTCTGCGCTCCTTTACCAGCCGCGGTCTGGGCCAGCCCTTGCGCGAGGGCGAGACGCACGGCCGGCTTCTCGTCGGCCAGCATGAGCATCGCCTCGAAGGGGTCTGCCTTTCCGGCCTGCGCGACCATGGATGCCAACGAACGGAGTGCCTCCAAGGCGGCCTTGGGCGGCTTGGCGCCGGATTTGTCGGCGATGATGCGGGCGATGGAAGGCTCGCGGCCGCGGATGCCGGTGAGGGCTCCTTCGCGGACGAGGACGTTGTCGCCGCGTCGCAGGAGCGTCCAGGCGAGGGCGTCATCCGTCACCGGAAGGTTGGAGGCCGAGAGTCGCACGGCGACCTGGGCGAGCACGCCTGCGTCCTTGTCGGCCGAAAGCCCGGCGATCTCCGCCATGACTTCGGCGGGGGCGGCGCGCACGGCGCCGGCTCGGACGCGCGCATCAGGATCCTTGAGCGCGGCGCGGGCCGTGGCGGCGTCGAAGGACGCGAGTCCCTCCAGCGTCCAGAGCGCGTGCAGCCGGGCGAGCGCGGGTGCGTCGGCCTTGGTCGCGAGGGCGCGCAGCGCGGGGGCGGCTTCCGTGGCGGAGCGTTCGACGATGAGGCGCTGCGCGGTGTCGCGCACCCAGCCGTTCGCGTGTGTCAGGGCTTCCACCAGGCCCGCGGCGTCGGAGGGCATGCGGAAGGCGGCGGGGCGAGAGGCTCCGTCGCGCACCACGCGCCAGATGCGGCCGCGGTCAAAGGGCGTGACCAGCTTGCGGTCCTCGATGTTGGCCACGAGGTAATGCGTCAGGAAGGCCTCGTGCTGGATGATGCCGCGGTAGAGGTCCACGATGAGCATCGTGCCGTCGGGCGCGTTGAGCGACTGCACGGGGCGGAAGCGCTCGTCCGTCGAGGTGAGGAACTCCTTGCCGGGGTGCGGATCCGCGGCCGTCACGACGCCGTCCTTCTCCGATAGCGTCAAGCGCTTGACCAGGTTGCCGGCCGGTTCGGGGATGAGCACGCTGCCCGAGAAGGCCGCGCCGAGTCCGTCACCGCGGTAGACGCCGGCGCCGCAGGTGGCGGTCGCCTTGGTGAGCGTGCCGTCCTCGCGCAGGGTCTTTCCGTCGTAGCCTCGGTTGACGCCGGGCGTGGGATGGGACGGGAACACGTCCTGCGCGACCATCGCCTTGTGGTTGATGCCAGCCGCCGTGCGGAGCAGGGGGTTGCGCGAGTAGGCCTCGGTCTGCAGCAGGTCGGTACGCAGCAGGTCGGAGTTGTAGTTGAAGTAGAGGCGCCCCACGTCGTCCTGGCAAAGGCCCCACTGGCCGCGTCCTAGCCCGCCCGTGAGCTTCTTCCACTGGCCGCCCGTGAATCGGAACCGGGAGGCGTAGCCGGAACTGTAGACGTGGTTGTCGAGCGCCCAGGTGGGCGCGTTGGCCATGTGTTCGGGCTGGCCGCCCTCCTTACCGTAGTCGTCGGCGACCACGGTCTTCGTGTCCGCGCGGCCGTCCCCGTCCGTGTCCTTCATGTGCCAGAGGTAGGGAGGGGCCGCGACCAGCGCGCCGCCCGCCACGGGCATGACCGCGCGGGGCATCACGAGCCCGTCGGCGAACACCGTGGCCTTGTCCATCTTTCCGTCGCCATCCGTGTCCTCCAGGACGGAGATGCGTCCGTTGGGATCCTTCTCGCCGCCTCCCTTGAGGTCCTGCATGTAACCGCGCATCTCGACCACGAAGAGCCGGCCGCGCTCATCGAAGGCGGCGGCGACGGGCGACTGCACCATGGGCTCGCAGGCTACCAGTTCGACGCGCCAGCCCTTCTCGACCTTGAAGGTCGCAAGCTGCTGCTCAGGCGTGAGCGGTGCCGGAGCGGGCGGGCGGAACTTCAGTTCCACCTTCGCAGGACCTGCGTTCTTCTCATGGAGCGCGAGGGCGCAGGCGCAGCCGAGCGCCAGCCAAGTGAAGGCTACGAGCGGGGTCTTCATGCCCCCAAGACAACCGAAACCCGTCCTTTTGCGAAACAAAACCTGCGATTCAGCGGAGCGAATCGAGGGGTATCACGGCCAGTTCGGCGCTGTTGTTGTTCCACAGTTCCCGGCCCGTGCCCACGCGTCCCGCGCCTCCTCCACTGTTGGAGTAGCCGACGTAGAGGAAACCGCCCATCTCAAGGGCGCAGGGGTAGGCGAGGCCCGCCTTCGGGTGCGACTCCCCGGGGCCCGAGGGGTGCACGGAATCGCGGATGACGAAAACTCTGCTGAAGGCTTCCTCGCCCGGCTCCGATATCGCGACGCACAGGGGCGCGCGGCGGTTGCCGCCGTCTCCGCTGATCGAGCTGATCAGGTAGCGTCGGCCGTCCGAAAGCATGCCGGCGCAGGGCTTACTCGCGGCCATGGGCATGTCGGAAGGCGACAGGGCCGTCCAGGTGCGTCCGCGGTCCCTGCTCACGGCTGTCAGCAGCTGGGCCTTCTGTCCGTAGCGTGAGTAAAGGTGGACGCTCTTCCCGTTCACGACCACGGCGGATTCACCCCAGACGCTGCCGAGGCCGGGGGACATGGGTATGCGGATGAGGTCCCATTTCGTGAAGTCCTCTCCGCGGCTGATCGCCACGGCCGGAGGGTTCTGTCCGCCGACCGAGGCGCCCGACATGATCCAATTGCCGTCGCCGAGCGGGACGGGCGGCTCAAGCGGCCAGAAGCCGCCGCCGATCACCGTGCCGAACTTCTTCCAGGAGCCGTCGGGCTGCAGCAGGTAGGCGCGGGTGTGCACCTCCTTGAGCGTGCCCTTGTAGGCGCCGTGGAAGGCCCACAGGCGCCCCTGGTGCGAAAGCATGACGCCGTGGCTGACTCCGACTTCGGGGGCCGGCGCGCCGTCGATGGTGCGCACGGGGCTCCACGTGCGTCCGTCGTCGTCGCTGACGGTGTAGCGCGCCTCCTCGGTCGAGGTGTTCTCGCCGCCGCGGTTATGTCCGAAGCTCGCGTAGAGCCTGCCTTGGTGGGAGGCTAGCGCCACGCCGTGCAGGAAGCGGTAGCCGTCGAGGGAGAACTCATACGGCTTGATCACCTGGAAACGCACGCCCTTGAGGCGCGGCTGGTCGGCCGCCGCGGGGACCGGGCCTTCGGCGTCCCAGGCGTCGGACGGGTGCCGGGGTGACGAGCACCCGGAGATGAGGGCTGCGACCGCGGCGAGCAGGAGGACGGGCCGGCTCATTTGGCGGTCTCCCCCTTCTTCTTCTTTTTCCCGGTCTTCTTTTCCGCCGAATCCTTCGGGGAAGGCAGGGAGCCGTCGGCCGGCGGTTTGTCCGCGAATTCAGGGATGCGGAAAGCGATCGCCTTGGACTGCCGTTCGTATTCGGCCTCCAGTCTGGCGCGCAGCTCGGCGGCCTCGGGAGCGTTCGCAAGGTTGCGGGTCTCGTAGGGATCCGACTTCAAATCGAAGACCTCGGTCCATTCGTCGTGACCGGGATACTTGATCAGTTTC
>VHDL01000029.1 GCA_016871415.1 Verrucomicrobiota bacterium
GAGTGAGGGCGTGGGCGGGGCGGGTGAGGCGCCGCAGGGCGGCTGACCGAGGGCGGTCAGCCCTGCCGGCGCGGTGGTGCCGCGGGAGGGGCAAACTCGGACAGGGAGGTTGCAGGGAACGACGGGAGCGATAGAAGAGATATGATGAGATCGCCCCTGCTCGCCTGTTTCGTCCTGCTCGGTTCATTGCTCCATGCCAAGCCCCTGCAGGTCTACGTACTGGTGGGGCAGTCGAACATGGAGGGGCATGCGCGGGTGGAGACGATTGATTACATTGGCGAGGATCCTGCGACCACGCCCCTGCTCAGGCGCATGCTCGGTCCCGACAGCAAGCCGGCGACGGCCAAGAATGTCTGGATCTCCTATTTCACAGGCATCGGCGAGAAGAACGGCGAGGGCTTCGGCAAGCTGACCACGGGTTATGGCTCAAGGCAGGATCCGGCCAAGGACGGCGGCAAGATCGGCCCGGAATACACCTTCGGCCTGACGATGGACCGGGTCGCCGACGGCCCCGTGCTGATCATTAAGGCGGCCTGGGGCGGCAAGTCCCTCAACTACGACTTCCGTCCGCCCAGCGCCGGACCGTATCCCCGTTCCGCCAAGGATTTAGAAAAGAACACGCATACGGACGAGGCCACCGGGCATTATTATCGGCTGATGCTGCAGCATGTCAGGAAGGTGCTCGCCGATCCTGGGAGGGTGTGTCCGGCTTATGACCCGAAGCAGGGCCATGAGCTCGCCGGGTTCGTGTGGTTTCAAGGCTTCAATGACATGGTGGACTCGAATTTCTATCCCCGTCAGCCAAAGGGACAGGTCGGCCGACGTTTCGCGGCCTATTCGGAACTCCTGACCCTTTTCATCCGGGACGTGCGCAAGGACTTCGGCGCGCTCAAGCTGCCCTTCGTCATCGGCGTGATGGGTGTGGGCGGCAAGGACCCGGGTAGCGAGGACAATCTGGCTTTCCGGGAAGCGATGGCCGCTCCCGCCGCGAGGCCGGAATTTCAGGGCAATGTGCTGGCCGTCCGCACCGCACCCTTCTGGGACGAGCGGCTGGGCGCCATCCAGGAGAAGAAGGAGAAGGTCCGTCAGATGGCCTTCGAGCTCAGGAACAAGGGCAAGCGGTCAGCCAATGCCGACGGCAAGATGTCCGACGCGCAGCAGCGCCAATACCTCAAGGAATACGAGGACAAGCTGATCTCCGCGGAGGAGGCCTCGCTGCTGAAGCGGGGCGCCTCGAACGCCGGCTACCATTATCTCGGCTGCGCGAAGACCTTCGGCCAGATGGGCGAGGCCTTTGCGGAAGCCGTCCTAAAGATGCAAGATGGCCGGAGGTAGGGGCGTGGCGGAGCTGGTAGATTGTGCAAAGGTGCAAATCGGCCAAGGGCCTGTGCAAAGGTGTGCTTCGAGTGGCGGGGACAGGGGCAGGGACAGTAAATGCAGATGGGGGATAGAGGATGGTAGGGCCGCCGAGGGCGGCCGGAGGTAGGGGCGTGGCTTCGCCGCGCCCTCCTGACAGGAGTGCAAGGCGGAGCCTTGCCCCTACCATGGTTCGCCCTGCGGCGAACGATGCCGAGCGGCTGACCGAGGGCGGTCAGGCCTACCCAAGGCGGAGACGCGCAGGATGAGGTTCAGAAGCTGACTGTGGCGATGGCGCCGAGGACGTCGTAGTCTCGCCACTCGGTCCGTCCGCGGGTGTGTCGCCAGAGATAATAGAGGCGCAGGTCGACCGACTGATGGGGGCGAAGGATCACGCCGAAGGGGATGAGGCGGTTTTCGGTGAAGCGGTCGGCGTCGAAGTCGTAGAAGAACTCGTTGTTGGCGTAGAAGCCACGGAAGAGTCCGTCCTTGCGCAGCAGCCAGTCCATCTGCGGCCGGATGCGGATGCGGAATCCGTAGTCGGCGTCGCCGTCACGCCAGCGCCATTCGAAACGGTTGCGCATGCTGAAGACGAGGGAATCGCCGAGAGGGACGGTCGGGTTGGCCTCGAACTCGAGACGGAACCAGTCTGGCCGGGAGGTTTCATCGGCATTGAGGGCCTCGAGGAAGGTCGTGTTGAGCTGGAGCTGCCAGGTCTTGTCCAGGTCATACCTGACCCGCGGGCTCACCATCCAGGTGTGGTTGCCGTTGATGACGTCATCGACGCGGAAATCCAGGTAGTTCCCGACGCTCCAGCGTTCGTTCAGGCGGAGCCAGACGGTGTTCTGGTACCAGCCTTGCATGCCCTCGGCCTGTGCGAGCGCGGTGGTCAGAAGAGTCAGGAGGAGGGCGGGGAGGCGCATGAGTGGGTGATACAAGGGACAGGGGCAGGTGGATGTTTAGTCTGATGTGCTGAGGCATCAAGCATTCCCCCTTTTGCATTTTGACCCCATCAGGTCTTCATCGCCCTGTGCTTCGGGCAGCTTCGAATTTCGTGATGTTGGCCGCGCTTCTGGTCACGGGATGCGGTGATGCGCACGTGAATTCGAAGGAGGAGCTCGCCCGACGTGTCGCCAGCATGGAGGAGGGCTATCGGGCGGCGCATGCGCTTGCCCGGACGCGCATCGCCGCGGTGCCCGTGCCGGATTCGGATTACGTGAAGCTCCCCACCGAGGAGCTCATCAAGCGAACCCGGCTGCACGCCTCGAAGTTCATCTCGGATCCCAAGCGCATCCCGCATGACGACGTCGCGCCGGATGCCCGGGAGGAGTTCAAGTCGCTCTATGAACTTTGCCTGCGGGAGGAGATCCTGCGCTCGGGGACCTCGCTCTGGCGGGCCATCGCGCTGCGTCAGCCCGACGCGTGCAAGGGCGTTCATGAGGGCTATTATGATGATTTCTCCGGAGGCACGCTCTGCGTGCTGAAAGAGGAGAAGGGGTATCGCGTGTTCGCCCAGGCCGGTCGCGCCGGCTGGAAGGATCTCTACGCTGAGGCGCGGGGCGAAGGGGAGGGCAAGGTCGTCGACGGACGCATCCAGGGTGTGATGCGCACGCCCGGGGCGAGGGGCGTCGTGTCCATGGAGCTCGCCTTGGCTGACGGCGTCGCCCAGCTCAAGCTGCAGGGGTATGACATGAAGTCGGTCGTGCTTCCCGGCATCTACGTGCGCACGGCTTCACTGACGTCGGAAGGCGTGCGGATGCTGACGGCGGCCACGGAAGGACAGTCCCTCCACTTGGGCGCCTTTCGCGGCACGGCTGAGATGCATGCCAGACACCGCGAATTTCTGTCCAAGGGCTGCCAGCGTTTCGCTCCGCCCGTCGACCGGCTCAGGCCTGACGCCGCGGCGGAGAGGGCGAAGGGAATGGTGAGGTAGGGACAGGGGGAGCTTCGAGGGACAGGGACAGGGGCGGGGGCAGGTTGTGCAAAGGTGCAACAGCGGCGTAGCCGCGTGCAAAAGTGCAAAGGTATGCTTCGAGGGACAGGGGCGGGGGAGTGGGCAGGTTGAAGACAACTAGAGGCTCGGAGGTAGGGCGCGCGGGGGAGCCGCGAGGGGACACGTGGGCACGGGATTAGGAAGGGCGGCCATTGCCATGGCCGCCGTTCGCAGGGGCACGCGCGATGAGACGGGGCCTGCTCACCGACCGTATGACGACCGTCCGCCCACGGACGTGATGGCAATCACGTCCCTACCAAGAGACAGCGGCTGACCGAGGGCGGTCAGCCCTACCCAAGGCGGAGCCGCGGGAGAGGCAAAAGGCGCGCCCCGTGTCACCGTGCCCACATGCCCCCTGCTCACGCATTTATCCTTCATCTTACATCCTTCATCCTCCATCTTCCCCCATACCCCCATGCGTCATCTGCTGCTGTTCTGCTTCGTCATCCTGCTCGCCTCGTGTGGCGTCGATGAGGCGGCTTTGACGCGTCAGGTCGGCGAGCGACACCTGAGCGCACTGCTTTATCAGCCCTGTCTAGCCGGCTGGGGCGGCGCCCGTCTCGTCGAAGTGAGATTCGTCAGGACCAAGGACGGACTGCCCTGGGGGCGTTCTCCGGACGCCTGGTGGGCGAAGATCGTCGGCCCCAAGGGTCGCACCGGGCATCTCGCCTGGGAGGCGAATGCCGAAGGGCATCTCCTCGAGTTCTTCGTGGACGAGCCCAAGGCCTTCGCGACTGAGGACAGCGTGGCGCTGGGCGGCGTGCCCGCTATCCAGCAGTTCCTCGTAGAGACCAAGGACGGTCCGGCGGCGTCCGGGTGCGTGCCGACCGCGGGCGTGAGCCTCATGGAATATTGGATGAAGCGAGGTGGCGCCAAGTGGGCGGGGCCGGAGGAGACCTCGCAGCAGCGCGTCCTGCGCATCCGCGACCGGCTTCGTTATCGGACCATTCCCGACACCTATGGATTCACCGACGGACGCATGGCGCTGACTGGGGCCTTCACCGAGGATCTCGCCCGCAACCTCTATCGCGACGCCAACGAGCGGGGCGTCGAGCTGTCCGTCGGCATGTCGGAGTTCACCTTTGAGACCATGCGTCGGGAGATCACCCTAGGCAGGCCGACCTTGGCTTCCTGCGTCGTGCCGGTCCCGCAGAAGCCTGAGCTCACTTGGGGGCATGAAGTCGTGTGCGTCGGCTGGGCCGTCATCGGCGGGCGTCAGTATGTCGGAGTCATCGACAATTTCTTCCCCGTACGTAATCCCGGGGCCATACGCTGGATCGCCGAGGACAAGTTCAGGGAGCTCGTCGTGGTGGCGGTGGTTAGGGGGAGGTAGGGCGCGGCCGCAGGGCGGCCGCGAGGGGGTAGGGGAGGCGGCAGATTGTGCAAAGGTGCAAATCGGAGCGGAGCTCCTGTGCAAAAGTGCAAAGGTATGCTTCGAGGGGCAGGGACAGGGGCAGGTTGAAGACAACTGGAGGCTCGGAGGATCAGAGGCCGGGCGGCTGACCGAGGGCGGTCAGCCCTACCGGCGCGGCGGAGCAGCAGGAGAGGCTAAGGGGGGATGTGGCGGTGAGGGCCGGACGCCGTCACATGATCGGGGCGGGCGCGTTCGGAGCCGCGGGAGCCGCCGTAGCGGGCGTGGCCGCCGGAGCCGGAGCGTTGAGCTTGTCGACCTCGATGCGCAGTCGTGCCATGGCCTGATCGCGCAGCGCGGGCACCTCGGCCAGCGCGGCCTCGCGCTCGGCGTCGGTCGTGGCCTTGCGGAAATTTTCGCCGATCTCCCGGGCCTTCATCATGATGCCGATGCCTTCGGCGGTCATCATGCCCGCGCGGACCGCGTCCTGGAGCCGCTTCTCGTCGCCGGCGATCTCGAGCGCCATCTTGCGGGTCTCGTCGCCGAACTCCTTGAACTTCGCCTTCATCTCGTCACTCAGCTGCGGACGCTTGCCATCGCCGTTGGAGACCGCGGGCGCGGGGGAGGGCGGACGGAACTTCGTCTTGGGCTTCTCCTCCTTGACGATGGGAGCGGGCGCGGGGGCCGGGGCCGGAGCTGGCTTGTCCTCGGGCAGAAACTTCATCGCCACCGCGGTGACGCCGACGGCGAGGGCGACGGCGAGGACGAGGGTTGTGAGACGCACGAGGTTTCATCTATAGGCGCCATGGCCCACGGGCAAGGCATGAAACCGCCCGATTGGTGCAATAATCCGTAATCCCTTGCCCGTTTCGCGGGCCGAGGGCTAAATTCTGCCAACCCCACCACCCCGGAGCCATGCGTGCATTCCTGCTCACCCTTGTCGCGGCCTCCTCCCTGGTCGCGGCCGAACCTCGCGCCCTCAAGGCGGGCGCCGCCGCCGTCGACGTCTCGCCCGTTGCGTTTCCCGTCAACATGCCCGGCGGCTTCGACGCCAACATGGCCGAAGGCGTGAACGACCCCCTGATGTCGAGGTCCCTGGCGATCTCCGACGGCGAGACGACTGTCGTGCTGACCGTCGTCGACAATCTCGGCCTTCCTCCGCCGATCCTCGCCGAGGCCAAGAAGGTCGCCAGCGAGAAGACCGGCATCCCCGTCGAGCGCATGCTCGTCTCCTCTACCCACACCCATTCAGGCGCCGCCATCAACGCCGAGGGCAGCCCCGGGTCCGACTCTCCCGCCGAGAAGAACCGCACCGTCCTCGTGGCCGGCCTGGCGGATTCCATCGTCAAGGCGCACGCGGCGATGCGTCCCGCCTCCGTCGCCTCCGCTTCGAGAGCGCTGCCGCATGAGGTCTTCAACCGCCGCTGGTATCTGAAGGAAGGCAAGATGCAGCCCAATCCCTTCGGCGGCATCGACAAGGTGCGCATGAACCCGCCCAACTCGCCCGACGTGCTTGACCGTCCCGCCGGACCGACCGATCCCGAGATCAGCCTGCTGTCCGTACGTGACGCCAAGGGCCGTCCCCTCGGCCTCTTCGCCAACTACTCCCTGCACTACGTCGGCGCCACCCCGCGCGGAAAGATCTCCGCCGACTACTATGGCGAGTTCGCGCGCCTCGTACCGCAGCGCCTCGGCGAGCCCGGCCTCGTCGCCATGATGTCCAACGGCACCTCCGGCGACATCAACAACTCCCCCTTCGGTTCCATCCGGCCGCCCCGGGAGCCCATGGAGCAGGCGCGCATCGTCGCGCAGGAGGCGGCGGACAGCGTATGGTTCGCCCTGCGTGACGTTAAGGCCCACGAGCCCAAGGCCGTCCTCGGCATGCGGCAGCGCACGCTCAACCTGAACTATCGCAAGCCCACGAAGGAGCAGTTGCTCTACGCCAAGGCCGTCCTGGCCATCAAAGATGAGGCCGCCACGCAGCGCCTGCCGCGCCTCGCCGAGCATTATGCCCGACGCACCCTCATCGCGGCGGAACGGAAGGAGGAGACCGTCGAGGTCATCCTGCAGGCCGTGCGCATCGGCGAGTTCGCGATGGTCGGCATCCCCTTCGAGACCTTCGCCGAGATCGGCCTGTCCCTCAAGAAAGACAGCCCCTTCGCCCGGACCATGGTCGTCGGCCTGGCCAACGGCCGGCACGGCTACCTACCGACCCCGGCGCAGCACGAGCTCGGCGGGTATGAGACCTGGCTCGGCACCTGCCATGTGCAGGAGGACGCCTCCGACCTCATCCTGCGCGAGCTCAGGCCCATGCTGGCCGAGCTGCGCGGCCTCTGAGCGGCCTGCGGCAGGACTTGAACCTGCCGCTCGTCATGGGTAGACCCCTTTCATGCGCTCACCCCGGCTCATTCTCACCGCCTTGCTCTCGGCCGCATGCCTGTGCGCCGAGGACTCCCGCCTCGGTCCGCTCAAGGACCTCAACGGCTACTTCCCCTTCGATCCGCCCAAGACCGCCAAGGACTGGCCGGCGCAGCAGGAGAAGATCCGTCGGCGCATCCTGGTCTCTCAGGGCCTGTGGCCCATGCCGACCAAGAGCCCGCTCAACGCCGTCGTCCACGGCCGCATGGAGTTCGACGACTACGTCGTCGAGAAGGTCTACTTCGAGAGCGCCCCGGGTCTTTACGTCACCGGCAATCTTTACCGTCCCAGGCAGGTGAAGGGCAAGGTGCCCGCCGTGCTTTTCCCCCACGGGCACTGGAAGGACGCCCGCTTCCTCAACCAGCCCGAAAAATATGTCCGTGAGGAGATCGCCTCGGGGCAGGAGCGCTTCGTGGTCGGCGGGCAGAGCCGCTTCCAGTCCATGTGCGTCCAGCTGGCCCGCATGGGCTGCATCGCTTGGCATTACGACGCCCTGAGCGATTCCGACTCCATCCAGTTCTCGGCCGACGTCGTGCACAAGTTCGCCAAGCAGCGCCCCGAGATGAACGCCGTCAGCGGCTGGGGTCTCTACAGCCCGCAGGCCGAATCGAACCTGCAGAACATCATGGGGCTCCAGACCCTCAACTCCATACGAGGCGTGGACTTCCTGATGACCCTGCCGGAGGTGGATCCCGACCGCATCGCCATCACCGGCGCCAGCGGCGGCGGCACCCAGACCATGCTCCTCGCGGCCGTGGACGACCGCGTGGACCTCTCCTTCCCCGTGGTCATGGTCTCCACCGCCATGCAGGGCGGCTGCTCCTGTGAGAACTCGACCCTGCTGCGCGTGGGACAGGGCAACATCGACATCGCCGGCGCCTTCGCGCCCAAGCCGCAGGGCATGAACACCGCCAACGATTGGACGAAGGAGATGGCGACCAAGGGATTTCCCGAGCTGCAGAAGCTGTATGCGACTCTGGGCCGAAGGCACGACGTGATGCTGCATCGCGGCGAGCACTTCCCCCACAACTACAACGCCGTGACCCGGAGCGCCTTCTACGGCTTCCTCAACAAGCACTTCAAGCTCGGTCAGGAGACGCCGGTGATCGAACGCGACTACGTGCCCCTGCCCAAGGAGAAGCTGACCGTCTGGGACGCCGAGCATCCCGCGCCCAAGGCCGCGGACCCCGATTTCGAACGCGGACTCCTCAGGTGGTTCAAGGAGGATGCCGAGAAGCAGCTCCGCGCGGCGGCCGCCACGGCCGAGGGAAGGGAGAAGGTCCTACGTCCCGCGGTGGAAATCGTCATCGGGCGCACCTATGCCGAGGCCGGCAAGCCCACGCTGTCCTCGCCTTCGGCGCAGTGGCGTGACACCCATTTCCACTTCAAGGGCGTCGTGACCGAGCCCGGTCGGGGCGAGGAGGTCGCCATCGACTGGTATCAGCCCGTCAATCCGAACGGACGCGCCGTCGTCTGGGTGGATGACGCGGGCGTAGCCGGCCTGCGCAAGGGCAACGCGCCTCGTCCGGAAGTGCAGAAGCTCATCGCTGCTGGCGTGGCCGTCATCGGCATCAACCTGCATCTCCAGGGCGGCGAGCCGGTCAAAGAGACCCGCGTCGTGCCCGGACCGCGCGAGGTTCCTGCGTACACCTTCGGTTATAACTCAGCCCTTTTCGCACAGCGCGTGCATGACGTCCTTTCCGTCGTGAAGATGCTCAAGACCGACCGGTCCCCCGATCACCCTGAAGTGAAGTCGGTCGACCTGATGGGCACCGGGCAGGCCGGAGTCGTGGCGGCGGCCGCCCGTGCCGTGCTGGGCGAAGCCGTCGGCCGGACCGCCGTCGACACGGCCGGATTCCGATTCTCGCAGCTCCTCAACTACCGCGACCCGATGTTCCTGCCCGGCGGCTCCAAGTATCTCGACGTTCCGGGTCTGCTGGCCCTATGCCCGCAGGACCGACTCTGGATCGCCGGCGAGTCCGCCCGCCCCGAGTTCGTCGCTGCGCAGGCCGTGATCTTCGACGGCGCGCCGGACGCCCGGGCCGCCGCGGCGGTCGAATGGCTGCTCAAGTGACTCCGATGGACCGAAGGACCTTCCTCACGGCCGCCACCCTGGCGCCATTCGCATCGGCCTTCGCGGCCGGACGGTCCGGCAGGATCCGTGTCGGGCAGATCGGCACCTCGCATGCGCATGCTTCCGGCAAGATGGACTCCGTGCGTTCGCTCACGGAACTCTACGAAGTCGTCGGCGTCGCCGAGCCCATCGCGGGACGGCAGGCCGCGGCCAGGGGCGCCAAGTCCTACGCCGGACTGCCTTGGATGAGCGAGGCCGACCTGCTGGCCGACGAGTCGGTCGAGGCCGTGCTGGTCGAGACCACCTTGGCGGACTCCGCACGGGCCGCGATGTCGGCGATTGCCGCCGGCAAGCACGTGCACCTCGACAAGCCGGGAGCCGACAGGCATCCCGATTTCCGTAAGATGCGTCTCGAGGCCGAGCGTCGCGGCCTGACCTTGCAGATGGGCTACATGCTGCGGCACAACCCCGCCTTCGTGCTCCTCCTGCGCGCCCAACGCGAGGGGTGGCTCGGCGACATCACCGAGATCGACGCCTCCATGGGCAAGCTGGCCGACGCCCGCGTCATGGCGCAGCTCGGGTCCCTGCCCGGGCACGGCATGTTCGAGCTCGCCTGCCACCTCGTCGACATCGTCGTCAAGCTCCTCGGGGCGCCGATGTCCGTGCACTACCTCGGGAAGAAGACAGGCCTGCTTGCCGCCGACTTACCGGACAACCAGCTGGCCGTGCTCGAGTATCCGCGGGCGACCGTGACCCTGCGTTGCAACCATGGCGACCCCTTCGGCGGGCCCCACCGGCGTTTCCGCGTGGCCGGGACCAAGGGCGCCATGGTCATCGATCCCTTGGAGTCGGGGAAGGGCGTCCTGCGGCTCTCCGACAACGTGCACTCCAAAGTCTGCGAAACCGTCGGTGACAAGGCCGTCATGAAGCAGGTGACCGAATACCGCAAAGGAGAGAACCCCTTCGCCTTGAAGATGCCCGGTGGGCGTTACGACGAGGAGTTCAGGCATCTTCACGCCGTCCTGCGGACGGGCGCGCCCTTCGGTTGGGATGCCGCGCATGACATCGCCGTGCACGCGACCGCCCTGCGTTGCGCCGGCCTGGAGCCCTGATCAGACCAGCGAGGCGATCAGCTTCTCGAGGTCCCGACCGTACTTCACGTAGGACGCGAAGCGCTGTTCCGGCGTGGCCTTGGTCGCTCCGGCGCCCAGGTGGACGATGTTGGCCACGTGCGGCTCGATTGTGACCCCCGCTTTGTAGCCGCAGCGGATGAGGTCTGAGAGGATTTCGCGCACCTTCGCGTCACCTTCGCCTGGGTAGGTGAACGCGTTGCTCTTGGAGCCGTCCGATGAGCGACGGCAGTCCTTCACGTGCACGTATTCGATGAACGGCTTCACCGCCTCGTAGAACCCGAGCGTGTCCTGTCCGTAGGAGGCCGTGTTGCCCATGTCGAAGAGATAGCGGACATTCGGGTGATCGACCCGCTCCATGAATTCGCGGGCCTTGGAGGCCGTGTGACCGCCCCAACCCTCGCAGTTTTCGTGAAGCAGCAGGATGCCGCCATCCGCGGCGTACTTCGCCATCTCCTTGTAACGGCGCACCCCTTCGTCGCGCCAGATCGCGTCGTCCGTGCCCGCCTGCATCCAGCTCATCGTGCGCACGAACCGCGTCTTCGCCCGCTGCATGCGCGGGATGAGCACCTTGAGGTCGGCGAGGTCCGTGGCGAAATCGCCGTTGATCGGCCGGCTCCAGTTGCCGATGGCCGAGCCGAAGCTGCTGACCCGCAGCCCGGCGGATTCGATGAGGTCCATCGCGCGGGCGAAATCGTCGTCCGACGTGGCGGCCGAGGAGACCTGCTTGCCGTCGATCAGACGGAGTTCGATGCAGGGCCAGCCCAGGGCCTGTTGGGCGGCCACCTGGCTGGCGATGTCATCGGCTGCCTCATCGGCCAGCCCCGAGAGCGGGAAAGGAGTCATGCCGTGGAGATACTTGGAGCTGCCTGAGGGAGGCAAGGGCAAGCGTCCTGCCAAAGCAGGAGGGCGGGCCTGATGGCCCGCCCTCGGCGGAAAACCTTTCGGATACCCTCAGCGCTCCTCGCCGCGGGGCGGCTGCGGGCGGCGGGGCGGCTGCGGGCGGCGGTTGTCGCCTTCCGGACGACGCTCGCCGTCGCCGTCACGCGGTCCCACCTTGGGGCGGTCGCCGTCACGTTCACGGGGTTCGCCGGGGCGGTCGCCGTCGGGGCGACGATTGTCGGGCTGCATGCGACGGCGCATCTCTTCCTGGAACTTGCGCATCTTCTCGAGCAGGGGCTTGATGCCGGGGTCGGCGGCGAGGGCGGCCTTCTCGACCGCCTCACGTTCCGCTCGCATCAGCTTCTCCATCTTTTCGCGGAGCTCCTTCAGTTCCTCGCGGGCTTCCTTCACATCGGAGTCCTCATTGGCCTTCTGCATCGCCGCCTGGAGACGACGCTGCTCTTCGGGGGTCAGGGGCGGGCGGGGCTGTTCGGGGCGACGATCGTCATTGCGGAAGTCGCCGTCGCGGGGCGGCTGCGGACGGCGGTTGTCAAAGCGCGGCTGGTCGCCGTCGCGGGGTTCCGGGCGGCGGGCTTCATCAGCGGCCAGGGCGGCCAGAGGGAGCAGGAGGAGCAGGGTGCGGGGGATCATGGTAGGGGTATAACCCCAAGGGAGGGGTGCAGTTGCGGGGAGTGATATGGGGGCAGGGGCAGGGGTAGGGGTTCGCTGGGAAGCGTCCGGCACGGGTGACGTGTTCGGCATCCTTCGGTCCCGCCGCCAGGTGGTCATGGTGCCCGCCCGTCTGAAAAGTCTGGAGGGGTCGGCCGCAGACGGACTATATGATGGGATTATGCCCCGTCTGACCCCGCTCCTCCTGGCGCTGGCCGCATTCGCTTCAGCCGCCGAACTCAAGGTGAACCGCCTGTTCTCCGACCATGCCGTCCTCCAGGCCGGCGAGTCGTCCGTCTATGGCAAGGCCCGTCCCGGGGCTAAGGTCATCGTCACCCTGGGCGCCGTGAGCGCCGAGGCCGTGGCGGGCGCCGACGGCGTCTTCCGCACTTCCCTCAGGGGCCTCAAGCCCACCGAGCAGGGCGCCGAGCTTGTCATCGCTTCTGGCGATGAGAAGGTCGTGGCCCAGGACGTCATCGTCGGCGAGGTCTGGGTCGGTTCCGGCCAGTCCAACATGGCTTGGACCGTGAACGCCACGCACGCCCTCGCGGACGCGGTCAGCCGTCCGGCCGATGCCGGCATCCGTATGTTCACCGTCGCCGCGCACTACACCGCCGAGCCGGTCGAAGATCTCAAGGGCGGCGCCTGGGTGCTCGCGGACCCGAAGACCGTCCCGGGTTTCTCCGCCTCCGCTTTCTATTTCGGCCGCGAACTCCGGGCCAACCTCAAGCAGCCCGTCGGTCTCATCGTCTCCTCCATCGGCGGCACGCGCGCCGAGGCCTGGGGTCCCAAGGGCATGTATGCCGACGTGCCTGACGCCAAGGATTTCGATGCCAAGGAAGCCGTCGGCATGAAGGCTCGCGCCGAGAACCTGAAGAAGCTGCAGGCCCGCATCGCCGTCGAGAAGGACAAGGCCATGCTCGCCAAGCTCAAGCAGGATGCCGCCCGCATGGGGCCGGTCTGGAGCAACGGCCCGCACATGAACTGGAACGGGATGGTCCACCCTTGGATCGGCCATAGCTTCCGCGGTGTCATCTGGTATCAGGGCGAATCCAACGCCGGCCAGCCTGAGGCTTACAAGTGGGTGCTCGGTTCCATGATCAAGTCGTGGCACAAGGCCTGGGGGCGCGAGTTCCCCTTCATCATCGTCCAGCTTCCCCGCTTCATGGCCCGTCAGCCCGGTGCCGTCGAGGACGCCAGCTGGCCCAAGATC
>VHDL01000030.1 GCA_016871415.1 Verrucomicrobiota bacterium
CCTCGCCGTCGCCGTCGAGGTCCCGCAGGCGCCAGATGCCGTTGCGGTCGAAGGCGAAGAGTTCTCCGTCCCGCACGGCCAGGGTCATCGGCTCATGGAGGCCGGAGGTGAATCGACGCCAGATCGGGCGGGGCGATTCTCCCGCGAGTCCGGCCACCGACCACACGTCGCCGTCCAGCGTGACGACGAAGGCGCTTCCGTCCTTCAGGAACTGCACGTCCGAGGGACGGACGGCCCGCTTCCAGGAGTTGGGCACGGGGAGCCCGATTTCATCGACGACGTAGGCCTCCTTGGAGTCGGAGAGCCGCGTGGAGGTCATCTCGGCGCCCTTCCAGCGGAGACCCGTGCTCGCAGGCTTCTCAAAGTCCGTACTTCCGGCCGGCGGCTTTTTCTCGTCGCCGTACGTCACGCAGGCGGTGGCGGGATTGCCGGCGGGGAATCGGAACAGGAAGTAGTCGGGGTCGTCCTCGGCCTGGCCGAAGCCCGAGAGGGCCAGGCCGGGCTCGATCTCCTGGGAGGGGCCGTTGATGCGCGCCCCGGCCACCAGGATCAGGTCCTTGTCGCGTCGTCCGAGGGAAAGTCGCCGTTCCACGTAGGGTTCGCCCGCGTGCAGCGACGCCTGCCAGCGTTCCGAAACTTCCGTGGCGCCGACGACGTACCGCAGCGTGACCTGGTTTCCGGCGATGGCGAGGGAGCGGAAGCGCGCCATGCCCGCGGGCAGGGCGCCGAGGCCGACCTCTTCGGGGCTGGGGGCCGGTTCGCGGGGATCGTCACGACGCAGCGCGTCCGACTGCCAGCCGGGCAGCAGTCCGTTGCCGATCCACAGCTTGCCGTCCGGCGTGGGGAGCGGCGACTGTCCGCCGGGCGTCTTGCGTCCCGGGTCGTGATAGGACCCCGGAGCCAGGGCCTTGTCCGTGACGCCCTTGCCGCGCCAGATGGCGGCGACCCGGCAGAGGTCGACGTCGACCGCCACGAAGCAGCCGTGCTCCAATGGGAGCACGATCGCGCGCGGCGACAAGTTCTTCGCCCCCGTGCCGGCGCGACGCGCGTCGATGACGGACGAGAAGAAGGGGAAGTCGGCCTCGACCCAGTCGCCCCAAGGCTGCGCGGCCGCCTTCGGCTTCTTCTCCGCGCCCGTCAGGGCGGCGCAGAGGAGCAGCAGCGTGGCGACGGAGGCGCGCATCCGCTCAGAGCGGTCGGATGGCGAGGTTGCGGAACCAGCAGGGGTCGCTGTGCTCGGTGAGCATCAGCTTGCCCTTGCCGGGCGCGAAGCCCTGCTTCGTGCGGAACTTGCTGCGGCCGACCGCGGCCTTCCAGTCCTCGGACTTCGTGTCGGCGGAGGAGACCGGTTTGCCGTTCAGGAAGTGCTCGATGCGTCCGTCCTTCACCACGATGCGGCTGGCGTTCCATTCGCCCACCGGGCGCAGGGCCTTGTCCTTGGCCGAGTCCACGATGTCATAGATGCTGCCCGTGTTGTGGGAGCCGCCGCGGAGTCCGTCCGGGTGGCCGTTGTCGTCGATCATCTGGTATTCCACGCCGAGCCACTCCTTGCCGATCTTCGTGACCCAGTACTTGATGCCGTTGTTGCCCTTGGCTTCGAGCTTCCATTCCCAGGTGAGCTCGAAGGAGCCGAACTCCTCCTTGGAGATGAGCGCGCCGCCACCCTTGCCCTTGAGATGGATGACGCCGTCGGCGTCGGTCGACCACATCGCGTTCGGAGCCTTGCCTTCCTGGTCGGTGAAGTCGGCGAGCGTCAGTTTCCTCGGACCTTCGGCGGCCAGAGCCGTGGCGGAGAGGGACAGCAGGGCGGCGATGAGCGTGCACATGGGTCCTGCCTTTATGGTCGGAAGGACGGGCCCGTGCCAGCGGAAAGCGGTCAGAGCCCCTTGAGCCAGGCGAGGAAGGTGCCTTCTTCCGCCATCAGGACGCCCAGCAGGTCGCTGCGGTCATCGGTCCAGGCGCGCGCGTCGGCCGGCGTCTCCGGGGTCTCGGAGGCCGCCTTGGCGATGAGGGGCTGGGACAGTACCTTGGCGTCCGAGGACAGCAGCATCCAGTCGGAGGTGTAGGCGCCCCCGGTGTATTCGTCGACTTGGAACTCCCCGACGTCGTCATCGTTGATGACCGCGACGCCGAAGCCCGAGTCCGCCGCGATGAGCCGCACGACCGGCTCGAGGTCGAGGTAGCGGTTGGAGACGTGCACGGCCAGGACCCCTTCCGGCTTGAGGTGGCGTCGGTAGATCGTGAAGGCCTCCTTCGTGAGGAGGTGCGCGGGAATCGCGTCGCTGCTGAACGCGTCCAGCACGAGCACGTCGTAGCGCTGGTCTTTTTCACGTTCCATCGAGAGGCGAGCGTCGCCCATGACCAGTTCGACCTTGGCTGGCGTGTCCGTCAGGAACGTGAAGGAGCCGCGCGCAATGCGGACGACCTCGTCGTTGATCTCGTAGAACCGCATCACGTCACCCGGGCGTCCCCAGGAGGCCATGCTGCCCGTGCCCAGTCCGACCACGCCGATGCGGCGGCCGCCCGCCGGCCAGACCGTGCGCATCGCGCGTCCGATGCCGCTGGACCCCGTGTAGTAGGACGCGGGGATGCGTCGGCGGGCTTCGGCCATGAACTGCAGCCCGTGGGTGGTGCCGCCGTGCTGCAGCGTGCGCGTGTGGGAGAAGTCGTCGCCCTCGCCCTCCTGGAGCACCTTGAGCACGCCGTAGAAGTTGCGTGACTGTTCGATGCGGCCCGCGACGGGCGCCTGGGCGTCGATGCGGAGCGCCTCGCCGAATCCAGCCAGGAGCAGGATGAGGCCGCACCAGACCCAGGGTCGCCGCCAGCGCGTGAGCGGACTGTTGGTTGCCGCCCAGAGCGCGGCCAGGGTCAGGGCCGCCAGCAGGAACAGGCCGACGTGCAGCTCGAGGTAGTCATTGAACAGCGTCGGAGCTCCGAGCGCCACGAAGAGCCCGCCGACGGCCCCGCCGGCGGAGAGTGAGAGGTAGAAGCCGGTGAGACCGCCCGCCAACGGGCGCAGGCGGTAGACTTCGCCGTGGCACACCATGCAGCCCACGAACAGCGCCGTGAGGAAGAGTCCGATTTCGCCGAACATCGAAAGTCCGGCCGCGGCCTCCATCGCCCAGGCGACGGGGGCCAGCCAGGCCTGCGTCGGCGTCGCCATGTTGCCCTGGACCATCCAGGCGGCCGTCGCGAGTAGCGTTACGGCCAGCAGCGGCAGCCAGAGGGCGCGCCGATACCAGCGCGGGCTGTCGAAGCAGATGATGAAAGTGAGCAAGTAAAGGCTCAGCGGCAGAACCCAGAGGAACGGAATGACCGCGATGTCCTGGCAGAGGCGATTGGTGACGGAGAGCAGCAGGATCACGCCGCAGGCCGGCAGCGCCAGCCACAGCGTGCGGTCAAGTCCGCCGGTCGTGCCGCCTCCCGCCGTCACGGACGCCGGCGGAAGGTCGCCCAGGCGCCAGACCTGGCGGCCGCACCAGGCGGCGAGCCCGGCGAAGATCGCGAGCCCGGCCGACCACCAGAGCGCCTGGTCGTGACGGCCGAGGTGAGGCTCCATCAGGAAGGGATAGCCGAGCAGCGCGAGCAGCGAACCGACGTTGGAGAGCGCGTAGAGCCGGTAGGGCGACACGCCCTGATGCGTGCGGCTGAACCAGGCCTGGAAGAGCGGGCCGGTGGCGGAGAGGGCGAGGTAGGGGAGTCCGATGGTCGCCAGCAGCAGCAACAGGATCGAGCCGGTCGGGGACGAGCCGTCCGCGGGCTTCCACTGGTCGCCCGGGGCGATCGGCAGGAGCAGCAGCGAAAGCCCGAGCAGGGAGAGGTGTACAATCACCTGCGTGCGCGTGCGCAGGCGGGTGGTGCTGAAGTGAGCGTAAGCGTAGCCACCGAGCAGCAGCAGCTGGAAGAACAGCATGCAGGTCGTCCAGACGGCCGGGCTTCCTCCGAACCACGGCAGGATGTACTTCGCGATGAGCGGCTGGATCAGGAAGAGGAGCAGGGCGCCCCAGAAGATGGCGAGGGAGAAGGCGGGCATGTGGGGGTACAGGTACAACCCTTGTGTTCGGGGTAAGTTGCCCGTCCATCCTCGGTGCGCCCGGCCCCGGGCTCAACTACCTTCGCTTAGGTCAGCAGCTGCTTCACCACGTGGCAGGGCTCGACCCCGGTGAGACGGAAGTCCAGGCCGGCGTTGCGGAAAGTGAGGCGCTCATGGTCGACGCCCAGACAGTGGAGGATTGTCGCCTGCAGGTCGGGCACGCGGACCTCGTCCTTGACGATGTTGAAGCCCATTTCGTCGGTCTCCCCGATCGTCTGGCCGCCCTTGATGCCGCCGCCGGCCATCCACATCGAGAAGGCCTGCGGGTGGTGGTCGCGTCCCATGCTGCGACCGAGCGAGACGCTGGCCTCCACCATCGGGGTGCGGCCGAACTCGCCGCCCCAGATCACGAGCGTGCTGTCGAGCAGCCCGCGCCGCTTGAGGTCCTTGACGAGGGCGGCCGAGGCGCGGTCGGTCTTGGCGCAGTTGTTCTTCACGTTGCCGGCGACGTCGCTGTGCGCGTCCCAGCCCTCGTTGTAGATGTTGATGAAGCGCACGCCGCGTTCGACCATGCGTCGGGCGAGCAGGCAGGCGCGCGCGAAGGAGGGCACCTTGGGGTCGCAGCCGTAGAGCTCGAGGGTTTCCTTGGATTCCGTCGAGAGGTCCATGAGCTCGGGCGCCGAGGTCTGCAGGCGGTAGGCCATCTCGTAGTTGGCGATGCGGGTGGCGATCTCGCTGTCGCCGTCGAGGCGGAGGCGTCGGTCGTTCATCGCGTTGATGAGCGCGATGGTGTCCTTCTGCGTGGCAGGGTCGATGCCGGCCGGGGTGCCGGTGTTGAGGATGGCGTCGCCGGTGTTGCGGAAGCGCGTGCCGGTGTGGCTGGTGGGCAGGAATCCGCTGCTCCAGCAGGCCGCCCCGCCGCTGATGCCGCTGCCGGTGCTCATCACGACGAAGGAGGGCAGGTCCTTGGATTCGGAGCCGAGGCCGTAGGTGATCCAGGAGCCCATGCTGGGCCGTCCGGGCTGGGAGAAGCCCGTGTTCATGTAGATTTGCGCCGGGGCGTGGTTGAACTGGGTCGTCCGGCACGACTTCACGATGGCTATGTCATCGGCGACGGTGGCGATGTTCGGCAGCATCTCCGAGAGCTCGGCGCCGGACTGTCCGTGCCGGGCGAACTTGTAGCGGGGTCCGAGCACGGCCGCGTCGGGCCGGATGAAGGCGTAGCGCTGGCCGTTGATGACCGAAGGGGGCAGGGGCTTGCCTTCCAGCTTGGCGAGGGCCGGCTTGTTGTCGAAGAGCTCGAGCTGCGAGGGCGCGCCAGCCATGAAGAGGTGGATGACGGCCTTGGCCTTGGGAGCGTGATGCGGCAGTCCCGCGCGCATGCCGGAGCCGGCTGCGGCCAGGCGTCCGGTCAGGCCGTCGGTCATCAGCGAGGCGAGGGCGATCTTGCCGACCCCGAGGGCGCAGTCCTGGAAGAAGTGCCGGCGGGTGACGTTGGGGGCGGGGTGCATGGCGGAAGATGGGGGTTGGAGGATGGAAGATGGGCGATGGACGATGACAGATGACAGATGACGGATGGCAGATGACAGATGGCGTGAGACTTATGAGGGATTTTTCGGTTTGGTTGTTATCAGTCTGTCATCTGTGATCTGTCATCCGTCATCGACTCTTCACGGATGCACGACGGTCTCGTCGAGGTTGAGGGCGGCGCGGGCGAGCGCGGTCCAGACGTCCTTCTCGACGGTCTTGCGGTCGCGGAGGTTCTTGACGAAGGCCCTGAGGGCGGCGGTCTCGTCCGGCGCGGGCGGACGGGTCACGCAGCGGCGCAGGACGTAGGCGATGCGTCCGTCGTCATCGGCCGACGTCTCCATGGCCTTCTGGCCGAGCGCGCGCGCAGTCTCCATGAACATCTCGTCGTTGAGCAGCGTCAGGGCCTGCAGGGGACTGTTGGAGACGTCACGGCGGGCCACGCAGGATTCGCCGGTCGGGGCGTCGAAGGTGGTCGCCATGGCGAAAGGCGCGGTGCGTTTGATGAAGGTGTAGAGCGACCGGCGGTAACGGTCCTCGCCTTCGCTGGTCTTCCAGTCGACCCGGCCGTAGGTACCTTCGGTGGTGACGCTCGCCGGCTGGGGCGGATACACGCCCGGACCGCCCATCTTCGCGGAGAGCAGGCCGGCGGCCTTCAGGGAGGAGTCACGGATGATCTCCGCCTCGAGGCGGAAGCGGCTGCCGCGGGACAGCAGTACGTTCGAAGGGTCCTTGGCCGCCGATTCGGTCGAGACCTTGGAAGACTGCCGGTAGGTGGCGCTGGTCACGATGAGGCGGTGCAGGCGCTTGGTCGACCAGCCGGACTTCATGAACTCGACGGCGAGCCAGTCGAGGAGCTCGGGATGTGAGGGGGCTTCGCTCTGGAATCCGAAGTCCTCGAGTGTGGTCACGAAGCCGCGGCCGAAGAAGGCCTGCCAGTGGCGGTTGACGGCCACGCGGGCGGTGAGGGGATTCTCGGGCGAGAAGAGCCAGCGGGCGAAGGTCAGACGGTTCGCGGGCGCGTCCTTGGGCAGCTGCGGGAGGAAGGCGGGCACGGCCGGCCTGACCTCCTCGCGCGGGCTCAGGAACTCGCCGCGATGATGGCGGAAGGTGGGACGGGGGTTGGACGCGGGGCGCTCGCGCATGGCCAGGGTGGACTGGCCGCGTGGGATCCGCTTGCGCAGGGCCTCCAGTGCCTTGGCGTGCGGAGCCACTTCGGGGGCCGTCTCAAGGAAGCGTTTCCGCAACAGGTCGCGATCGGCCGGGGCGGCGCCGGCGAGCATGTCCTCGACCGAGGCCGGGTGTACGGTGGCGGTCGCCTGAGGGTCGGTCGTGACGGAGATGCGGAAATGACCGAGCGGGCAGGCGAAGTGCTTTTCGAAGAGCATCTTGAGCGCCCATCCCGAAGTCAAGTCGGTGGGCTGGGCGAACCGGAAGACGGCGGTCTGCTTCTGCCCGTATCCTCCCAGGACCTGCCAGCCGCTGGACATTTCGCCGTCGAGCGCGGCGTCGGCGTTGTTCTTCTTGCGCACGGCCTTCGCCTTGGCGCCCGCCTTGGCTTTCGCCTTGGGCGCCGCCGCCGCGTCGCTGATGCGGTCCTCCTCCTCGTCGTTCGTGGCGGAAGCATCGCCCATGGCGAGCCGTCGTTCGCCCTGCCAGGCCTGGATCTCGCTGAGGAAGAAGCCGCCGAGGGGCCCTTCGTAATTGGTCAGGCCCGGGCCGTCATTGGGCAGCGCGGGATGATGAGCGACTTCGATACGCACCGCGGTCGCACCCTTGACGGCCTCGGAAAATGCGAGGTCGTAGACATCGCTCTTGGTGATGTCCCCGCCGCCGAGGATGAAGCCGTCAGGCTGCACCTCGAGGTGGGGCAGGGTGGTCTTCATCGAGGATGGACGGACGATCTTCCAGCGCGAGGCCCTGGGCTTCTGCTCGGCGATCCAGGCGTCGAGCCTGGCCTCCAGGGCCTGGGCTCCGCCGGGGAACTTGCCGGGCAGGGCGGCTTCGGCCTGGGCGATCTGACGGGCGTGCTCGGCCTTCTGGGCCTCGAGGTCCGCGGGCGGGATGAAGTAGGTCGGCTCGTCGGCGTTGTTGAGCAACGCCATCACGGAGTAGTAGTCCGTGTGCACGATCGGGTCGTACTTGTGCGTGTGGCACTGGGCGCAGTTCATCGTCAGCCCCATGAAGGCGGCTCCGGTCGTGCCCACCCGGTCCACCATGGCGTAGAAGCGGTACTCGTTGGGATCGATGCCGCCCTCCTCGTTGAGCATGGTGTTGCGGTGGAAGCCGGTCGCGATGACGTCATCCGGCGTCGCGCCGGGGAGGAGGTCGCCGGCGAGCTGCCGGATGCCGAACTGGTCGTAGGGCATGTCCTCGTTGAGCGCCTTCACGACCCAGTCGCGGTAGGGCCAGATGGTGCGCGGACGGTCCTTCTCGAATCCGTTGGTGTCGGCGTAGCGGGCGAGGTCGAGCCAGCGACGCGCCCAGCGTTCGCCGTAGCGGGGCGAGGCGAGCAGGCGCTCCACGAGGTTCTCGTAGGCCTGCGGCGAGCTGTCGGCCGCGAAGGCGTCGGCCTCCTCGGGCGTCGGAGGCAGTCCGGTCAGGTCGAGCGACAGGCGACGGATGAGGGTGTGGCGGTCGGCTTCGGGCGAGGGGCGCAGGCCCTCCTTGGCGAGCCTGGCGCGCACGAAGGCGTCGACGGGGTGGATCGACGCGTCCGGCGGCGTCGGCTGGACGGGCTTCGCGAAGGCCCAGTGAGCCTCGTACTTGCCGCCTTCGGCGATCCAGCGCCGAAGCACCTCCTTGTCCTTTTCGGACAGGGGCTTCTTGACCTTGGGCGGCGGCATGAGGTCGTCCTTGTCATCGGTGAAGATGCGTCGGACGACTTCGCTCTTGGCGGGATCGCCGGGCACGATGGCGATGGCTCCCGACTCTCCGGACTTGTGGGCGGTCTCCTGCAGGTCCAGACGCAGTTCTCCTTCGCGGGAATGCTCGTCCATCCCGTGGCAGGCGAAGCAGTGCTGGGCGAGGATGGGGCGCACTTCGCGGTTGAAGTCCACGGCGGCCTGCAGGGAGGCGGCGAGGAGAACGGCTGGCAGCAGGCGCTTCATGGGGTGGTTGCAATAGTCAGCCGAGGGCGACGGCAGTCAAGGCGGCGAGACATGGGGTGAACGGCTTAGGGACCGTCGGGCCGCGCCCGCCGTCAGCAATTTCCGGTTGGAGGTGAGGTCGGGGTCCTCGAGGATGCCGCATGCCTCTCCGCATCCGTCCTGTCGTGACACTGGCCGTCCTGGCGGCCATCGCGGGCTGCGGGACCCCCGCCGCCCGACCCGAGGTCGCGCGCTGGGAGGCCGCGCTGGGCCGGCCTGCGACCACCGACTGGAAGAGGGAGCAGCGTTTGGAGGAGTCCTTCGTGACGCCGGATTTCTCCGCCCGTCTCTACAGGCAGCGGACCGGACCGCGGACCGAGCAGCTTGTGCTGCTCATGATTCCCCATGGCCTGCGCGGCAAGGCTCCCGGAGTCGTCGTTCCGTTCTATGATCCGGACCGGATGTGCGGGTATGACCTGAGCTCCAAGACTCCGCTCGGTCCGGAACGTAACAGCGCGAAGTTCGGACTGCACCTCGTGCGCCAGGGCTACGTCGTGGCCGCGGTTGAATCCTATCCTTACAATGTACTGACGGAGCAGGAGGCGGCCAAGGCCCCGTCAGGATTCGGCGTCTGGCGCCTGGCCGCGGACAAGCTCGCCCGCACCGACCCCGATTGGACCGGCATGGGGAAGCTGACGCACGACGCGCGACGCGCGATGGACCTGCTCGCCGAGGCTCCCGAGGCCGACCCTTCGCGGCTGGCCTACATGGGGCATTCTCTCGGCGGCAAGACGTCCTTCTACGCCGGGGCCCTGGACTTGAGGGCCCGTGCGGTGGTCGCGAGCGACTTCGGCATCGGGTGGGATTCGACCAACTGGCAGGACGCCTGGTATTTCGGCGGGCGGCTGAAGGGCATGCGCGCGGCTGGACTGGAGCATGGCGACCTGCTCGCCTGCATGGTCCCGCGGGGCTTCTTCCTCATCGCCGGACAGTATGACGGCGAGCAAAGCCGGCCGCAGCTGGACCGGGCCCGCGAAGCGTACGTCGCCGCAGGAGCGGACGCGGAGGCGCTACGGATGTTCGACCACAAGTCCGGTCACCAGCCCAGTTTCGAGTCCCTCCGCGCGGCCTACCGCTGGCTCGCTTTGCGCCTCGGACGTCCGGAGCCCGACCTCGCTTTCCTTTCCGAACTCGAGCGCCAGCAGGCCTCGGCGCCCAAGCGCTGACAGCGCCTCACTCTCCCGTCGGCAGCCACTGCACGGCGTCGACGATCACATAGCCGTCGGAGCCGGCGTTGCTGATCTCGACCCAGCCTTCGCGGCCGGATTTGAAGTCGAAGGTTCCGAGCGGACGGAAGGGCTTGTCGCCCGAGGGCGTCGACTTCTGGTTCACGGTCACGGTCGACTCACCGTCGGCGTGCCGGATGCGTATGCTAACGTTGCCGGCGCGGTTTTTATTGGGTCCGTAGGAGAACGCCACGCGGTAGCGGCCTGCCTTGGGCAGGTCAGGGGTGAATTTCGCGGACTGCGCCCCCTTGCCGTCATTGCCGTCGTGGCGATAGCCTTCGCCCACAAAGCCGGGCGTGGATGTGCTGACCGACCCGAAGCCCTTGAGCTCAGCCTGGTCGTCGTCGATGACGATGCCGGGCAGGGTCGACTTGGCCACGCCTCGGCCGACCGGTGCCGTGGGCACGAAGTCCAGCACCTGGTTGACCGCGAGCAGGCGCTCCTTGAGCCGTGGGTAGGGGACGTCCTGCACCGAGGTGCCCGCCTCGATCGCGAGTCCAGCCGCGATGGCGGCTGACTGGCCCATGACCATGAAGACCGGTTCCATGCGGATCGAACCGTAGGCGATGTGGCTGGCGCTCAGGCAGACCGGCACGAGGAGATTGGTGCACTCGGAGGCGCGCGGACGGATGCTCCGGTAGCTCACCGGGTAGGGCTTGCTGCCGACTTGGACGTCGCCCTCGTTGCGCACGAAGCCCTCCTTGGTCACGAAGCGCTGGATGTGGTGCGAATCCATATTGTAAGCGCCCATGCCGACCGAGTCCTCGACGACCTCGGTGCGCCGGCAGTTCTTCTCCGTCATGACGTAGTCGGAGACCATGCGGCGCGCCTCGCGCACGTAGAGCTGGCGGGGCCAGTTTCCGTTGTCCCGGAACTCATCCTTGGCCAGGCCGAACTTCTGGAACGCCAGACGCATGTTTTCCGGCACGCGCGGGTGGTGGGCGTAGGTCCACATCAGTCCCTTCTGCCAGGATTCGTGCGCCTTCCAGATCTTCTCCCGAGTCGGATAGTCCGCCTCGGCGTAGTCCCAGTTCTGGCCGATGAAGTCGGTGCTGACCGCGAATTTGTTGTTGGTGTCCGTCTTGCGGTTGGGCATCGGAGTCGGAGCCCAGGAGATGCGGTCCTCGCCCGCCTCGACGTTGCGCAGCGCGAGCTCATACCAGCGTTCGTCATAGCCCTCGGGTTTCTCCCAGTCGCGGCGGTTTTCCGGCGCGTCGGTGGTGCACATGCGGAAGTTGTAGGCCTGCACCTTGCGGTCGCCCGAACCGTCAGACCCGGGGATTTCTTTCTCGATGCCGGGCAGCAGGCCGCTGGAGGGGTCGCCTTTCTTGACGTAGGGGTCGACTTCCACCTTGAACTGGTGAGAGCGCGCATGGCCGACCTGCACGCCGTTGAGCGTCTCGCCGTAGGTCGCATTGGCCTCGCGGCCCACATGGTAGCTGACGCCGGCCTTGGCCATGAGGTCGCCTTCGTAGGTCGCGTCGATGAAGATCTTGCTGGTGAACTCACGTCCGCTCTCCATGACGATCTTCACGATGCGGCCGTCTTCCTTCACTACGCCCTTCTTCAGGTCGAGACGTTCGCCGTGGACGACGGTCACCCTGTCGCCGGCGGCCTTGAGCATCCCGTCGTAGACCAGCGAGGCCACGTGCGGCTCGAAGGTCCACATGGTGTCCTCGGCGGCGCTGTTGCCGTGCGGACGGCGTGCGAAGTAGTCCTCGCGGGTCTGCTGGCGCCAGTGGGCGGCTTCGGAGTAGTGACGGTGGATGCCTTGGTAGAATTCACGGGACATTCCGCCGATGGCCCGCTTGTTGCCGATGTCCGTCGCCCCGAGCCCGCCGGTGGTCAGGCCGCCGAGGAACTTAGTCGGCTCTATCAGGACGGCCGTCCGGCCGTCGCGCGCGGCTTGGATTGCGGCGGTGATGCCGCCCGAGGTTCCCCCGTAGACCACGATGTCGGCCTCTTCGGCCCGGAGCAGGGCGGAGAGCAGGAGGAGGGAGGCGGCCGGACGCATGGGTTGTTTATTTCCAGAAACCCACTTGGGGTCAATCCCCGGAACCTCCTAGCGGCGCTC
>VHDL01000031.1 GCA_016871415.1 Verrucomicrobiota bacterium
GGGCATGCCCTACGGCCACCTCTTCGGAGGGCTTTTCTTCACCCTGCTGTTCATCGCGGCCGTCACCTCGTCGCTCTCGATGCTGCAGCCGGGCATCGCCTTCCTCGAGGAAGGCCTCGGACTCGACCGCAAGGGCTCGGTGGCCCTGCTCGGCCTGGTCACGGCCGTCGGTTGCACGCTCGTGGTGTGGTTCAGCGAGGGACTCAAGGCGCTCTCAACGGTCGACTTCTGGATCGGCGACGTGGGCATCTTCCTGCAGGGCACCATCCTGGTCTACGTCTTCAACTTCGCCTTCGGATTCGAGAAGGGCTGGACGGAGGCGCACCACGGAGCCGACATCGCGATCCCCCGCTTCTTCCGCCCCATCATACGCTGGGTCGCCCCGGCCTACCTCACCGCGGTCTTCCTGATGTTCATGCTGCGCAATCTCGCCGGCTGGAATCTCTCCTTCACCGCGCCCGCTTTCAGCCCGACCGAACCGGTGCTCGACCTCATCGGCGGCGAAGGGCACCCGCCCAGCGGCGTGGCCCGCCTCACCGCCCTCTTCCTAATCATCTTCACGGTGTTCACCGTCGTGCTCATCCAGCGCGCCGGCGAACGCTGGAACCGCCGCTGACCCCTCCCCCATGACCCCCGCCGGACTCGCCTTCATGCTCATCTCCGTGGGCGCCGTCGCCACGCTCTTCATCTGGTGCCTGGTGCGCGTGCTCGGAGGAAAGAAGCCGCCCGAGCACCTGGCCCACGTGGAGCCGATCGCCGCTGACGACCTCGAAAAACGCTGATTTCGAGGGCCGACACCCCCTTGAAATAAAAGGGGACGGTCCTTGACTATCCGGCCGGGCGGGAGAAAGTGCGGGGGTCGGCAGCAATGCCGATGCGGTTCCTAATCCAGCCGCTTGAGACTCGGTAGACCGCCTCCCTCAGAAAGGACGCGAAAGTCGCGAGGGCGACTTACGGAAGCGGGCGATGGCCCATCCGTCTTACGACCCCAGAGTGCCAGTAGCGGCACTCTGGAACCCTTTTGGCCGGATTCCGGGCCCGCCGGCCCCACTTGGGGCTTGTTTAGCCCTGTTTCCGAAGGTTAACCATAACCTTCCACCCGAAGTCCCCTGATGAGACGCACCCACCACTGCAACGCCCTCCGTCCGACCGACACCGGGAAGAACGTGACCCTGGTGGGCTGGGTCGACACCAAGCGCGACCTCGGCGGCGTGACCTTCATCGACCTCCGCGACCGCGAGGGCGTCACCCAGGTGGTCTTCCGGCCCGACTCCAAGGTCCAGGAGATCGCCCAGCGGCTCAAGACCGAGTCAGTCATCGAGATCACCGGCCAGGTCACCGCCCGCACCTCCGACACGGTCAACCCCAAGCTGGCCACCGGCCAGGTCGAGGTGGTCGCCGCCACCCTCGTCGTCCACAACGCCTGCGTCGACCTGCCCTTCCCGATGGAGGACGACAAGGCCGACAAGGTGAACGAGGACCTCCGCCTCGAATACCGATTCCTCGACCTCCGCCGCCCGCGCAACCTCGGGCTGCTCAAGCTGCGTCACAAGGCCGCGCGCGCCATCCGCGCCGAGCTCGACGAGCAGGGCTTCATCGAGGTCGAGACCCCCACCCTCTTCAAGAGCACGCCTGAAGGCGCGCGCGAGTTCCTCGTGCCCAGCCGCCTCCAGCCCGGAGAGTTCTACGCGCTGTCGCAGTCGCCCCAGCAGTACAAGCAGATGCTCATGGTGGCCGGCGTGGAACGCTACTACCAGATGGCCCGCTGCTACCGCGACGAGGACCTCCGCGCCGACCGCCAGCCGGAGTTCACCCAGGTCGACCTCGAGATGTCGTTCATCGACCGCGAGGACATGTACGCCCTCATCGAGGGCATCCTGAAGCGCGCCTGGAAGGAGGCCATCGGGGTCGACATCCCCACGCCCTTCCCGCGTATGTCCTACCGCGAGGCGATGGACCGCTTCGGCATCGACAAACCCGACACGCGCTTCGGGATGGAGATCCAGGACTTCACCGCGCTCTTCAGCGGCTCAGCCTTCAAGGTCTTCCGCGAGGCCGCCACCACGCCCGGCTCGGTCGTCCGCGCCATCAACGCCAAGGGCCTCGCCGACCTGACGCAGGGCGAGCTGACGAACCTGGAGAACATCGCCAAGGCCGCCGGCGCCCGCGGTCTCGCCTTCATCAAGTACGAAGGCGGCGAATGGAAGTCCCCCATCGTGAAGTTCTTCTCCGAGGAGGAGAAGGCCGCCCTCCGTCAGAAGCTGGACATCGCCGACGGGGACATCGTCTTCTTCGCCGCCGCCCCCTGGGAGCAGGCCTCGACCATCCTCGGCCGCGTCCGCCTCGAGTCCGCCGCCCTGCTCCGCGCCAAGGGACGCCTCGTGATCCCGGCCGACCGCTACGACTTCCTCTGGGTCATCGAGTTCCCGCTCATGCTCTGGGACGAGGAGGAGAAGCGCTACCTCTCCGCCCACCACCCGTTCACGGCGCCGGTGCGGGAGGACGAGCCGCTGCTCGCCACCGACCCCGCCAAGGTCCGCGGGCAGCATTACGACATCGTGCTCAACGGCGTCGAACTCGGCGGCGGCTCGATCCGCATCCATGACACGGCGGTGCAAAAGCGTGTCTTCGAGGACGTGCTCAAGATCCCGGCCGACGTCGTGGCCAGCCGCTTCGGCTACATGCTCAAGGCCTTTTCCTACGGCGCCCCGCCCCACGGCGGCATCGCCCTCGGCTTCGACCGCGTGGTGGCCATGCTGGCCGGACGCAGCTCGATCCGCGACATACTCGCCTTCCCCAAGACGCAGAGCGGCCAGGACCTGATGGCGCAGAGCCCCAGCACGGTCACGGCCAAGCAGCTGCGCGACCTGCGCATCCGGGTGGTCGACGAGGAGCCCAAGGCGAAGGGCTGAGCCCTCGGCTCACCAGACCTGCTCCTCGAGGTGCTGCGAACCGCACTTCGGGCAGTGCTGGGTCTTGCCCAGGATGCGCGAGCCGGAATACAGGCCGCCCGCCACGGGACCGCACAGCCAGCAGAGAATCTCCATCACGACGTTGCCGGGCTTCTCCTCCTCGGGGTCGTCGAAACGCGCGTCACATCGCAGGCAGGTGAAGCGGGGGCCGAGGTCCTGCGGGCCGCGGGGCCGGCGCGGAGCCTCGGGCTCCGGCTCCGGGACGGCGACGTCGAAGGTCCGTCCGACGACGAGCCAGCGGGGCATGCCGACTTTCCAATAATGGTCGGTACGGAGCACGGTGCCCGCCGCCACGAGGACATGCATGTCGGCTTCGGGATACTTGCCGATGACCTTCCCTTTGCGGGCGATGTGCACGGTGCGGAGCACGACGGGACAATGCCCTCCCCGAGGGCGGGGGCAAGCGGGGACGGGACGGAGGGGTTACACTTCCCGCAGGATTCTTGTAAAAGGATTCAGTCGAGCTTCCAGCGTGCCTGGCGCAGCACGGCGACGGACGCGTCAGGAATCTTCTCATACCAGACGGAGAGCAGCGTCCCGTCCTGCAACTGCACGGTGGAGGGGTAGCCGAGGTCCCGCGCCGCCCCCTCACCGGAAAGGATGACCGGCGCGCTCCAGGTGCGACCATGGTCGGCGCTCACGCGCGCCTGATTGCCCCAGGGGGCGCGACGATGGCCGTAGGTCATGAGCAGGCGGCCGTCCCGGAGCTTCAGCAGGTGGGAAGGCAGGCCCCAGACGCCGATCGGCGTCGGGACGGACCAGGTGCGTCCGCCGTCGACGGACTCGCACTGGAGGGTCTCTCCGGCGTTCGCCTTGTTGTGGTTGCGGACCTGCACGATGATGCGGCCGTCATCGGTCTCGACGCCGTGCAGCTCGTGATAGCCCGTCGGGACCTCGTCGCCCGGCCGGGTCGGGATCTCCGCCAACCACTTCCAGGTGAGGCCGTCATCAAGCGACTCGGCCACCCCGATGCGTTTGCTGCCCGTCCAGAGCTCCTTGCCGGGATAGAGCAGCCGTCCGTCCTTGAGCCGGATGGGGCCGTGCGGGCTGTTGACCACGGTGGGGATGCGGGGCGACCACGTGAGCCCGCCGTCCGTGGAACGGATGACCCACTCGCCGAGCTCGGCCTTGCGGGCGGCGTCGTCCAGCCTGTCGTGCACGGCGGTCCAGCGCGCGAGCTGATCGGCCGGCATGGGCTTCGCCTTCCATCCGCCCGACTTCAGCTCACCCATCGACTGCGCGCGCTTGAGGTAGGGCTCGTAGGCGAGCGAGGTGAAGGTGGTCACCAGCAGCGTCCCCTTGGCGGTCTCCAGCACGCCCGCGTCACGGTCGTCGGTCGCGGTGTCGAGCAGGACGCGGGGGTAGGTCCAGGTGACGCCCCCGTCGCGGGAAGTCATCGCCCTCACCTGCCCCATCGGACAGACGTGCGCGTCCCGGCCGCCCGACCAGACGGACCAGAGGTCGCCGTTGGCGCGACGCACGACGGTGGGCCAGCCGGAGTAGGGCTCCTCCTTGGGCGTGATGGTGCGGACCTCGAGGATCGTGGCCGCCGGCGCGGACGGAGGCGTCTGGGCGCAGGCGATGGCGGACAGGAGCAGGAGCGGCAAGGGGCGAAGTCGCATGGGCCAAGCCATAGCCGGGCGCACGTCCCTGTCCAACGCCGAAGGCCCGAAGGCGGATTCGGACACCATATCGGGCTGGAAAGGAACCGTCCTTGTGCGGAAAATCCCGACATGAGCCGCACCCCGGGTTCCTCCTTCTCACGTCGCGGATTCCTCAGCGGAGCCGCCGTCGCCGCCGCGGCCGCGCCAGGCCTCCTCGGCGCGGACACGCCGTCCACCGCGACGCCCCGCAAGGTCCGAGTCGGCGTCGTGGGCGGCCGCTTCGGGCTCTCCTTCCAATTCCACGAACATCCCGACTGCGTCGTCGAGGCCGTGGCCGAACTGCGGCCCGAACGCCTCGCCGCGCTCCAGCGCACCTACCGCTGCGCGAAGGGCTACCCTTCCCTCGAGGCGATGCTCAAGGACCCGAAGGTGGAGGCGGTCTTCCTGGCGACGCCCGCGCCAGACCATTGCCGGCACGCATTGCTCTGCCTCGCGGCGGGCAAGCACGTGCTCAGCGCCGTGCCCGCGGCGATGACGCTCGAGGAGTGTCACGACCTGGCTTCGGCCGTGAGGAAGACCGGCCTCACCTACATGATGGGAGAGACGAGCTGCTGGCAGCAGTCGACCATCTCCGCCCGCAAGTTCCACCAGGAGGGCCGCTTCGGCCGGCTCTACTACGTGGAGTCCGAATACCACCACCCCGGACTGGAGACGCTCTACTTCGAGAACGGCCGCCGCACCTGGCGTCACGGCCTGCCCCCGATGCATTACCCCACGCACTGCACGGCGCACCTGCTCGGTGTCACCGGCGAGCGGCTCACGGAGGTCACCTGCCACGGCTGGGGCGACGACCACCCGATCGTGAAGGACAACGTCTATGGCAATCCGTTCTGGAACGAGACGGCGCTCTTCCGCACCGACCGGGGCAACAGCATGCGCGTCGCCATCTGGTGGCGCGGCGCCCAGCGCGGCGGCGAGCGCGCCCGCTACTTCGGCGACCGCATGAGCTTCTACTTCAGCGACCCCACCGGCGTGGGCGGACCGGTGCTCGTCCATTCACGCACGACGGCGGTGGAGAAGGACAGCGGCGGGTTCGAACGCTCCTCCCAGGTGCTGGAGAAGTACGAGCAGCCGGAATGGTGGAAGACGGACCTGCTGCCCGAACCGCTGCGCCACAACAGCGGCCACGAGGGCTCCCACACCTTCATCACGCACGAGTTCGTCGACTCGCTGGTCCGCGGCCGCAAGCCGTTCGTGGACATCGAGGCGGCCCTGGCCTACACGGTCCCCGGCATGATCGCCCATCAGTCCGCCCTCCAGGGGGGCAGGAGCCTCAAGATTCCGGTGATCACGGGGTGACGCTTGCCCCGGAGACGTCATCCGCCTCCTTGCCCGGATGCGCGGCGTAAAGAAACGGGACCTGCCCTCCAAGACCTGCCCGGCCTGCGGACGGCCCTTCGTCTGGCGCAAGAAATGGGAGCGCTGCTGGGCGGAGGTGCGCTTCTGCAGCGACGCCTGCCGCCGGGGCACCCCCCGCGGACGGGAACCCGGCCGGCCGGTTCGCTGACAGAGTGAAATATGAAAACGGGGCGTCGTTGACCCCCGCTCCGCGACCCTCTTCCTTAGCTCCGATGCTCCGCCCCGCCCTCCTGCTCGCCGCCTCGGCCCTCGCGGCCGCCCCGGCCGCGCCCAACCCGGCCGCGGCCGCGTTCCTGGAGAAGCATTGCGTCGAGTGCCACGACGGCGAGGTCAGGAAGGGCGGCCTCGACCTGACGGCCCTGACCTTCAAGCCCGAGGACCGGCAGTCCTCCAAGGTCTGGCAACGGATGATCGAACGCGTGCGCGACGGTGAGATGCCTCCTTCGAAGAAGCCCCGCCCTCCCGCGTCCGACGCCGCCCGGTTCGTGGCCGACGTCCACGCCCCGCTGCTCGCCGCCGACCGGGCCGACGTGGCCCGCAACGGAAGGGTGCACGTGCGCCGGCTCACCCGCGCGGAATACGAATTCGCCGTGCACGACCTGCTGGGCATCGACATCCCGCTGGACGAGTTCCTGCCCGAGGATCCGGCGACCCATGGATTCCAGACGGTGGCCGAAGGACAGCAGCTCTCGCATCACCAACTGGGGCGCTACCTCGACGTGGCCGACCTGGCGCTGGACGAGGCCTTCACCCGCGCCCTCCGCGGTGACAAGCCCTTCGTGCGCACCCTGGTGCCCGACGACCTCGATCACAACGGCCGGGGCAACAACCGCGCGCCGGAGCACCGCAGGAAGGACGACCTGAGCATCAGCTGGAACATGTCCCTGCAGTTCTACGGTCGCATGCATGCGACGGTCATGCCGACGGAAGGCTGGTACCGCGTCACGCTCAAGGGCGTGCGCGCGATCAACCCCCGCGAGGACGGATCGGTCTGGGGCACACTTCGCTCCGGGCACTGCGAATCGAACGCCCCCATCCTGTACATGATGGGTCTGGTCGAGGCGACTGCGCGGCCACGGGACATGGTCTTCGAGGGGTGGATCCAGAAGGGCCATCGCCTCGAGCTGCGCCCCAATGACTTCACCCTCCGCCGCCCTCCGCCGGGCGACACGGGCGGCAGCGTCTCCTACGTCGGTCGCGACCTCGAGAGGGACGGCTACTCCGGCATCGCCCACCGGGGCATGGTCATCGAGAAGTTCCATCCCTACGCCGACGCATCCCAAGTCGCCCGTCGTCTCTTCGCCGGACGCAAGGTCGAAGACCTGCGCAAGGACCCGGCCGGCACGCTGCCCGCCGTCATCGCCGACTTCGCCCGACGGGCCTTCCGCCGTCCGGTCTCGTCCGCCGAGGCCGCGCCCTACGTCGACCTCGCCCTCAAGTCGGTGAAGGCCGGCGACCCCGCCGAGGTCGCCTTGCAGGCGGCCTGCCACGCCATCCTCTGCTCACCCCGGTTCCTGACCTTTGTCGAGCATCCGGGCGCCCTTGACGACTACGCCCTGGCCTCACGGCTGAGCTTCGCGCTCTGGCTCAGCGGCCCCGACGAGGCCCTGCTGCGAGCCGCGGCCGAAGGCCGGCTCAAGGACCCCGCCGAGTTGACTCGACAGGCCCGGCGGATGCTCGACGACCCTAAGTCGGAGCGGTTCATCCGGAGCTTCACCGACCAGTGGCTGAAACTTTCGCAGATCGACTTCACCTCGCCCGACCCGAGGCAGTTCCCGTCCTTCGACCCCGTGCTGCAGGAGTCGATGCTGCAGGAGGCCCGGGCGTTCGTGCGCGAGACGCTGCGGAGCGACCTGCCCGTCACCCACCTGCTCGACTCCGGCTTCGCGTTCCTCAACGGCCGGCTGGCCCGGCATTACGGCGTGACCGCCAAGGTGACGCCGGGCACGGGATTGCAGAAGGTCGAGCTGCCCGCCGCGGCCCGCACCGAACGCGGCGGCGTCATCGGCCTCGGCGCGGTGCTGAAGGTCACGGCGGACGGCACCTCGACCTCGCCGGTCATCCGCGGCGTCTTCGTCAACGAGCGCCTGCTCGGCGTGCACATCCCTCCGCCTCCCCCCAACATCCCCGCGCTCGGCGAGCCGGACATCCGCGGCGCGACCTCCATCCGCGACCGGCTGGAGAAGCACCGCAGCGGCGAATCCTGCATGTCCTGCCACCGCACCATCGACATGCCGGGCTTCGCATTGGAGACGCTGGATCCCGTCGGCCTGAAGCGCACGCGCTACGGCATGGGCAAGGGCGTGAAGATCGACCCCTCGGGCACGACCCCCGACGGCAAGGCCTTCGCCGACCTGGCGGAGTGGAAGCGGCTCCAGCTGGCCCATGGCGACCGACTGGCCAGGGGCTTCGCCGCGCAGTTCCTGACCTACGCCACCGGGGCCGCCCCGAGGCTCTCCGATGAGGCCGCCCTGGCCGCGATTCCCTCCCTTACGACCGGGGACGGACACGGCATGCGCTCAATCCTGCTGGCTTCCCTCCGCAGTCCCGTTTTCCTCAACAAGTGAACCCGGCCCCCATGAAGAACGTCACCCTCACCACCGGCAAGGCGCTCGACCGACGCACGCTCCTCCGTGCGGCCGGCGTTTCGCTCGCCCTGCCCGTCCTGGAAGCCATGACCCCGGCGTTCGCGGCCGAGAAGCCCTCCCCCTTCGCCAAGCGCTTCGTCGGCGTCTCGCTTTCCCTCGGCCTGCACAGCCCCTTCCTGGTGCCTCAGGGCGAAGGGACGGGATACGCGCCCTCTCCCTACCTGAAGGGCATCCAGGACATCCGGGATGACTTCACGGTAGTGTCCGGCGTCTCGCACCCCGGAGTCACCGGCGGACACTCGGCCGAAGGCAGCATCTTCTCGGCCTGCCCCAATTCACGCGGCACGACCTCCCGCAACACCATCTCGCTCGACCAGCTGATGGCGAACCGCCTCGGCCATGAGACGCGCTTCCCCTCGCTGGTGCTCAACACCAACAGCTCCTCAAGCCCCTCCTACACCGAGAACGGCTCGATGATCCCGGCGGAGAACAACGCGATGCGGCTCTTCACGCGCCTCTTCGTCGACGACTCGCCGGGCGAACGCCGCCGTCAGGCCGAACTCATCCGCCGCGGACGCAGCGTGATGGACGTGGTGGCCGGCGAGGCCTCGCGGCTCCGGCGCGACGTCAGCGCGGAGGACCGCGACCGCCTGGACAACTGGTTCACGAGCGTGCGCGACCTCGAGCAGCGCCTCGCCGCCAACGAGGCCTGGACCGACCGCCCCAAGCCCAAGGTCAGCCTCAAGGCCCCCACGCAGATGCCCCGCAACAACGAGGTCGCGGTGAACGGCATCTTCCTCGACCTGGTCCACATGGCCCTCGTGACCGACTCGACCCGCTTCGTCACGCTCCACATCACCGGCAACAGCGTCAACGGCATCGAGGGCGTGTCCTCGAGCTACCACGACCTCAGCCACCACGGCCTGGACGAGGACAAGCTGCGCCAGCTCGCCATCGTCGAGGCGGGACAGGTCAAGGCCTGGGGCACGTTCGTCCGCAAGCTGCGGGATTCCGGCCTCCTCAAGGAGACCATGACGGTCATGACCTCCAACCTCGGCAACGCCTCCAGCCACAACAATCTGAACATGCCGGTTCTGTTCGCCGGCGGCGGATTCCGCCACGGACGCCACCTGGCCTTCGACCAGAAGAACAACTACCCGCTGCCGAACCTCTACCTGAGCGCGCTGCACCGGCTCGGTCTGGAGGAGAAGCGCTTCGCGACGACCTCCGGCACGATGCGCGGGCTGGACGTCGCCTGAGAGGCCACGCGGATCACTTCTTCTTGGAATTCTTGCCCTCGTCGGCCTTGGGGTCCTTGAGCGGCCAAGGGCTGACGCCGACGCGCGCGGCCCACGCGTCCCATTGCGCGGCCATGGCCTTCACGCGGTCGGGCTGCGCCGCGGCCAGGTCGTTCGACTCGGTCCGGTCGGACTGGATGTCGTAGAGCTCCCATCCGCCGGGATGCTTGGAGACGAGCTTCCAGTCTCCGTCGCGGACGGCGCGGTTGCCCTCGTGCTCCCAGAAGAGAGGCGTGGGTCGGTCGAGTATCCTCCCGACGAAGACGGGCATGAGGGAGACGCCTTCCATCGGCCGGATCTTCTCACCCGCGGACTCGGCTGGATACTTGGCGCCGGCGAGATCGACGCACGTAGCCATGACGTCGATGAGGTGCGCGGGATGGTAGTCCATGCCGCCCTTGACGCCCTGCCCGAGGCCGGCGGGCCAGTGCGCGATGAGCGGCGTGCTGATTCCGCCTTCATGCGACCAGTGCTTGTATTCACGGAAGGGTGTGTTGCTCACGCCGGCCCAGCCGCGACCGTAGCCGACGTAGGTGTCGGCGGGCCCGGGCATGACGCCGGCGCCCTGCCGCACGGGGAAGCCGTCGCGGGTCTGCTTGGGCACCATGTCGGGCTGGAGGTAGGCGGCATCCAGCGGAGGCAGGGTCGGCTTGTCGGCCCTCGGCTTGAAGGCCCCGTTGCGGCCTATCGCCTCGGCGCAGCCGCCGTTGTCCTGCATGTAGAGGATGAGAGTGTTCTCGAACTGCCCGTTAGCCTTGAGCGCGGCGACGAGCCGGCCGACGCCCTGATCCATGGAGTCCACCATGGCGGCGTAGACCTCCATGCAGCGCGCCTCCCAGGCCTTGTCGCTGACGCCGGCCCAGTCGTCGCGGAGCGGAGCCGGCTTCCACCTCGGGTCGAGCAGGCCGAGGGCGCGCATCTTCTCGAGACGGGCGGCGCTGATCGCGCCGTAACCGGCGTCGTAGCGGCCGCGGTATTTCGCGATGTCGGCCTCCTTGGCGTGCAGGGGCCAGTGCGCGGCGGTGTAGGCGAGGTAGAGGAAGAAAGGTCGGTCCGGAGCGGAGGCTCGGTGATCGGTCACGAAACGCACGGCATGGTCGCTGAGGGCGTCGGTGTAGTAATAGTCCTTCGGCCGGTACTCGGGATCGGCGTAGGGCGAGACGTAGGATCGGTCCCGCACGAGGGTGTTGGGGTCGAAGAAGCTGCCAGCGCCGTGGATGGTGCCGTAGAAGCGGTCGAAGCCCCTGCTCAGCGGCCAGTTGTGCTTGTCGGCCTCGCTCTCGGCTTTGGCCTTGCGGGCGACGTGCCACTTGCCCGCCATGTAGGTCGAGTAACCTCCGCCCTTCAGCACCTCGGCAATCGTCACGGCCTTGCGGCTGAGGTCGCCCACGTAGGCCTCGCCGACCTTGACGCTCCAGTCGTCCACCATGTGGCCGATGCCCGCCTGGTGCGAATAGAGTCCGGTCAGCAGCGCGGCGCGGGTCGGACAGCAGCGCGCGGTGTTGTAGAACTGGGTGAAACGCAGGCCGCCCGCCGCGAGCGCGTCGAGGTTGGGCGTGGCGATCTCGCCGCCGTAGCAGCCGAGGTCGGAGTAGCCCATGTCATCGGTCAGGATGACGATGATGTTGGGCCGGGGCGCGGCGGAAAGCGTCGCGACGGCGGCGCAGAGGAAGGCGAGCAGGGCTCTCATGGGGGCGACGCAGGCTGGACGCGGCGCCCTCCGGGCTCAATCCCCTTCCCTCAGCCCAGGATGCGCTCGACGGCCCAGTAAAGACCGGTCAGGGCGATGAGGACCGAAGCCGGCACGACCACGAACCAGCGGCGCACCCACTCATCGGTGAGGCGGAAGGTCAGCGCCCACGCGACCGCGATCACGGCCAGCTGACCGGCCTCCACGCCGAAGTTGAAACCGACCAGCGCCACGCCCAGGGAGCCGGTGGCGGAGGCGATGTCGCCGAGGGCCCCCGCGAAGCCCAGGCCATGGATCAGGCCGAAGGCGAAGACGGTGGCGAGGCGACGGAGGGAATAGACGGGGCGGAAAACGTTCTCCAGCGCCACGAA
>VHDL01000032.1 GCA_016871415.1 Verrucomicrobiota bacterium
CCCCTCCGCCAGGTCAATTAAAGGATGGTTGATCCGTTGAACGTTGGCCAGCGGAAGAGCGGCCGCCGCATGGCGGCCAAAGGTAGGGGCGTGGCTACGCCGCGCCCTCCGTCATGGAGTGCAAGGCGAAGCCTTGCCCCTACCAGGGTTCGCCCTGCGGCGAACGGAATGCGACAAGACGATGCACGGCTGACCGGGGGCGGTCAGCGTTACCGGATGCAAAGGGGGCCGGGCTGGCTCAGCGCACCCAGAGCCAGAAGGCGCCAAGAAGGCCGATGACCCAGCCCCAGGAGACGAGGAAGCCGACGATGTCCTCGCGATAGGCGCGCCATCCCCTGCCCTGCGCGGCCTCGCGCAGCGAGAGCAGGTCGACGACGAGGGCACGCCGGCCGGCATCGGCGGCGCGCACAGGCGCATCCCGGTCGGCGAGCGGATCGCCTTCGCGGTCCGGCAGCTCGGTCGGCGTCTCCAGCCTGCGCCGCAGGTCGGCCTGCTCCGCGAGAGGCTCAGGCGGCGTGAGCAGGCTCACCGCCACCAGGGCCGTGACGCCGGCGAGGAGCGACCACGCAAAGACGTCGGGATTCCAATGGTCGAACCGCACGCCCATGAGGAACGCGGCGCCGAAGTTAGTCGCATAGGCGGCGACGAGGCTGGCGAGGGCGCCCCAGCGGTTGGCTCGGGGCCAGATGACGCCCCCGAGCAGGCCCACGCCCATGTAGGTCGCCATGGTCTCCGTGAGCAGGAAGGCATGCAGCACGCGGTCGATGAGGAAATAGGCGTATGCCACCCCGAGGAGCGAGATGACGAGCCCGCTCAGCCGCCCGACCAGGAGGTAGTGCGCGTCCGGACGTCCCGACACGAGGTGCCGCCGGTAGATTCCCTCGGTGAAGAGCGCGCCGCTGCTCACCATGAAGGCGGAAGAGGTCGACATGTTCGCAGCCAGCACGCAGGCGATGAGCAGGCCGAGCGAACCGGGGAAGAGCAGGTGACGGCAGGCAAAGCCGAAGGCCTCCTCGGAATCGGCCAGCGAGGTCGCGCCAAACGTGCCACGCGCGAGCATCGCAGCCACCATGAGCCCGACGAGCGCCCAGCCGACCGTGCACACGCGCTTCACGTAGTTGCCCCAGAAGAAGCCCTCGCGGCAGGCGCGCTCATCACGGCCCGTGCCGACCGCGGCCATCTGCTGCGGCTGTGCGAGGATGCCCACCAGGCCGTTGACGGTGAGCATCAGGATGAACCAGGAGCCGATGCCATCGGGCACCGCGAGCGAGAACTTCGCGTCGCCGAGCGTGGCGCGCATGCCCTCGAGCCCGCCCACGCGGTCCCAGCCCAGCGGCAGGAGCAGGAAGGAGAGCGCGATGATGAGGAAGCCCTGAAAGAAGTCGGTCCAGGCCGAGGCCACCAGTCCGCCCACGAAGCTGTAGGCGATGAAGACCGCCGTCATGGAGAGCATCACGGCGTCGGGGCTGAAGGCGCCGCCCGCCGCCTGACTGACGACCTTGGCGCCGCCCTTGAGCATGGCGGCCGAGCCGATGGTGAAGAAGAGCAGCGCGTAGACGGCGTAGATGCCGCCCATCCATCGGCCGTAACGGTCCTCGAAGAGCTCAGCCACGGTCGTGCGACGCACGCGCCGGAGGACGGGCGCGAAGATCCAGAAGAACGGCGTGGCGAAGAGGTTCTTCCACTGGAACCAGATGGCGGAGAGGCCGTGCTGCACGACGGCGCCGGCGAGTGAGACCGGCATCTCGGCGTGCGTGCCCACGCCGAAACTCTGCCCGATCATCAGCCAACGGCCGAAGCCGCGGCCGCCCAGGAAGTAGTCGCCCGTCCCGCGCACCCGACGCGCGACGACGACGCCGATGGCGATGACGACGGCGAAGTAGGCGGCGATGACCGTCCAGTCGGCGGGGTGCAGCATGGGGCTGCGTCTTTGTCGCCGAAGCCGGCGACAAAGACGAGCCCCGAGGGCGGTCCGATTCGGGCGGAATGACCGCCTTTTCCCGCCCTCAGACGATTCCCAGCGCCTCGGCGATCGCGAGAAGCTGGGCCCGGAGGATGGCCTCCCGCTCCGCGGCCCGTTCGGCCTGGGCGGTAAGCTCCGCCCGGAGGGCGGCGACCTCGGTCCGAAGCGACACGAGCTCCGTGACGTGGGCCGATACGGCCCGCGCGAGCTCGGCCGATTCGGCCGTGGCGGTGACTGTGCTTTGGGTTTCCATAGTTTTCAGTGGATGCGCGTGCGGAAGAAGCTCCGTCACGGCCGCACGCGGCCGATGACGGAGGCGCAGGATGCCGCCCGATGGCGGCTGAGGGGATTCCCGTGATGAACGTGCGCGCGGAACCCCTCAGGCTCTACCTTTATGAGATAGGCCCGGGAACGAGTCCTGGCGGCGATAGTTCAACATCGAGCGGGGGAAATTGTCCGCCCGACCCCGCCGCGCAAGACGAAATATCAGGCTAACTTCTTCAGCTCGCCCGTGCTGTCCCCGAGCTGCACGTCCCGGATGTCCATGCGGTTGAGCAGGCTGACCCAGAGGTTGTTCAGGGGGGTTTCGCGCTGGTAGACCACGTGGCGGCCGGGCCGGAGGGTGCCGCAGCCGCGGCCGGCGAGCAGGATAGGCAGGTCGTCGTGGTTGTGACGGTCGCCGTCGCCGTTGCCGGATCCGTAGACCACCATCGAGTGGTCGAGCAGCGTGCCGTCGCCCTCCTTCACCGACTTCATCTTCTCCAGGAAGTAGGCGAGCTGCGTGGAATGGAAAACGTTGATGTCCTGGATCTTCGCCAGCTTCTCCGGACTGTTGCCGTGGTGGGAGAGCGCGTGGTGCCCTTCGCGGACGTTGATGAAGGGGTAGGCGCGGTTGCTGCCCTCGTTGGCGAAGACGAACGTGCAGACGCGCGTCGTGTCGGTCTGGAAGGCGAGCACGGCGAGGTCGGCGAGGAGCCGGAGGTGATCCTCGAGGCTCTGGGGGATGCCGGAGGGCGCGCGCACGCCGGGCGGCAGGGCCTTGCGCGCGTCCTGAGCGGAACGGGCGATGCGCTGCTCGAGCTCACGCACGGCGGTGAAATACTCGTCGAGCTTCATCTGGTCGCCGCGGCCGAGGCGGACGTTGAGCTCACGGTAGTCGTCGCGCACGACGTCGAGCACGCTCTTGCGGGCGGCGTCGCGCCGGGCGCGTTCCGCGTCGGTGCCCGAGCCGAAGAGCCGCTCGAAGACGAGCTGCGGGTTGACCTCCTTGGGCATCGGCTGGGACTCGGAGCGCCAGGAGATGTTGGACTGGTAGACGCAGCTGTAGCCGGAGTCGCAGCCGCCGGCAAGACGGCTGGCCTCGGTGCCGATCTCGAGCGAGGCGAGACGGGTGCGGTCGCCGATGCGCGCGGCGGCGAGCTGGTCGGCAGAGATGCCGGCGCGGATGTTGGCGCCGTCGGTCTTGCGAGGCTGGGCGCCGGTGAGGAACGCGGCCATGGCGCGGGCGTGGTCGCCGCCGCCGTCGCCGTGGGCGCGCGCCTTGTCGGCGGTCAGTCCCTTCAGGATGGAGAAGTCGGACTTGACGCGCTCGAGCGGGCGCAAGATTGCGGGCAGCTTGGAGGGCAGAGATCCCTCGGCGCCCACGCGCCAGCCATCATAGTTCACGCCGTTCGGGACGTAGACGATGGCGAGGCGGTTGGGGGCGGCCTGCTTGACGGGCGTGTTCCCGGCGGCCCAGGAAGTCTGGACGCCCATGGCCTCGAGCCACGGCAGGGCCATGGTGACGCCGAGTCCCTTGAGGACGGTGCGGCGGGTGACTGCGAGGTCGCGATGCATAGGGCTCACTTGGTACTCTTGGCGGGTCCGGGGGTGGTTGCAACCTGCGAAACGCCGCGACGGAGGCGGAAGGGAACGCTCTCCACCACGGCCTGGGTCATGGCGGAGAGGTTGGAACCGCCCCTGAGCGTCTTCTCCACGATCTCGTCGAGGGCGGGCTCGTCGTAGTACTCAAGTCCGCGGCCGAGGGCGAAGGTCAGCAGATTGGCTGCGAGGTTGCGGACGAACTTCCGCTCGTCGGCGCGGAGCAGGCGCTTGAGATCGGCCGCGCCGGAGAAGGCCCGACCGTCGGGCAGGACGCCAGCCGGGTCGATGCGCCGGCCCTCGTCCATCTCGCGCAGCCGGCCGATGGCGTCGAAGCGTTCGAAGGCGAAGCCGATCGCATCCATCCTATTGTGACAGGACGCGCAGTTGGGATTGGCGCGGTGCTGCTCCATGCGTTCCCGCAGCGTGCCCTTGAGCTCCTTCTGCGACTCGAGCTCGGCCACGCCGGCGGGCGCGGGAGGCGGCGGCGTACCGAGGATTTGCTCCAGGATCCACTTGCCGCGCTTCACGGGAGACGTACGTTCGGGGTTGGAGGTGGCGGTGAGGATGGAGGCCTGCGTGAGGAGCCCGCCGCGCTCGCCCTTCGGCAGGGTCACGCGCACGAAGCTGTCCGCGCCGCCACCGGGGTGGGGCAAACGGTAGAGTCGCGCCAGCGCCGGATTGACGTAAGTGTAGTCGGCGTCGAGCAGGTCGGTGAGCGGGCGGTCCTCGCGGAGCACGGAGGCGAGAAAGAGCTCCGTCTCGCGCGTCATCGCGACGCGCATCCCCTCGTCGAACTCGGGGAACAGCCTCGGATCCGGCTCGACAACGGAGAGGCGGCGCAGCTGGAGCCACTGGATACCGAAGCCGGTCACGAGGTGCGACGCCCGTCCGTCGCGCAGGAGACGGGACGCCTGGGCGGAGAGATTCTTGTGTAGCGTGCCGGTGAAGGCCTCCTGCAGCAGCGCGTCATCGGGCATCGAGCCCCACAGGAAGTAGCTGAGGCGCGAGGCGAGCGCAAATTCGCTGATCGGACGGACTTCCGCCGTCGCGACCTTCTCGTCTTGCTCGGCGCGGAAGACGAACTTGGGCGAGGCGAGGCTGACCGCGACGACCGCGCGCGCGCCGTCCTCCCAGTTGCCGCCCGCCTTCTCGGCCTCGAGGAAGACCTTCACGTAACGGGCGAGCTCCGCCGGGGTCACCGGACGACGGAAGGCACGGGACACGAACCAGGTCACAATCGCACGGGCGCGCGCTTCGCCCTGCAGCTTGCCCGCCACCTCGGCGAGGCGTCGCTGGAGGTCGGTGCGGGCGTCGAGCGGCCCGATGAGGCGCACGCGATGGCCGGAGAGCGATCGCCTGCCCTTGGGGCCCGCGGCCGGGGCGTTGGTCCAGGTGAGCTTCATCTCGTGCTGACCGGCGGGCAGGGTGAACTTGGCCTCGTGGGTGCCGAAGCGCTTGTTCGGCGTGGGCTTGACGCTGATACGGCCCACCTGCCGTCCGGCAACGGTGATGGCCAGTTCGGCGGGCGGATCGGTGCGCTCGCCGCCGGCCCAGAGGTCGATGCGGGCGACGTACTCGCCGTCGCGGGTCACCTTCACCTGGCCGACAATCGTGGTCGCGGGCAGGAAGTAGCGCGCCTGTTCCTCCACGCGGCCCCTAGGGAGCATGCGCGAGAGGTCGAGGTTGAAGGAATTGGGCGATGACTCCTTGTCAGGCAGCGCGAGGGAGGCGATGCGCTCGCCGGCGGAGAGGAATCGCTCGAGGTGCACCGGCGAGAACGAGAGCACGTCCCCGATGTTGTCGTAACCGTATCCGGTGTCGTCGTCGGGGAAATCGATGGAAAAGTCCCCGTCGACGAGGCAAAGGTCGCGCACGGTGGCGTTGAACTCGGTGCGGTTGAGACGCCGCACGGTGACTGCGCCGGGGTCGGGCTTCTGGGCGGCCGTGGCGCGACGCAGCAGGGTCGAGACGGCGCCGGAGAGAGCGTCGATCTCCGGCTGCGTCGGACGCTCCTTCTTCTTGGCGGGCGGCATCTGACCTTCGGAGACCAGCTGCAGCAGCTCCCGCCACATGCGCTGCTGCTGGAACATGGCGGCATCATCCTTGATTGCCTCAAGGTTGAGGCCGCCCTTCTTCAGGTCGGCGTCGTGGCACTCGTAGCAGTGCTTATCAAGGAAGGGAACGATGACCTGCTGAAATTCCTGATGAGCCGCAAGCGGGCAGACCGCCCCGACGGCAAGGACCAGCGAGGTCAGGGCCGTCCAGAGGGACAGAGGGGAGCACGGCGTCACACTCTCAAAACAGGCCTGACATCCTTTGGTTGCAAGAATCCATGATGGGTCGAGGCGACCCCAGGCGACAATTATTTCTTAAATACTTAATATTGAATGTTTTATGAATAAATATGAGCGCCTTTCTTCCCCCCTCTCATGGGCGCGGGGTACGCTCAAAAAACCCTGTGAAAACGGGAATGAATAAGTAACCTATGCAACCTGCTGGTGTTTCCATCCATACCCCGACCTCGATGTCCGCCCACCCCCTCCCTTCCCTGCTCGCCTTCGGGCTCCTGATCACGGTCCAGCCGCTGTCCGGAGCCGGCTTGGACGGTCTGGTCAAAAACTCCCCTTTCGGCCACGGCGGAGCCGGCGGCCCCACCGACGCCAAGCCCGGCACCATCGAGTTCCGCGGGATGTACACCGACAAGGGCACGACCTACTACAGCATCTACAACGTCGCGACGAAACAGTCCGCCTGGATCGCCAAAGGCGAGATCATCGAAGGCGGCGCGCCCATGACGATCAAGGACTTCGACCCGGTCGAGGAATCGCTCATCGTCGAATCCGACGGCCAGCCCGTCCGTCTGGCGATGCGCACGGCCACCGTGGTGCCTTACACCGGCGCCCAGGCCCCCGTGGCGGCGACGGTCGTCTCCGGCGCGCCCACGAGCGGCGCGCCCACCGGCGGCTACGGCGGACCCGGCGGACCCGGCGGACCCACCGCGCCCGGCGGATCCCTCTACAACGGAGGGCAGCCCCCGACGCGCGAGCAGATTGACGCCTTCCGCGAAGAGATGAAGCGCCGTTACGGCGACCGTGGACGCGGCCCCGAGGGCGGCGATCCTCGCGGCTCGCGCGACGAGGGACGCGGCCCCTCGCCGACAGGCTCACGGGACTCCAGCAAGCCCTCACGCTTCCGCTGAATCCTTACATGACCCAGCCCCGACATCCCGCCCGACGCCTCCGCAAGGGCTTCACCCTGCTCGAAATCCTCATCACCATCGCAATCATGGCGATGCTCATCGGGGTCGTCGTCCAGAATCTCGACAAGTTCTTCGGCCAGGGCCAGGAGGGCGCCGCCAAGGTCTTCGTGAAGTCATCGCTCGAGGCCCCCCTGATGAGCTTCCGCAGCCATCTGGGCGACTATCCTTCGACCGAAGAGGGCCTCAACGCGCTGGTCACCGCCCCCGAGGGCAAAGCCGACCGCTGGCGCGGACCCTACGTGAAGGCCTCGGGCGGCAAGCTCCCGGTCGACCCGTGGGGCGAGGCCTACCTGTACCGCTACCCCGGCACGAAGAACCCGGACTCCTACGATCTCTTCTCCAAGGGACGGGACAAGCAACCCGACACCGCGGACGACATCGGCAACTGGTGACCTCCGGGACCGCCGAGCATCCGGCGCCCGCGCCGGCGCGACGCGGCTTCACCCTGCTGGAGACGTTGCTGGTCATCGCCATGATCAGCATGCTCATGGGCGTGATGATCGGCGGCGCGACCTCGCTGCTCAAGGGCACCGCCCGCTCCGATCCCGAGGACGGACTGCTCGCGCTCATGCAGCGCATGCGCCGCAAGTCCGTCGAGACGGGCCGCGTGACCGAACTGTGGCAGCACGCCCGACTCCCCGGCGAGGAAGGCCCTGACTTCCTCTGGAACGACGGCCGTGACGACCACGAAGAGCGCCTCCCCGTGAGGGAGGACGTCACCGTGCGCGTGATCGGCCCCGAGGTTGACGGCGCGATCCTCATCGGCGGGCGCGCCCAGGAGGACCCCGTGGCGCGCATCCGCTTCCACCCCGACGGGACCTGCGACCGCGTGCGCCTCGAAGTGACGCGGGACGGCAACCGGTCCGTCGTGCCCATCGACCCCCTCACCTGCGCCCCGCTGCCGGCGGAGAACGCAAAATGAACCGCCGAGCCTTCACCCTCGTCGAAGTGCTGGTGAGCCTCGCCATCTTCGCCCTCGCCGCCGTGAGCCTCGGCGCGGCCTACTCCAACGTGCTGCTGAGCCGGCAGAGCCTGCGCATCGACGAGCAGGACCTCGAGGACCGCGCGCGCGTGCTCGGCGCCGTGCTCGAGGCTCCGAACTACGACGACGTCACGACCGGCGGAGAGGTCAACCTGCCCGGCGACCGCACCGCGCGTTGGAAGGGCGAGATCGAGGCCACGCCCGTGAGCGACCTCTTCCGCGTCAAGGTCGAGGCCGAGATGGAAAACGAAGCCGGCGACTCGGTCGAGTGGACCGAGGAGCGCATGCTGCTCCGCCCCACGTGGTCCGTGCCGGGCGAGAAGGCCAAGATCATCGCCGACGCGCGCGTGCGGCTTGAACGGGAGCGCGGCTACACCGAATCCGGCCGCACCACCGTGAGCACCTCGACCGCCGGCGGGCCCGCGCTGAGCGGCTCGGGCGGCATGAAGGGCTCGCAGTTCACCTCCAAGGGCTCGAACGCCAAGCGCCCTTCCACCGACCAGGCCGGAGGCAAGCGCCCGCCTTCCACCGGAGGAAAGTCCGGCGGCAGCCAGGGCGCTCCGCGCGGCGGAAGCCAGGGCGGGGGTCAGCCCGGAGGCGGCGCGCCGGCGCCGAGACCCATCCAATGAGGCGCGGGTTCACGCTGCTCGAGGCCCTCATCTCGCTCGCCCTGCTGAGCGTGCTCATGGTCACGCTCAACTCCTTCCTCTTCTCGATGGGCGAGCTGTGGGGCGAGGGCCGGGACCGACGCCTCTTCGACCAGCACGTGCGGGCCGCCACCCGGCAGGTGCGCGAGACCTTCGAGGCGGCCACGCTCGGGCCCGGCGCGACCGGCGTCATCATGAAGATGGCCCGCACCGACGACGCGGTGGACGAACCCCGGCTCTCCTTCCTCCTCCCGGACGCCGGCCGTCTGGCCGACTGGCCCGAGACGCCGCTCCCCGACGTCGACTTCACCCTGCACGCCGAGGAGGGCCGCGGCCTGATCCTGCGCTGGCAGTCGCGCCTCGAGATCGAGCGCGACCTCAACGACGTGCACGAGACCGTGCTCACGCCCTTCGTCGACCGGCTTTCGTACGACTACTACGACGCGCAACTGCGGCGCTGGACCACCGAGGAGGAGCCGCGGCGCAACACCGCGGGGTCCGGACTGCTGCAGCCCGCCCGCATCCGCCTGCATTTCTCACGCGGCGCCCTGGAGGCGGAGCGCACCATCGACCTGCCCGTGAGGAGGACGGGCATCTCACGCCCATGAGACGCCGCCGCGGATCCGTGCTCGTCGTCGTGCTGGTGCTCATCTCGCTGGCTTCGCTGCTCCTGGCCCAGTTCATGGAGGACAACTCGCTCGAGCTGACCATGTCCGCGCGGGAGAACGACCGGCGCCGCCTGCGCTCGCTCGCGCAGTCCGAGCTCGAGCTCGCCCTCGCCGTGATCAGCGAGATCCGCGCCATCGACCTCAACAACATCCACAACCCGGCGCAGGGCTACGAGGATCCGCACGGCTACGCGGGCATCCCGCTGCCGGAAGGCGTGGAAGTGCGGTTCGACTTCGAGGACGAGAGCGCCAAGCTGCCGCTCGCCCTGCTCGACCGGAGCAGCCTCATCCAGCTGCTCTACGCGCTGGGCCTGGAGCAGCGCGACGCCGAGCGCGTGGCCGACTCGATCGTGGCCTGGACGAGCAAGCGCTACGAGTCGACCGAGGAGGAGGCGCGGGACGCGGCCTACGAACGCCGGACCCTGTCGCACCGCCCCGCGCGCCGGCCGATCCGCAGCTTCGAGGAGTTCCGCTCCATCGGCGTGGCCAAGGACTTCTTCTTCGACGAGGACGGCAAGCCGACGGAACTGTTCGAGTCGTTCCGCATGTGCGTGAGCGTCTACACCTACCGCAAGGCCAACATCAACGCCGCCTCCGACGCGGTGCTGCTGGGGGTCGGGATGAGCGAGGACCAGGTGGCGCTCATCCGCGAGATGCAGTCCGAGCAGGGCAAGCGCACCTTCGGCCAGCCCCGCTACTTCCGGTCCAGCACCGAGGTGCGCACGCTCCTCGGCGGCAACGCCCCCATCGCGCTGCTGGACGACGAATGCCAGCTCCTCTGGGTGCACGTCACGGTGAAGCAGGGTCTGTCCCGCTGCCGGATGAGCGCCCTCATCGGCGTGGGCGACGACGTGTCGTTCGGCGCGCCGACCCCGAGCCCCGAGGAGACCCCCGTCGACGACCCGCTCGGCCGGGGCACGCTGTCCCAGGTGAGCACGGCGGCCTCGACAACGGGCGCCGGCGCCATTAAGCCCAGCACGGTTGCGACCGCCACCCCCGGCAAAGTGATCCAGACCGCCGCCCCGCGCGCCGCCACCGGCGGCCGAACCTACGTGAAGACCCTGACCTACCCCCTTCCCATCCTCGCCTGGAGCGAGGACAACGGCGCGGCCCCGGCGCCGATCCGCGAGGACGAATGACATGAGCACCCCCCTCTCCAAACTCCTCGGTGAAGTGCAGCGCCCGCCCGGCGCGGCGCTCGTTCCCGCCACGCGCTTCTTCGTGCGGCGCATCCCCATCGACGGCGACGACGTGGCCGGACAGGTCGCGCTGGCCCTCGAGACGGCCTCGCCCTTCCCCGTCGAACAGATGCTCGTCGGGCATGTCACGGCCGCCGACGGGCGCTCCGCCCTCGCCTACGCGGCCCACCGGCGCCGATTCACGACCGAGGAGAGCTTCGCCTGGCCCGATGACTGCCAGGTGGTGCCGGAATTCCTCGCCCTGTGCGGCCATCGGCCGACAGGGGACGGCGTGACGGTGCACCGCGGCAAGGAACGCCTAATCGCCCTCGCGTGGAAGGCGGATGAGCCGCTCCCTGCGGCCATCCTGAGCGCCGAACGCGCGGACGCCGACGAGGCCGCGCTCGCCCGGGAGGCCGCCGAACGCGGAGGACTCTCCGAAGGCTGGACGACCGAGACGCTCTCCGGGGCGCTGGTCGGCGACCAGACGGAAGCCCAGCTCGCCCTCCGCGCCGAGGACGGTCGGCCCTACGTACTGCTCAAGCGCGCCCTGGACGACGCCGACATCCGCGACGCTGACTTCCTTTCCGAACGGCGTAAGAAGGAGCGGGTCAACCTCGTGCTCTGGAACCTCGTGCGGGCCTCGGCGGCCGTGCTCGCGACGGCGGCCCTGCTCGACGCGGCCGGCCTGTTCCTCGGCTGGCGCAACGCCTCGGGTCAGGCGACCGTCGACGGACGCCGCGAACTCGTGGCCGACCTCGAGTCCGCCCAGGCCGTCTCGAACCGCATCCTGGAGATGGGCGCCAAGCGGCCCCTGCCGCTGGAGATGCTCGCGCTCATCAACGAACACCGGCCCTCGGCGGTGGAGTTCCAGCAGGTCACCTGCAAGAGCAACGTCCTCCTCGAAGTCGAGGCGCGCACCGCGAACGCCGGTGACATCGGCGAATATGAGAAGGCCCTCTCCGTGCTGCCCGAAGTGGCCTCCGTCGTGAGCAGCGACATCCGCGCCCGCGACAGCAACACCACCTTCTCGATGACCGTCACCTTCCGCCTCGACGCGCTCCGCAAGGCCGTCGCGGCCGCCAAGCAGACCCCGCCCCAATGAAGCTCCTCTTTTTCCAACTCCAGCCAC
>VHDL01000033.1 GCA_016871415.1 Verrucomicrobiota bacterium
TTGTCGGTCAGGCCGGTGAGCTTGTCCCCCGAGCCGACAGGAGCGGGAGCGCCCATGGTGACCCACTGCTCCAGCACGGCGACCTTCGCGTCACCGATGTGCCCGCCTTTCTTCTTGGGCGGCATGGCGAGGTCGGGATCGTGATACCGGACGGCACGGATGAGGAGGGACTTGTCCAGATTGCCCGGGACGACCGCCGGACCTTCTTCCCCGCCCTTGAGCATGCCGTCGAGGGAGTCGAGGATCAGGCTGCCCTTGGACGACTTCTTGGCGATCGAGTGGCACTCGTAACAGTGCTCGCTCAGGATGGGCCGGACTTTCTTCTCGAAAAACTCCAGGCCTTCGGCGGTGGGCGCCGGGGGCTTGGCGTCATCGGCGGCGACAAGCGGCTGGGTCAGCGCAAGGAGCAGCCCTAGGGTCATGTTTTGGAAACGGCTCATGGGAGGAGGGGAAGCGAGGGAAATTGGTCTGAAAATATGTCCGGTCGGCCAGGCTAATCAAGCGAAGTTGACCCTGCGGAGTCTCTTCAAAATATGGAGGGGCCGACATGCGAGTCCTGATCGCCGTAGACAAGTTCAAGGGTGGCGCGAGCTCCTCCGCCGTAGCCCGGGCGATTCAAAAGGGTCTAAAAAAGTCAGCAAATGAGGCTTTTTTTGACATCTGCCCTCTGGCGGACGGAGGCGAAGGGACGACGGAAGCCCTAGTGGAGGCAAGTTCGGGAAAGCTTGTTGAAATGATTACGCAAAACGCTCTGGGAGATGAGGTTATAACTTGCGTTGGAATCATCGACGGGGGAACGAAAGCCGTGATTGAGATGTCGGCCGCCTCCGGCCTGGCCATGATCCCCGAATCAAGGCGCAACCCCATGGCATCCAGCACTTTGGGTACCGGAATCCTCATGCGCCAGGCGGCCGCAATGGGCTGCAGGACGCTGATCCTCGGACTCGGCGGCAGCGCGACCAATGACGGCGGACTCGGGGTGGCCGTCGCCCTGGGCTACCGTTTCAGGAACCGCGACGGCTTCTACGTGCCCACTTTGGAGACGATTCTCGAAGCGACGGAAATGCTGCCGCCGGAATCTCCCTGGCGGACGGAAGTGATCGTGGCCTGTGACGTCGACAACCCGCTGCTGGGGCCGCGCGGCGCCACGCGCATCTACGGCCCGCAGAAGGGCGTGACGGATTTCGCCTGGTTTGAATCGCGTCTCGGGAGGCTGGCCGATCTGGCCGAAGCGCTCAAGGGGCGGCCGTTGCGCGACATGCCCGGCGCCGGCGCGGCCGGAGGTCTGGGCTTCGGCCTGATGGCTTTCGCCGACGCTCGTCTCGAATCCGGCTTCGACCTGGTCGCGGCCTGCACGGATCTGGCGAAGCGCATCGCTCAGGCCGACCTCGTCATCACCGGCGAGGGCAGGCTGGATGAGCAGACGCTCAGCGGCAAAGGCCCGGCGGGCGTGGCGCGCATCGCGCGCGCCGCGGGCCGCAGGGTCGCGGCCGTGGCCGGATCGGTGGCCGATTCGCCCGCGGTGAGGGCCGCGTTCGACGTCACGGTCTCCGTGAAGCCTCCGGAAATGGAGCTGGTCGAAGCCATGCGTCGCACGGAGGAGCTGGTCGAAGCCGCGGTCACGGCGCACGCCGCGGAGATTCTCGGCCGGACGGACTAGGCCATCACGCCGCCGACCGCCCTGCCCTTGCCGTCGACGGTCGAGTAGAACGGACGCCCTTCGATGTCGAAGGCGGCCTTGGGGCTGACGCCCATGAGGGTGAAGATGGTCGCGTGCAGGTCCTCGATGGAGACGGGGTCCTTGATCGCGACCAGCGGCCGCTCGTCCGCGGTGGCGCCGTGGACATGGCCCTTCTTCACGCCGCCGCCGAACATCATGACGCTGGTGCCGCCGGTGAAGTGACGGTGCAGGCCGTAGTGGTCGGGGTTCTCGATGGTGGTGCCGCGGTTGAAGGCCTGGTCCTTGGCGGCCGAACCGGGGCGGCCCTCGATCATGGCGTCACGGCTGAACTCGCTGGCGATCACGACAAGCGTGCGGTCGAGGAGGCCGCGGGCCTCGAGATCGCGGATGAGCCGCGCGATGGGACGGTCGATCTCCTTGTGCAGACGGCCCACGGTCTCATGGCCCTTGCCGTGCGTGTCCCAGTGGAAGAAGGGCACGTACTCGGTGGTGACCTCGACGAAGCGGGCGCCGTTCTCGACGAGGCGACGGGCAAGCAGGCATCCGCGGCCGAAACGGCCGGTGTCGTAATCCTGCTGGACCTCCTTGGGCTCGAGCGAGATGTCGAATGCGGCGCGCTCCTTGGCGCTGAGCAGGCGGTAGGCGTTGTCCATCGAGCGCAGCATGGAGTTGCGCTGGTGGTCGCTGAGCAGGTCGCGGTCGGGCGAGGCGTCGACGAGGCGGCGGAACTCGCGGTCGCGGTTCACGAAGCGCCCGGGATCCATGCCCTTGGGCGGACGCACGGCGGCGGAAGCCTCCTCGGGGTACGGCAGGTTCATCGGGCCGAACTCACCGCCGAAGAATCCGGCGGTGGTGAAGGCCTTCAGCTCCTCGCTCTCGCCGACGCCCTCGAGTCGCTGGCCGACGTTGATGAAGGCAGGCATCACCGGATTGCGCGGACCGAGCACACGGGCCATCCAGGCCCCGATGTGAGGACAGGCGACGGTCTGCGGCGGGACGTAGCCGGTGTGCCAGTGGAACTGGTGACGGGAATGGAGGATGCTGCCGAGGTCGGGCTGGAAGGCGGAGCGGATCAGGGTGCCGCGGTCCATGACGCCCGCGACGCCCTCGAGGCCCTCGCAGATCCGCACACCGTCCACGGCGGTCGGGATCGAGGGGAAGGTACTGAGGACCTGCGAGTAGGACATGCCCTTCTCATACGGGGCGTAACGCTTGGGATCGAAGGTCTCCGGCGCGGCCATGCCGCCGGCGAGCCAGATGAGGATGCAGGCGTCGGCCTTGGCGGGCACGCGCTGCGCGGACTCGGCGCCGAGCGCACGCGGGGCGGACATGGACAGGGTGGCGGCTCCAGCCGCGCCGAGCATGCGCAGGAACTCGCGTCGCGCGAGAGGCTCCGGCAAGGAAAGGTCGAGTTCGGGAGGAGGACGGCTCATGGCTTCAGCGGACGGTCTGAAATTCAGGAAGCATGAATACGCCCCAGAGCAAATCGGCGACGCCGGTGGTGGAAGGCGCCTCGCCGACCATGCCGGCGGCGACGGCGAGCTCGGCCGGCGACGGCTCGCGGCAGAGGGCGGCCAGGTAGACGTGGCGCGCGAGGGCGGACGGGGAGTCCCACTTGCGGCGGAGAAGGTTGGCCGCGCCCCTGTCGACGAGGTCGGCCAGGGCCGCTCCGTTGGCGAGGTCGATGGCCTCCAAGGTGCTCAGCTCGTTGGGGCGCATGGAGACAATCTGCTCCCGATTGGGCCGGCCGAGGGTGCGCTGGAGGAGGTCGGCCTTGAGGAGACCGGCACGCGGACGGAGCAGCGATCCGCCGACGGCGCCGGCGACCATCTGGTTCATCTTGGACTCGGCCGAAGCCCAAACGCCCGGCTGGTTGACCACGGCGGAAGGCTGCCACTTGGCGTCCTTGGGCACGACGCCGTCAGGTCCCGGGGCGGACTCGGTCCACTGCCACTGCGGCGAGGTGGCGAGGACTTGGTCGCCCGAGGCGGACCGGACGTGCAGCTGGGCCCAGAAGGCGGCGGCGTTCGGCTTCGAGCCGGCGTTGCGCGCCCTGGCCACGACTTCGTTGCGACCGGTCCGGACATGGGCGGTGACGTCGGCGAGCTGCGGGTCGGTCCAGTTGTCACCGGAGGCGACGCGCACGCCGTTGACCCACAGCTCGAACTCGTTGTCGCAGCCGGCCACGACAAACGCCCGCTTCACGGCGCCGTGCACGGCGAGGGAACCGCGGAAGGTGCGGACCTCCCCGGCGGCGGGCAGACGCGCGCGCTGGCCGGTGAGGTCGTCGGACCAGACGGGTTGGGCGACGAGTCCGGACGGAGGCGCCGCGCCCGCGGGGGCGCGCACGACGGAGGCGTCGATCTTGCCGGGATAGGCGTCCGCCACGCGCCAGACGGAATCCACGAACTGCTCGGCGGTCAGGCGCTTGGCGCGCGGGCCGCGGTAGACGTAGGCGCCCTCGTCGGCGTCGGCAGAGAGCACCTCGGCGCGCGAACGGTAGGCCTCGGAAGTCGCGATGAAGGCGAGCACGGCGCGCAGGTCGTACTTGGACTCGACCAGGCGGTTGGCAAGCACGTCGAGCAAGTCCTGGTTCCAGGGCTCGCTCTGCATGGCGTCGACGGGATGCACGACGCCCCGCCCCATCAGGCGGTGCCAGAGGCGGTTGACAACGGTGCGCTGGAATCGCCCGTTTTCGGGATGCGTCATCAGCGCGGCGAGCTGGCGCAGGCGCTCCTCGCGCGGCGCGGCGGCGTCGACCTGACCGAGTTCGGGGAAGGGCCAGGCGGCCTCGGCGGTGCGACCGGTGGCAACGTCGCAACGGACGAGCTCCATGGGCTTGGCCGAATAGATGGCGGCGAGGCCGTAGGCGTCCTTCAGCTTCCATCGGTCGACGAAGCTGTCGTGGCACGAGGCGCACTTCATGTTGATGCCTAGGAAAGCCTGGGAGACGCTCTGGGAGAACTGCAGCTGGGGGAGCTGACCGGCGCTCACGGCGCCGCGCCAGACGATGCCCTTGGAGAAGCCCTCGCTGTCCGGCGTAGGCGCGATGAGTTCGCGCACGAAGGCGTCGTAGGGCCTGTTGTTGACGAGGAAGGCGTACAGCCAGCCGGTGATCTGCTTACGGCCGCCGTCGATGTAGCCGGTGCCGGCGTAGTCATTGCGCAGCAGGTCGTTCCAGAAGGACATCCAATGGTCGGCGTAGTCGACGTCGCGCGCGAGCAGGCGACGGACGAGGCGCTCGCGCTTGTCCGGCGCGCTGTCGGCGAGGAACGCGGTGGTCTCCTCCGGCGTGGGCAGGAGTCCGATGAGATCGAGATGCGCGCGCCGCAGGAAGGCGGAGTCGGAGGCAGGCGCCGGCCGAGCCAGGCCAGTCTTGGCGGTCCAGGCGTCCAGCACGCGGTCCACGGGATGGGCGCGGCCCTCGACGGCGGCGGGCAATTCGGGCGTGCGAGGCTTCAGCGGCGGCTCATAGGCGGGCTTCTTGAAGGCGAAGCCCTCGTCCCACTTCAGTCCGTCGGCCACCCAGGAGCGCAGCTTGGCCACCTCGGCTTCGCTGAGGCCGGGCCCCTTGGGCGGCATGCGCTCATCCTTATCCGCGCTGACGACGACGGCGAGCATGCGGGACGCGAGGTCGCCGGGCTTCACCACCGGACCGTCCTCGGAACCTTCGATGAGGTCGGCGCGGGTGTTCATCGACAGCCCGCCCTTCTTCTTGTCACCGGTGTGGCACTCGGCGCAGTGCTTGCGCAGGATGGGCACAATCTCATGCGAGAAGTCCGCGGCCGCCGCGGCGGCCGCCGCGGCGAAGGCGAGGAGGAAGGGGGCACCTCTCATGGAGACAGGTTTGTCCCCTGGTCTGACCGCGGCAAGCCCGCGGTGTTTCGGCCCTGCGCGCAAAGGAGGGAAAAAGAAAGGGGCGCCTTCCGGCGCCCCCTGATCCGATGCGGACCCGAGGTCAGGGCGCGAACACGACGCAGGCGGCGGCCGGAGCCTCGACGGCCTGCTTGGTGTCGATGAGTTTGCCCTCCCGGTCGATCCGGTAGGCGTTCAGCGTGCCGGACTTCTGGCCGGCGCAGACGAGCCAGCGGCCGTCCGGAGTCAGGCCGAAACCGCGCGGGGTGGCGGGCGTGCCGAGCGCATGCTGGATGAGCGCGAGCTTGCCGTCCTTGGTGATGGAGTAGACGGCGATCGAGTCATGACCGCGGTTGGAGACGTAGAGCGTCTTGCCGTCGGGACGGACGAAGATCTCGGCCGTCGAGGCGCCCTTGGAGTCGGCGCCCTCGGGGAGGGTCGGCAGGGTCTGCAGTTCCTTCAGGCCGCCGTTGCGCTCCACGGAGAAGACGGTGACGGAGAGGGCCATCTCGTTGTTCACGTAGGCAAACTTGCCGTTGGGATGGAAGGCGAGATGACGCGGACCGGCGCCGGCCGTCACGCGGCCGGACTTCGGACGGTTGGCGTCCAAGGAGCCCTTGGCGGGGTCGAACTTGTAGATGAAGACGTCGTCGGTGCCGAGGTCGGTCACGTAGGCGCGGCCGTTGGAGGGATGGAGGTAGACGCCGTGGGCGTGCGGGCCGGCCTGACGGGCGGCGTTGGGGCCGGTGCCCACGTGCTGCACGGATGCGCTGGCCGGAGCGAGGGAACCGTCGGCCTTGACCGGCAGGCAGGCGGTCGAGCCGGAGCCGTAGTTGACGACGATGACGTTCTTGCGGGCGGGATCGACGACGAGATGCGTCGGGCCCTTGCCCTTGGAAGACTCGGAGTTGAGCGCGCGGAGCGCGGATCCTTCGACCGCGTGGGCGGCGACCGCGCCCTCGGTCCCCTCGGCGGTGCTGTAGAGGAACTTGCCGTCCGCGCTCAGGGCCAGATAGGAGGCGGACTTGGCTTCGGCGACGACGGCCGGGGCGGAGATCTTGCCGGACTTGCCGTCGACGACGCAGCGGAGGATGCCCTGGGCCTTGGGACCCGAGGTGCCGACGTACATCACATAGGAGGCGGGAGCGGCCTTGGCCTTCGAGGCCGCCTTCGCCTTGGGGGCCGGCTTGGGCGCCGGCGCTGAAGCGCTTCCGGTAGCGGCGGGTTCCTGGGTCTGGCAGCCGGCAAGGAGCAGGACCAGGGCGGCGATGGGTGCGTAGGTTTTGTTCATGATGTTCTGTTGTGCGGAAAAGTTCATCGGCCGTCCCACCAGGCGTCGACCTTGGCCTTCAGACCGGCCACGCGGTCGGGATCGGAGACGGCGAGGTCGCGGAGCTCGCGTGGATCGTCCTTGAGGTTGAAGAGCTGAGGGGGCTCGCTCGCCCCGTTGATGCCGCTCGAGAAGATGGCCTTCCATTCGCCGGCGACGACCCAGCGGTAGCGCAGGCTGGCGGCGGGTCGGCCGAGCTCGAGGATATCGTGGGTGGAATTCGACCCGAAGACTTCGCCGCGCGCCGCGACGGCGGCGTCATCGAGCAGGTCGATGCCGTCGACCCCTGCCGGCACGGGCAAGCCACAGAGTCCCAGCAAGGTGGGCATGATGTCGACCTCGCTGACCGCGCGGTCGACCGAGCCGGGCTTCACCCGTCCGGGCCAGGAGACGAGGATGGGGGTGCGCACGCCGCCCTCGTGCGGCGACTGCTTGGAGCGCGGCGCATACCGGGAATTGTTCTGGCTCTGGATCCAGCCGTTGTCGGCGATGTAGATGACGACGGTGTCGCGCGACAGCCCCTCCTTCTCGATGTGGGCTCGTATTTCGCCCACGGTCTCGTCGAACCACTCGACCATCGCCCAGTAGCGGGCCTGGTGGAGGGACGGGGTCTTGTCGACGTACTTGGCCAGCAGCCGCTCGGGAGGGGTGTGGGGGTCATGCGGCATCATGGGCGCATACCACACGAAGAAGGGCTTCTGATCCCGCTTGGCCTTGGAAATGAAATCGGTGACCGGGGCCAGGGTCTTGCGGCCGATGTCCAGGCCGTCGTCGCCATGCCGGCCGCCCTTGGTCATGCCCTCGGTGAAGCCGCCCCGGCGGTAGTCGCCCAGCCACCACTTGCCCGTCTGCAGGCTGACGTAGCCCTTGGGCTCCAGCAGGCGGGGGATGTGGGGATTCTTCTCCCAGAGGGAGGTCATCTTTTCCCGGCCTTGCTGAAAGGAGGGGTGGGCGTACTTCGACTTGCCCTTGGCGGCGGGCGGCAGCACGGGGTCATTGCCGGTGATGCCGTTGCGGTGGGGGTGCTTGCCGGTCAGGAGGGCGGCCAAGCTGGGTCCGCAGAGGGAATTGACCACGTAACCGCGGGGAAAGGCACGGCTTTCGGCGGCCAGACGGTCGATGTGGGGGGTCCGCACGTCCTTCGACCCCATGAATCCGTAATCATACCAGGCATGGTCATCGGAGACGATCACGAGGACGTTGGGCGGACGGGCGTCCTCGGCCTCCAAGGACGGGGAAAGCAGGACGGCCAGGGCCGTCACCAGGAAGGGCAACGTCTTCATCGGGGGGTCCGGACGAGAAAGCCCATCCGTCGGCCCATGGCAAGCCCCTCCGCGCCTCGGGTTCGGGCCGACCCCGCCGTCCGCCTGGGGAGAGACGGCCGGTTATAATCTTGTAGAAAACTTATGACGCGAGGCCCCTTTGACTTCCGGAAACGCCGGAGCAGGATGGACGCCCTCGAGCCCCTCCGGAGGAAGCCCCGCGAAAAAAGTCCGCGCTGAATTTCACTGCCGCCCAGTCACTTGTGAAAACACGTTCCCGAAAGGGGCGTTTTCCGGCCCCTAGGTTAGAGACACTTTCCAATTCTCCATGATCCCGCTCATCCCGAAAAGCACCGCCACGAAAGAAAACCGCACCCGCGAATCCCTCGGCCTCGCCGCCGACTTCCGCCGCTGCCCGTCGCCTGACGAACGCGACGGGCTCGGCCGCTACTTCGCCAACGCACTCAATCACGACCGGCTCGACGCGAAGGAGGAGCTCCGCCTGGGCCGGGCCATCGCGGCCGGTCGCCGGGGCGACGAGATCGTCGGCGAAAAGGCGAAGTCGGCCTTCCAGCGGCTAACCTCGTGCAACCTGCGCCTGGTGTGCCACGTGACCAAAGAGTTCTCGGTGGACCGCGCGGTGCGCGAGGAGCTCATCGCCGCGGGTAACCTGGGGCTGACCATCGCCGCCCTGCGGTATGACGCCTCCTACGGCACCCGCTTCAGCACCTTCGCCTACATGCACATCCGCAGCAAGGTGTTCGCCGCGCTCAATCAGGAGCGGCGGGCGGTCCATCTTCCACGCAATATCCACGAGAGCCTGTCCAAGCTGCGGTCGGCGCGCGAACAGCTCACCCAGCGCCTCGGCCGGGCTCCGGAGCAGGAGGAGCTGGCCGATGAACTGCGCTGGTCGCCGGAAAAGGTGGTTCAGTTCCTCTGTCACGAGCAGCACCCCGCCTCCCTCGACGCCCCCGTCGGCGATGACGAGGGCCTGACGTTCGGCCAGACGCTCGCCGACGACTCCGCAGAGACGCCCGTGGAGGCCGCAGGACGGTCTTCCGACGTCGAGCGGGTGCGGCGGGCGCTCGATGCGCTACCGCCTAGGGAGGCCTCGGTGCTCCGCATGCGCGAAGGCATCGGGGGTCCGGCAATGACGCTGGAGCAGATCGGCGGCAAGCTGGGCGTGACCCGGGAGCGGGCACGGCAGCTGGAGCAGCGCGCCCGCCGCCAGCTGATGGAACTCATGTCCTAAAGGGACCCGGCCGGGAGGACGGCCGGGAGGATGGCTTATGCCCGCCTCCCGGCATGGATGCGGTCTTGGCTTGGCCCGGTTCGTCCGGCAGGATGGAAACGTGGATTCGGTCCCGCTCCGCTTCATCTGCCTAATCGCCCTGCTGGCGGCCGCCCGCGCACCCGCCCAGAACCACGACGACTTCGAGGACCCCCCGATCAGCTATTCGGCGACGAAGCCCGACGACGTGGTCACGAGGCTGAACGCCGAGTTCGCGGCGCAGACCGAGGAGATCCGCGGATGGCCCGCGCGTCGGCGGGTTCGCTGGGTGCTGGAGAAACTCGAGGTGCCGGCGGAGTCGCAGCTGCTGGTGTTCAGCAAGACGAGCCTGCAGCGCACGCTCATCAGTCCCGAGAACCCCCGCGCGCTCTTCTTCTCCGATGAGGCCTACGTGGGCTGGGTGCCGGGCGGCGGCATCGAAATCACCGTCTTCGATCCGAAGTTGGGGGCGACCTTCTACCTGCTCGAAGCCCAGGAAACGCCGCCCATGCCGCTCTTCGTCCGCAGCTCGGAGTGCCTGCTCTGCCACAAACGCCACGAACGCACGCCGAGCCTGCGCACGCGCTCCGTCTACCCGGACAGGAACGGAGAGCCGCTGGTCGGATCGGGCGGTGCCAACATCGAGCCCTCCACGCCCTACCGCGAACGATGGGGAGGCTGGTTTGTCACCGGCGCGCCCGGCACGCTGCTTCATCGCGGTAACGTCATGGGATCCAAGGCCGAGGACTTCGACGGAGACCAGGGGCTGTCGAGTCCGCTGGTCCCCGACTTGAAGGAGATCGTCGAGACGCGCCGCTACCCGCTCGGCACCAGCGACGTCGTCGCGCTGCTGATGCATGACCACCAGGTCCATGTGCACAACGTCATCTCCACCGCCAACCAGCAGTCGCGCGTCGCGCTGCACCGGTGGCCAGCCATGCGCGCCGTGCTCGGCCTGCCCAAGGACGCAGCCCCGGCGGGCTCCTGCCTCGCCCAGCTCAACAGCCAGGCGGAGCGGCTCATCGACGCCCTCCTCCTGAAAGACGAAGCTCCGTTCCCCGAAGGAGGCATCAAGGGCGACGGGGTCTTCGAGTCAGTCTATGCGAAGACCCGGAAGGCCGACTCCAAGGGCCGCTCGCTGCGGGACCTCGACCTGGGCACGCGGCTGTTCAAGCACCGCTGCAGTCCGCTCATCTACTCGAAGTCGTTCGGCTGGCTGCCCAAAGAGCTGCGAGACCTGACGCTGTCGCGTCTTTCGGAGGGCCTGAAGGCGCCGCAGCCGTCCGTCACGTTCGCCCACCTGCCGGCGGAGGAACGCCGGGCGATCCACGAGATTCTCACGGAGACGCTCGCGGACCTGCCGGCAGGCTGGAAGCGCTGACCGGGCTTTGACGGAGTTTTTACTTTTTTAAAGAAGTTTTACCCTGCCCGGGCGGTACGGCTCTTGTGCACGGCTGGAGTTCGACCATGCTCCGGAGGAGATGGTTCAGCTGCCCCTACACAATCAGCATGGACTGCTTTTCATCGAGCTCTCCGCACAACGCTGGTTGTTGGACACGGGCAGCGCCCTCAGTTTCGGCTCCAGCGCTCCGGCGGCGCTCGACGGTCGGCCCATCAACGTGCTTCCCATCCTCGCCCGCCCCGGCAAGCCGCTGCTGACCGGGCCGAAATTGGCGCAAGGACTGGGGACAACCTGCGCGGGCGCGCTCGGCATGGACATCATCAGCCAGTTCGACTGGTCGTTCGACGTCCCCGGACGGACGTGCAAGGTCTCGGCCGAGGCGATTCTCCTCTCCGACCGCACGCTGGAACTGA
>VHDL01000034.1 GCA_016871415.1 Verrucomicrobiota bacterium
CCTGTCCCTATAACTGTCCCTGTCCCTGTCCCTGCCCCTGCCCCTCGAAGTCAGCCCCTGTCCCCGTCCCTGTCCCTGTCCCTATAACTGTCCCTGTCCCTAACACATCCCCTCCGGCGGCTTCAGCCGCCGGTCAGAATCCCGCGCCCTTGACCTTGGTCTTCACCCGCACGAGACGGTCCTTTGAAGTGATGTAAAGCGTGCGGCCGTCCTCACCCCAAGCGAGATTGGCCGAATTCTGACCAAGCATCAGAGAGCCGAGGTGCTTGCCCTCCGGAGACAGGATGAGCACGCCGCCAGGACCGGTCGTCCAGATGTTGCCTTGCTGGTCCAACTTGAGTCCGTCGCAGTTTCCCGGGCGTCCCTGCGCCTTGAGTGGCGCCGCCAGGAAGACGTCGCGCAGTCCGGAGCCGTCGACGCCCACGGCGGCGACCCGGGGATTCTTGCCGTCGGAGACGGCGAGGTAGAGGGTCTTCTCGTTAAGACTGAGCGCGATGCCGTTGGGCCACTGCACGGCTTTCGTGATGAGCGAAACTTTTCCGTCGGTGGAGAGCTTGTAGACGCCGTGGAAGTCGACTTCGGCCTTCTCTCCGCCCAGCCCGTAGGGCGGATCGGTGAAGTAGACCGTGCCGTCCTTGGCGATCGCCAGGTCGTTCGGGCTGTTGAAGCGCTTGCCTTCAAATTCTCCGGCCAGAGGGACGAACTTGCCGTCCACGAGGGCTGCGACGCGGCGGGCGCCATGCTGGCAAAGGACAAGCCTGCCCTTGGTGTCAACGGCCAATCCGTTTGAACCCTGACGTTCCGAGGGCGCGTCCGTGCCGCTCGGCCTCAGGAAGACTGGCGCCGGTCCATCGCCTTCCTTCCAGGAGTAGGCCACGTTGGAAGGGACGTCGGAGAAAACGATGCGGTCCTTGAACCAAACCGGACCTTCGGACCACTTGTAGCCAGTCGAGAGCACTTCGAACTTGGCGTCGCTTGCGATGAGCGCATCGAGCGAGGCGTCGAGTCGCTCGACCGAATACTTGATGGAGTCAGCGGCGAAGACCGCGGAACAAGAGAGCAGGAGAGCAGGGATGAGTTTCATGGATATGTGTTCAATTTATAGGGACAGGGACAGGGACAGTTATAGGGACAGGGGCAGGGACAGGGACAGTTATAGGGGCAGGGACAGTTATAGGGACAGGGGCAGGGACAGGGACAGTTATAGGGGCAGGGGCGGGCGAAGGTTAAACAGCCAAAGCACAGGCCTGCAAGCGATAGCCCCGAAGAGGCCAACACTGTCCCTGTCCCTGCCCCTGCCCCTGTCCCTCGAAGTCAGTCCCTGTCCCTGCCCCTGCCCCTGTCCCTCGAAGTCAGTCCCTGTCCCTGCCCCTGCCCCTGTCCCTCGAAGTCAGTCCCTGTCTCTGCCCCTGCCCCTGTCCCTCGAAGTCAGTCCCTGTCCCTGTCCCTTGCCTTACATCACTTTCTCTCCACTTTGATGAAGTCCAAGCCGAGCATGTGCTTGGGGGTGGCGGCGGGATTGGGCGGGAGAATCTTGAGGGTCAGGCGATGCTCGCCGGGCTCGAGCTCGTGCTCGCCGGCGTCCAGCTCGCCGGTGGTCACGACCTGCGCGGGTTCGTAGAGGTCGAGGGGGCCGCCGAAGAGGGTCCTGCCGTCGAGGGCGACCTCGAAGACGCCGTAATCATGCGCCTTGGTCAGGACGAAGGTCAGGCGATGACGACCCTTCTCCTTCACGGGCAGCGCGAGCGTGAGGACGTCGCCGGGCTTGCCGCCGGTCCACCAGAGATGATCGTCGCCGCTCCAGCGGCTGGCCTTGAAGGCGCCCATGGGCTGGTTGCGCGGATTGCCTCCGGTCTTGGCGAGGACCTTCATGGATTCGCCCTCAATCGCGCCGGGCACGGACCAGGCCGCGGCGTTGGGCGCGGGGCCGTCGGGATTCTGCAGGTAGGCGACGAGGTTGATCACCTGCTGCGGCGGCAGGGCGTCGAAGAGGCCCTCGGGCATCATCGAGACGGGCAGGGTCTCGCGTGAGACGACCTCGTCCTTGGCGACGGTGAACTTGGTCGCGCCGGGCAGCACGAGGCGGAAGGACTGCGCGTCCTCGAACTGCACGATGCCGGTGAGGGTGGAGCCGTTCTTCAGCCTGAGGACGTTGAGCTGGTAGTCCTTCCCGATGACGGCGTTGGGATCGAGGACGTTCTCCAGGATGTAGTCGAGCTTGCCGAGGTTGGCGCCGGCGAGGCCCGGGCCGACGGCGTTGCCGATGTAGCCGAACGTATGGCAGACGCCGCAAGTGGAGAGGAAGAGCTGGCGGCCCTCGGCGAAATCGGCGCGCCTCAGCACGTCCGGCTTCAGCAGCGCGAGATACTTGGCACGGGCCTCCTCCATGCCCGCCTTGGTGCGGTTCACCGTGCCGACGACCTTGGCCAGAAGGGCGTCCACCTCGGCGTCGGCCAACGTCTTGAGCTGACGGACCACGATGGGGCCGAGCAGGGCCTTGTCGGCCGAGCCGTCCGCCACGGCCCGCAGGAGCGCGCGGCCGCCGGCGGCGTTGGAGGTGAGCCCGTCGACCGCGGCGGACTTGAAATCAGGCGAGAGCGCGGTGCGGGTCACGCGCAGGAGGACCGCGGGGGATTCTTCGTCACCCAGGGAGGCGAGCGACTGGATGAGGGCCTTGCGGAGATCGCGGTCGAACTCCTTCTCAAGCAGCGCGGCGTGCACGGCCTTGGCCGCGCCCCGGTCGCGGGACTGCACGAGGATCGCGAGCGCGCGACGACGCGCGGGCACGGGCGCCTTGGCGTCGGCCAGATGGCCTCGGTAGAAGGCGCGCGACGCCTCGTCGCCGGCCAGGGCGCTGAGTTCGTGGAGATCGGCGGCGAGGTCGGGCGAAGCGCCCTCGCGCAGCTTCGCGAGCGTCGCGGCCCATCCTTCGGGCGGCACGAAGGATCCGGCTTGGCGGACGCCCTCGACCACGCGACGGACGAAGGCCGTGCGGGCCGCGGGGTCGGCGGACCCGGCCGCGATGGCGAGGATGCGGCCGCGGGCGGAGGCGTCGCTGGCGAGACGGCGGAAGATGAATTCCGTTACGCGCTCCATCCGGCAGGCGGAGGCGAGCGCGAGGCCGACGTCGGGGTCGGCGCCGACCAGCGGTTCCACGCCGTACCAGAGCAGCATCGGGATGTTGTGGTCCTGCGCGTCGTCGGCCCGCGCGAGCAGCGGCCTCGCGACCTCGGCCCGCGCGGCCAGCGGCAGCCGCTGCAACGCGGAGGCGAGTTCGCGACGCACCACCGGCGAGGCTTCCGCGGCGGCGAGCGGGGCGAGGAGCGGATGACGCGCGGGGTGGAACTCGGCGGTCAGACGGACGCCCCAGGCGCGCACGTCCTCATCGGCATCGGCCAGCGCGCGACCGACGAGCACGTCGTCGAAGGCGCCCGCGACCTGCAGCGTCCAAAGCGCACGGAGACGGCGGGGCGAAGGCCCCGAGGCGAAGGCGGAGCGGAGCGAGGCGAGCGCGCCCTCCGAGAGCGGACTGGCGGCGGCCCTTTCCGCGAGCACGCGTCGGGCGAGGCGGGACACGGTCTCATTGGCGTCGTCGAGGGCCAGGCCGGAGAGCTCGTGATCGGAGCAGCGGCCGAGGTCGCCGGGGCGGGCCTTGAGCGTGCCGTGGCTGACCCGGTAGACGCGGCCGTTGCTGCGGTCCCAGGTCTCCGTGGTGTTGTTGTGGCAGACCTGCTTGTCGGACCAGTCCGCGACGTAGAGCGCGCCGTCGGGGCCGACCCGTTGGGCGACCGGGATGAACCGCGCGTCATTGGCCCGCAGGAAATCGGGGCCGTGCGTGCCCACGTAACCGCTGCCCTTGGGCACGACCAGGTCGGCGACCAGACGGTGGCCGTGCAGATTGCCGAAGATGAGCGCCCCGCGCCAGGCCGGCGGGAAGTTGTCGCCCTGGTAGAGCGCCAGGCCGGAGTGCGCGTGCCCGCCGCCGGACTCGTCCGTGCTGAGGTCGATCTTGGCGACCTCCGGGCGAAGCACCCGGCGGCCCGCGAAGTGCGAGTGGTCGGCGATGGTGCGGATGTCGTCGTAGGTGAAAGGATTGAAGTGCTGGCCCGCCTGACGCTGGTAGCGCGCGCCGGGCACGACATGGTAGAGGTGCGGGATGACGCAGGCCGTGATGAAGAAGTCGCCGCGGGCGTTGTAATCCAGCCCCCACGGATTGCTGCTGCCTTCGGCGAAGACCTCGAAGACGTGGCGCGTCGGATGGTAGCGCCAGACCCCCGCGTTGATCTTCACCCGACGGTCGTCCGGAGTGCCGGGCCGGCCGACGACCGAATGCGTGAACACGCCGTGGCAGCCGTAGAGCCAGCCGTCCGGCCCCCACATGAAGCTGTTCAGCGTCTCGTGCGTATCGTGGCTACCCCAGCCGTCGAGCAGCACCTGCGGCTTGCCGGCGCGGTCCTGCGCGTCCTTCGGGATGAAGAGCAGCTCCGGCGCCTGGCCGACCCAGACCCCGCCGTGTCCTACCTCAAGCCCGCTGACGAGATTGAGCCCCTCGATGAAGACCGTCGTCTTGGAGTAGGAGCCGTCCCCCTGGACGTCCTCGAGGATGAGGATGCGGTCCGTGCCCTGCCCTTCCGGACGCTTGCGCGGGTAGCAGCGTCCTTCGGCGACCCAGAGACGGCCACGCTCGTCGAAGCACATCGCGATGGGCTGCACCAGCCGCGGCTCCGCGGCGAGCACCTCGGCCCGGAAGCCGGAAGGCAGCGACATCGCCTTCACGGCCTCCTGCGGCGAGAGCCCGTCGCGATACTGGGCGAAGGGCACGCGCTGGGCCGGACCCACGGGCGGAGCGGCGTGGAGAAACGCGATGAAGACGAGGCCGAGCAGCGTTCGCATGGGGTGAGGTGAAACATTGTTATATCAATGCTCCGGCCGAGGAAGCCGAAATCATGATAGCAAAACGCCTTTCAAGCAGGCTTCTGTCGCGTCTTTCCCATTGGCAACCTTTTTGAAGGAACTATCAAAAGTCCCACCCATGAACAAGCCCCTCGCCCTCCTCTCCTTGGCCGCCGCCCTGGCCGGCTGCGCCTCCGGCAACGCCGCCGGAGCCGCCCCCGAAGTCAGCCTCGTCAACGACGCGCACAAACGCCAGGTCGACGTCCTCGTCGACGGCAAGCCCTTCACCTCCTACCTCTACTGGGCCGACCAGAAGAAGCCCCTGCTCTCCCCCCTCCGCACCGCGAAGGGCACGATCTTCACCCGCGGCTTCCCGCTCGAGAAGATTGCCGGCGAGCGGACCGACCACCCCCACCACATCTCGTCTTGGTTCAACTACGGCAACGTGAACGGGTCCGACTTCTGGAACTCCCCGCCCGAGGGCTTCTCCCGCGAGAGCAAGACCCCCTACGGCCACGTGAAGCACGGCGCGATCAAGTCCGTGAAGAGCGGCGCCGGCGAAGGCAGCCTGAAGGTGAGCTCCGACTGGATCCTGGCCGACGGATCCAAGGTCCTGCAGCAGGATGAGACCCTGGTCGTCCGCGCCCAAGGCGACATCCGCATCATCGACCGCATCATCACCCTGACCGCGCAGGGGAAGGACGCCGTCTTCAAGGACTCCAAGGAGGGTGCCATCGCAATCCGCGTGACCCGCGCCCTCGAGGAGCCCTCGACCAAGCCCGAGATCTTCACCGACGACTCCGGCAAGCCCACCGCCGTGCCCGTGCTCAACAATGACGGCGTGAACGGCGTCTACCTGAGCAGCGAAGGCAAGGTCGGCGAGAAGGAGGCCTGGAGCACCCGCGCCAAGTGGATGACCCTCTCCGGCAACGTGCGCGGCGAGGACATGGTCGTGGGCATCTTCGACCACCCCAAGAACGCCACCTTCCCCACTTACTGGCACTGCCGCGGCTACGGACTCTTCGCCGCGAATCCCTTCGGCGCGAAGGAGTTCACCAAGGGCAAGACCGAGCTGAACTTCACCATCCCCGCGGGCAAGTCCGAGACCTTCCGCTTCCGCATCCTGATCAACAGCGGCAAGCTGACCGCCGCCGAGACCGAAGCCCTGTACCAGCGCTTCCTCAAGGAAGTGGAGTGAGCGGGCGGGGCGAGGGAAGCTGCGAGGGACAGGGGCTGACTTCGAGGGACAGGGGCAGGGACAGACTTCGAGGGGCAGGGACAGGGACAGGGGCAGGGACAGACTTCGAGGGACAGGGGCAGGGACAGTGCGGGTGCAAAGGTGAAATGGGGAGGGGACAAGGGGCAAGGGGCCGCCGAAGGGCGGCCGAGGAAAAGGGGCGCTCACATCATCGCCACGGCTTCACTTGCCCAGCGCGCCCAGCACGGCCTTGGCGACAGTCTGGCCGAGGGCCCCGGATCCGGCGGCGTTGAAGTGCACGTCGTTCGGATTCTGGTGCTGCTTGAGAGTGGGGGTGATCGCGGCGTTGAGGTCGTTCACGGCCACGCCGTTCTCCTCCATGACCTTGCGGGCGATGCCGTTGTAGATGGCGACGTCGCCGAAGGTGCGCGGCGGGGTCAGCTTGCCTTCGGGCACGGGCGTGGTGGTCGCGAAGATCACCTTCGCTCCGGTCTTCTTGAGTCCGGCGACGATGGCGCGGAGGTTGGCCTCGTAGTCCGCAGGTTCGACCTGCCGCTTGCCATCCTCCATGTGACGCAGGTCATGGAGCCCGAAGTTGAAATGGATGACGTCCCACTTCGACTCGCCGAGCCACTTCGCGAGGTTGGCGGTGCCGTTCTTGGTCGGGCCGCCGTTCGTGGGGATGCGGTGGACGTTCGCCTTGCCCTCGAGCGCCTTACGCACGGTTAGGGTGTAGCCGATGGAGATCGAGTCGCCGATGAGCAGCACGCGAGGCAGTCCCGCCACGTCCTTCACGGGGTCCATCGCGGGGTTGGCCTTCTTGGCCGCACGCTTCACGGCGGTGGTCTTGGTCTCCTTCTTGGCCGGAGGATTCTTCGTCTCGGCCCCGACGGGCGCGGCCAGGGTGAGAAGCAGCGCGAGCGACAGGACGGGGTTCATGTCCCGCAGGCTGGCTTTCCTTGGTCCCGCCGCAAGCGCGACTTCAGCCTCGCGCCCTGAGGAGGGACTCGATCTCGGTGCGCGTCGCTTCGTCCAGTTCGAGCGACCCTCCGCCCGCGGTGCCGCGGAGCTGCCCTGGTCGGCGGGCACCCACGATCGCGGACGTGACGGCGGGCTGCCGCAGCACCCAGGCGATAGCGACCTCGCCCACGCTCACGCCGAGCCGGGAGGCGATGCGCGTCAGGCCGTCGTTCAGCGCAATGTTCTTGGAAAGCAGCGGTTCGCTGAACTGCGGGTCAGCCCGGCGATGGTCGTCCGCCGGTAGCGCGGCCGCCCATTCGCGGGTGACCTTGCCGGTGAGCAGGCCCTTCTGCATCGGGCTGTAGGCGATGACGCCGATACCGTGGGTCGCGCAGTAGGGCATGAGCTCCTGCTCGAAGCCGCGCGCAATCATGCTGTAAGGGGGCTGGAGGAAGTCCACGGGACGGATGGGCTGGATGCGCTTCAGCTGGGCGACGCTGAAGTTGCTCACGCCCGCGTGCCGCACCTTGCCGGCCTTCACGAGGTCGGCCACGGCGGACCAGCCTTCCTCGATGTCCTCGTCAGGCTGCGGCCAGTGGATCTGATACATGTCGATGACGTCCACGCCGAGACGTCGCAGACTGTCGTCGATCTCCTTCATCACGCTCGCGCGCTTGAGTCGGGGCACGACCGTGCCGTCCGCTTCCCAGCAGCGTTCGCACTTGGTGGAGATGACGGGCCGGCGGCCCTTGAGTTCGCGCAGCGCCTGGCCGAGCACCTCCTCGCAGTGGCCGAGGCCGTAGACGGCTGCCGTGTCGATCCAGTTCACGCCCAGATCGACCGCCTCATGGATGGTGCGGACGGACAGGTCATCGTCCTGCGGCCCCCAGCCGAACTTCCAGCCCGGCCCGCCGATGGCCCAGGTGCCCAGGCCCACGGTCGTGAGGTGAAGCTCGGTGCGTCCGAGTCGGCGGGTCTTCATGACGACGTCATTCCAGCCGCTCCGCCCGCCTTGTCCATCCTGCTCGGCGAGCCCTGAATACGAGGCCCGGTCCTGCGCATCGACTGCCCCTGCCCCTCGCAGCATGCCGCGCGCTCACTTCTTCGCCGCCTTCTTCTTGCCCGGCAGCCCCATGCGCAGCGGCCAGTCTGGATGGTCGGTGCGGGAGGTTTGGAAGATGGATTCGGCCTTGGCGACGAGCTCGGGCTTTTCTTTCGCCAGGTCGGTGCGTTCCCCGGGATCCTTGGCGAGGTCGTAGATCTCGATGGCCTTGGCGGGCCCGTTGCGGACGGCTTTCCAGTCTCCCCAGCGGGCGGCCTGCAGGGACGCCCCTTCGTGCAATTCCCAGTAGAAGGACTCGCGCGCCGGGGCGGCGCCGCCTTGCAGGAGGCTCACGAGTGAAAGGCCGTCGGGCCGGAGGCCCTCGGGCAGCTTGGCGCCGGCGAGTTCGGCGGCGGTCGGCAGGAAATCCCAGAACGCCCAGGGCTCGTGACTCACACGTCCCGCCGGCACCTTGCCCGGCCAGCGGGCGAGCGCCGCCTGGCGGAGGCCGCCCTCGTAGAGTTCGCGCTTGTAGCCGCGCATGCCGTTCGAGGCCTGCTGGAAGAGCTTTCCGAACTCGGAGTTCGGCGCGAAGGACGACCCGTTGTCTCCGGAGGTCATCACGAGCGTGCGGTCGTCCAATCCCAGTTCGCGGACCAACGCGAGCACCCGGCCGACGTCGGCGTCGAGCCGCGTGACCTGCGCGGCGTAGGCCTTCTGCTGCTCGGTCCAGGGACGGTCGGCGTATTCACCGAAGCCGTCGATCTCGTGCCGTCCGTGGGGGAGAGTGATCGCGTAGAAGAGGAAGAAAGGTCCGTCTTTGTGCTCGCGGATGAATCGCTCGGCCTCGCGTTGGATCAGATTCTGCGCGTAGGTGGCGCCCACCTTACTGCCGTCGTTGCCTTCGAGCGGAATCCTGCGGTCCTGGTCGTAGAGGTAGGTCGGGAAATAGCTGTGGGCGTGACGCTGGCAGTTGTAGCCGAAGAACCGGTCGAAACCCTTCTTCAGCGGACTGCCCGACGTGTCGAACATCCCCATGCCCCACTTGCCCACGCAGCCCGTGGCGTAGCCGGCGGACTTCAGGACCTGCGCCACCGTCACGGTCTCGGCGGGCAGCGGCTTCTGGCCCTCCGGCTGGACCTCCCGGTTCGCCCTGATGGGCGAATGCCCCGCATGCAGTCCGGTCATGAGCGACGTGCGGCTCGGTGCGCACACCGTCGTGCCGCAATAGGCCTGCGTGAAGCGCGTGCCTTCGGCGGCCATGCGGTCGAGGTTCGGCGTGCGGATGAGCTTCTGGCCGTAGACCCCGACGTCCCCCTGTGCGAGGTCGTCGCTCAGGATGTAGATGATGTTGGGACGATCCGCCGCGAGGGCGCCAGTCACGAACAACAGCGGAAGGAGGGATTTCATAATAGGGGCAGGGACAGGGGCAGGTATGGCAGATTGGGGATGGGAGATAAATGATGAAGGATGCATCGGTAGGGACGTGATTGCCATCACGTCCGTGGGCGGACGGATCTGAGAATGGTCGGTGACCTGGCCCAGCGCTGCGCACCTACCTATGTGAACGGCGGCTATGGCGATGGCCGCCCTACCCGAGGCAACCTATCAACCGCCCCTGCCCCTGTCCCTGCCCCTGTCCCTCCGCGGCGGCGGTCAGGAACATTCCCCTTGGCAGACGGCACAAGGAAGGCAGGAATATCCCTTGCCCGTCGGACCATGTCGCAAGGCGTGGCATCCCCCTCCCCCCACGAAACCACCGTGCGCAAACTGCTCTCATCCCTGCTGGCGCTGACCGCCTTCGCGGCCCTGCCGGCCCAGAACCTCCAGCTCCAGAAAGGCGACCACATCGCCTTCGTCGGAGGCGGCCTGGCCGACCGCCAGCAGCACCACGGACACTTCGAGGCCCTCATCCACCAGGCCCACCCCGACCACCAGCTGGTCATCCGCAACCTCGGGTTTTCCGGCGATGAGCTCGGCGTGCCCGCCCACCGCTCGGACGAGGTGCCCACGCTCGAATACTTCCTGGACATGAAGCCCGGGCAGGTGACGACCAAAGTCGGCAAGACCGACGTCACCTACCATGCCGGCGCGCACTTCCACGCCAACGTCATCTTCGCCTACTGGGGCTTCAACGAGTCCTTCAGGGGACCCGAAGGCCTGGACGCCTTCCGCACCAACCTCGCCGCGTGGCTCAAGAAGCACGGCGAGGCCGACTACGGCCAGGGCAAGCCCCGCATCGTGCTGTTCTCACCGATCGCCAACGAGGACATGAAGTCGCGCTTCTTCGACCCCAAGGTGACTGAGCGCAACAACGCCAACCTCGCCGCGTACGTGAAGGCCATGGCGGAAGTCGCCAAGAACGCCGGCGTCCCGTTCGTGAACCTCTTCTCCCCTACGCAGGAGCTGTTCGCCAAGTCCTCCGTACGCCTCACCGTCAACGGCATCCACGTGAACGCCGACGGCGACCGCGCCCTCGCGCCGGTGCAGTTCAAGGCCGTGTTCGGCCAGAGCGGCGGATCCGGCGGCCTGCTCGCCTACGCGTCGCTCCTCCTCGGCGTGATCCTGGTGGTGACGGCCTTCCTCAGGTCCTCGGAAGAAAACCGCCGGACCACCATGAAGCTGGTCGGCGTCGCCGTCCTCGGGCTCGGCGTCTTGCTGCTTTTCGGCCAGGCCGCGCCCTCCGTGGACGAGAAGGTCCGCGCGGCCGTGAACGACAAGGCGACCGAATGGCACCACCGCTACCGCACCGTCGACCAGTTCAACATCTTCGGCGGCCGCTCGCGCATCAAGTATGAGGGCGTCGACAACGCCACCGTCATCGGCCGCGAGCTTTCCAACCGCGACCTCAAGACCGCCAACCGCGACAAGGCCGTCTGGGCCGCCGCCCAGGGCAAGGACTTCAAGGTCAGCGACGACAACCTCCTGCCCGAC
>VHDL01000035.1 GCA_016871415.1 Verrucomicrobiota bacterium
ATCGCCCGCACGTTCTCGGGTTCGATCGACGCCACCGGCGACGCCGCCAAGGGACGGCAGATCTGCGAACAGCGCTGCCTGGTCTGCCATCGCGCGGAAGGCAAGGGCCAGGCGGTCGGCCCCGACCTGCTCACGGTCAAGTCACGCGGCAGGACCGGCATCCTGGACGCCATTATCCACCCCAACCGAGAGGTGGCCGCCCAATACGCGGTCTTCGAGGTGCGCACCAAGGACGGCGGCTCACGGATGGGCATCATCGTCGATGACAACGCCACGACGCTGACGCTTCGCATGCCCGGCGGAACGGACAGCCAGATCAGCCGTGGGGACGTCGCAGGGACTTCCTCCACGGGACGCAGCCTGATGCCCGAAGGGCTCGAGGCCGGACTGACGGCCCAGGACATGGCCGACCTTCTCTCCTACATCGAAAATCTCCGATGAAATCCGTCCTGCCCTGCCTTCTCATCGCCTGCTGCGCCCTGGCCGCGGAACCGCCGGACGGATTCCGGGCCCTGTTCAAAGGGAAGGACCTGACGGGCTGGCACGGATACAACGGGCACTCGGTGGCGAAGCTGACGGGAGAGAAAAAGGCGGCTGCGCTGAAGAAGATGCGCGAAGAGCTGCCGCTCCATTGGCGGGCCCAGAACGGCGAGCTGGTCAATTCGGGCACGGGTCCCTACGCGACCACGGACGAGGAATTCGGCGACATCGAACTGCGCATCGAATACCGCACGGTGGCCAAGGCCGACAGCGGCATCTACCTGCGCGGGACGCCTCAGGTGCAGATCTGGGACCCGAACCAGGAGTTCGACCCCAAGAAGCTGGACCGCAAGCCGCACCTCGGCTCGGGTGGACTTTTCAACAACGCCCCCGGATCGCCCGGACGCGACCCGCTGGTCAAGGCGGACCAGCCTTTCGGAGAGTGGAATACGTTCCGCATCACGCAGAAGGGCGACGTCACCTCGGTCTGGCTCAACGGCAAGCTGGTGGTCGACGCTGCCCGCATGCAGAACTACTGGGACCCCAAGACCGCCCTGCCCGCCCTAGGCCCGATCCAGCTCCAGACGCACGGCGGAGAAATCCGCTGGCGCAACATCTGGGTGAAGTCGCTCTGACATGCGAATCGCCCCCGTCGCCACGTTACTGCTCTTCGCCGCAGGCTGCACCGCGGACGAGGGTCTGCGTCGCGGGCTGACGTTCCATGCGCCGTTCGACGGCAAATTCGACGCGGCGCTCTCCGCCGACGACTCTGCCTGCCGTGTGCGGGCGGGCGGTAAGCTGGCACCGGCCGCACCCGGCCCCGATCTGCGGCTCGCTGAAGGGGGACGCTTCGGTGGCTGCCTGGTCTTTCCCAAGAAGGGTTCGACGCGTCCCGAGTTCGCCGCGACGAAGTCGCTCGCCTACGGGACGACCTCCTGGTCCGCCACGGTCTCGGTCTGGCTGAAACTCAATCCCGACAAGGACCTGGAACCCGGCTACTGCGATCCGGTCCAGATCGTCGGCGACGACGTGAAGAAGGGCTTCATCTTCCTGGAGTGGTCCAAGGACCACGCACCCCGCCATTTCCGCTTCGCCGTCCGCCCCCTCTTCCACATCTGGAACCCGGACGCGGTGGGCTGGGAGCAGATTGCCGACGAACGCCGCCCGATGGTGAAAATGGAGAAGGCGCCCTTCGCCGCGGACCGCTGGACTCACGTGGTCTTCGTGCTCGACCGCATCAACGACCACGCGGCCCCGCCCAAGGCCCGTCTGCACGTCGACGGCCGCCCAGTCGGCGTCATCCGGGGCCATGACCTGACGTTCGGCTGGGATCCGGCCGCGGTCCGCCTGGTGCTGGGCGCCGCCTACGTCGGCGCGCTCGACGAATTCGCCGCCTGGAACCGCGCCCTTTCCGACGAGGAAATCGCCCGCCTGCACGCGCTCCCAGGGGGCGTCGACTCTCTACGCCGATGAAGACCGCCCGCATCCTGTACGCCCTGCTCTCCCTCACCGCCGGCCTCCTCGCCGGCCCGGTCAAGGTGGCCACGTTCGACGTGGACGCCACGCCGCCGCTGGGCTCCCCCATGGCCTATGACGTGGTCAAGCGTCTGGACGAGATGACGCTCCGCTGCCGGGGCGTGGTCATCCTGGGATCGGATGCCCCGATCGTGCTCTGCGCGGTCGACTGGATCGGCATCGCCAACGAAGGCCATGACGCGTTCCGCAAGGCGCTCGCGGAGGCCGCCGGCACGACACCGGAGCGGGTCGCGGTCCACGTGCTTCACCAGCATGACGCCCCGGGCTGCGACTTCACCGCGGAACGTCTGGTCAAGGAGCTCGGCGTCCAGGGCTACTCGCGCTTCGAGGGCACGTTCCACCGGGTGGTCATCGGCCGCGCGGCCGAAGCCGTGAAGGCGGCCCTGCCGGTCGCCCGCGAGGCCACGCACTGGGGCTGGGGCAAGGCCAAGGTGAAGGAGGTGGCCAGCCAGCGGCGCATCCTCGGTCCCGACGGCAAGGTGAAATACACGCGGACGTCCTCGACGAAGTCGGCCGAGGTGCGCGCGTTCCCCGAAGGGACGATCGACCCCGACGTCACGGCGCTGAGTTTCTGGAACAAGGACGGGGCCATCGCGGTGCTGACCCACTACGCCTGCCACCCGCAGAGCTACTACCGGCTGGGCATCCCCCACCCCGACTTCCCGGGCATCGCGCGCTTCATCCGCGCCCAGTCCCTGCCCTTCACGCTGCAGCTGCACTTCAACGGCGCCGGCGGCAACGTGACCGCGGGCAAGTACAACGACGGCTCGCACGCCACCCGCATGGACCTGGCCCGACGTCTGGCGGACGGGATGAAGGAGGCCTATGACTCGACGGTGAAGCAGCCCCTCGACTCCGCCGACATCGGATGGACGCGCGACCTCGTCCGCCTCCCCCTGGCCGGACACCTGGACAAGGAATCGCTCGTCGCCAAGCTCCGGGGCGCTCCGCCCCGCGGATACGTTTCCCATGCGGATCAGCTCGCGTGGGTGACGCGCCACGAGGAAGGCCATCGGATCGACCTCACCTGCCTGCGCGTGGGCACGGCGCGCGTGCTCGGCATGCCCGGCGAGCTCTTCGTGGAATACCAGCTCGCCGCCAAGGCGATGCGCCCCGACCTGCAGGTGACGATGGCCGCCTACGGCGACTACGGCCCGGCCTACATTGGCATGGGCTGCTCCTACGCGGAGGGCGGCTATGAGACCGGCCAGCAGTCCTCCAATGTCTCCCCCGAGGTGGAGAAGGTGCTGATGGACGGCCTGCGCCGGCTGCTCGAGGTCCGCTGACTCAGCGGAAGGACTGCTCGACCAGTAGGCCCGCCGCATCGAAGGTGCGGATGACCTGGTTGTGCCGGGTGTCGAAGATGTCCTCGTTGAGGAAGCGGGTCTTGCGGGTGGTCGAGCCGACGTTCCAGACGGATACGCGACGTCCGCTCACGACGGTCTCCTTGTCCGGCGGGCCGTATTTGGCGACGGCCTTGTCGTAGGTGAGCGTGCCCACCTCGGAAGTGGCGCAGGCGGCCAGCAGGATCGAGCAGAGGACGATGATGAGACGTGACATGGACGGAGGGGCCGATGGCAAAGGGTTCACTTCTGCTTCTTCTTGCCCTTGCCCTTCTTCTGGGCGGGCTCGCCGCCCTCCCCTTCTTCACCGCGACGGGTGCGAGGAAGGTCGGGCTTCTCAATCTTGGGCAGGAAGGATGCCAGTTCGGCCTTTTTGGCGGCGAACTCGGGCTTGGTCGCAAGGTTCACGTATTCGAGGGGATCCTTGGCGTCGTGATAGAGCTCTTCGTCGCCGTTGGCGTAGCGGATGTAACGCCAGTCATCGGATCGAACGGCGTGATTGCCCCTGCCGTAAGTGGTGATGGCGGGCTGACTCCAGACGGAAGCGGGATCCCGCAGCAGGGATGAGACGTCCTTACCGTCGGCATGTGAGGGAATCGTGATGCCCGCCAGGGCCAGGGTGGTGGGATAGATGCTCGAGTAGTCGACGGGACGGTCGCAACGCACGTCGGCCGGCGTCACGCCCGGCGCCTTCCAGATGTGCACGGTCCGGGTGGGCTCCTCCCAGAGGGCGAACTTCCGCCAATGGGACTTCTCTCCCAGGCTCCATCCGTGGTCGGACCAGAGGCAGATGACGGTGCTGTCCCGACGCGGGGAATTCTCCCAGGCGTCGATGATGCGGCCGACCTGATAGTCGCAGAAGGCGATGGTAGCAAGGTAGGCCTGGACGGCCTCCTTCCAGCGTCCGGAGGCGACGATGCGCGCATGGTCGCCGTCGGGCTTGGCCATCTTGACGCCGGCAGGCGGGACGTCCGCGAGGTCGTCGGGCAGATGCGGCGGCAGCTGGATCTGGTCCAGAGGGAAGAGGTCGAACCACTTCTTCGGCACGCTGAAGGGCATGTGGGGCTTCACGAGTCCGGCCGCGATGAAGAAGGGTCGGTCGGACTTCTCGTTCATCTTCTCGATGCACCAGCTGACGACGGCATGGTCGGGCATCTCTTCGTCGGTACAGGCGAGCGGCGCGAAATTGATGCCTCCGACTCCGCCGTCCTTGGCGTCGGGGTGCCGCTTCAGCCGGCCGCCTTTGCCGGGAAAGTAATCGTCGAACAGCCCGCCGCGGTCACCGGCCCCGTGGTAGATCTTGCCGGCGCCGTAGACGCGGTAACCGTTCTTGGAAAGGACGGTGTTCAGCAACAGGTCCTCGGAAATGCCGGGCCGCCAGTTCTGGCCGTTGTCGTAACAGCCGGTGCTGGTCGGACGGAGGCCGGACATGAGCGAGGCGCGCGAGGGATTGCAGGCGGGGGCGGTGCAGTAGGCCTTGGTGAAACTGACGCCCATCTTCGCCAAGCGGTCGATGTTGGGAGTCCGCGTCTGCGGATGGCGTCCGAGATGCCCGACCCAATGGTTGAGGTCATCGATCGGGATGAAGAGGAAGCTGGGGCGCTCAGCCGAAGGCAGTCCGGTCGAAACCAACGTGAGCAAGAGGAGCAGGAATGGACGGGGCATGCAGGATGGTGCTTCGGTCAACCCTGCCTGTCGAGTGAGGGCTTGCCCGCGGCAGGGGAAGATTCGACCATCCGGCATGCGAATCGCCGTAATCGTCCTGCTCATCGCGTCGCTCTGCCCGGGTGCCGACTACTTCCCGCCTCCCGACGCCCAAGGGGGCTGGCGGACGCCCAAGGGCGCCGAGGAGGCGCGGGAAAAGGCCGGCATCGACCTCGACCGGCTGGAAGCGGCCTGGATGGCGACCAAACGGTCCAACACGGACAACGGCGGACTTCTGGTCGTCAGCAGGGGCTGGCTGGTGATGGAACGGTACTTCGGCAAGGCGCGCCGCGGCGCGAATCCCGACATGGCCTCGACGGGCAAGGCGGTGACGAGCATCGCCTGCGGCATCATGCTCGCCGAAAACAAGGCGCGGCTGCCCGAGGGGCTGGATACGCTCGTCTACAGGGAGGAACTGCTGCCCGAGGCGTTCCCGCTGCGCGACCCTCGCGAGGCCGACATCCGGCTGGGTCACCTGCTCTGCATGACGTCAGGGCACAACGGGGAGGGTGCGACGCCTTCCTCGGTGGTGCGCGGCACGGCCTCGCCGCTCAAGGCCTCCAAGGGACAGGACATCCGCGATGTCGACGGATCCTCGCTCCGGGCGCCGCTCTGGGCCGCGCCGGGCGAAGGCTACTCCTACTCCTCCCCCGCCCCGCACATCGCCTCTATGGTGCTGCGCAAGGTGACGGGCAAGGAGCTGCCCGACTACGTGGACGAGAAGCTGGGCAAGCCGATGGGCTGGGGTCCCTGGGGCTACTGTCTCTACCGCGGGGACGTGATCATGAACCACGCCAATGGCGCCGGGTCCATCGCGTTGCGCGCCACGGACGCGGTCCGGCTGGGCTACTGCCTGGCGCAGGACGGCCGCTGGGCGGGACGGCAGCTGATTCCGTCCGATTACCTCCGGATGTGCCGCGAGCCGCTCAAATACAACCCGCACTTCCCCTTCAGTCTGCAGTTCGAACACAACCACGCCGGGCAGATCGCAGGGGCGCCACGTGACGCCTACTACAAGACGGGCGCCGGCGGCTTCTGCCTGTACGTGGTGCCCTCGCTGGACCTGGTCATCTACAAGCTGGGCGGCAAGGACGGACAATGGAGTCCGGACCTGACGCGCATCCCGCAGCCGCCGGACAGCTTCGGCAGGCATGAGGAACCGCTGGTCAGCCCGAAGAACGGCGCGTGGGAGAACTACAGCATCCCCCGCGTGCTCGAGATGGTCTGCGCCGCGACGGTCCGCTGACCGTCACTTCGGCTCGGTCAGTTCCACGACGTGCGCGTGGAAGGCGATCTGATCGTATTCTTTCGGATGGTTCGCGAAGCCCCGCTTCAGGGAGGTCCGCAGGAAATTGGTGCCTCCGGCCTGCATGATGTCAGGCCCCTCGGACGCGAGGGCCGCGGCGTCCTTGTTTCCGGGCCGTACGATCGCGATGTGTCCGGCACGCTTCGGGTCGGGATTCTTCACTGAGGCGAGGACGAGGCGCCCCTCGGTGGCTAGACTCTGCGCCTCGGCGCCGTCCTTGAGCCGAACCCAGCCGGCCTTGCGTCCGGCGTCGGAGTCGAGCCAGTCGTTCTGGGCGTTGGCCAGTCCGACCGGAGAATGCTCGGGAGGGCGCAGGAGCGGCACGCCCAGACGGAAGCTGGCCGCGGCGACGAACTGGCTGCAATGGGTGTGACGCTTGGGCGAATCGGTGAAGGGCTGACCGGTCGGCAGGCCGGTCTTCCAGTCGACGATGGCGCCGGGCAACCAGAGCTTCTCGACGTCCATGGCCTCGAGCCGCTTCCAGAGCTCATCGGCGGGTCCGGCGCGTCGCGCGGACCAACGCACCGCTTGGATGACCAGGGGCTCGAGCCCGGCGGTCTGCTCAGGATGGGGACTTGAGATGAAGACGCGACCGAGGCCGTAGTCACCGGAAGCGAAGGCGGGCGACCCGACCATCACGCCGACCGGGGTGCCATTCTCCGCGAACTCGGTCTTGAACAGGGCCAAGGCCTTGTAAGGGGGCAGGTCCTTCCGTGCGTCAGGCTTGATGACGGGGCCGTTGTTATAACGGACGGCACGCTCGGCCATGGGCAGGCCGAGGACGGAATCGCCCTCAGCCGGAGCGATCCGCAGGTCGCCGGTGCCGCGACGCCATTTGTTGGAAACGGTGCGTGCGTTCAGTACGCCGAGGCCCCAGTCGAATCCGGTGCAGGCGAGATAGGCGCCGGCGCAGATGCCGACATAACCGCCTCCCTCACGCACGAATTTCCTGACCTCCTCACGGCCCGCGACGCCCAGGCCCTCGGCTTCGGCGCTGCCGCTGCCGCCGGTGAACATGACGAGGTCGAATCGTCTGAGGTTGTCCGCGGTGAAATCAGGCCCCTTGAGCTTGATGACTTCGAAGTCCTTGGACGCGCCGAGTATCTTCTCGACGGCCGGTATGCCTTTGCCGGTGGCGCCTTTGTCATCATAGACGGCGACGCGGATGGGCGCCGGCTGGGCCGCCAGCAGGCCGAGGGAGAACAGAAACAGGGCGAGGAGGGTCCTCATGGCTCAGGCCAGGGGATGCTCGCGACGACGCAGGGGCAGCTCGACCTTGGCCCCGCCTGCGGCGAAGGAGGCGAAGGCGGCGTTGATCAGCTCAATGGTCTCACGTCCGGCCTCGGCACCGCAAAGGGGCTCCCTGCCCTGTCGCATGGAGTCGAGAAGGTCCCTGGCGACCGCCACGTGCCCGGCGACGAGGTCGCGGATGTCCTTGCGGGGCTCGGGGATTCCGACGCCGGCGCCGGTCAGAGGGATGCGCTTGCCGTCCCTGACGACGTGGATGAGCGGCTCCTCATCGACACGCAGGTCCAAGGTGGCCTTTTCACAGACGACCCTGACGCCAAAGCCCTCCTTCTTGTCCCAGTGTCCCTTCTTGGAATCGAAGAACAGCGGGATGCCTGACTTGGTCTCATAGGCGGCATGGATCTCATCCCCGACGATGGGGCCGACGCCTTCGTCGCCCTGGATGACGTCGGCCCGCGTGGCCGGACGGCCCTCCACGAGGATCGTCGCACGGCAGGAGACGGGCGCGCCGGTGAACTGGGTCGCGAGGTTGAAGCCGTGGCCGCCGAGGACCCACAGGTCGAGTCCGCCTCCCCGCTGGTCCTGCTTGCCGCGCACGCGGACTTCACGGACGGCGCCGAACTCGCCGGCGCCCACGAGCTTCACCGCCACATCCAGGGCCGGATGGTAGCGGTTGCGATGGGCGATGGCGACACGCACGCCCTTGGCGCGACAGGCGGCGATGACGGCGTCAGCCTCGGCCAGGGTGCGCACGAAGGGCTTCTCGACGTAAAGGCCCTTCACGCCCGCCTCGACGGCCGCCAGGATGATCTCCGCATGGGCGTCGATGTGCCGGGGACACACGGCGACGACCTGTGGACGCGCCTTGCGGAACATCGCGACGTGATCGGCGAAGGATTCGACGCGGTCGGCGCCGCCGACGGCGGCCTGAAGGCGCACCTCGGCCACTTTGCGTCCGGCAGGATCAGGGTCGGAGACGGCGACGATGCGTGCCTCCGGCAGCTTGAGCCAGACGGTGTCGAGTCCATGGCCGTAGTTGCCCCGGCCGGTGTGACCGACGACCCCGACGGTGACGACGGAACCGTCGCCAGCCTGAAGCAGCGCGGGCGCGGCGGCGGCGAGGGCAAGGAATCTGCGACGGTCCATGGGCGCTCTCATCGCTGGCTGCGGGGGTTGCGATAGATATAAAAGCGTCCGTCCTCGGCACCACCCAGAAAATCAAGGATTCCGTCGCCGTCGAAGTCCACGACGGTGGGGCTGACGTCATGGCCCTCGATGTTCTGCTTCACGAGGGCGCCGAGGTCCTGGAAGGCCCATTTGCCGTCGGCATGCAGGACTTGTCGCAGGAAATTGGCGCTCGAGGAGTTGAGGAGGACGTCCATCCGGCCGTCGCCGTCCCAGTCGGTCACGCAGAGTTTACGACGGCCGCTCTTGCCCGCCGGTCCCTTGGACAGTTGCAAGGGACCGCCTTTGGCGTCGGTGAAGGCACGTCGGGGAGGCAGGAGGACGCGCTCCGAGCCCCTTGCCGCGCGCTCAAAGAGGGCCAGATGGCCCTCATGGTCGAGCATGACGAGGTCGGTGAGTCCGTCGGCGTTCCAATCGACGGCGAAAGGGGTGGTGCGCCATTGGGTGAGGAGGCCCTTCCCTTCGGGCTTCATCCAGCCGTAAGCCAAGGCGGGCTGCGCTCCATGCCATTCGACTTCGATCGGCCGGGCGGGCTCCAGACGCGGCGCCTGCCTGGTGCCCGCGTTGCGATGCCAGACGATCTTGCCGAGGATGGAGTTGAGGAGGATGTCCGGCAGTCCGTCGCCGTCCCAATCGGCGATGGAGAGCGTGGTGTAGCCCCACTTGGCCTCACAGGGCCCCTGGATGCTGCCGTTGTAGCCGGCCATGGGTCGGATGGGGGCTCCGTCAGCCTCGAGCGCGCGAGGCGCGGCCCACTTGGGCTCGGCGACCTTGGGCCCGCTCAGGTTCTCGAAAAACATCAGGTAGCCGGCGGTGTTGCCGCTGATGATGTCGGTGTCGCTGTCACCATCCCAGTCGAAGCCGACCGGGGTGGCCAGGGCGCCGCACTTGAGCTCATCGGCCTCCTGCTGGAAATATCGGGGAGGCAGGAACTGCGGGGTGCGCTGGGCGGTGAAGCCGCCGGCATTCTCGATGAAGGCCACGCGCCCGTCCTCGTCACCGACGATCAGGTCGAGGTCGCCGTCCTTGTCCCAGTCGATCGCCACGGGCACGATCATCTCAAGATCCATGGTCAGAGGCTCAGGCGACCCGGGCAGCCGGGCGGCCTCCTGCTTGGCGAGCCAGGCGGAAGAAGGCCCCTTCTGACCCGGGCGAAGGGTCAGGCGCCGGCCTGCGGCATACTCGGGATTGATGCGGCCGCCGGTGTTTTCAAAATAAGTGAAGCCGTCCAGGAATTCTCCGCAGAGGAGGTCCAGATCGCCGTCGCCGTCCCAGTCGGCGAGATTCGGCGAAGGCCAGCCGAAGGTCTCCAAGGGACTCCCGGAAACGGTGAGTCTCACGGGCTTGGCGTAGTCGGGCTTGGCGTCCGTCCCCTTGTTGGTCGCGAGATAGACGAATCCCCTGAGCGGTCCGCGGACCCACTTGCCCGAAGCGTCGTAGCCGTCGTCCCAACCGTAGTCGGTCCAGTCGCCGACGCCGATGATGAGGTCGGTGCGTCCGTCGACGTTGTAGTCGGCGAAGCGCCACATGTTGGCCCTGACTTTGTTCGGATGGACGTTGGCGGGCAGGGGCAGCTTCACGGGCTTGTCCAAGCCGGTCTTGAGGAAGTCAGGGTAGACGGCGCCGGGCGACGTGACGACGGGCTTGCCGGCGACGAAGCTGACCTGGACGTTCTGCAGTCCTTTGCTGATGCGTCGCCCGGGCTTGAAGACGGGCATCTTGTCGCGAGCGGTGTCACCGGTGGCGTTTTCGAAGAAGTAGACGCCGTTCGATGGCTTGTCGGGACAGTTCACGACCAGGTCGAGGTCGCCGTCACCGTCGAAGTCCATGGGGAGCGGCCAGGCCCAGAGTCCGACGCCGAGGTCGACCACGAGTCCGGGATTGTTGTAGCGAAGGCGGGTGAGCGCGGGATCTTCGGCCGCCACGGCGGCCGCGAGGAGGAGAAGGAGGAATCGACTCATGATCAAAGGGGCCAGCGTCCGTCGACGATGGGTCGGCCGACGATACGGGAGGGATCGACGACGACATGCTTCACTTTCTGGCGCTTCCAGGTGTAAGTGATGTGCACCAGGCCGTCGGAGGTCTGGATGATGGAGGGATAGCTGTATTCGCCAGGATCGGACTCAAGGAC
>VHDL01000036.1 GCA_016871415.1 Verrucomicrobiota bacterium
GTCGATCCCAACGCCGTCGTGCCCGCTTCCTATTATCTGAACACCTTCACCTTGTCCGATGGGCGCGTCCTTTCCGGCATCGTCGGCGCCGAGACCCCGCGCACCGTCACCTTGCGGAGCGTCGGCCAGGAGTGGGTCCTTGACCGGGCGGACATCCGCAAGCGCGAGACCGCCCCCGTCTCCCTCATGCCCGAGGGCCTCCTGACCGCGCTTTCCCCCGAACAGCGCAGGGATCTGGTGAAGCATCTGATGCGGGAGTGATCATCGGTCCGTCCGCCGGAAAGTCCGCCGGAGCCCCGATTCGGCCCCATCTTTCGTTTTGACGGACGGGGGCGGAGTCCCATTTTCGGACGACTCAGGTCAGTCCGATGGTGTAATGGCAGCACAGGAGATTCTGATTCTCCTTGTCTAGGTTCGAATCCTAGTCGGACTACCACTTGAAAGCAGAAAGCCCTCCTTGCGGACAGCTTTTTCGTGCCTGCGGAGCGCCGATCAGCGGACGTTCCAGAGGATGATGAGGTTCTTCGTCTGGCGGCCCGCCGCGATCAGCTCGGGCTTGCCGTCGCCATCCAGGTCGGCCGACTTGAGGTCCTCGACCGCGACCTCCTTGGTCGTGATGACCGAGGTGCGCCATTCCTTGCCCTCGCCGTCAAGGGGCGTGAGCAGCCGGAGTCCCGGGTTGGAGCCGCGCCAGCCCACCATCACCTGGTCGTGACCCAGCCCGAGGTAGTCGTCCGGAGCGACCGCATGACCGTCCTTGAATCCGTCAAGGATCTGCTTCCGGTTCCACTTGCCGTCGCCGTCGCGCAGGTAGACCGCGGCCTTGTCACCATGGAACGGCTCGACCGTGGCCAGGAACGGACCTGCGGGCAGACGGCCCGCGCGGACTTCACCCACTGGCTCGGAGCTTAGGCGCGTCTTGCGCCACTCGCCGCCGGCGTAGGCGTTGAGCCAGAGCCCCTCCTTGGAGCCCGCGACAATCTGCTGCCGCTGCGAGCGGTCCCAACGGACCGTCTCGAGATTGTGCGTGATGTGCCCCGCGTCGTTGACCAGCTCCGTCTTCCACTCGCCCTTGGGGTCGGCCGGGCGACGGTAGGCGAGCAGCTTGGCGCCCGCGCCTTCCGCGTTCTTGTTGCCCCGGCCGTGCAGCGGCTGCACGAGCAGGTCCCAGCGTCCCGTCGCGACCTCGGCCCAGCGCATCCGGTGCACTGTGGGCTCATGGTGCAGCCTGACCGCCTCCCACTTCTGCGTCCGGTCGGCGGGCGGGATCAGGTAGAACACCGCGCCGCTCTTCACCGTGTCGCCTGGATTCCAGCCCGCGCCCACGGCGATCTCCGCCTTGCCGTCGCCGTCGATGTCCTCGGCGGCCACGCAGACATTGTCCTCCTTCGTCAGATTCTCCGCGATGACGTGCTTCTTCCAGTCCGGGTTGCGGTACCACTGGATCGTGCGCTTGTCGGCGAGCACCACGTCCTTCTTCCCGTCGCCGTCCACGTCGGCGATCGCGAGCCCGTAGCCGATCTCGATCTTGTCGATTTCCTGGAGGCGGAACTTGGGCTCCGGCGGGGCGGCGTGGAGCGAGAGGGCGAGCAGCAGGGGCAGGGCGGGGCGCATGCCGGCATCTTGGACGCTGGAGGTCGCCTGTCCACCCTCCCCTGTGCGTCAGCGGCTCAGGCCGGGGAGCAGCTGGAGCAGCCCCGAGGCCATGATCTCGACCCCGATGGCGGCGAGCGTCAGGCCCATCAGCCGCGTCATCACGTTGATGCCCGTGCGGCCGAGCAGGCGCGTGATCGGCGCGGCGGCGACGAGGCAGGCGAACGTGGCGCCCGCGCCCGCGACCGCGTAGCCCGCGAGCGCCGCGTGGCCCTGCCAGCCCACGGCCCGTTCCGAGTAGATGATCATCGTCGAGATCGTGGCTGGGCCACTGAGCAGCGGCACCGCGAGCGGCGAGACCGCCACGCTGTCGCCCGCGTCGTCCATCTCCGGCCCCGTGCTGTCCGCCGCGCGGGCCGCGAGCATCTGCATCGCGTTGATCAGGAGCAGCATTCCTCCGCCCACTTGGAATGAGGCCAGCGAGATGCCGAAGAACTCCAGCGCCCGCACGCCGGCGAACGCGCTGCCCGCGATGACCGCGAACACCGTCAGGCTGCTGATGACCGCCGTGCGGCGACGCTGCCCATCCGTCAGCCCGTCCGTGAAGTGGATGAAGAAAGGGATTACCCCGACCGGGTTCAGGACGGCCAGCAGCGTCAGCAGCGCCTTCAGGTGCTCCATGGCGCTCTCAGCGGGCCGTGAGCCGCTCCAGACATTCCCGGTAGAGCGACTGCGTGCGCGCGACCACGTCGGGTGGCAGGACCGGCCCAGGCGGGGTCTTGCCCCAGGGCTGCTTCTCGAGCCAGTCGCGCACGAACTGCTTGTCGTAGGAGGGCTGCGGCCGGCCCGGCTGCCAGGTGGCCGCCGGCCAGTAGCGCGAGGAGTCGGGCGTCAGCACCTCGTCGATGAGCACCAGCGAGCCGTCCTCCGCCGTGCCGAATTCGAACTTCGTGTCCGCGAGGATGATGCCGGCGCGGGCCGCGCGCTCCTTACCCATGCGGTAGAGCGCGAGGGAGGCGTCGTGCACCGTGCGGAAGACGTCGGCACCCAGGATTTCCTCGCAGCGCGCGAGCGTGATCGGCTCATCGTGCCCTTCGGCGGCCTTGGTCGACGGCGTGAAGATCGGGCGGGGCAGGGGAGAGCCGTCGAGCAGCCCGCGCGGCAGCGCGTGGTCGAGGATCGAGCCCGTGCGGAGGTATTCCTTGAAGCCGCTGCCTGCGAGATAGCCGCGCACCACGGCCTCGACCGGCAGCGGGTGCAGCTTGCGCACGATCATCGAGCGCGGGATCAGATGCTCGTGTCCGTGGAGTGCTCGTTCGAGCGCCGTCGCGTGGTCGGGGAGCAGGTGCGTCGGGAAGATCGCCCTGGCCTGCTCGAACCACCAGAGACTGATCTGCGTGAGCAGTACGCCCTTGCCCGGGACCCCGTTGGGCATGACCACGTCGAAGGCCGAAAGACGGTCCGTGGCCACGATCAGGTAGTGTTTCCCCAGGTCGAAGACCTCGCGCACCTTGCCCTTGGCCTTCAGTGGGTAGGGCAGACCGGTGACGGTCATCAGGGCTTCGGCGGGCAGCGTGACGGACGGCATGCTGCCTCCAGATAGCCCTGCGCCTGGCCTTTCGGCAAGGAAACGCGGCGGGCTTCCGTCACGGAGGCAGCAGCGCCAGCCGGATCGCCTCGCCGGCGGCGGCCAGCCCGAAGGCGCCGGCGACGTGGGCCGCCGTGCCGTAGCCCCATTCGCAGTTGGGCCTGAGCTCCTCATCCTCCGGCAGTTCGCCGCCGGGCAGCCCTTCGCAATCGGTCCGGGCGGCCGGCAGTTCGTCGGACCACACGGAGGAGATGCCGAAGGACCCTTTGCGCGGAAAATTGAAGTTCTGCCGCAGCCGCTTGCGCACCAGCATCAGGAGCGCGTCCTCCCGCGACTGCGCGAGGTCGGTGACCCGTATCCTCGTCCCGTCGGTCCGGCCCGCGCAGCCGCCCGCCGAGACCGTGCGCAGGCCGGCCCGGCGGCAGGCGTCGAGCAGCGCGCACTTGGGTGAGAGCGCGTCGATCGCGTCGATCACCACGCCCCGGAAGCCCGCGATCGTCGCGGCGGCGTTGGCGCGCGTCACGAACGTCGTCCGCAGCTCCGTCCGCAGTCCCGGCCAGATTGCGCGTGCGCGTTCCGCGACCGCCTCGGTCTTCGCGCGCCCCGCGGCGCTCGCGAGCGCGTGGAGCTGCCGGTTCGTGTTGGAGGCGCATACCGTGTCGCCGTCGACCAGCGTGAGCGAGCCCGCGCCGCTGCGGGCGAGCGCCTCGGCCGTCCAGGAGCCCACCCCTCCCAGTCCGACGACCATGAATGACGAGGCGGCGAGTCGTTCCAGGCCCGCGCGGCCGTAGAGACGGCCGACGCCGGCGAAGCGCTCGAGGAACTCCTTGTCCATCCCCACCATCAAGCCGGAAGCCCGTCGCCTGTCCAACGCGCAAAACCGGCAGGTACGACCTTGCCCCATCCTAGATTTCACTGACACTTTCCCACTATGTCCGACCCCATCAAGGTCCTTCAGGAGCCGCACACCCGGTCCTGGCAGCAAGCCCTCTCCCTCGGCATCATCGGCCTCGTGTTCGGACTCATCATCGCTTTCGCCGTGATCTTCTGGCATTCCCGGCAGGTCGTCCCTCTGGCGGACGTTTTCCTCTCCGCCCGCACGCCCCTCCTGCAGCATCGCTCGGAAAAAGGCGCCTGGCCCCAAGACTTCGACCTTTCGTCGCCGCCCGAGGCCCTGCTCGCCTACGCCTACGGTCCCGTCCGGTCGGCGGTCCTCAAGGCTGGCGTGTCCGGTCGCTGGAGGTTCGAGTCAGGAGCTTCCGGCGCCGCCGTGGCCTTCATTCCCTCCGAGTGGAGCGAGGAGGCGCGCCGCGTGCTCGTCTCGGTCGACGGAAAGCTGGACGACGGCGACCCCGCCTCCGGCCAGTTCCGCGTGGGCGCGGACCGCGCCACCTTCACGCTGAAGACCGACTGAGCGCCTCGGCCCGTTCGCGCAGCTCCGCGTCGCGCAGGGCCTCCACAATCTCGTCGAGCCCGCCATCGAGCGCCTGCTCGATACCGTGGACCGTGAGGTCCACCCGGTGGTCCGTGATGCGGTTCTGCGGGAAGTTGTAGGTGCGGATGCGTTCGGAGCGGTCGCCGGAGCCCACCATCGAGCGCCGGGCGTCGGCGCGCGCCTCGCGCTCCTTCGCCCGCGTCAGGTCGAGCAGCCGGGAGCGCAGCACCCGCATCGCCTTCTGCCGGTTGCGCAGCTGCGAGCGTTCGTCCGCGCAGTAGACCGTGAGCCCCGTGGGGCGGTGGATGATCTGGACCGCCGACTCCGTCTTGTTCACGTGCTGGCCGCCGGCTCCGGAGGCGCGGGCGACCGTGACCTCGAGGTCCTCCGGCTTCAGCGTCACCTCGGCCTCTTCGGCCTCGGCGAGCACCGCCACCGTCGCGGCCGACGTGTGCACCCGCCCTGACGCTTCCGTCGCCGGCACCCGCTGCACGCGGTGGACGCCGGCCTCATGGCGGAGCAGCGCCGCCGCCCCTTCGCCTTCGATGAGCAGCACCGCCTCGCGGACCCCGCCGAGGTCGGAGGGCGAGAGCGAGAGTAGCTCATGCTTCCAGCCGCGCCGTTCGGCGAAGCGCGAGTACGCCCTCAGCAGGTCTCCGGCGAAGAGCGCGGCCTCGTCGCCGCCCGTGCCCGCGCGCACCTCCACCAGCACGTTGCGCGAGTCGTCGGGGTGGGGCGGGATGACTGCCCGAACCAGTTCCTGCCGGGCGGCTTCGGCCGCCGGTTCCAGCCGTCGCACCTCCTCCTCGGCCATCGCGCGCATCGCCGGATCGGCTTCCCTGGCCATGGTCCGGGCGTCCGCCAGCTCCCTTTCGAGGGCCGTCAGCCGGTCGTCGGCCCCAACCGCCTTGGCCGTGAAGCGGAGCTCCGCGCCGAGCGCCGCCGCCTTGCGGGCGTCGCCGAACGTGGCGGGGTCGGCCATCAGCCCTTCCAGCTCCGTCAGCCGCCGGCGGAGGGCCGAGAGGTCGGGTCGGAGGGGGCTGGACGACATGGAGGCGGGGCCAATCGGGACTTGGAGAGGGACCGCCCCTCCCTTAATCAATGGAGTCGCCGCGGACACGCTCCGCAAGCCCCCTTTCCAACCGCTTCCGACCTTCATGCAGCCCAAGGAACCCGCCCTGCGCGGCACCCACGTCCTCTCGTGCGTGTGGGATTTCGACAAGACCCTCTGCCCCGGCTACATGCAGACCCCGCTCTTCCGCGCCTTCGGCGTCGACGAGGAGCGCTTCTGGAAGGAGACCAACCAGCTGCCCGCGCTCTACGCGCGCAAGGGCATCCGTACCTCGAAGGACTCGGTCTACCTCAACCACCTCCTGAGCTACGTGAAGACCGGCCCCCTCAAGGGGCTGACCAACCGGCGCCTGCGTGAGCTCGGCGCCGAGATCCCGCTTTGCCCCGGGCTGCCTGACTTCTTCCCCGCGCTCAAGGAGCACGTCCGCGAGCTCGGTCGCAGGCACAACCTCGAGGTCATCCTCGAGCACTACGTCGTCAGCACCGGCCTGGCCGAGATGATCCGCGGCTCCGCCGTGGCGCCGCATTGCGACGGCATCTACGGCTGCGAGTTCCTCGAGCATCCGCTGCCCCCGCACTTCACCCGCCAGGACGAACTCGCCCTCGAGCTGCCGACCGAGATCACGCAGGTGGCCTCGATGGTCGACAACACCATCAAGACCCGCTTCCTCTTCGAGATCAACAAGGGCTCCAACAAGAATCCCGAGATCGACGTCAACGCGGTCGTCCGCGCCGAGGACCGCCGCGTGCCTTTCGAGAACATGATCTACGTCGCGGACGGTCCGAGCGACGTCCCCGTCTTCTCCCTCCTGCGCAAGAACGGCGGGCGGGCCTTCGCCGTCTACGTGCCAGAGAGCGAGGCCGAGTTCGCGCAGAACGACGCCCTCCTGCAGACCGGACGCGTGCACGGCTACGGCCCCTGCGACTACACCCCGTCCTCCTTCACGCCCAAGTGGATCCGGCACTGCCTCGCCGGGATGGTCGAGCGCCTCGCGCAGGAGCGTGCTCGCGCGCTCGCCGCCCGCATCGCGCGGCCTCCGCGCCACCTCCATTCCGACCCCGCGCCGAATCCGCCCGCCGGCGGCGTCCAGGGTACGCTCTTCGGCGACTGACGATCATGCCTGCCCCCGCCCGCCGACGCACCGCCACCCTCGCCCGCCCGGCCAGCGAGTCGCGTCCTATCCTGGCGGCCGCGCTCGCCATCACCGCCGCGTTCCTGTTCGTCGCGATGGGCTTCCATGCGCCGTCCGACGCCAACGTCCTGCCCGGCTTCCTGGAGCGCGCGCTGACCTTGCCCGATGACTCCGGCGCCGCTGCCACGGACAACCCCTGCGGTGCCTTCGGCGCCACGGTTGCGGTCATCGTCTTCAGCCTTTTCGGCTACGCCGCCTTCCTGCTGCCCGTCTTCATCGGCGCCGCCGGCTGGTTCGCGCTCAACCACCGCGCCCACACCCTCTGGCCCTTCAAGGTGCTGCTGATGTCGCTGTGCGTCATCCTGCTCGCGCCGATCCTCGCGCTCTGGCTCGAGCCTGCGGGCGCCAGCCGCATCACCGCGGGCGCCTTCGACCCCAAGGGCGCCGGCGGCCTGGTCGGAGGATTCCTGCACGGCTCCCTCTTCGAGCCGGCCTTCGGCCCGTACGGCACCTGGTTCCTCATCTTCCCCTACGGCTTCGCGCTCATCGGGGCCCTCGCGGACGATCCGCGGGCCACGCTCGCGGCCTGGATTGCCGAGACTCGCGACGCCTTCGGTTCCTGGAACGCCTCGCGCCGCGAGGCCGCCGCCCGCGCCGCCGAGGAGTCGCGCCGCCGCGCCGCCGCCGCCGCCGAGCTCCGGCGCAAGCAGGCCGAAGTGCAGGGCGCGGTGATTACTGTCGTCGCGGCCGCCGCGCCAATCCTGCGGACCGCCGAGCCCGTGACTCCGAAGCAGACCCAGGAGGAGCCGGTCGAGCCCGAGGAGGAGGTGGTGACCGTCGACCCGGACAACGTCTCCGTCTCCGCCCCCGGTGAAGATCCTGCCGCGGAGAAGTCCCAGGAGAAGCCGAGTCCGACCAAGCAGAAGAAGGAGGGGAATCTGCCTGAGAAAGAGGAGGACGTCGCGGTCGACGGCGGCAAGGTGCTCGTCGTCAAGCCCGAGAAGATCGAGCGCGCCGCCAAGGCGCAGATCCCCAAGCGGCAGGGCGACTACGTCTTCCCCGACGTCTCGTTGCTCGCCGAGCCTTCGGCTCCCGCCGAGTCGGGATCGGAGGACTTCCGCCGTCGCGCGGGCGAGCTCATCGAGACCCTGAAGCAGTTCAACGTCAGCTGCGTCCCCGTCGACACGGCCAACGGTGTCGACGTCGGCATCCAGCAGGGCCCTTCCATCACCCGCTACGAGATTAAGCCCGCGCCGGGGACCCGCGTCGAGAAGATCGCCAACCTCTCCAACAACATCGCGATGAACCTGGAGGCGGAGTCCGTCCGCATCCTCGCGCCCGTGCCCGGTAAGGGCACCGTCGGCATCGAGATCCCCAACAAGGTGCGCAAGGACGTGCGCCTGCGCGAGATCCTCGAGTCCAAGGCCTGGGCCGAGAGCAAGATGGAGATCCCCGTCGTGCTCGGCGTCGACAGCGTCACCAACAAGCCCGTCGTCCAAGACCTCGCGCGCATGCCGCACTGCCTCATCGCCGGCTCCACCGGCCAGGGGAAGTCCGTCTGCATCAACGCCTTCATCGTCTCGCTCCTCTACCGCCGCACCCCCGAGGACCTGCGCTTCATCATGGTCGATCCCAAGGTGGTCGAGCTGCAGGTCTACCAGAAGCTGCCGCACCTGCTTATCCCGGTGGAGACCGACCCGAAGCGCGTGCCCGCCGCCCTCAAGTGGCTCATCGCCGAGATGATGCGCCGCTACAAGGTCTTCGCCAAGGTCGGCGTGAAGAACATCAGCGGCTTCAATGCAAAGATCGCCCGTGACGCCGCGGCCCCGAAGCAGGAGGAGCTCCGGCTCACCCCCGAGGAGCAGGCCGCCGCGGCCGCCGCGGCCGAGGAGGCCGTGGACGACGGCGTGAAGGTCCCGACGGAGAAGCTGCCTTACATCGTGTGCGTCATCGACGAGATGGCCGACCTGATGATGGTCGCGGCCGACGAGGTCGAGAAGTCCGTCGCCCGCCTCGCCCAGCTCGCGCGCGCCGCGGGCATCCACCTCGTACTCACCACGCAGCGTCCTTCCACCGACGTCATCACTGGCCTGATCAAGGCCAACCTGCCGACCCGAATCGCCTTCAAGGTCTCCGCCCTGGTCGACTCGCGCACCATCCTGGACAGCCGCGGCGCCGAGACTCTCGTCGGCCGGGGCGACATGCTCTTCATCCCGCCCGGCACCGCCGTGCTCCAGCGCGTGCAGGGGGCGTACGTCGGCGAGCAGGAGGTCGAGGCTATCGTCAACTTCCTCCACGATAAGAACGGCGGGCCCGAGTTCGTGCAGGAGGTCGTCGAGGCCATCGAGAGCGGCTCAGACGAGGGCGGCGGAGCCGGCGAAGGCGAGGACGGGGAGGACCCGCTCGTCATGCAGTGCTGGGCCATCATCCGCGATACGCGGCGCGCGTCGGTCTCGATGCTCCAGCGTCGGCTCAAGCTCGGCTACAACCGCGCGGCCCGCATCATGGACATCCTCCATGAGAAGGGCTACGTCGGCCCGGAGAACGGCTCCAGCCCGCGCGAGATCCTCGTCGACTGAGCGGCTCAGGCCGCGACGTCACTTCTTCGGCTTCTTAGTCTCCTGCTTCCGTTCCTTCGCGCTCTTCTTGCGCTCAGGCTCCGGCGGAGCGGGCGGCTCGGGCTCCTTGACGTCCTTGGTCGGATCGACTGCGGGGCTGGGGTAAGGAGGGTCGGCCGGGGCGTTCTGCGCGAGGCAGACCGAGCCGGTCAGCAGGACGGCGAGCAGGAGCGCCTTCACGTTCAGGCTTCCTTCTTCTTTTCGCCGAACGGGTTGTCCTTCTTCTGCTCGGGCTTGCGGGGCTCGGGCTTCTTCTCCGAGGTCGGCTTCTCCGGCTGCTCTTTCTTCTCGCCGTCAGGGGCGGGCTTCTTGCGTTCCTTCGAAAGTTCCTTCTGCACCGCGGCCGCGCCGGCCACGGCGGCTTCGGCGCCCACCTTGAGCGCGGCGCCGGCCGGCTCGGACTTGCCGTCGGACCCGATGGCCTGCAGGCGGGCGATCTCCTCCTGCGCGGCCTTGAGCGCCGCGTTCGCGGCCTCGATTCCGGCGTCCAGCGACATCTTCACCAGCGGCTCCGGGTCCGCCGGGACGGCGGCCTTCTTGGCTTCCGGCTTGGGCTCGGCCTTCTTCTTGGCATTACCGGCTGAGCGGCGATTGGACGGGTTGTTCGCGGTCGTGCCGTTGCCCTGGTCGTTCGACTGGGGCTTCTGGGGCGCGGTCGCGGCCAGCATCGCGGCGAGGCAGGTAATCAGGATCATCTTACCGAGGATAACACCGCCGACCCGGCTCTGTTTCAAGCCCGGTCAGGCCTGAAGATGAAGAAGACCGCCCCCAGCAGGCAGAAAAACGCCCAAAGCAGGTCCCAGCGCCACTTTTCGCCCAGAAAGAAGAGCATGAAAGGCACGAAGACCGCCAGCGTGACGCACTCTTGGATCACCTTGAGCAGGGCCCCGTGAGTCCGTTGCCATGGCCGATGCGGTTGGCCGGGACCATGATCAGGTATTCGCCCAAGGCGATGCCCCAGCTGACCAAGGCCGCCGCCATCCAATGGGAACGGCCCATCGTCTTCAGGTGCCCGT
>VHDL01000037.1 GCA_016871415.1 Verrucomicrobiota bacterium
TGGACATGAGGGTGAGATGGGACGGGGCATTCGCTCGTGTCCATTGAGGCAAAGGGGGCGTCAGGCTGTTTCATGCGACGGGCGCCCTCGCGGTTCCGAGGCGGAGGGGGAGGCTAAGGGTACACATGCAACCCATCATTCCCTCCCTGCCCTTCCTCGCCTTCCCCACCGACAAGGTCCTCGCGGAGTTCCGCCCGGTCCGCGCGCTGATGGTCGAAACGCCCGCGCCGGATGGGGCGATCCGCTGGGACCGCTACTACTCGATCGACGACCTGCTGTCCCTGGACCTGCACAATCCTCGCCCGATGCTCGAGGCAATCGCCCAGGAAATGGGCTACGACACGGCCAAGATCGCCGCAGGCGAGGGCGAGACGGGGGTGGCCGGCCACTCGTGGGTCACCTACTGCGACGAGCGCTGGCTGCCGCTGCTGGTGCGCTGGCAGGCCGGGGACGCCCAGCTGCTGGTGACGATGGTGGAGACGACCGAACGCGGCAACGGGATGGGCACCGACCTCCGGATGACGATCCTGGGCGACCGGGCCGCGCTGCCCATCATGCGCCGTCTCACGGTCGCGCTGTCGAGGTTCGGGCTGACGAAGCAGGGACACTGCCACGGCAGGACGATGGTCGACGGGGTCTTCCGGAAGGTCGAGGTCCCGGAAATCGCCATGAACCGTCGGCCGACGGCGCTGCGCATCCACGGAGACAAGCACGGGGCGCTGAGCGAGATCCGCGCGGCGGAACTGCCGGACGTGATGCTCTCGTGCGACTGCTCCGGCGTGCGGGACGAATGGAACGCGCAGCCGGACGGCTTCGCTGAACTGTACCTGAAGCAGCGTCACGGGGTGGATATGAAGATCCCCGCCGACCGGGCGATCTCGCCCGAGATGGTCGAGATGATCCAGAAGCTGAGTGTGCAGGCCGCACGGAAGCTCACGACCAAGGACCTGGGCCGGAATTTCGCCTCGGAAGAGGCCCGCAACAAGCTGTCGGCGATGTTCCTCGCGGTCAGGGACCCGGAGGCGAGCCAGCAGCAGCGGGCGTATCTCTCCGGGGCGCTGCTGGAGATCGCCAGGGTGCCATACAGCGAGGACGGCGCCCTCTCCCACCCAGGACTGGCCTTCGAGACCATGACGCTGCGCCTCGGAGTGACGTCGGTCGGCGATGACATGCGTCGCCCGTCATCGGACGTCTTCATCGGGGCCGAGCCGAAGAGCACGCCGAAGGGTATGAGCCGCGGACTGATCGAACTGGCCCTGGCCTGCGTGGACTGCGGGGTGCACATGATGAGGGACATGGACCCGAAGGAGCTGGTCAATCCCCCGAAGGCAGGCTGGCTGCCGCCGCTCATGAAGGAGTTCTTCCTCGACGGCCCGGGGTCGCCTCGCGCCCGGATCTTCAAGGCCGAGAAGCCGAGCTTCGGGATCCACCAGGGCCTGCCCATCGCGGTCAACTACAGCGCGGTCGTCTGGCGCAAGGGGGATGAGCAGGCGATGGTGATCGACTTCGCGTATCACCAGCCGTCCGACGGCGTGCATCTGGCGAGGGTTACGCGGAAGCGGAGCTTCCGCGAGGGGCAGGGACTGACTTCGAGGGACAGGGGCAGGGACAGGGGGCAGAGTTAGCTGGCAGGCTGGCAAGTTGACAGGTTGGCAAGGGGAGGCGGCAGATTGTGCAACAGGTGCAACTGCGGCGGAGCCGCGTGCAGAAGTGCAAAGGTGGGCGCGGCGGAGCCGCGAGGGACAGGGGCTGACTTCGAGGGACAGGGGCAGGGACAGGGGCGGGCTGAAGGCAAATGGAGGCACGGAGGAACAGAGGTAGGGCGGCGCGGTGAGTCGGGAGGGGCTCAATCTACTTTACGGGCATTGGAAAGGGGGTAGGAAGATGCATCCCCATGGCCGAGAAGACGCCGTTCAACTACCTGTCGTTCCTGCGGGAACTGGAAAAGGCGACATACGCCGCCAGCGGCAAGGAATCCAAGGGGGATCGAAACAAGGTCCACCGGGGAGGCGGGCTCTTCTCCAAGGCGCTGTCGGAGCTGGGACTGACTCTCGCGAAGCTGGGCGCGGACCAGGAAAAAAAGATCACGAAGGCGATCGGGATGAAGCGAAATAAGCTGATGGAGACGGAAGGCGCGATGCTCCGGAACATCGAACTGCTGACGGAACGGCAAGGCCCCTACCCCGGCGCCCCTCACGGACACTTCTGGCCGCCTTCGATCCCGACGGACCGCATCGTGGAGCGATTCGTGGGACAGGTCATCGGGCTGCATTCGGAATCTCCCGGGACGGCCATCCAGGAGCACGTGCGGACGGCGCTGGAGGAAGTGGTCTGCCCGGCGCTCGGATGGAACGCGGTCTGCCAGATCGGAGAATTTGATTACAACAACCGCGGACGCCTCCAGGAGGCGGTGCGCCATAGAATCAGGGCCATGCCCTTGGAGCCCAAGGTCGACCAGGCCTCGCTTGAGCTGGGCGGCGAGCCGAAGACGAACGTCAATCTGCCCTGTCTGCGCCTGCTGGGCGCCTGGTTGCAGGCGCTGAGGACGACCGGGGCCGAGTGGAAGATCGATGAGACGACGCAACGGGCGTTCCTGCACGAACTGGCCGCCAAGGTGGACGAAGCAGCCCTGGACGGCTGGGCGCTCATCGATAATCAGCTAAAGGTACAGTTCGGCAGCCAAGGCTTCGGGTCCGAACGCGCTCGGGTGGTGGCGATGGCGCACAAACGCGCACCCATGAGCGCGGCGTTCTTCCGGGAGAGAATCAGCCTGCTCGAAGCCGCCAGGCTTCCGGAGCTGGATTCCTTCCGCATGCTCTGTGAAACCGACGTGCAGAGAGCCGTGCTGGATGCGAACGCCTGGGCGGACGTTGCCGCGAACAGGGACGACCCCGAATTTCCCGAGAAGGCCGCAGGACGGGCTTACTGGCTGGCGCGACAGGCCTTCGGCAAGCACAACAGGCCAGCATTCCTGAGATCGGGAGCGGACGTCGACCCGAGCGACGCGGTCATCCACCTGCTCGACCTGGCCTCCTCGAGGGTCGGCGAACAGGAACGCGTGAAGCGCGCCTACTGCCTGCGCTTCGCGGCCGGTTTCGCAACCAACCCGCGGTACCATCGGTCAGAAAAGGTGCTGAGCAAGCAGGGAGAACTGGTCAAGCAATACGCTGGATGTCAGGAGAGCCGCGCGAACCTGGTGGCCATGTTCGAAGCACGCATCGCCTGGCAATGCCACCACTGCAGGCCGGCGCTGAAAGCTGAACGCAAAGCGGCGGCCACCCTATTCGCCAAGGCATTGGGGCAGGCGGAGGACCCCAGGCACGGCCTCGACTCAGAGGCCCCGGTGCATCTTTTTCCCGAGCTGGTCGTGTTCCTGCAGGACGCCGGCAAGGACTCGGCCAACACCCGGAGCCTGTTGGAGTCGGTGGACTACATCGTGCAGCGGAACCACGGGATCTACTTCGACATCGAGGCCGAGGACGGCCTGATCCAAGCAGGCCTGAGGCAGATGAAGGAGTTCTATGACAGCGGACTCCAGGACCTGAAGGCCCGGAACAGGGAGCTGGCGGACAAGCTCGGTCGCGAAAACTGGTCCCCCAGGGAGTTCATCAGGATGTGGCTGGAGCATGACCAGGAGATGAGGGGCGGCTTGAAGCACAACCGGGAGTGAACGGCGGACAGGACTGCTCGCGTTCAAATAAATATCACGAAATTCAGGGACGCATCCTGTGCCCTGAAATCAGGGCTTTCTTGCAATTCGGAGCGATGCCCTGCGACGGTGACTTTTTTCAGGGGGACAAAAGGACGGGGAATTCAGTCGCTGCCTCGGTCGGCCCGAAACCCGGGAAAGAATGAGCGAACGGGGCGATTTCCGAGGTCGGTGCCCATCCCGGGGCATGAACGGGCGATGGCGCCCTCGCTGTCCGGCGGAGGGCGGGGAGCCCCATCTATGCTATGAACACCATACAAAACAACGCATACGCCCTTGAGGCGTTCCCCACCGAAAAGATGCTGAAGGTCTTCCAGCCCGACCGCGGGATGACTTTCGAGATCCCCCTCGACGTCCCGACGGACGTCGGCAACGCGATCCTGAAAGCCATGAGAGGACATTGCGCGGCCCAGTTCCCCTGGAGCAAGGTCGACCTGAAGCCCGTGCTCATCGAACTGGGCAAGGCGTTCGGCTATGACCCTGCCCTGCTCGCCGAAGGCAAGGGCGAGACCGGCAGAACGGGACACAGCTGGACGGCCTATGCGCATCGCAAGAGCCTCCCGATGATGGTCGTCTGGGAGGCGGAGGATGCCCGGATGCTGCTCACGGCGAACCTTGGTCTCGGGGCCATGCGGTTTGGCTCATCGGGTCCGAACATCCGGCTGGAGCTGCGCCTCGTCGGTGATGAGAAGGCGAACGAGAAGTGGATGGTCCGCGCCGCGGCCGCGCTCAGCAATCTGGAGTCCGAGCGGAAGGCGCAGGGCGAAATCTCGCTGCCGGCCGGAGACGTGATGGTGCGGGTCGCCCTCAGCCAGGACGGCATGCCTGATCGCAACAGGGTCATCATCTGCACCCATGAGGACGGAAGCGTCCCGGAGAACCGCAAGAAGGAGGTGATTCAGCTGAGCAGAACGGGGGCCTTGGTGCTGACCAAACCCTCCAGCCCCTGGCCTGACAGCCTGAAGTCGGTCCCGGTGCCCGGGCAGGCGGAAGTCTGCCGGAGCCGATTCGGTCACAGCCGTCTGAGCTATCGCCCCGAAGAGGCCATCCCGCACAACATGATTCTGGACTTCCAGTTGGAATCGGCAGTCCGGTGCATGGGGGAGTTCAATGCCGAACTCGGGGCGACTTTCAGCGACCCGAACGCATGCGTCCGTCAGGAAATGCTGGAGGAACATCGCGTCCTGGATTCGCTCGAAGCCAGGGAGCGACGCCTCACCTTGCGCGAAACGATGCGCATTCTCAAGGAATGCGGAAGGCGGAATACGGCGATCAGCTTCAGTCCGGCCATGCATCAGGCCGACGGCGAGGACCTCAAAGGCACCGGGCGAAATCTCGCCATGAGGGCGGGGGACGTCGGCCCCAGCGATGACCTGATCGGGATGGGTCTCTGGAGGCTGGCAAACCTGCGGACAGACGAGGTTGGCGCAGGCCGCGGCAGGGCCAAGGGCGGACTGCGCGCCGAATTCGACATCGACCCTGCACGGGGAGCCGAGGCCGACAACGTCGAGCTGCAGGACGAGATCGTCGACCTGGCCACGCCCTACTTCTCCAGCCACATGGGCCTGCCGGTGAGGGTGAACAAGAGCCTCCGGATCTGGCGGCGGAACGACGAGGAGTGCCTCGCGATCGACTTCTACGCGTGCCGCGTGGCCTACGAGAATGAGAACCCCGCCTGGCCCGGCTTCGATTCCGAACAGGTCAACCACGTGCACTTCGCGGACATCTACAAGGTGCCGAGGAAAAGGTAACGCGGCCGCAGAGCGGCCGCGAGGGACAGGGATTGACTTCGAGGGACAGGGAAAGGGGCAGGGACGGGCTGAAGACAACTGGAGGCACGGAGGTAGGGCGGCCATTGCCATGGCCGCCGTTCGCAAGGGCGCATGCGTCGAGCCGGGCAAGGTCGCCGACCGTATGATGTCCGTCCTCCCACGGACGTGATGGCAATCACGTCCCTACCGGCGCGGCGGAGCCGCGAGGGGGAGGCAACAGGTGCGCCCCGTGCCCACGTGTCACCGTGCCCACGTGCCCCCTCCTTGCGCGGCGGAGCCGCGCAAGGTCACTTGGTGATCGGCTGGGAGATGCGGAGATACGCGAAGAGGTCGCGGAGCTGCTGATCGGAAAGTCCGTCAAGGAGTCCCTCGGGCATGAGGCTGCGTCCGACGGGGACGAGAGTCTTCACGTCGGCCTGCCGCAAGGTGATGTCCTCACCCTCGAGTCCGCGAAGGACGAGGATCTGGGTGTCGCGCTCAACGAGGAAGCCGCTGAGGGAACGTCCGTCGACGGTCTGGACGGAGAAATACTGGAAGCCCTCGCGAATCTCGGCGTTGGGATTGACGATGCTGATGAGCATGGTGCCGAGGTTGTCACGCTGGTAGGCGGTGAGGTCCGGCCCGATGCGCCCACCCTTGAAGAAGAGTCGGTGACACGAGGCGCAACGCTCCATGAAGGTCGCCTCGCCGGCATACGGATTGCCCGTGCCGGCCTTGAGACGACGTTCGACGTCGACGATCCTGGCGTTCCAGTCGGCGCCGGCGTTCGAGACCGGCAGAGGATACAGTTCACCCAGCAGCGACTTCACGTCGTCGGCAGGATGCCCGCGCATGCGATCCACGATGTCGGCCGGCACGACCGACGCGGCGACCGAGCCGGACTTGACCGCACGAAGCAGGTCGGCGCTCCAGGCGGAACGGCTGGCGAGCAGGGCCAGGACGGCCGTGCGCACCTCGCCGTCGAGCTTGGGCGCGGACAGCATGCCGACGGCCTGGGGTCCGACGGCGGGGTCGTCGTAGGCCATCAGCGAGATGAGGGCGGCCTTGCGCAGGGGCACAGACGGGTCGGCCGTGGCGACGGAGAGTAGCAGCGCGGGGGCCTCGGGGTGACGCACCTCGCCGAAGAGACGCGCCTGCAGGATGCGGTCCTCGGGCTTCGACTTCGGATTGCGCAGGATGCCGAGCGCTTCGGCGATGGCGGCGGCCTCGCCCTGTCGGACCCGAAGCACGAGAGGCGCGCGGCCGGAGGCGGCGAGGGCCTTGAGGAGTTCGTCGGGCAGGCCGGACATCTCACGTCCGCGATAGGCCTCCTCGAAGCCCTTCATCAGGTGCGTGGTGTGGGCGGCCGAGGGGGCGAGACCGAGCAGACGCGCGCAGACGAGCAGGTCGGCGCGGCGACCCTCGGTGGCAAAGCGACGCATCAGGCGCGGCAGCAGGTGTTCCTGCATCACCGGACGGTCCCAGAGCGAGCCGTCACGGAGGAAGCCGATCACCGCCTCGCGGTCCAGCGAGACATGCGCTTCCAACGTCCACCAATGCAGCAACGGGATGTAGCGGTCCGTCACGTCCTCGTCCCTGCGCACCAGACGATCCAGCAGCCTTAGCGCCTGCGGGGTCGTGAGACGGCGGGCCGTGGAGGCCATCTGCGAGCGCACCTCGGCGTCGGGCTCGACGTCGGCCCGGTCGAGCAGCGACTGGAAGACGTCGGCCGGAAGGTCGCGTGCGCCCTGCGAGCCGATGCCCGGGACGCCGAGACCGCGATTGACCCCGTATTTATCGCCGAGGAAGCGCGTGGCCCAATGACGCACCGGGGCGTATCCGTGACTGAGCGCGCGGATCGCGCGGGCGTCGGTGAGTTCGCCCATCTGGTAGAGCGCCCAGAGCGCGCCCAGGGCGCCGCGGGGGGCGTCGGATCGGTCGTCGACCGGGCGCGTGCCACGTCCGAAGAGCAGACCCTCCAGCCCGTCGACCACCGAGAGGTCGCGTCGCTCCGCGAGCAGCTGGAGCGACATCGTGCGATGCCATTTGTTCGGGTGGGCGAGAAGCGCGACCAGCTGCGCGGAGGACTTCCCTTCGAGATTCAGGTCACGGTCGAGCGTGGCGCCCTGCCCCTTCAGGCGATACATCCGGCCCGTCGTGGGATCGATCTGGTTCTGGTAGTGCTGACCGTGCGCGATGTAGAACTCATACATGTCGGACACGTAGACCGAGCCGTCCGGCGCGTTGGCGATGTAGAGCGGGCGGAACCCGACGTCCTCCGACCACATCGGGATGCCGAGGTCGGACGTCTCGTAGGTGGCCCCGACCCAGATCCGCTCGGAGTCCGTGACCGTGTTGTGCAGCGGGTCGATCGAGAGCAGGTGTCCCGCGAGCGAGCGGGGCATCGCCGTGCCTTCGACGAACGTGCCGTAGTGGGCGAACCGGGGGACCTTCGTGCGCGTACCGAGGATCGGCAGCTGACCGAACGAATACGGGCCCCGCGGAGGCCCGAACTTGCCGGGGTCGACCCCCTGCTTGAGGTAGATGCCGCCCTGGACGTAGTGCCAGCCGCGCGTGTTGCCGCCGTTGTGGCCCGAGTAGAGCCGCCCGTCCGCGTCGACATCCAGACCGAACGGATTGCCCGAGCCCTCGCAGAAGATGTCATACTCGCGCGTCTTGGGGTGATAGCGCCAGACCATGCAGCCCTCGAAGTGGACACTGCCGGCCTCCGATGAGTCGAAGCCCGGGCGCGTGACGCGAGACGACGACGTGCTGCCGTGCACCCCGTAGATCCAGCCGTCCGGACCGAGGATGATCCCGTTGCCCACCGAGTGCGTGTCCTCGAGGCCGAACCCCTGCAGGTGGACCACCGGGGCGCCGTCCGGCACGTCGTCGCCGTTCGCGTCGGGGTAGAACAGCAGGTAGGGCGGAGACATCACCCAGACCCCGCCATGGGCGCGGAAGGACGAGTTGGCCATGTTGAGCCCGTCCTGGAAGACCTTGTGACGGTCGTATTTCCCGTCCCCGTCCGTGTCCTCGTGGATCGAGACCACGTCCGCGCCCTTGTCATGGAAAGGCGGGGGAGGAGGCACCCGGTCGTAGTGAGAGCGGTAGTATTTGTCGCGACTGACCATGTTGACCCCGGCCGGGTAGGGATACTGGCGATACTGCGTGACCCAGAGACGCCCCTTGGAGTCGAAGCTGAAGTGCGTCGGCTGGGCGACCTGCGGTTCCGACAGCAGCAGCTCGGCCTCCAGACCCGGCAGCGTGCGGATCTTCGCGTAGGCCTCGGCCGGCGAGAGCTTGGGTCCGTGGACCTGCGTCGCACGGCCCAGCACCCGGTTCGATTCGCGGAACTTGTCGAACGTGAAGGAGGCCGGCCTATCCTTGAGCGCCGGGCCCGGGCGGAAACCGTCGCCCTCGATCAGCTCCCATTCCCCTTCCAGCACGCTTTCCTGGAAATAGTTCATGATGAACGGCGCCTCGCCCGTGAAACCGCCCTTCCCTCCCTTGGCGAAGATGCGGAACGCCAGCTCGTTCCACTCGTCCTTGCGCAGCGTGCCCACTGGCACCTTGTGTCGGAAGATCTCGCCCGCGCCGGAGCGATAGGGCTCGAACGAACCGCCCGTGCCGACCTTGATACCGTTGACGTGCAGCTCGTGGGCGCCGGCGAAGTCACGGAAGTGGACCCCCACCGACTCCTCGAACAGATTGCGTTCGTGCTTGGAGAAGAAACTCGGGTCGACCTTCACCCAGGCGCGCAGCCAGACCGTGCGGCCTTCCGCGGGCGCCTCGATCGGGCCGGGGACGGGGGCGGGGGCGGATAGGAGGGAGAGGGGAAGGAGGAAGAGGAGAGCGAGGGGGAGGAGGGGCATTAGAGGCGGGGCAGAGTTAGCTGGCAGGTTGGCAAGTTGACAGGTTGGCAAGGAATACGAGAGGAGCGGAGATGCTGGGTGCGCGGCGAAGCCACGAGGGACAGGGGCAGGGACAGGGACAGGGGCAGACGGAGGATAAGTGATAGAAGATGGGGGATGAAAGATGGAATGGGTGCCTTATTCGGGCGAAAGAAGGGCGCGTGAGGAGTTCGTATGACGGGGCGGGGGCTGGCGGAAGGGGTTTG
>VHDL01000038.1 GCA_016871415.1 Verrucomicrobiota bacterium
CGAGTTCCGCAGCGACGACCTCTCCGTCCTGCACGGAATGGCGTCGCGCACCGTCTGCCGCATGGACGGCACGACCCATCAGCCCGCGCCCTGGACCGACGAGTTCAGGGCGAGGCATGAGGCCCTCATCAGAGCTTGAGAGAAGAGCACTGGGTCGATGGCAGATGACTAAGGGTAGTTCGATGATGCGATAAGTGACTCAAGTCCGAGAGTCATTCGCCAGCGCTGTCTGTCTTTATCGACTCAGCCCTCCGTCATCCGTCATCGACTCAGTCCTCGTCCCCGCGCGCAGCGCGGAGCATATCCCGCACTTCTTCCCGTCGCACCCTCGCGCGGTGCAGTGCTCGCGGCCGTAGAAGATGATGCGCAGGTGCAGCTGGTTCCAACTGTCCTCGGGGAAGAGACGCTTGAGGTCCTTCTCGGCCTGCTCGACGGACTTCCCGGGGCTGAGCCTCCAGCGCTTCGCGAGACGGTGAATGTGGGTGTCGACGGGAAAGGCCGGCACGCCGAAGGCCTGCGCCATGACGACCGAGGCCGTCTTGTGGCCGACGCCGGGGAGTTCCTCGAGCTCCTCGAAGGTGCGTGGCACCTGCCCGCCATGCTTTTTCATGAGCATCTTCCCCAGACCGACGAGGGCCTTGGATTTCTGCGGGGCGAGTCCTAGCTGGCGGATGAGCGTCAGCACGCGGGCCGCCGTCATGGCCGCCATCTTCGCCGGGGTACCGGCCTCCGCGAAGAGGGCCGGCGTGACCTCATTGACCTTCCTGTCGGTGCACTGGGCCGAAAGCACGACGGCCACGAGCAAGGTGAACGAGTCCGTATGATCCAAAGGGATCGGCGTCCGCGGATAGAGCCGAGCCAGCTCCTTAGCCACATGGTCAGCTCGCTCCTGCCTAGTCATGCGACGGAGGCTGTCTGTCCGAAGCGTCTAGGCAACCGCCGGGGAGCCGACGGCGCCTTATAGGATGGGCTCGGCGGCCTAATACCCCCACCCCGAACCGGGGGATGGTTGCGAGGAGCGGGAGGTCTTTCAAAACCATCATCCAACCATGGCCAAGCTGCCCTTTGACCCGACCAAACTGCCTCGCGAACTGGCCCGGCACTACGTCCCGGCCAGCGACAAGGACATCCGCGAGATGTTCGCGGCCGCTGGCTCCAAGGACTTTCCGGAGCTCTACTCCCACATCGACCCGGCCGTGCTCTTCATGACCCCGCCTGACCTGCCGGAGGAGCTTTCCTACGAAGCCCTGGCGGACTCGATGGAGGAACTCTCCTCGCGCAACAATGTGCGCACGGCATTCCTGGGCGACGGACTCCAGGCCTACCGCGTGCACGAGATCGTCGGGCACGTCTGCTCAATCCGCAACCTCACCACGTCCTACACCCCCTACCAGCCCGAGCGCTCCCAGGGCACCCTGATCACGCACTGGCTCTACCAGTCGGCGATGTCGCAACTGACCGGCTTCGAGGCGGTCAACTCCTCGCTCTATGACCGCGCCAGCGCGCTCTTCGAGGCCGCCGTGTGCGCGGTGCGCATGGGCGACGCCGAAGCCAACACGGTGCTCGTCGCGAGCAACCTGCTCCCCTCGGACCTCGAAGTCCTCCGCACGCACGTCGAAGGCACGTCGGTGAAGCTGGCGTTCCTGTCGGCCGACGAGGACACCGGCCGTATCGCCGCCGACGCAATCAAGGAGGCGGCCGGCCGTCTCGGCCGTTCGCTCGCCGCCTTCATCTTCCCCCAGATCAATGCGCTCGGACTGCTGGAAGACGTGGACGCGCTCACCGACGCCTGCGCCGACGCCAGCATCAGGGCCGTCGCGGTCGTCGACCCCATGCTGCTCGCCACCGGCGGACTCAAGCCGCCGTCCACCTACGGACGCAAGGGCGCCGACATCGTGGTCGGCGAAGGCCAGCATCTGGCGATCGGGCCCAACTTCGGCGGACCCGGGCTGGGTCTCTTCGCCGTCCGCCACAACGCGGAGAAGAAGAACGAAGTGCGCGAGACGCCGGGACGGTTCGTCGGCAAGGCCAAGGACGGGTCCGGACGCGACTGCATCGTGATGGTGATGTCCACCCGCGAGCAGCACATCCGCAAAGACAAGGCCACGTCCAACATCTGCTCCAACCAAGCGTTCATCGCGACCATCGCGGGCGCGGCCGTACTCGCGCGCGGCGAGAAGGGCATGGCCGAGTCGTGCGCCGCCGGACGCGACCTGGCGCACCGAGCCGCCGCCCGCCTCCACGCGGTGCCGGGCCTGCGGGTCTGCTACGCCAAGGAGGCCTTCTGGAACGAATTCTGCCTGATGCTTCCCGAGTCGGCCGCGGCGGTCATCGCCAAGGGCCGCGCCGCTGGTCTGCACGTTGGCGTCGACGTCACCGGACGCACCCCCTGCGGCTGCCATCTGCTCAAGGTCTCCTTCAGCGACGTGCAGTCGGTCAACGACGCCGACCGGCTGGTGGCCTTCTTCGAGGGGCTCTACGGCAAGGCAGGCGCGCCCGCCTCGCTGCCCGCGATCCCCGCCCGGCTTCTCCGCGAAGGACCGGTCGGACTTCCCGGCTTCACCCTCGCCGAACTCAAGGACTACTACCTGCGGCTAGGCGAACTGAACGTCTCTCCCGACACGGGCTGCTTCCCGCTCGGGTCATGCACGATGAAGTACAACCCGCACGTCAACGACTGGGCGGCGGGGCTCCCGGGCTTCACCGGCCTGCACCCCCAGGCCCCCGTCGAGGACGCCCAGGGTTCGCTCGCGCTCCTCTGGGAGATCCAGGAATGGTTCCGCAAGATCACCGGGCTCGCCGGACTGACCACGCAACCGGTCGCCGGAGCCCAGGGCGAACTGGTCGGACTCAAGCTCTTCCAAGCCTACCATCGCGCCAAGGGCGAGACGCGTGACATCCTGCTCATCCCAGCCACCGCTCACGGCACCAACTTCGCCACCGCCACCACCGCCGGTTACGTGTCCGGACGCCGCACGGACGGCTCGCCCACGGGCATCGTCATCCTCAAGGCGCTGCCCGACGGTCGCGTCGACCAGTCCGACTTCGACGCCAAGATCGCCGAGTTCGGTCCGCGCGTGGCCGGCATGATGGTGACCAACCCGAACACCTCAGGGGTCTTCGAGACCGACTTCCGCCGCATGGCGGAATCCATCCACGGCGTCGGCGGGCTGGTCTACATGGACGGCGCAAACATGAACGCGATCGCCGGCTGGGTGAACCTCGGGGCGCTCGGCGTGGACGCCGTCCACAACAATCTGCACAAGACCTGGACCGTCCCGCACGGCGGCGGCGGACCCGGCGACGGCATCGTGGCCGTATCCGACAGGCTCGTCGACTTCCTGCCCGGCTTCCAGGTCGAGCGGCGGGACGGTCGCTTCGTTCCGGTCCGTCCCAAGCGCAGCATCGGCTCCTTCCATCGCCACTGGGGCAACTTCGCCCACAAGGTGCGCGTGCTCACCTACCTGCGCCGTCTCGGCAAGGAGGGCGTGCGCCGCATGGCCGCGATGTCAGTGCTCTCCAGCCGTTACCTGCATTCCCGGCTCGGCGCCCACTTCCCCTCCCTGCCCGCCGGAGCCGAGGGAGTGCCGCGCATGCACGAGTTCATCCTCACGCTGACCGAGGAGGATTTCCGCCGGGCCGAGGCGGCCGGCGTGCCCCGCGCGTCCGTCATCGCGCGCGTCGGCAAGCTCTTCCTGGACTTCGGATTCCATGCGCCGACCGTGGCCTTCCCCGAGGTCTTCGGCCTGATGATCGAGCCGACCGAATCCTACACCAAGGCTGAGCTTGACCGTTTCGCCGAGGCGGTGGTCGCCATCGGTTCGCTCATCCGCGAGAAGCCCGAGGTGCTCAAGTCGGCCCCGCGCTTCACGCCGGTCGACCGGGTCGACGAGGTCGCGGCGAACCGCAACCTGACGCTCAGTGAGCGCGTGACCGAGCTGCCGAAGCTCAATCCGAACCGCATCCCGCCGTCTCAGCTGGCGTCGATGCCGGTCGAGGAGATCCGTCGCCGCATCCTCGCCGAAGTCTGAGCGCCGCTCAGGCCTCGGCGTCGATGAACCGCCCCCGCGAAATCGCCGAGTAGGCGCCGATCGCCAGGGCGCTGGCGCCGCAGAGCCAGAAGACCTGGCCCGAGCCGAGTCCGCAACGGAAGGCCAGCCACTGGACGCCGGATGCGGCCAAAATGCCGATGAAGCTGAGCAGGTTGGCGGCGCCCTGCACGGCGCCCTTGTCCTCGGGGGCCGGTCGATGCTGCAGCACCGCGGCGATGGGCACGATGAACAGTCCGGCGGAGAAGCCCAACGCGACCAGCCCGCAGGCGAAGCCGGTCACGCCGACGCCGGGCCAGCCGAGGGGCGCCGAACTGAGGGCCAGCCCGACCGCGCCGAGCGGCACGAGCCGGTATTCGATGCGACCTCGCGAGGCGTAGCCGGCCGTCACGCTGCCGAAGCCGATGCCGAGCGCGAGCGCGGCGCTGAGCAGCCCGCTGTCGGTCTCGCCGAGGCGTAGCACGTCACGGGCGAAGATGAGCACGTTGGCCTGGACGAGGGCGGCCAGGAAGAAGAAGCCCGCGTTGCCCCAGTTGGCCCGCCACAAGTCGCGGTCGAGGCGCATGGCCCCGAGGCGGCGCACGAACTCCGCGAGCGGATTGAGGGCCAGCCTGCGCTCCGGCGCGGCGGCGGGCACGCGCGGGACGCCGCGGCTCAAGGCCCATCCGACGACCGCCAGCACGGCCAGGATGAGGCCGGCCGCGCCCGGGTGCGGCGCAAGATGCTCGGCGAAGACGGCGCCGACCACGATGCCGAGGATGATGCCCATGAAGGTCAGGAGCTCGAGGATGCCGTTGCCCCAGGAGAGTCGGTCGTGAGGCAGCAGCTCGGGAAGCACGCCGTACTTCGAAGGCCCGAAGATCGCACTGTGCGCGCCCATGAGGAAGACCGCGGCCATCTCCAGCGGGAGCGCGCGCAGCCAGAGCGCCGACGCGGCGAACAGCATGATGGCCACCTCGGCGGCCTTCACCCCGGTCATGACGGCGGGTTTGCTGAAGCGGTCGGCCATCCAGCCGCCCAGCATCGAGAAGAGGATGAACGGGGCGGCGAAGAGCGCGCCCACGAGAGCGACCAGGCCGTGGCGGTCGTCCTCCGACATCGGTCGCGCCATCACGAGCAGGACGACGAGGTTCTTGAGCGCGTTGTCGCTGAATGCGTTCTGGAACTGGGTCGCCATGAGGCACCAGAAGCCGCGGCGCCAGCCGGGGACGCCGATTTCCGGGGGCGTACGCATGCGGCATCCCATCCTCGGCGGGATGGGATGACAAACCTATTGGCGTCGCTCAGGCCCGCAGGGCGGCGAAGAGCTCACGCGCCGAGTCCGAACGGTTCAGGACGTAGACGTGCAGGCCGGGAGCGCCGCCCGCCACGAGCCCGCGGGCCTGGGCCACGGCCCACCGGACGCCCACGCGACGCTGGGCCTCCTCGTCCTCGCCGCAGGCCTCAAGCTCACGCTCGAGAGCCGTGGGGATGCGGGCCTTGCAGAAACCGCAGAAGCTGCGGGCCTGCTTCAGGGAGAGCACGGGCATGATGCCGGGAACGACAGGCACGCGCACGCCCGCGGCGCGCGCACGGGCGACGAGCCTGAAGTAATCGGAATTGTCCAGGAAGAGCTGGGTCGTGACGAAGTCGGCCCCGGCGGCGACCTTGCCGGCGAGATGTCGGACATCGGAAAGGTCGTCCGGGGAATCCGGATGGCGCTCGGGGAAGCCCGCGACGGAGACGGAGAAGCGACCGGGGCGCTCAGCGTGGATCAGGCGCACGAGCTCATGCGCGTGGGCGAAGCCCTCCGGATGACGCACGAAGGCGCCCTGCCCCTTTGGCGGATCGCCGCGCAGGGCCAGGATGCCGGAGAAGCCGGCCTCGTCATAGCGGGCGACCAGCTCGGCGAGCTCACGGCGGGAGTGGCCGACGCAGGTCAGGTGTCCGACCATGGCGTAGCCCATGGCGACGAGCTTGCGTCCGTAGGCGAGGGTGGTGTCACGGGAAGAGCCGCCCGCGCCGTAGGTGATGGAGGCGAAGTCGACCCCCGAGCCCTGCAGGGTGCGGGCCACCTCGAGCATGCGCTCTCCGCCCGCCGCGTCCTTGGGCGGGAAGAACTCCACCGAGACGGCCGGACGGCCGGGTCGGCGGAAGACCGCGGGCAGAGGGTTGTTCCTCATTCGCATCTATCCATCATGATAAGATGATGGATGTCAATCCTCTCCCCGTCGCCCCGTGCCGCCGTTGGCGGGCAGGTCGCCCGGCAGCGCGACATGGCAGGCGGCCACCATCCAGCAGAGCATGACGGGGTAGATGCCGACGATGAAGGCGGCCGAGCCTGACATGCCGATGAGCACGGCCGCGCGGGCGCCGATGACGTCATGGACGACGAGGAAGCAAAGCGGCACGAGGATGACGAGGATGGCCGCGACGTAGCCGATCGAGGTCGTGCCGGAGTAGAAGCCGTGCGAACGCTCGAGGTCCATGCCGCAGGAACGGCAGGCCTTGGCCAGGCGGAACCAGGAGGCCAGCAGGCCGCGTTCGCCGCAGTTCGGGCAGGCGCAGCGCAGGCCGCGCAGCGCGATTTCACCCCGTGTGACCTTGAGTCCAGGCTCACTCATGGGCGGAGCATCCGCCGGACTGACCCGGAAGACAAGCGAGGAGCGGTCACACGCGGAGGAAGATCCCTTTGCGACGCATCAGCCAGAGCAGCGCCCATTTCACCGCGAAGACCCCGACGCTGAGCACGACGGCCTGGGCCGGGGTCGGCAACGTCCTGGCGACGCCGCCGAAGATCGCCTGGGCGGTGTAGGAGAAGGCGATGAAGCCGCCCGCCATGTAGATGAAGATCGAGTTCACGCCGATGACGGCGAAGAACTCACCGGGGCGGCGCAGCCAGCCGCGCACGTCGACGGTCCAGTAGGAGAAGCCCAGCAGGAGTCCGGCCCAGCCGCAGGTCCAGAGGACGAAGCTGCTGGTCCAGAGCTGCTTGTTGATGGGGAAGACGGGATCCCAGAGCCCGCCCGCGAGCAGCGCGACGAGCCCCGCCAGCGCGAGCGTCGCGGCCTTGCGATCGCCGGAGACCTCCTCCGCAGGGCGGCGCAGCCACAGCCCCGCCAGGATGCCGAGCAGCGCGTTGCCGATGGCAGGCAGGGTCGCCAGGATGCCTTCCGGATCGTGGATGCCCTTGTTCAACTTGCCGGGCAGCAGCAGACGATCGACGTAGGAGGCGAAGTTGCCCTGCATGGTGAGGTCGCCCGGCGCGAATCCGGGCGCATGCCCCAGCTTCATGATCGCGAAGTAGCCGACGAGTACGCCGACGAGCCAGTACCAGAGCCGACGGGGGTTGCGATGGTTGAAGATGAAGATGAACTGGGCGAACATGCAGGCCAGGCCGATGCGGCCGAGCACGCTGCCGAAGCGCATGGCTTCAAGCCCCTTCCACTGCAGTCCGTTGTTGTAGATGATTCCGAGCAGGACCAGCAGGAGGCCGCGCTGAACCGCCTTGCGGCAGGCTTCGCCGCGCGCGCCGGCTTCGAGGCGGGAAGCCAGCGAGAAAGGCGTGGAAACCCCGGCGAGGAAGAGGAAGAGCGGGAAGATGAGGTCGTAAGGGAGGAAGCCGTCCCATTCGACGTGACGCAGGAGCCCGTTCATCCAGCCAAGCCAGTTCCAGCCCGTGAGCGCATGCAGCGAGGTCACGATCGCATGGCCTCCGACGATCCAGAAGAGGTCGAAGCCGCGCAGGGCGTCGAGCGAGAGCAGACGTTCGGACTTAGGGGCAGGAGTCTCCATGGGGGTAAGGCCTTTCTACGCATGCTCCGGGTGAGGTCTACCTGGAATGGCGTTCCAAGAGGCCAAGGCGGCCAATCCAGCACGTGCCCGCTTGCCCACGTGCCAGCCTGCGTCCTAGCCGCCTTGCGGCGCTTACATCCGCTCCACGGGCTCGATGCCGAGGAGGCGCAGGCCCGTCTCCATGACGGCGCAGGTGCGCGCGCAGAGCATGAGGCGGCGGGCCTTCACGGCGGGATCGTCCACGATGACGCTGTCGGCAGCGTAGAAGGTGCCGTAGGCGGCGGCGAGCTCGTGCAGGTAGGTGCAGAGGTGGTGCGGGCGGAGCTCCTCGAGCGCCTGGTCGAGCGCGGCGGTGAACGCCAGGAGCTTGCGGGCGAGCGCGATCTCGGCCGGGGTCTCCGGGTCGGTCGCGCCTTCTTCGCCCTGCCCTACGGCCAGCCCGCTCTTACGGAAGATCGAACGGACGCGGACGACGGCGTACATGAGGTACGGCGCGGTGTTGCCTTCGAACGCGAGCAGCTTGCCCCACGAGAAGGTGTAATCCATCGTGCGGTTCGACGACAGGTCGGCATAGCGCATGGCGGCGACGCCGATGGCCTTGCCGATGGCCTTGCGCTCGGCCTCGGGCAGATCCGGGTTCTTGGTCGTGACGGCTTCGAAGGCTAGCTTCTCGGCCTGATCGATGAGCTCCTGCAGACGCACCGGCTCGCCGGACTTGGTCTTGATGGCCTTGCCGTCCTCTCCGAGGATGGTGCCGAACCAGACGTGGCGGAGGCGCGGCAGCCTGCGACCCGAAGCCTTGAACCACTTCGCGCCCGTCAGGAAGAGCTGCTGGAAGTGGTCCTGCTGACGGCCGTCGGTGACATAGACGATTTCGTCGGCCTTGAAGTGCTCGGTGCGGTAGAGGAGCGTGGCGAGGTCGGTGGAAGCGTAGTTGGAAGAGCCGTCCTTCTTGCGCACGATGAACGGCATCTTCGTCTCGGCGTCGCGCGCGAAGCGCGGCTCCTCGTCATGCCAGACCACGAGGGCGCCTTCGCTCTCCTCGGCCAGCTTGTGCTTTGCGAGC
>VHDL01000039.1 GCA_016871415.1 Verrucomicrobiota bacterium
GAAGGCGGACGTGCCCGGAGACGACGGGATCGACCGGCCTGCGAATTCTCCCGCGCCACGGACGAGACCGGCGATGACGATGCGGCCTTGTCCGTCGACGGCGACGCCATGGGCGGACGCGCCGCCAAGGCCCTTGGAGACGCGCGCCCACCGGAGTTCGCCGTCGGGAGAATATTTGGCGCAGAAGAGGCCGGCGGACTTCCCGGTGTCCACCTTGCGCCCCCCGATGTCAGCTTCGCCGACCAGGGCGCCGGCGATGATGACGTCACCCGAAGAATCCACGGCGACGCCATGGCCGTAATCATACCCCTTCCCTCCCGCCGTCCGCACCCAGCGCAGCGCGCCCTCAGCGGAATAGCACGCCAAGTAGGCATCGTAGTCGCCCATGCCCTTCACTTCGACCTCACCGAAGCGGGCGACCTCACCCATGAAATGCCCGGTGACGTAGACGTCGCCCCCGCGACCCACGGCCACGCCGTAGGCACGGTCGGTCTTGGGTCCGCCGGAGAGACGCGTCCACTGCGGCACCCCCTGGGGCGACAGCTTGGTCAGGAAGGTGTCGCAGTCACCCAGTCCGGCGATCACGTCCTTGCCGAAGGTGACCTCACCGTAGGACTCGCCGGCGATGTAGACCGCTCCGTCCGGGCCGACGGTCAGTCCGCGCACCTTGTCGCTGCGCAAACCTCCTCCGGAGGCGACCCAGTCGAAGGAGGCGGGGCTCGGCACGGATTGCGCCGGCAGGATGACCGCGAAGAGGAATGCGAAGATCAGTCCGGTCGGACGCAGGGGCATGCGGGGATGCTGTCCCCTTGCGACGGTCCGCCAACACCGGAAGTGAAAAGTGCCCTGCTCCGACAGGTTCGGAGACTCAGCGCAGGACTGATTTCAGGAAATCACGGATGACCCGGCGGGATTCCTCGGAATCGAACTCCTTGCCGCCATGGCCGGCCCCGTAGACGGGCTGGTAGACCGAGAACACGCCCACGGATCTCAGGCGGTCATGCAGTCGCTGGCTCTGGTCGATCGGCACCGAAGCGTCCTTGTCGCCATGCATGATCAGGAACGGAACGTCGCCGGCCGAAGCCAGATGCAGGGCGCTGGCGGACTTCGCCAGGGCGGGCCGGTCCATCACGATTCCGCCCAGCAGCAGCGCCCCGTTCGCTTTGGCGAGATCCTCCCGTGTGCGGCCCTCCGAAAGCACGTTCGGCGGCATGGTCAGGAGGTCGCTCGGACCGTACCAGTCGATGACCGCGCGGATGCGGTCCTCGGGTTCGGCGTCGGCCGTGCCCAGGACGGACACCAGATGCCCGCCGGCGGACCCTCCCCAGGCGACGATGCGCTTGGCGTCGATGCCATATTTGTCGGCGTTGACCTTCAGCCAGCGCACGGCCGCCCGGAGGTCCTCGAGCTGGGCCGGCCAGCGATGGGTCGGGATGAGCCGGTAATTCATGCTGGCGATCACATAGCCCTCGGGAGCCAGCCAGACCGCCGGACAGCGGTCCTTGCTGCCCGCCTTCCAGCCTCCGCCATGCACCCAGAGGATGACCGGCAGCCGGCGCTTCGGGGCGTCGGCCGGCAGGTAGAGGTCCAACTTCAGGGATTCCTCGCCCGGCGTCGAGTAGACCAGGTCCTTGGCGAGCTTCACCCCGTCCGGAAGCACGGGCGCCTTCTGGGCGAAGGCGACGAGGGCGAGAAGCAGGGGTAGCAAGGCGCGCATGGAAGATGAGTAGACGATCCTGGTGTCGCGTGGAAACAAAAAGGGCCGGCACGGGGCCGGCCCTTTCGGGTCAGACTGCGCTCACTTGAGCAGCTCGGCTGCCTCAGGATGGTCCTTCAGGAAGGCCTCCTTCTGCTCGGCGCTCATGCCGTCGAGCTTCTCCTTCAGACGGGCCTTCATCTGCTCCTTCTGCTCGGGCGTGGCCTTCTCCAGGCGCTCCTTCATGCGCTCACGGAGTTTCTCCTTCTGTTCAGGCGAGAGATCGGCGACCTTCTCCTTGGCGCGGTTCTTCAGTTTCTCCTTCTGCTCGGGCGTGAGGGATTCGACCTTCTCACGGGCCTTGCCGAGCTTCTCCTTCAGCTCCGGATGCTTCTCGAGGAACTCCTTGCGCTCCTCCGGGGACATGTCGGCGAGCTTCTTGCGAAGTTCGGGCGAAGGACCGGGACGGTCGCCCTCGCGGAGCTTGGACAGCTTCTCCTTCACATCGGGATGCTTTTCCAGGAACTCCTTGCGCTCTTCGGGGGTCATGCCCTCGAGCTTCTTGCGGAGTTCGGACAGGTCGGGGCGGCCGGGGCGTTCGGCGCCGGGCTTGCCTTCAGGACGTCCGGGACGTCCTTCAGGGGCGGCGACGAGGGAACCGGCGGCGATCAGGAGCAGTGCGGCGAGTTTCATGGCTGTGGATGGAACCCCGCCACCGACGGGAAGGTTTCACTCAGGCGATGAGCTCGCGGATGACTTCCCCGCCGAACTGGCTGAGCTGCTTGAAGCGGCCCGCATGATAGAAAGTGAGCCGGTTGTCATCCAGGCCGAGCAGCCTGAGCAAAGTCACATGGAAGTCCCGAACGTGCCGCTTGAGCTCCACGGCCTCCATCCCGAGCTCGTCCGTGGCCCCGAAGGTGTGGCCGGCCTTGCAGCCCCCGCCCGCCATCCAGACGGTCATGGCGTTGGGGTTGTGGTCACGTCCGTAGGCGGTGCCCTGCCGGACGCCGTTGTCCGGGGTGCGGCCGAACTCGCCGCACCAGACGACCAGGGTGCTGTCCAGCAGTCCGCGGCGCTTAAGGTCAGCGATCAGGGCGGCGATGGGCCGGTCGACGGCGCCTACGAGATTTCCGTGCGCACGCTCGATGAAGTCGTGGCTGTCCCAGGAACCATGATAGAGCTGCACGAAACGGACGCCCTTCTCGACGAGTTTGCGGGCAAGGAGGCACTTGCGTCCGAAGGACGCGGTCACGGGCGAGTTGAGACCGTATTCCTCCCGGACGCGTTCGGGCTCACCGGCGAGGTCGAGGGCCTCGGGCACCTGGGCCTGCATGCGGAAGGCCAGCTCGTAGCTCTCCATGCGCGCGGTCAGGTCGTCACGCCCGGGATGAACCTCCGCATGGGCGGCGTTGAGCTTGGCGAGGAGGTCGAGATTGGCGCGCTGCCTTTCCCGGCTGACGCCGTCCGGAGGCAGCAGGTCCAGCACGGGCGCGCCCTTGGGACGGAGGGGCGTGCCCTGAAGTCGCGCGGGCAGATAGCCGCTGCCCCAGTTGGCCGCCCCGCCCTGCGGATGGCTGGCCTCGGGCAGGACGACGAAGCCGGGCAGGTCCTTGTTCTCCGACCCGAGCCCGTAGTTCACCCAGGCGCCGATGCCGGGATCGCCGCCGAAGCGGTTCCCGGTGTTCATCTGATACATCGCGGTGGGGTGGTTGACGCTGTCGACCGTGCAGCCGCGCCAGAAGCACAGTTCGTCGGCGACCTTGGCGAGGTGCGACCAGTTCTCAGCCATGTCCGCTCCGCTCTGGCCGGCCTTGATGAACTTGAACGGGCTGCGGACGTAGTAGCGCCTGCCGCTCTCCATGGCGGACTTCTGGCGGCCCTCACGCACGAATTCCTTGAGATGCATGCGCTCGAGCGCGGGCTTCGGATCGAAGGTGTCGATGTGCGAAGGACCGCCCTCCATCATCAGGAAGATGACGTTCTTGGCCTTGGCCGGAAGGTGCGGCCCGGCCACGCCGGCGCGTCCGGCCTCGTCGGCCAGCAGCGAGGTGAAGGCGACGGACCCGAGGGACGCGCCCAGGCCGTAGAGGAAATCGCGTCGGGCGAGCCTGAGATGCGGGAATGTTCCGTCAGGGCGCATGGGCGAATTCGTTGGAGTTGAACAGGACGAGGCAGAGGTCCGCCAGCGAACGCACGCGGTCGTCGACGTCGGCGGGCTGCAGGTCGGGCACGAACTCCGCGTTGGCATGCAGACGCTCGGTGAAGGAGAACGGCGTGCCGGTGTTCTCCTCGATCGCGTCCCGCCTCACCTCGACGGGCGGCCGGACGGGCGCGGGCTTGGGACCGAGCAGGAATCTCACGCGAGTCCAATGCGCGAGGGATTCGCGCGATTCTGCCGGAGAGGGATCCCGCCCCAAAGCCGCCCTGAAGCAGCGCCTCACGGCCTCGGCGTCATCGGCGTCCCGCGCGGACTTGGCCGCCAAGGACAGGGCGCGCGCATGGGTGTCGGCCCCGTTGAAGAGCGCGAAGGCCTGCGGGGCGACGACGGACTCCTCACGTCGCTCACAGGAGAAATCCGCGCCGGGCTGGTTGAAGACTTCCATGCGTGGATCCGGCAGCCCTCTGAGCCGAAGGACGTAGAGGGACCTGCGATGGCGTTGCTCCGGCCGCGGATTGGGCGTCCAGGCTGAGGCGAAGGTGCCCATGACCTGGCGAGGTTGCAGGGCCGCCTCCTGGTTGATCTCCGGCCGGCAAGGTATGCCCCCGACGGCCCGATTGAGCTCACCGGTGGCCGCAAGCATCGAGTCCCTGAGCTCCTCGGCGGTCAGTCTGCGCGCAGGGAAGACGGCCAGCGACTCCCCCTTCGGATCCTTGGCGGCGACGGCGGAAGGATCCGGGTGCACCGATGCGCGACGATAGGCCTCACTGGACAGGATGAGTCGATGCAGGGTCTTGATACTGCGCCCCTTCGCGATGAAGTCCGAGGCCAGCCAATCGAGCAGCTCGGGATGCGTCGGACGGCCTCCGGTGGAGCCGAAGTTATTGGGATTGGCGGCGAGGGGCCTGCCGAAGTGCCACTGCCAGACGCGGTTCACGATGGCGCGCGCGGTCAGGGGGTTCGAGGGATGCACGATCCATTCGGCGAGACCCCTGCGACGTCCCACGGGGAACGAGGGCACGGCGGAAGGCACGTCCGTCAGCACGCCCAGCACGCCGGGGGCGACCTTGGGCCCTGCGGAGAACGGATCTCCGCCGATGAGGATGACCTCGTCCTCCCATTCGCCCTGCGCGAAGGGGTCGGCCGGAGGTCGCACGGGCGAGCTGACCGAAGTCACGTTCGGGGTGCGACCGTCGTAGACTGAAAGCGCAAAGGGCTCATACCGATCGAGCTCCCACTTCAGACGCTCCAGACCCTTGCGTGCGATGCGTTCAAGGCCGATCTCTTCCGGGGTCCACCCGAGCATCCGGGGCGGAAACTTGTCCTCCGGCACCTTGCGGTTCAGCAGGTATTGGCGTGCGCCCGCGAAGCGCGAGCCCCTGGCCTTGCCCGCCTTCGCCAAGGCCTCCTTCCAGGGCGCCTCGTCGACGCGGGTCGACCTGAACCACGCCTCGGTGGCGGCGAGGGACTTCTCGTCCAGCTGCCGGAGGGTCTCCTCATGCGCCTCGCGGGCGGCCAGCAGGTGCTTGCGCTCATCGAAGCCGCCCAGGTTCTCGGTCGGCAGGAAGGCGGCCGGGCGCTCGGCCAGCTGGGTGGTGCGGAACACGGCCTGCACGGCGTAGTAGTCTCGCGTGGCGACGGGATCGAACTTGTGGTCGTGGCAGCGCGCGCACTGGAGGGACTGGGCCAGGAAGGTCTCGCCGACGGCGTTGGTCACGTCATCGAGGAAGCGCTGGCGCGCCACCTTGGGCACCTCCATCGAAGTCAGCTCCCAGGGGCCCATGCGCAGGAAGCCGACCGCGACGAGCATCTCGGGGTCATCGGGCGCGATCTCATCGCCGGCGACCTGCTCCCGCACGAACCGGTCGTAAGGCTTGTCGGCGTTGAAGGAGCGCACGACGTAGTCGCGATAACGCCAGGCGCCGCCGCGCTCGTAGTCATTGGCGAAGCCCGAAGAGTCGGCGTAGCGTACGACGTCCAGCCAGTGCTGCGCCATGCGTTCACCGTAGTGGGGCGACGCCAGCAGTCGGTCCACCACCTTGGCGAAGGCCGTCGCGTCGTCGGACTTGTCGGCGATGAAGTCTTCGGCCTCGGCCTCGGTCGGCGGCAGACCGGTGAGGTCAAGGCTCACCCTTCGCAGCAAGGCGCGCCGGTCAGCGGCTGGCGCGGGCATCAGGCCCTCGGGCATCCTCGCCGCGATGAATGCGTCGACAGGATGGCCGCCGGCGGGCGGCGGCGGATTCGTCAGGGGTCTGAAGGCCCAGAGCGATTCGGGCTTGTAGCGTCGGGCGTCCCATTCCGGAGACAGGCCCCCGCCGGTCTTCATCATCACCCCGTCCTCGGCGTCCCACGCGGCCTTTCTGGCCAGCAGGATCTCCTTGGCCCGGTCCGGACCGGGGATTGCAGCGCCCTTGGCGATCCAATCACGCACCCAACCGACCTGCTCCGGGGTGAGCTTCTCCGCCTGCTTGGGCGGCATCGGCTCCCAGTCCTCGTGGACACGTTCGACGGAAAGGAACATCGGACTCTCCTGCGGCCTGCCCGGCACGATCGACGGCTTTCCGCTCTCCCCGCCCTTGAGCAGCGCATCCGGCTTTCTGAGGTCGAGCTCACCTTTGATCTTCTCAGGGTCCCGTCCATGGCACCCCAGGCACTTGTCCTGCATCAGCGGCTGGATGCGTCGGACATGGAGCTCCTCGGAAGTCTCGGCGCCCAAGGCGGCCGAGATGAGGAGGAGAAGTGCCCTGGGGGCGAGGGACATCGCTGCAGATGCTGGGGTGCTGTTTAAAGACCGCAAAGCCCGAAGTGAGTTTGGGTCTTCAATTAGAGGGCGGGAGATGCTATCTGGTTCCCATGCTGTCACGACTGCTCCTGCTTCTGGCCCTGCCCCTAGTCGCGGCCGACCCCAGTAAAGTCCTGTTCCTCGGCAACAGCTACACGGGGGTCAACGGCCTGCCCAAGGTATACGCCGAGATCGCGAAGTCAGCCGGCAGGCCCGTAACCAAGGTGGCGGCCTCACATCCGGGGGGACGGACATTGCAGGACCACCTGACGATCAAGGGTACGCTCGACCTGATCGACCAAGGGGGCTGGGACGTGGTCATAGTCCAGGGGCAGAGTCTGGAAGCCGCCCTTTCGGAGAACAACCCGAAGATAAAGTGGAACGATGGTTCCGTTACGGACTTCCTCGAAGGCGGAGAGGCGCTGGTCGGCAAAATCAGGGAGAGGAGCCCACGGGGGCGCATCATTCTCTATCAGACCTGGGCGAGACATGCCGACTACTGGACGGCGACGAAGACGCGGGAGTCAGCGCTCTCCCTCGGCGCCGATCCGGCTGAGATGCTGTCCCGTAACGGCAAGTGGTACGGCGAGCTGGCCAAGGCGACCGGTGCCGAAGTCGCGCCGGTCGGCATCGCCTGGGGGCTCAACTACGCATCCAAGGAACCGTTGCGCCTCCACTCCGCTGACAACTCCCATCCCGCCTTCGCAGGGACATATCTCGCAGCGCTCGTCATCTTCGGCCGCACTCACGGACTGCCCAAGGAGGCGCCGACTTGGAGGGGCGACGCCAAGGCTTCCGTCGACGACGCCACGATCGCGCTTCTTCTCTCCTACGCGACCGGGGCGATCGGACGGTGACGGCTCATCCCGAGCTGAGCAGGATGCCGCCGAAAAAGCTGTAACCGGCCTTCTCGACGCGGACGCCTTCTTCCGCTTCGTGCCAGTTGCGGGTTTCGCGCCGGACCTCGCTCACGACCGAGCAGCAGCGGACGGCGAGCCGCCGGATCCATTGCCGCACCTTGACGCGCCTGCGCGCGCCCCAGAGCGGAGCGGATTCGATGAGTGCCACCACCGTGATCAGGAGCAACGTCAGCGCCGAGCCAAGGGACGCGTAGTTCATGTAGATGAAACAGTACTACACAGAGTATGTTTCTTATTTAGGGTATAAAGCCCATTAATGCGTGTTCCCCCTTTGCCCCCAAAGACCCCTGTCCCTCCCCCTCGCCCCCACGGCTCCGCCACGCCGGTAGGGACTTGATTGCCATCACGTACGTGGGCGGACGGAC
>VHDL01000040.1 GCA_016871415.1 Verrucomicrobiota bacterium
GGCGGGTGAGCACGGGCTCTTCGGCCGCCACGGCGGCCGCGAGAAGGAGAAGGAGGAATCGGCTCATGATCAAAGGGGCCAGCGTCCGTCGACGATGGATCGTCCGACGACACGGGAGGGATCGACGACGACATGCTTCACTTTCTGGCGCTTCCAGGTGTAAGTGATGTGCACCAGGCCGTCGGAGGTCTGGATGATGGAGGGATAGCTGTATTCGCCAGGATCGGACTCAAGGACCAAGGCGGCCTGCCAGGTTTTTCCATCCTGACTCACGGCGAGGTTCAGGGGCGTGCGCAGGCCGCCCCACTTGCCCGGCGTGCCGGCCACGTGATTGTAGACGATGAGGTGACGGCCGTCTTTCAGGGTGACGGCATCGGTGCCGCTGTTGTTGTTGGGCAGGGACCCTCGGGCCAGCGGAGACCAGGTGCGGCCCCCGTCGGAAGATTCGGTGGTGAAGACGAAGTCCTGCCTGGAACGTCCGAGCGCCATCAGCCGTCCGTCGGAAAGGAACAGGACGCTGGGCTGGATGGCCTGGATGGCGACCCCGTCGTTGATCGGACCGGTCGTGGTCCAGGTCTTTCCGTCCGGAGCGAGTCTTTCGAAATGCACGGTCCAGCGGCTGTTCTTGTCGGTGCTCTCGGCGCTGGTGGGACAGAGAATCGTGCCGTCAGCCAGTTGCACGGGCTTGTTCTTGATGGGTCCCAGATAATCGTATGGAAGCCTTCGCGCGGGAGACCAGGTGCGACCATGGTCATCGGAGGTACGCAGCTCACCCCACCAGGTCTGAGGGCTGGGACCGACCTTGTAGAAGAGCATCAGGGGCCCCTGCCTTGGTTGGAAGAGCACGGGGTTCCAGCAGGGATGCCGCAGGGGGCGGCCATCCTTGGCCGGAGGCTGGATGCCGTTGGCGACCTCGACCGCAGGGGTCCATTTGCCGTCGACCTGCCGCGAGACCCAGATGCCGACGTCGCGGTGCCCTTCACGCGTGCCCCCGAACCAGGCGGCCACGAGGCCGTCCGAGGTCTCGGCGATGGTCGTGGCATGGATCTGCGGATGGGGGCCCGGCTCGTAGATGAACTCACGGCGCAGGACGGAGTCCCCGCCCGCGACGCAGGCGGACAGCAAAGCGCAGGATGCGAAGATGACGGCTTTCATTTCTTCTTGGCGTCCGCAGCCAGCCAATAGGGCTTCCAGTCCTCGGCGTCGGTCCGGGCCGTCTTCAGGTAGTCACCGATGCGACGGGCGACGTCAGGGTGCTCGGCGGCGAGGTCCTTCTGCTCCGCGACATCGACCGAAAGGTCATGCAGCCTGACCGTGCGGTCGGGACCTCCGGTTCGGATGCCCTTCCATCTTCCGTCCAGGAGAGCCGCCTGCTGGAAGCCGCGCTCATGAAACTCCCAGTAAAGGAACTCGTGTTTCTTCTGGCCGTCCCTGCCCAGCAGGGTCGGGACGAAGCTGATCGAATCCAGACCGGCGGGCGTCGGCAGGCCGGCCGCCTCGGCGGCGGTCGCGAAGAAGTCGCCGGCATACGACACATGGCCGGTCTCAGTGCCGGGACGCACGCGTCCGGGCCACCAGGCGATGAAGGGCACGCGGATGCCGCCGTCGGTTAGGTCGCGCTTGTAGCCGGTATACGGACCGTTCGGATCGAAGCGCTCCGGATCCTGCCCCGCCTCGCGATGCGGACCGTTGTCGCTGCTGAAGACCACGAGGGTGTCCTTGTCGATGCCCAGTTCCCGCAGTTTGCGCAGCATCCGGCCGACGTAGCTGTCCATCAGCGTGACCAGCGCGGCCTGTCCTTTGTCCGGATCGGGCCACGAGGCCTCGGCATACGGACCGAAGTCCGGGGCATCAGCCCCATCCTTGAGCACGGCGGTCCGTTCGTTGTTCGCATGGGGAATGACCATCGACCAATAGAGGAAGAACGGCCGGTCGCGGTTGCGCTCCACGAACCGGAGGCTCTCCTCGGCGAACAGATCGTCCGCGAACTTCTCCTTCTTGGTCGCATATCCGCCGCCATGACCTCCCACCGGGGTCACGACGTTAGGCAGGGGCTCGCGCGTCTCGTTCCGCCAGAGATAGTCGGGAAAGTGGTTGTGGGCGTGGACCTGATTGAGGAAGCCGTAGAATTCGTCGAAGCCCTGCTTGCGCGGCAGTCCGGCCTCGGCGACTTCGATGTCTCCGAGGCCCCACTTGCCGATCAGCGCGGTGCGGTAGCCGGCTGACTGCAGGAACTTGGCTACGGTCAGGTCTTCGCCGCGCAGCGACTGGGCGGCGGGATTATTGATGCCGGAATTGCCCCGCACGCGGGTGTGGCCCTGGTGCAGACCGGTCATCAGGACGCTACGAGACGGCGCGCAGACGGTCGCGCCGGCGTAGAATTGGGTGAAGCGCACGCCCTCGCGGGCCATACGGTCTAGTTCAGGGGTACGGATGAGCTTCTGTCCGTAGACGCCGAGGTCGCCGTAGCCGAGGTCGTCGGCCAGGATGTAGATGAGGTTGGGCTTGCGGTCGGCGGCCAGGGCCAGGACGCACAGCAGCAGGGGAAGCAGGCTTCTCATGGGGCCATCAAGATATGAGGGCAAGGCGGCCCGAAATCGATGCCATAGTGCGAGGACGCCCCTCAGCGCCCCAGGTGGCGGCGCAGGAACTCGAAGGTGCCGACGCCGTTGATCCAGTGGCCGCCGTCGAAGTGCTCGATGACGGCGTCGCCGGGCCGTCCGATGCGCACGTAGTGGCGCCGGACCTTGGCGAACTCGTGGTCGACCCACTCGTCGAGGCCCACGCCGTCCGAATGCCCACGCTCGACCATGAAGGGACGCGGGGCGATAAGGGCCGCCATCTCGGCGTAGTTGTAGGTGCCACCGAGGTTCCACTCAGGAATCTCATATTCGTGGGTCTTCACGTAGGACATGGGCATGGAGGTCGAGCCGACCTTCCGCACCCACTCGTTGAAGTCGCCGCTGCAGACGCTGAGGCAGTAGCCGTCGAGAACGGCGGGGGTGCGCATGGCCGATTTGCCGCCGTAGCTCAGGCCATAGAAGGCGATGCGCGCGGGATCGGCCTCCGGCAGGCCGCCCAGCCACTCGAGGATGCGACGATGCTGGCCGTTGATGACGCTGTACAGGCTGAGGCCCAGGGGCTGAAGTTTGCGCTGCAGGACGCGGAAGGCGTCGCCGCCACGGTAGGGGTTGTGCGGTGAGAAGGTGACGTATCCGCGCTCGGCCAGGCGCAGGGCGAAGGCGCGGTAGGGCTTGTAGGCGGCGGACTCCCGACGGTCGTCAAGGACGTCCTCGGGCAGGCCCTCGAGTCCGTGCTGGCAGACGACGACGGGTCTCCGCTCGCCGGGCGGGATGTCCTTGGGCACGGCCAGCCAACCCCAGGCGGGCACGCCCTGCCAGACGTCCATCATGACCTCGTGGATCCTGACTTTGTCGGTCTCGCGGACGAGACGGGTCCTGACGTCGGCGGGCACGTCCGGATCGGGCAGGCGACCGATGACCTGCTCCTCGAACTTGCGCCTTTCAAGCGCGACGAATGCGGGGTAATCGGAAGGCTTCACGGGCACGCGCTTCCAGAACGAGGCCTGGCGGACGGTGTCGTTGAGGTCGAATCTCGCCTGCAGGTGACGGGTGAGGGCGCCCACGAGCCGCTGCTGTCTTGATGGATCGGGGATGAAGGTCGGTGCGGTCGCCCCGAGGTTCCGGCCGAAGAGCTCGGTCATCGGATCGGCGTCCGCCTTGGCGATGCGCAGCCAGTCGCCTCCACGCAGGCGCAGGGCGCGGAGAGCCTCCGCTCGGGCGTCCGGCTCGGACACGGCGGGTATCCGCCCGGGTGCGGCCAGGACGCGGGCATTGGGAACGGGAGGTACGCCCTCCCAGGGAGTCAGCGACCTGGGAATCACGACCAAGGGTCGTGGTGCCACCAATGAGGCCAGTTCGGCGGCGCCGAAATCCTTCAGGATGCCGCAGAGGTTCCGGTCGATGGGCTCGGACCACAGGGACTCCCGCGGACCGAAGAAGCCGACCAAGGCGATCCGGGCGACGCGCTCGTCCAGGGCGGCGAGATGAAGTCCGACATGCCCGCCCTCCCCTTCTCCGATGAGGCTGATGCTCGCCCGGGGGTCGAGCCGCCCGATCCATCCGACCAAGGCACGCGCGGCGTCGACCTCCAGTCCGGGCACGCTGACTCCCTGCACGAACGCCTGACGGTAGATCCACTCGCGATGCGAGACGTGCGCGCGCATGCCGGTCCGAGGATCCTCGCTGTGCGCGACGCCGCGGCTGATCAGCTGCATGGCCAGGAGAGTCCCTCCCGCGGGCGCCGGATGTCGCGAAACCGCGGCCTCCACGGTGTCGTCGGCGTCAGGCAGCAGAAGGACCCAGGGGCCGGTGAGTGTGCCGTGGAGGACGCCTTCGGCGAAGACTCCCGGGGTGACTTCGAGGCTGAATGACCTGAGGGGGCCTTCTCCGGTCAGAACCATCCTGCCCGGAGGCGGCGGTGCGAGCTCCACGCCCAGCGCCGCGGCGAGCTTAGCCCGGTCGGGCGCTCGCGTCGCAGGCGCGGCGGCCAGCAGCCGGTCGGCCATGCGGTCAATGCCGGTGACCATGGCGGCGGACCATCCGGCCTGAGGCTCAGGCGGAAGGGGCATCGTGCCGGGCAGGGATTGCCCGAATGCCGCGGCGGCCAGGAGCAACGCGCCGAATCGCATCAGCCGTGGAGTCTGATGGCGAAGCGCCACCGGGGATCGTCCCAGTAATGAGGGTCGCCACGGTCCTGCCTCAGGGGCGAGAAGGTGCGCACGGAGACGGTGCGTCCGTCCGGCTCGAAGGTCAGGAGGCGCATCCATCCGTCGCCGCCGTTGCCCCTGTGGTCGGAACCGCCTCCAAAGCCCTGGGCGTTGAAGAGCATCTGATGCACGGTGCGCCCGACGTCCGAACGGTCGGTCCGATAGCCGACGTGCGCGGCCATCTCGTGACCGTTGAGCACGAGCTCCATCTGCGGCGCGCCCTTCACGAGACGCTGCCAGAGGTCCTCGCCGTCATGGGTGTCTCCCTGTCTGCCCGTGCCGTAGGTGTGAGGATTGCCGGGACGCTTGCGATTGCCGTCCTGCCCGTCACGGACGTCGGCCGGGGTGAGGTAATCGTGCACGAGCAGGAGTCCGGTGTGATCCTTGTAGGCGGGCCGACGCACCAGGGCGGACGCCCAGTCGACGACGGATTTGCGCGGTCCCCATTCGAGGGAGAGGATCAGGAGACGTCGTCCGTCAGGCGCCTTGAAGTCGTAGGCGGCGTTCTCAAGGGTGGGCTTGCCGCACGCGGCGAGGGGCGACTCGATGCGGAGGGCCGCGGCACCCGGGTTGTAGTTGACGGGAAAGTAGTCGTTGAACCGGGTGTCGCGGGTCTCCGCCGCACGCTCGCCGTAGTCATGGTTGCCGGTGGTGTGGATCACCGGCATCTCATCGGCCAGCGGCAGCAGGGCCCGGCGCGCGGAAGCCCACTGGGATTCGGAATTCTGATCCCCGTAGCCGCGACCGCCGCCGACCTTGATGTCGTTCTGCTCGACGAGGTCGCCCTCATGCAGGGCGAGCCGGATGTTCCAGGCCTTGCGATGCTCACGCACCCAGCGGGTCATGCGGTCGAAGTGCGCCTGGTTCTTCGCATACTTGGCGTAGTTCTGGGTATCAGGGAAGACCAGGATGCTCCAGCCGGCGCCGGGACCGCGGTCCGGATCGACCAGTGCGGGCGGCGGCGGAGCCGCAGGCCTCTCCTGCGCCCTGAGCGCGGCGAAGAAAGGCAGGGCGGCGGCCGCCTTGAGCAGGGACCTGCGGTGAAGTGCGCGAGGATTCATGTTCGCAGGGGGTCAGGAGCCGGTCAGCCAGGAGAGGGAGACTCTCCGGATGCGGAGATGATTGAGATGCGACCGTTTCTTGCTGTCGCCGGCGCAGTACGCGAGCAGGACGGCGTCCCCCTCGAAGGCGATGGCGGTGTAGCAATACCAGCCGTCTGGGTCGGCCTCCAGCAGGCGCTGATTCTCCCAGGTGCGTCCGCCGTCCTTGGAGACGGAAGCCACGAGGGGCGTGCGCATGCCCTTGGCGAAGGGATATTTTCCGGAATGGTCGTTGTGCAGGCAAAGGAGGTCCTTGGTGCCGGGTATGGCACGGATGCTGGCCGGAGAGACCGGACTGGCCAGGGCCGTGGGCTCGGGCGGAGACCAGGTGCGACCGGCGTCCGTGGACCTGAAGCCGTATTGGAAGCCGGCGTCCGTCCGGGCCCAGGAAAGGAGCGAGCCGTCGGCCAGCTCGACGACTCCGGGCTCCTGCAGGCCCGATGAGGAACGCACGGGCATGGCCCACCAGCTGGCGGACTCGGTCCACGTGCGGCCTTCATCGTCGGAGATGAGCCACTGGGCGATGGCCCGGGCATCGAAGGAGCGTGAGCTGTCCGGATCGGATCCCCTGGAACGATGGAAGGCCAGGGGAATCACCAGACGGCCTTTGGCGGTCTGGATGACGCGGTCGTTGTTCAGGACGAAATAGCCCGGCGCCTGCCCCACTCTCACCGGCGGACTCCAGGTGGCCGCCTCGTCCGTGGAGGTGCGCATGACGACGTGACAGTCGAGCCAGCTGTTCTTCTCGAGGTAGAAGATGGCGATCGGCCCGCTCTTCAGCCGGAGCAACGAGACGCTCATGATGTTACGGCGGCCATGGTTCTCGATGGCGACCTTGGGCTGGGACCACGTGAGGCCGGCGTCACGCGATTCGACGGAGAGCAGACGGGCCGACCCGTCATCGGCCCCGCTGCTTCCGAAATATCCCGTGTAGATGAAAAGGACCCGTCCGTCCTTGAGCTTGATGAACGAGCCCTCGGAGTTCCGGGGATTGTCCTTGCCCGGATCGAGCTGGAGAACGGTCCGGCTCTGCGGGTTCTCGAAAGGGGACTGGTCGAACGCGCCAACCGGCAGCGCGGCCAGTAGGCAGAGCAGGAATCTCATGGGGCGGCCGCATCCTGCACCCTCCCCTCCCCGCGGACAATGAAATGATGCCGCACGATCGAATAAAACAGTGCGAAGGCAATGGTCAGCAGGGACAGGCTTAGCAGGGGACACGCTGGCAAGCTGGCACGTGGACATGGGGAGATACAGATTTAGGGACAGGGGCAGGGACAGGGACAGTTGATGCACAAGACAGCGCGCTAAAACCTCAGAGTTCAAAAGCCTGCCCCTGCCCCTGTCCCTGCCCCTAGGTCTTTAATCCTGTCCCTGTCCCTGCCCCTGTCCCTCGCAGCTCCGCTGCGCCTGTCCCTCGTGCTAGCGCACCCACCTTTGCACTTTTGCACAGGAGCTCCGCTCCCGTTTGCACCTTTGCACAATCTGCAGCCGCCCCTGCCCCTGTCCCTGTCCCTGCCCCTACCCTAGATCTTTAATCCTGTCCCTGCCCCTGTCCCTGTCCCTCGCCGCGGCTCCGCCGCGCCTGTCCCTCGCGCTAGCGCATCCACCTTTGCACCATCCCCCTGCCCCTGTCCCTGCCCCTGCCCCTGTCCCTCGTAGCTCCGCTGCGCCTACCCCTGTCCCTGCGCGGCGGCTCCGCCGCCGCGACTCACTTCCCCACA
>VHDL01000041.1 GCA_016871415.1 Verrucomicrobiota bacterium
GTCGGCCAGGATGACGATGATGTTGGGACGCTGCGGGGCGGCGAAGGCGGCCGCGGCCAGCAGGGAGGCGAGGAGGTGTCTCATGGAAAATCAGGGCTGGGTCCAGGCGCGCTCCATTTCGCCGGCGATGACGATCGGAGACTTGTGACGGCTGGAGGTGACGCGGGCGCGGACGTAAAGCTCGTCGCCCTTGAACTTGTAGGTGGCGCGCACGCCCTTCGACGACTGCAGGACGCGGCCGACGTCCTCGGAGTAGCGACGGGTGACGTGCAGGACCTCGCCCTTGTCGTCCTTCACGGGCTCGCTGCGATGGTCATACCCCCTGCGGGTGCCGATGAACTCGACGGTGTACTGAAGTCCGGGCTCGGGATCGACTTCGACGGTGAGCGAATCGGCCGTACGCACGACGTCCTTGAGCGTGACGCCGGTCGAGCAGTAGAAGTCGCCCTTCTCGATGGCGGCCACGAGGGCGTCAGGGGTCAGCTCATCCGCGCGCACCATGACCCATCCGCGACCGGTCACGCTGGACTTCGCGTTCACGCGGTCGGGCTGGATGTGGTAGTTGTGCGAATCATCGGTCGCCAGACCGAACAGGGCGGGCTGACCGAGGCGTCCGAGCCGCTCGGCTAGGATGATGTCCCACATGCGCTCGGTGGAGGCGTGCACGGCGTCGCCCTCGTTGTAGACGGTGGGGTGGCCGTTGTAGACCTCGAAGAAGCGCTGCTGGTCCACCTGCAGGATCTCCTCCGCGGTGACGGCCCACTTGAAGTTGGGATGGTTGAGGTGCGCGAACATGGGCCGCCCGGTGGCGGCGCGCTGCGCGCGCGTAGTTTCTAAGGCGTGGCGCATCGCCGCCACAATCCCCTGCGAGGTCGAGGTGTCGATCGCCTTGTCCGGCAGGATCGGGTCACGCAGGTTGGTCACGTTGACGTGGACGCGGCTGTCGGTGCTCTCGATGGAGGGAATCATCAGGAAGCGGCCGGCCTCGCCGAACTCGGCCTGCAGCTCATCGAAGGTCTTGAGGCGGATCTCCCGGGCGTCCCCCTCGCCGCGCACCTTCACGCGGTCGGACGTGAAGGCGGCGAGATATTTCTCGGCGATGTCCTTGCCCCCGCGACGCTTGGCCGGGACGAACCACTTCTCGCCCTGCTGCATGACGTTGTGGTCGGAGAGGGCCAGGAAGTGATAGCCGTTGTCCTTGTACCAGCGGGCGACGGAATCCGGAAAGTCGTCGCCGTCGCTCCAGAAGGTGTGGGTGTGCAGGTTGCCCTTGTACCAACGGGCGGCGGGCTCGGCGGAGAGCAGGACGGAGGACAGCAGCACGCAAAGCGCCGCCAAGGGCATGTGGGGCATGACGCAACCTAGCCCGCCGTGCCGCCGCCTGCCAATCGAAAGTTCCCCGTCCGGGACTTTCCCCTTCCCTCACGGCCGCGTTCGCTTATCCGTCACATCCAGTCATTTCCCATGTCCCCCCTCGAACTGCAGAAGACCATCTCGCACGGGCTGCTCTCCTTCCCGGTGACGGACTTCGACGCCGCCGGCGACTTTCGTCCCTCGACCTACGCGAAGCGTCTGGAGTGGCTCGCTCCGTATGGCGCGACGGCCCTGTTCGCCGCCGGCGGCACGGGCGAGTTCTTCTCCCTGGAGCCCAAGGAATATTCCGACGTGGTCCGCACGGCGGTGCAGACCTGCCAGGGCAAGGTGCCCATCCTCGCCGGAGCCGGCGGCCCCACGCGCCTGGCCATCCAATATGCGCAGGAAGCCGAACGGCTCGGCGCCAAGGGCATCCTGCTCCTCCCGCACTATCTCACCGAGGCGAATCAGGACGGCGTCGCCGTCCACGTCGAGCAGGTCTGCAAGTCGGTCAAGATCGGCGTGGTGGTCTACAACCGCAACGTCTGCCGACTGCAGCCGCACCATCTGGAGCGTCTCGCCCAGGCCTGCCCCAATCTCATCGGCTACAAGGACGGCATCGGCGAGGTCGAGCTGATGGTCTCGATCCGACGCCGGCTGGGCGACCGCTTCAGCTACCTGGGTGGCCTGCCCACGGCCGAGGTCTACGCCGCCGCCTACAAGGCGATGGGCGTGCCGGTCTACTCCTCCGCAGTCTTCAACTTCGTGCCCAAGATGGCCATGGAGTTCTACCTTGCGGTGGCGGCGGACGATCATGCGACGCAGAGCCGGCTGCTGGACGCGTTCTTCCTGCCCTACCTGGAGATCCGCAACCGCTCCGCGGGCTACGCGGTCAGCATCGTCAAGGCCGGCGCCCGTCTGGCCGGTCACGACGCCGGACCGGTCCGCGCCCCGCTCACGGAACTCAAGGCCGACGAAGTGGAGCGGCTGGCCGCGCTGATGTCCAAGCTCGGCCCGCAGTGATGGAGACAGCCCCCCAGTCCCCGCTGGCGTCCGCCGTCTCCAAGGCGAAGTGGCGGCTGCTCCCGCTCTTCGTGGTGATGTTCATTGTCAATTACGTCGACCGGGTGAACGTGAGCTTCATCAAGCCACAGCTGGAGGCGAGCCTGGGCATCGGCGCCACGGCCTACGGCGTCGGGGCGGGACTGTTCTTCTGGGGCTACGCGATCTTCGAGGTGCCCGCCAACATGGCGCTGGAACGGCTCGGGGCGCGTCGCTGGCTGACGCTCATCGCCGCGGTCTGGGGCGCGCTCGCCGCGCTGCTGGCCTTCGTCCGCGACGCGAACGAGTTCTACGCGCTCCGGTTCTTGCTCGGTGCCGCGGAGGCGGGCTTCTTCCCGGGCGTGGTCTACTACTTCACGCGCTGGTTCCCGTCCTCGGAACGCGGACGCGCCATGGCAATCTTCCTCAGCGGCTCGGCGATCGCCTCGGTCATCTCAGGCCCGCTCTCGGCCGGGCTGATGAGTATCGAAGGGATGGGGCTCCAGGGCTGGCAATGGATGTTGTTCATCGAAGGGGTGTTCTCGGTGGGGATGGCGGGCATCCTCTGGATCTGGTTGGATTCGCTGCCGGCGGAGGCGCGCTGGCTGAACCCGGAGGAGCGTCAGGCGCTCTCGACCGCGGTGGAAGCGGAACGCGCCGCCGCCATCACGCGCCCCAAGGCCGGACTGGGCGAGCTGCTGCTCGACCCGAAGCTGCTGTTCTTCTGCTGGGTCTACTTCGCCATCCAGCTCACGATCTACGCGGTGACGTTCTGGCTGCCGGAGATCATCCGTGGGATGGGCGGGCTCTCCAACATGCAGGTGGGACTTTTCAATTCGATCCCCTGGCTGATCTCCATCGCGGGCATGTATCTGTTCGCGGTGGCAGCCGCGCGTCGGCCGGGCCAGCAGGGATGGGTGGCGGTCGCGCTCACGGTCGCGGGTCTGGGCATGTTCGCCGCCACGCTCGGAGGTCCGGTCGCCGGATTCGTCTGCATCTGCGTCTCGGCGCTGGGCTTCAAGTCCGCGGCCTCGCTGTTCTGGCCGATCCCCCAGAAGGAGCTCGACCCCCGCGTGGCGGCGGCCGGCATCGCGCTCATCAACTCGCTCGGCAATCTCGGCGGGTTCTTCGCGCCGACGGCCTTCGGCTGGATCAAGGAGACGACGGGCAGCGTGACCTGGGGGCTGCACGGTCTGGCCGCCTCGTCGCTGCTCACGGCCGCCCTGGTCCTGCTCGTCCGCTTCCGACGCGCCTGACCCCTCTTCACGATGTCCACCCAGCTCATCCGCTCCCTCCGCGTCGTGCCGGTCGCCGGCGAGGACAGCATGCTCCTCAATCTCAGCGGCGCCCACGGGCCGTTCTTCACGCGCAATGTGGTGCTCATCACCGACGACTCGGGCCGGACGGGGGTCGGTGAGGTCCCGGGGGGCGAGAAGATCCGCCTGACGGTCGAGGAGGCCGCGGCCATGCTCGTCGGACGGCCGGTGGCGGATTACGGCCCGCTGCTCGACGAGGTCTCGCGCAAGTTCGGCGACCGGGACGCGGGCGGGCGTGGTCTGCAGACGTTCGACCTGCGGGTGACAATCCACGCGGTGACGGCGCTGGAATCGGCGCTGCTCGACCTGCTCGGCCAGGCCCGGGATGTCCCGGTGGCCGCGCTGCTCGGCGAAGGCGGGATGCTGCGCAAGAAGGTGCTGGCGCTGGGCTACTTGTTCTACGTGGCGGACCGTCGCAGGACGACCCTGCCCTACCGCGACGAATCGGAGTCCGCCGTGGCGTGGCATCGGCTGCGCAATGAGGAGGCGATGACGCCCGAGGCGATCGTGCGTCTGGCCGAGGCGACGCAGGAACGCTATGGGTTCCAGGACTTCAAGCTGAAGGGCGGCGTGCTGGCCGCCGACGCCGAGGCGGACGCGGTCCGTGCGCTGCACGCGCGGTTCCCAAAGGCCCGGGTGACGCTCGACCCGAACGGGGCCTGGTCGCTCGAAGAGGCGGTCCGGGTGGGCACGCGGCTCAAGGGGGTGCTCGCCTACGCGGAAGATCCCTGCGGCGCGGAGAACGGACGCAATGGGCGCGAGGTGATGGCCGAATTCCGCCGTCGGACGGGTCTGCCGACGGCCACGAACATGGTCGCGACGGACTGGCCGCAGCTGCAGGACGCGCTGCGTCTGCAGGCGGTGGACATCCCGCTGGCCGATCCGCACTTCTGGACGATGCGAGGCTCGGTCAAGGTCGCGGCGACGTGCCAGGAGCACGGGCTGACCTGGGGCTCGCACTCCAACAACCACTTCGATGTCTCGCTGGCGATGTTCACGCACGTGGCCGCCGCCGCCCCGGGCGAGGTCACGGCCATCGACACGCATTGGATCTGGCAGGAGGGTCAGCGCATCACGAAGGAGCCGCTCCGCATCGTGGACGGGCATCTGACGGTGCCGGACCGACCGGGTCTGGGAATCGAGATCGACGAGGCCAGGCTGGAGGCGGCGCACCAGGCCTACCTGCGGCTGCCCGGCGGCTCACGCGACGACGCGGTCGCGATGCAGTTCCTCATCCCGGGCTGGAAGTTCGACCCGAAGAAGCCCTGTCTGGTGCGCTGAGGTCAGCGCAGGTCGCGCTCAAGGAGCCGGTAGGCCCGCTCGCGCATTTCATCGGGGAAGTCGTGCTCGCAGTCGGGATGCTCGACCTGCAGGGCTTCCTCGGCGCCGAAGAGACGATAGACGGGACGTGCGGCCTCGGCGACTCTGTCCACGCTCCGCCAGCGGAAGTTGGAGTCACGCAAGGGAGCCACGATCAGCACGGAGCGCGGCGCCAAGGTCGCCACGATCTCGGAGAAGTCGAAGGGGATGTCTTCCAGGCGTCCGGCATACTCGGCCATGCGGGGCATGTAACGGGTCTGGCACCAGCCTTTGCCGAATTTCCACACTTCCGGCCGTGCGTCCTGATAGTCGACGTACTGGTCGAGTCCGCAGCTGGAGACGACGGTCTTCACGCGGGAGTCGAAGGCCGCGAGGTAGACGGCGTTGTGCCCGCCTAAGGAATGCCCGATGGCCCCGTAGGCGCCCGGCTTCACATACGGAAGGGAGTCGAGGAGGTCCAGGCCGCGCACGTGGTTCCACACGGCCATGATGGTGCCGCCGGAATGGCCCAAGGAGGCGGGCTGCTGCTGATAGGAGGCCAGCAAGGGATAAGCGGGCGAGAGGGTCACGAATCCACGCGCAGCCAGTTCGGAAGCGTATTGGCGGTTGGCCTTGCCGCCGAGTCCGACGACGACGCCCACGCCGACCTTGTCATCGGTGGGATGCAGGCAGAGGACGGCGGGCGCCCTGGGAGCGTCCTTCACGAGGGCGGACTTGGGAATGCAGAGGTAGGCGGGCACGCGGGCGTTGCCGCCGGAGACATAGGTGATCCTTCGTCTGACAAAGGAACCCATGTCGTCCTCCTGCTCGACTTTCAGGTCGAGGGGGCTGCGTCGGGGAGGATCGGGCAAGGCGCCCATGACGGACTGCATGGCGCGCAGGATATCACGCCTGCGGTCATTCCATTGGGAGGTGTCCTTGACGGGCAGGACGGCGCCGTCGGCACGACGCAGGAGGAGCTGTTCGCGAGGGAGTCTGGCCTGCGACTCCGTCCTGCGCAGGTCGAGACGCGCGACGTAAGCCTCGTTGCCCGAACCGGGCGCGACGGCCGGGATGGTGCCGAAATGCGCGGTGCCGCCGAAGGCGCCGGCGACGTAGAGTCCGCCTCTCGCGTCACAGGCGGCGACATAGGCGTTGTCGCCCAGGCCGCCTCCGGCCTGGTTGATCCATTCGAGCTCCCCCTTGGCGGAAAGCTTGGCCACGAAGATGTCCACGGAGCCACGGCTGAGGAAGGGACGGCCGAAGGCGCCGGATTCCGCGCCGGATTCTCCGGTGACGTAACAGGCGCCGGTTCCGTCAGTGGCGACGCCGAGGACGTAATCGACGGCCGGTCCGTTCAGGGTGCGGCTCCACTGGAGCTGTCCGTCGGCGGAATAATGGCAGACGATGCCGTCACTGTCCTCGGGCTTGGATGACCGATGGACGTCCTTACCGACCTCCGCCCTGCCCTTGTACATCCCGACCGCCCAGACGCGGCCCTGCGCATCGCAGGTGACTTCATGGAAGAGGTTGCTGGGCGCG
>VHDL01000042.1 GCA_016871415.1 Verrucomicrobiota bacterium
GGCACCTGATGAAGAGCGTGGCGACGGCGCCCACGGAGATGAGCATGAAGGCGAGTCCAGCGGGGGTCATGGGGGAGGAGTCAGCGGCGGTTCCAGCGTTCGCCGGCGCGCTGGATGAGCACGACGGTGAACACCGTGAAGATGATGAGGAAGAGCACGGTCAGGCGAGCCACGCCGCTGGGCGGGTGCCCTTCGCCGCCGATGAGGTCGAGCACCGGTTCGGTCGGGCTGAAAGCGGGCGCGGTGAAGGAGAGGTTCCAGCCGGCGAGATTGCGCAGCATGAACATCAGGAAGACCAAGGTGAGGTAGGCCGGGGCGACCCAGCGGATGATGGGGCGGAAGAAGCGGGGGATCGCGATGTCGGCTCCGTGGTGCGCCTCCGTCCACCCCTTCTCGAATCCGAAGGCGAGATTGAAGACGTAGACTAGGATGGTGCCCTGCAGGAAGATGCCCACGTCGCCGATCCAGAAGTCGACCGTTGAGAGTGCCTTGAGTCCCTCGCTGAACCACACCACGAGCGTGCAACCGACGGCCGTGACCAGGCCGAGCAGGGCCACCGAGCCCTTGCGGTCGAGTCCGAGGCCCTCCTCGAGGAAGGCGATGCCAGGCTGCAGCATCGAGAGCGAAGAGGTTATGGCCGCGATGAAGAGCAGGGTGAAGAAGAGCCCGCCGAAGAGGTGGCCGTAGGGCATGCTCGCGAAGACCTGGGGCAGGACGTTGAAGCCGAGGGCGAAGGTGCCTCCCGCCACGGCCGAGGCTCCGAGGAAGGCGTAGGCGGCGGGCACGGTGATCATGCCGCCAAGCCCGACCTCGCAGAATTCATTGGCTGACGTGGCGGTCAGGCCGCTTAGCACGACGTCGTCGTTGCGCTTCACGTAGCTGGCGTAGCTGATGATCACGCCGAAGCCGACGGAGAGCGTGAAGAAGACCTGCGAGGAGGCCTTGAGCCACACGGCGGGCTTGGCCAAGCCGCCCAGCACGTCGTCGGGATTCCACATGTAGCCGAGGCCGTTCCAGACGCTGAGTTCGGGACGCGTGGGGTCGGGCGTGCCGAGCGTCAGCACGCGCACGAGCAGGACCAGCGCGATGAAGATGAGGAGCGGCATGCCCCACTTGCAGATGAACTCGATGCCCTTGGAGAGACCGCGATAGATGATGACGTAGTTGAGGAGGAAGACGCCGACGAAGAAGAGGAACGGGCCCTTCAGTCCGAGCACGGATCCGTCGGCGCTCAGGCCAGCGAAGTCCCTGAAGTGGGTTGCGTAGGCCGCGGCGTCCTTGCCGAGGTCAAGTCCGCCCGAGAAGCTCGTCCACGCGTAGCCGAGGCACCAGGACTCGATCACGACGTAGTAGAAGTAGACGCCGACGGGCACGATGAAACCGAGGATGCCCACGTACTTGCCCCACGGGCGACCGATGACGGCGTGGAAGATGCCGGCCGAGGAATTGTAGCCGCAGGAACCGCCGAAGCGTCCGAGCGTCCATTCGATCCAGCAGACGGGCAGTCCAACAATCAGGAGCGAGATGAAGTAGGCGATGAGGAAGGCGCCGCCGCCGGTCTCCTTGTCGGCCACCAGGCCGGGGAAGCGGAGGAAGTTGCCCAGGCCGACTGCGCTTCCAGCGACGGCCATGATGACGCCTAGTTTCGAGCTCCATCCATCGGGCTGCTTGGTCGTCATCGTCGGGGTTGTCATCGTTCTACGGAGGGGAAGGGGGAGTGCAATCGTTCAGAGATGAGTTGATGAGGGACAGGGACAGGGGCAGGGGCAGGGACAGGGGGAGACGCAGGAAAAATGAGCAGAGTGGATTCGGTCGCTCTGGTTGCGAAAGCCAGGATGAATCTGTTTCTTCACCTGCCCCTGTCCCTGTCCCTGCCCCTGAAACCACAACTGCGCCATCCCCTATTCTTCTCGCCCTTTGCCGCGGGGCGACTCACTTTGCAGCGATGTCATTTGATACGCTCGGCCTCGACGCCGTCATCCTGAAGGCCGTGGCCGAACAGGGATACTCGGAGCCGACCCCCATCCAGATGGCCGCCATCCCGCCCGTGCTGGAGGGTCTGGACGTCATCGGCATCGCCCAGACGGGCACCGGCAAGACCGCCGCCTTCACGCTTCCGCTGCTCACCCGGCTGCTCCGCACCAAATCTGGCGCCCATCGCGGCCGCGTGCGCTGCCTGATCCTCGCCCCGACCCGCGAGCTGGTGGTCCAGATCGCCGAAAACGTCTCCGCCTATTCGCGCCACGCCAGCCTGACGGTCGCGACGGTCTACGGCGGAGTGGGCGAGCGCCCCCAGATCGCCGCCCTGCGCAACGGATGCGACCTCCTCATCGCCACGCCGGGCCGACTGATCGACCTCGGCGGCCAGGGGCACGGCAATTTCTCCTCGCTGGAGTACCTGGTGCTGGACGAGGCCGACCGCATGCTCGACATGGGATTCCTCCCCGCAATCCAGCGCATCGTGCGCGCCCTGCCCACAAACCGGCAGACGCTGATGTTCTCCGCCACGCTCTCGCGTGAGATCGAGGCCCTGACCCACCAGTTCCAGCGCTCGCCGAAGCTGATCGAGGTCAGTCGCCGATTCAATCCTGCCGAGACGGTCACGCAGAAGCTCTACGAATGCCCCGGCGCGCTCAAGCAGGCGATGCTCCACCACCTGCTCGCCGATGAATCGATGCGCATGGTCCTGGTGTTCTCGCGCACGAAGCATGGGGCCGATCGCATCTGCCGTAAGCTCGCCGCGCACGGCGTGGAGGCCGCGGCCATCCACGCGAACCGTTCGCAGGGCCAGCGCCAGCGCGCGCTCCAGGCCTTCAAGAACGGCGAGATCCGCGTCTTGGTCGCCACCGACATCGCCTCGCGCGGCATCGACGTCGACGGCATCTCTCACGTGGTGAACTTCGACTTCCCCGACCAGCTCGAGGACTACGTCCACCGTATCGGCCGCACGGGCCGCGCGGAGGCCACGGGCACGGCCATCACCTTCGTCACGGGCGAGGACCAGGGCGAGCTCCGCCGGCTGGAGCGTATCGTGGGCAAACACCTTCACTGCGGCCGCATGCCCGGTTTCGACTACTCGCAGCAGGCTCCGGCTCGTGCACCCGAGCCCCAGGACGGCGAGCGCCGGATGGAGCGTCGCGGTCAGCGGGCCGGCGGGCACGGGACCGGCCCGCAAGGCGGACGTTTCGGGGGGCGCCGCGCCGCGCAGGGCAACTACCGGCCTTACGGGCACCCCGGATCCCGCCGTCGCGGCGGCCCGCGCTGAGTCCGGACTTGGTGCTGTCCTCGGTCGGCCGATCGGACTAGGAAGGTGGGATGAGATTCCCCGTCCTCTGCGCCTCGCTCCTCGCCGGCGTCGTCTTCGCCGCGCCCCAGAAGGTCGAGATGGCCGGCTACCTCATCGTGCCGACCGAGCGCGTGACCAAGCCCTATGACGCCGGCTTCTCCATCTACGCCGCGGCCTGGCCCCTGCTGAGCGAGTACCCCGGCCACCGCTTCCAGACCGGCCTCTTCGGCACCTGGATGCACCCCCGTTACGAGGGGGAGAAGCCCAAGGACCTCTACAATGACATCGAGGGCGGACTCGGCTGGTGGCGTGACACGCGGTTCCCTTCCGTGACGCCGAAGTTCATCATGGGAGGCGTCGGCGTGAACTTCCACGACATCGCCAACGGACCCGCCTACGGCCGGGGCACCTGGGAGGAACCGCGCGGCCTCTACGGCGTCGCCCAGCTCACGCCCTGGCTCCTCTTCCCGCTCGACGGCCTCAATCTGAAGCAGGGCGTGAACGGAGAGCTCTTCGGCTACGGCTACCTGCCCATGCCGTTCGCCGAGCCCAAGGCGAAGACCGAGGGCAAGGACGTGCCGACCGGCGCCAACTGCTGGACGCTCTTCCTCAACGCCGAGAACTTCAAGGGCCCGGTCTGCTTCTTCACGCCGAACTTCTGGGCGCGCTCCGCCCTGCGCAATCCCGCCTACGCGGGCCAGATGCTCGACTCACGCGGATCGGATCCGAACAAGCATTTCCAGATGGAGACCCAGTACGTGCCCGCCGCCCAGGCCGAGGATGAGAAGGGCGACACCTACGCGCGCGTCGCCCCGACTTCCTTTCCGGTGGGCTCCGACGGCACGACGGTGGTGCTGCACCGTCTGACCTGCTACGACCGCAGCGCCCTCTACGACCGCGTGAAGGCCTGGTTCGAGGGCGGACCGGTCGCCAGCGGGGCGATCAATCCCGCCGGGGCCCTGGTGCAGAGCTTCCGCAAGGACGGCGGCGGCTCGACCTGGAGCATCTACCCGCAGGGCACGAAGCGCGAGGCGAAGCCGGGTCTCGATTGGAAGGCCTTCGCGACGCCGCATTCGCCGGATCCCCACACTTACGGTTACAAGTGGAACGCTACGCTGGTCAGTCGCGTCCGTCCCGGCCTGGTGACGCTGCCTGAATATTACCGCCTCGGTCAGGGCGGAAAGAACGGCCGTTGGACGGCCGTGACGCCGAAGGACGTTCCGGCGTCCACCGGTCTCTCGCAGGTCGGCTTCGGCCCGCCGCCCGAAAAGCCGCAGGCGCCGCGCGAGACGCCCGCGGGCGATCGGACGCCCTGGAAGGTTCCCGGTCCGAAGGCCGGTCCGTTCCAGGCCTTCCTCGGCGACGGCAGCGTCGTGACCTACTATTGGTACCGTTTCGCCGATCAGCCGGCGATGCTCAACGCCGACATGACTCCGGCCGAGCGCGAGGCGCTGCAGGCCAAGGTCGAGAAGCTGCATCGCGCCTGGACCAAGGACCGCGATTATCTGGCGCCGCCCACGGTCGGCAGGCTGGCCGCGCTCGACCCGGCGCAGGTGCTGACCCCTCCCAAGGGCCTCGAGGTCGGCTACGTGCCCATCGCGACCCGGCAGGAGCTCGCGCCCGCCCGGCCGGCGGCGCGCTGAGCCTCCGCAAACGCCGGCCCGCCTTGCCTCGGGGCGCGTTCGTCCTCCTTTGGGGGGATGGCACGTACGGTCCGTCTCATCCTCGGCGACCAGCTCAACCCGGAGCATTCCTGGTTCGGGCGCAAGGACGCCTCGGTGACCTACGTGCTGATGGAGGTGCGTACGGAGACCGATTACGTCGTCCATCACGCCCAGAAGGTCATCGCCATCTTCGCCGGCATGCGCCGCATGGCGGAGCTCCTCCGCAAGGACGGCCATGCGGTGCGTTACTTCCGCATCGGCGACGCCGACAACCGCCAGAATTTCGCGGACAACCTGAGGCAGGTGTTCCGGGAGACGAAAGCGGAGCGTTTCGAATACCAGGAGCCGGACGAATGGAGATTGGACGAGGACCTGCGGCAGTTCGCCAAGGACTGCGGCCTGCCCGCGGCACGCGTGAGCTCGGAGCACTTCCTGGACGGCCGCGGAGGCGTGGCCGCGCATTTCCAGAAGGACGCCAAGCGCTGGCTGATGGAGTCCTACTATCGGAAGATGCGCGTCCGCACGCGCCTGCTGCTCGAGGAGGACGGCGCGCCTCTCGGCGGAGAATGGAACTACGACAAGGAGAATCGGAAGCCTTGGAAGGGCACGCCGCCCCCGCCGAAGCCCTGGGACGTCTCCCATGACCATTCGGCGATCTGGAAGGAGATCCAGGCCGCCGGGGTCAAGACGATGGGGAAGCCCTCGGAGAAGGACTTCCCCTGGTCTCAGGACCGCAAGGAGGCGCTCAAGCAGCTGGATGCCTTCATTGAGCGCGGCCTGCCGGATTTCGGCGATTACGAGGACGCGATGCACACGAAGTCTGACCGCCTCTTTCATTCCCGGCTGTCCTTCGCCCTGAACGTGAAGCTGCTTTCGCCGATGGAGGTGGCGCAGGCGGCGGTCGACGCCCACGCCCGCGATCCGAAGCGTCACCCCCTCGCCGCGACCGAGGGCTTC
>VHDL01000043.1 GCA_016871415.1 Verrucomicrobiota bacterium
CCATTCCCTCCCCCCTGGGCATACCACCGCGTCTATGCCGAACCGCGACGACCCCAACGACCCCGAGAGGAAGAACCCCAACCCTGGCCGTGAAGGCCCCATCAGCCCCAATCTGCGGGCCTACATGAGCCAGCGCCGGGAGAAACAGCGCCGCGAGGCCGACGCCATTTTGCTCCGCTCCACCCCGGAGATCATCCGCGCCCAGGCCGCGTTCCTCGAAGAGGTCATCCGTCAGAGCGCCGATCTGCTGAGCGCCGCCTACGCGCGCACCTTGGACCAGAAGCCCCAGCCCTACGGTGGCCTGGCCTACGTCGGGCTCGAGGAGACCCCAGCCCTGAAGCGGCGCACCCATCGACGCGTCGACCGCGATCTCGTGCAGTTCTTCCGCGACACCGCTTCGCGCGAACTCGCGCGCAGTTCCCCGAACTGGTCCCTCATCCGCGGCGCTTTCTTCAGCCTGGCCGGCGTCTTCCACGTGGGACGCGACCACGGTTCCGCCGAGTACACCCTGCATCAGGGCCTCGCCCTCGTGCAGAAGACCTTCGGAGAGCATTCCAAGCCCGCCATCGCCTTCGCCTCCAAGGCCCTCGCCTGGTTGTTCGGCCGCGGACTCTTCCCCGCCGCCGCGAGATTCGCCGAGCGCACCCATTTCATCATGCAGGGCCATCTGGGTCCCCGCGATCCCCGCATGGCCATGATCTGGTTGCGCATGGGCGACTGCTATCGCCTCACCGACCGGTATGAGCGCGCCATCGTGGCCGCCTTGGAGAGCTGGTGCGTGTCCTTGGGACGGCAGGGCAGGGCGCCGGACGTCTTCCCCCTCCTGTGCGTCGCCCGCATGCAGCTAGCCCTGGGTCATTTCGCAAAAACCGCCGAAGCCGCGTCCCTCCTCATCAAAGTCGCCGAGGCCTACGGCTTCGCCCAGACCGAGCACGCCCACGACGCCCGCGCCCTTCTTTCCGAAGTCACCTGACCTCGCCGCGCTGGTAGGGCTGACCGTCCTCGGTCAGCCGCAGTCTCTCGGTAGGGACGTGATTGCCATCACGTCCGTGGGCGTACGGACGTTACACGATCCATAACCTGGCCCGGCACCACGCACGTACGTCGTTAAACGGCGGTCATGGCAATGACCGCCCTACCTCGCCCGCGCCCCTCGAAGCCAGCCCCGTTCCCCGATACTACAGGTTAGGGTACTTCCGCATTTCTGCATGCAATGCACGAACAGGTACTTCTCCCTGTTATAGTAGTTCTACATGCTTTACATGTATTGCATAAACCCATGTATTCCAGTATTTTACGCAACGAAACCCGCTTGATTCCTGAGCCGACTCAGGCCAGGCTGGAGGCATGTCTCGCTCAAAGACCTTCTCCTACATTGGACACCTCGAACCAGCGCGTTTTGATCAGGCGATCCGCGCCGCGGCCGCTGCTTTGGGTGTGCAACTCAGCTGCGCCAATGGCTCCGCGTATCGCATCGAGAAGGTCGGTTGCTGCCTGAACTTGAAACTGAAGTCAGCCGGCCCGACCACTTTGATTTCGTTCAACTTCGCGCGATGCGTCCGAGGTTTTTGGAGATTATTCATGAAGCATTTCACCGCCATCGTGCAGGTGCGTCGCATCAATGGCGCTGTCGCGCTGCCGGTCGCTGAGCCTCGCGCTACTCATGACGCGAGCCGCTCCGTGCAAGATGTCGTCAATCAGTTCCTCTTAGGCAGATCGCATGGATACGAAGTTGTCTTTTCTGAAAAGGCGCTCTCACAGGCGGCCATGTGCAAGTATCGTCACGTCCACAAGGCCGAGCGTGTACTGGAAGGACTTCGTCGAGCGGCCGATGCCCTCGCGAACGGACCTGTCGTTGGCATGTCTGACCAGGATTTCTGGAACCAAGCGGTCGGCCGTGCCGTGACCCTGCGCGTCTCCGACACCCAGCTTCAGATGTTCCCCGACGACTACCAGGCCGATTTCGCTGGCGAACGCTTCGTCGGACATCGACACGTCACCCTGGGTCACGGATGGAGCGAAGCCGACTGCATGTCCATCCACTGGGACGTCTGTCACCGCCGTCACCTGATCATCGTCACGCGCTGCGGCAAGCACGGCCGCACCCATCGCTGAACTTTCATCCACCCAAAACCAGACCATGAAAAAGAAAAACAAGTCCGCCGTCGGTCCTTCGCAGTCCTCCGCCCCCAAGGGGCCCATCAGCCTCGAGATCCAGAAGAAGGGGAGGGGCATTCAGACCATCACCGTCAAGGTCGCCCCGCACCACGTCTTCACCTTCACCGGTGGCGCCAAGCCTACGGTCTCCCTGGCCTGCACCCATCACGGGTTCGTCGCTGAGGCCTTCGAGCTCAACGGCCAGCTCGAACACGTCATCAACCACGTCCGCAAGCACTTCCCCGAACTCCGCGTAGACTGACTCCGGTAGGGACATCCCCCTGCCGCTGCCCCGGCCGCCCTCGGCGGTCATCCCTCATCCCCCATCATTCATCAGCTGGCCCTGTCCCTGCCCCTGTCCCTGTCCCTCGAAGTAAGCCCCTGTCCCCTCGCAGGAACGCCTCAGCATTCCACCAGCGCCCCTGCGCGCACATGCACCAACACGCACCTCACCTTCCCCGCCTCCAACCCACACAACTTCGCCACCGCGACCCTATACAGATCCATCTGGCCCTGATACATCTCCTTCAGATGCTCGAGGGAGCAGTCGTTGGTCTTGTAGTCGATGACGGTCGCGGACTGTCCCGGCACCACGTGCACGCGGTCGAAGACGGCGTTGATGATTTTGCCCTCATGCATGAGGGTCGCCTTGCGCTCGTTCCAAAGCACAGCGCCATCGGTCTTGCGTAGCAGCCCAGCGACGGGCGCCGACCTCAGGCAGGCGCGGATGGACGCCACGGCCTCATCGTAGAGCTCCGGGGTCTCCACGGGCCACTCCCGGGTCTCCAGGCCGGCCTGGAAGGCCTCGGCATCCCACGCAAGGTGATTGAATAGCTCGTGGACCAAGGTCCCGAAGACTTTGCCCCGGGCGACGTCCTTGCCGGGCCTCCAGCCGCCCTCAAAGGTCTTGCCCGACTTCGAGGGGCGCAGGCGCTCGGTCCGCTGCACGGGGGTCAGGGCGCTGACGTCCCTCGCGGCCCGCTCGTCGCTCACGGCCTCGGTCTTCACGGTGCTCCGGATCCATGCGTCGCTGCCCCGGCTGAACACGATCTCGGCGTCACAAGCCCCCTTCATCTTCAGTTGCTTGAGCTTCGCACCCTCGGCGCCCGTCCCGCCCAGGACGGCCTCGATGAGGGTCGCGAAATCGTACTTACGCTCCAATTTCTCGTCGGTCAGATCCTCCCGGACCTCAGGCTTCAGTTCATCGGTCACGAGCACGAGTCTCCGGATGGCCCGGGTCATGCCCACATACAGCCTGCAGAGGTTCTCATACGCCGCCGCCGTCCGCTCCTCGGTCAGCACGGCCTCCAAGGTCCCGGGATCGGCCTCGCACACGGCGGTCTTGGGCCGGGTCAGCACCCACTCGGGGGTGAACTCAGCGTCGGTCCGTACCAAGGGGTCCTTCACCCGCACCTCCGCGATCTTCTGCTTGTCGCTGTTCAGGCACGGCAGGTAGACGGCGGTATACTGCAGGCCCTTGGACCGATGAATGGTCAGGACCTGCACGGACCTGGGATCGGCGGTGTCCCGCAGCGACGACTTTTCAAGATGGTTGGCGAATCGGGCGAGGTCGCGTCGTTCGTCCTCATCGAACTTCACCGCCAAGGCCAGGATCTGCTGCACGCGCTTGGCCAGGAATCGCTCGGCGTTGGTCTCGCCGTCCGGCACGCGCCCCTTGAGGAGCTCCTGCAGCAGGGCCTCTCCGCCCCGCCCGTAGAACACCTCGGCCATCCTGAGTCTCGCGGGCTCCCATCCGCCGCACGCGTCGACATACGCCTTCGCGCTCGGGGACATCTCCGCCATGCCCTTGCTCAGTCGGTCGGTCGGATGCGCGGCGTTCTTGATCAGGGCCACGACGCCGGCGGTGAAGGGGTTGTCCATCGCGATCTCCGCCGCGGCCTCGTCCGCCGCCTCGATGCCGACCCGGCGCAGCTGCTCGGTGATCTCCGCGGCCTGCTCGTTCTTCGAGACCAGGATGGCGCAGGTGATCCCCGGCTTCAGGAGTCCGCGGTCATCGGTCAGGCCGGATTCCCGGATGTGCGCCCCGATCCATTTGGCCTGACAGGCCGTCTTGCCGATGTCCTCGTCCACATCGTCGCCCTCCTTGGTCTCGACGGTCTCCTCGAGGTTGTTCAGGCGCACCCAAAGGGCCTCGCCCATCTCAGGTCGGTCCGGGTTCTTGGACTCATGGTCGCCCCAGACTTTGGCCCAATTGGCCGCCGCCTCAGTCGAGAAGAACCTTCCGTGTGGCTCGAGGTCGCCTAGGAGGTCGTTGACCAGCCCGACAATCGGTTGGGCGCACCTGCGGGTGTAATCCAGTCGGTTGTTGCCGACCTTGGGGATCTCCGCGTCCACCATGCGCAGGAGCTTGGGATTGCCCGCCCTCCAGCCATACAGGCTCTGCTTCAGGTCCCCCACGAAGAACACCGTCCGCCACTCGGTCTTCTGGTCCCTCTCCCGGTAGATCTCGGTGAGGTTTTGCTCCAGGACCTTCCACTGCCGGGTGCTGGTGTCCTGGAATTCGTCGAAGAGCCAGTGCTTCACGTTGCAGTCGAGGCGGTAGTCGATGTCGAACTTGCCCTCGGCATCCAGCAGCAGGGTGACGTTGTCGCTGAAGGTCAGGCGGCCTCTCTGGCGGATCTCGCGGTCGTAGATCTCATCGTATCGCTTGAGTAGGCGATGCATGGCCTCGGTCTGCGCGAGTTTCTCCTGCAGGGCGATGGAGTAGGCGGTCCTCCCGAGCACCCTGAGGTTGTCGCAGGCCGCCGCCGTCAGGTTGATGGGCTTGCCCTTGTCGCCGGAGGGGTAGATCAGGGTGAGTTCTTCTCCCTGCTTGCCGAGGATGACCGGCCGCAGTCGGCCGCTCAGGTTGTCCCAGATGGACGGCTTGAGGTCCTCGGCATGTGCCATGCCGCCGACGGCTTCGGCGATGCTGGACAGGCTCTTCATGAGGGTCTTATGGAAATCAGCCCCCGACAGCCACGCCAGGAGGTCGGCCGCCGCTTTCTTGGTCTCCTCGTCGCTCGGTCGCCTGAAGATCTCCGGCAATCCCTGCTTCCAGATGGTCTCGGCCGCTCCCCACTTCGCGTCGTCCCGGGCAAGGGTGATCAGGTCGTGCAGCTTGGCCGCGG
>VHDL01000044.1 GCA_016871415.1 Verrucomicrobiota bacterium
TCAATTAAGGGTCGAGCAGGCGCTCCTTCAGGAAGAGGGCCGTGACCCTGGCCTGGTGGTCGACGTTGGACTTCTTGGAGAACCCATGGCCCTCGTCCTCGGCCACCAGATACCAGACCTCGCCGCCCGTGGTTCTGACCGCGTCGCGGATGCGCACCGCTTCCGCCAGGGGCACGCGGGGGTCGTTGCGTCCGTGGATCACCAGCAGCGGGGCGCGGATGCGGGCCGCGTTGCGGGCGGGGGCGACCGCCTCCAGGGCGGCCCGGACGTCGGGCTTGCGCTCGTCGCCGTACTCGGCCCGGCGCGCGGCGCGCCGGTAGTCCGAGGTCTGCTCGAGCAGGGTGACTATGTTGGTCACGCCGACGACGTCCACGCCGCAGCGGAAGCGCTCGCCGTGCTCCGCCATGCTCGCCAGGCACATGAATCCGCCGTAGCTGCCGCCGAAGGCGGCGATGCGGGCCGGGTCGATGCGCGGGTGCCCTGCGGCCCAGTCCAGCACGGGCCCGACGTCCTTCACCGCGTCGCCGCGACGCACGCCGTTGTCGAGGTTGAGGTAGCGGCGTCCGTAGCCGGAGGAGCCGCGCACGTTCGGGTAGATGAGCGCGATGCCCAGGCGGTCCAGGTAGTAGAGCAGGCCGCCGCGGAAGCCGGGACGGGACTGTCCCTCGGGGCCGCCGTGGAAGATCATGATAGCCGGACGCCGGCCGGGGAACTTCGCGGCGTCGGGCAGGTAGACGAGGCAGGGGATCTGCTCGCCGTCGAAGCTGCGCACGCGGATGGTCGTCGCTTCGGGAGCCTTGACGTCGACCTTGGGCTTGGAGGTCCGGTCGGTCCAGCGGGTGAGCGCCTCCGAGTCGAGGTCCGCCGACCACGCGTCGCTGGGAGAGTCCTCCGAGTTGAGCGTGAAGCCGACCTCATGGCTGCCCGGCCGGAACGCGAGGTTGGAGATGACGCCTGGGCGGATCGCAGGGGCGCGGAGGGGCTTGCCCGACGGCAGTTCCCAGCAGCGCAGTTCCGATCGGCCGTCCACGTTGACGATGACGGCGAGGCGCCTCCCGTCCGCGGAGACCTCGAGCTCCTCGCAGTCCCATTCGGGAGCCCCTTCCAGGAGTTTCACCGTCCGGGCGGCGAAGTCGAGGCGGACAGGGCGTAGGAAGTCGCCGCCCAGGGTCGAGAGCGCGTAGGCGCCGTTTCCGTCCATGGACAGACGCACGTGGCTGAAGGGGTGGGAAGCCCCGGTGGGCGTCACTTCGGTGACCTTGCCCGTCGCCAGGTCCGCCTTGTGCAACCGGGTGCGTTCGATGCTGACCGACTGCCGCACCAGCAGCCAGTGGCCGTCGGGAGCCCAGGCCGTGGCCGACCAGCCGGGCGATGATCCCGTCACGAGCGCGCGCACCTTCGAGGGCGCCTTCACGTCGACGATTAGGATGTCGCTGTCCTTGCCATTGCGGCGGTTTGAGGCCCAGGCAATGCGTTGGCCGTCCGCCGACCATCGGGGGTCGGTGTTGCGGGAGCGTCCGTCTGTGATCAACGTGGGCTTAGCCTTGGCGTCGGCGGCGTCGGTCAGGAACAGCTGGTAGTTCTCATCGCCGCCCTTGTCGGCGAGGTAGGCCAGCTTCGTACCGCCCGGCTGGAACCAGCCGAATTTCACCGGCTCTGTTCCGCGCGTGAGCGCGGCCCGCTTGCCCAGTGCCTCGGTCATGCGGTGCAGGTGCGAGGCGCTGCCGATGCGGGTCGAGACGATGGCGGCGCGCCCCTGGGAGTCCCATCCCTTGAAGCTAGCACCGCCGAGGTTGAGGTAGGGGTCCATCTCTTCAGCGAGCGCCGCGGGGACCTGCGGCACCGCGTCGGCGACGAAATTGGACGGGTGCGGAAGGGTGGGGGCGACGCGGGGCGTGCGGATGCCTCCGCCTCCGTAGGGGGCCGTATCCGGTTGCCCGAGGTCGTCCGTCAGGAACACCACGATGTCCGGTCGGCGGGCCTCCGCCGCCGGCGACACGGCGGCGAACAGTAGCAAGGCGGCCAGAAGTGGGGGCATGTTGGGAAGGTATCCCACTTTCCTGCGTCTGGGAACGCAGAAGTTTTCTCGCCCGCCGCCGGGCCGTGCCCACGATGTCCGCACCCCGATGAAGAAGTCCCTGCTGCTGATCCTCCTCGCATCGTTCGCCTTCGCCGCGCCGGAGCCCTATCCCGTGAGCGAGCCCGCCATGGACGCTTCGCATCCGGCCGCGGACGCCGCCGGCTTCGTCCCGCTCTTCAACGGCAAGGACCTGTCCGGCTGGCGCACCAAGGGCAACTGGGTCTACGACGCCGACGGCACCGTGACCCTGCGGCCCCGTCCGGGCGAGACCGGCTGGAAGCGTTTCGACGCCTACCTCTTCACCGAGCGCAAGTACCGCGACTTCGTCCTCGACCTCGAGTTCAAGTTCGAGCCCACCGGCAACTCTGGCGTCTTCTTCTGCGTGGCCGATCCGCTCGATCCCGTAGCCAAGGGGGTCGAGCTCCAGATCCTCGACACCCACGGCCTGGCGAAGCCCGGCCACCATGACTGCGGCGGCATCATCCGCGCCATGGGTCCGGCGGAGAACCGCGTGCGTCCCGCCGGCGAGTGGAACCGCTACACCCTCACGCTCAAGTCACGAAGGCTTGAGGTCGTCTTCAACGGGCGTCGCACCATCGTGCTCGACCTTGACCGTTCGCCGATGAAGGACCGACCCGCGGAAGGCCATGTCGGCTTCCAGGACGAGGCCAAGCGGGTCTGGTACCGCGGCGTCAGGATCCGCGAGCTTCCCTGACCTTGCGGAAGCGCGCGGCGGCGAGCCAGGCCGCCACGGGCAGGACCGCGCTGAGAACCAGGGCCAGACTTTCGCTCTCCCTGGCCACCGCGCCGACCCAGGCGAAGGCGAAGCCAGTCGGCACACAGCCCGTCGTCAGCGCGGCGAAGAACGTGCCGAACCTCATGCCTGCCAGTCCCGCCATGCAGGCGACCGCCTCAGGCAGGATCGGCATCCACCGCGAGACGAGCACCAGCCAGGCGCCGCCGCGTTCGAAGACCGTCTCCGTGCGGCGTAACCCCTCTTCGCCCGCGATCCACCGCGCGGCGGGGCGTCCGGCGAGACGTGCGGCGCCGTAGGCCGTGACGCCGGCGAGCGTCGAGCCCGCGGCGGCGATCATGCCGCCGACCAACGTGCCATAGGCCGCGCCCAGCGCCGACATGACCACCGTGGAGGGCACCGGCAGCGCGATGTCGGAGACGAGCAGGCCGACGCCGGCCGCCCAGGCCCAGTCGCCCTGCTGCATGATCCACGCCGTGGCGCCTTCGAGCGAAAGCGCGGCGTCGAAGGTCTCGCCCCAGATCGCCCAGGGGATAATCGCGCCGGCCAGGATGAGGCCGACGATTGCCAGCAGCGTGACCGTGCCGCGGTCGGCCTTCATTGCGACTTGGGTCCGAGCCCCTTCCAGGGCTCCTGACCGCTCATGTCGACCGCGAACGGCCCGGCGCAGGCGCCGGGGGAGAGGATGGCGAGGATGACCGCGTCCCGCGCGGACTCATTGAACGTCGCGTGCACCACGCCCGCGGGGATGTGGGCGCTGTCGCCCGGGCCGAGCCGGCGTGACTCCTGCTCCACCCACTGGGTCACCTCGCCCTTCAGCACGTAAATGACCTCCTCCAGCTCGGGGTGCGTGTGGAAGCCGTGGCCTTCATGCGGCGGCAGCGTGGCTTCGCAGACCTGCAGGTCCTTCGCCTCCGTGACGCCGGGGCGGCAGAGCCAGTAATTGGTCCGTCCCTTGAACTCCTCGAGCAGGGCTTCCTTCTTGCTGACGAATCGCAGGGGCGGGCGCATCGCCTGTGAATAAGTGGTCGTGCCGTTCGGGGCAAGCGCCGCCTCCTTCCGTTGACAGCGGGAGCGGCGTCGGGCGTGATGACTTCACCCCCATGAGAACCCTGCCCCTGCTGTTCCTCTTCGCCGTCGCCTCGCTCTGCTCCGCGCAGAACGTACCCCAGAAGAAGGAGGGCGCGCCGTCCAAGAAGGCTCCGGCCGCGAAGCTGCCCTCGCAGCCGGCCGACGTCGCCGCGCAGAAGTTCGGCGCGGACGGCAAAGTGAACCCCGGCTTCGCGAGCTCACACGCTGCGTTCGTCGAGATCGCCAAGAAGGGCGAGGCGCAGGTCGTCTTCCTCGGCGACTCCATCACCGCCGGCTGGGCCAAGCAGGCCGAACTCTTCAACAAGGAGTACGGTCCCTACAAGGCGGCCAACTTCGGCATCGGCGGCGACCGCACCCAGCACGTCCTGTGGCGCATCGAAAACGGCGAGTTCGAAGGCATCAGGCCCAAGGCCGTCGTCCTGATGATCGGCACCAACAACTCCGGCGCCGCTGACAATCCTCCCGAGCAGGTCGCGGCTGGCGTCCGCAAGATCGTGCAGGCCGTCCATGCCCGCTCTCCGGAGACCAAGGTCCTCCTCCTAGCCATCTTCCCGCGCGGTCCCGGTGAGGAGAACAATCCCGGACGCGCCAAGAACAAGGCCGTCAACGCCATCATCGCCGGGATGCACGACGGTAAGAAGGTGCACTACCTCGACATCGGCCCCAACTTCCTCGCCGCTGACGGCACGTTGAGTAAGGACATCATGCCCGACCTGCTCCACCTGAACGCCAAGGGGTATCAGATCTGGGCTGACGCCATCCGCGGCAAGCTCGCCGAGCTGGCTCGCTGAGGACCTTCAGCCCCTGAAGCTCTGATAGGCCAGTCGCCGACGGCGCGGGGACAGCACCAAGGGGCGAGAGGAAAGGAATTCCACGCCCAGGACGCCATCGCAGCCCGACGGCACGACCTCCGTCCGAAGCGAGGGAGGCAGCCTGCCGCAGCGCAGGGTTTCCGCAGCCAGGCCGCCGCAGTCGACCGACACATGATAGGTGTCGGCCGTGTACCATCCTCCGATGAAGGCCGGGTTGAAGTCGCGCGCCTTCCCGCCGCTCGTGAAAGTCTCGATGACCCGGTCTTCCAGGTAGGACAGCTGCTGTCCGCTGGAGAGCATAAGATGACGCTCCTCATTGCGGATGCGCGCGGACACTGAGAAGAGCGGGCCTTCCTGTCTCAGTTCCAGCGTGCGGTCGGAGAGGAGAATCGCCTCGGCCGAGACCTTGCACGTCCGTCCGGGGACGTCGAACGACCAGTCGAACTGGCTGATGATGTCCATGCCGAGCGCGCCCGCGCAGGTTGT
>VHDL01000045.1 GCA_016871415.1 Verrucomicrobiota bacterium
CGGGAGGTCGGCCCGCCCTACGCCTTCCCCGAGGCCATCGCCAAACTCGGCCCCGGCGAGGTGAATCGTCCGCTCGCCTGGGATTCGCTCAATGACGAGCAGCGCCGCTTCCAGGCCACCAAGATGGCCATCCACGCCGCGATGGTCGACCGCATGGATCGGGAGATCGGCCGCATCATCGCCCAGCTCAAGGCCATGGGCGCCTTCGAGAACACGCTGATCCTGTTCGCCTCGGACAACGGCGCCAGCGCCGAGATCATGGTGCGCGACGGCGGGCATGATCCGCAGGCGGAGATGGGCAGCGCCGCGACCTACCTCTGCCTCGGACCCGGCTTCTCCAACGCGTGCAACACGCCTCACCGTCGCCACAAGACCTGGGTGCATGAGGGCGGCATCAGCACCCCCCTCGTGGCCCACTGGCCGGCGGGCATCGCCGCCAAGGGCGAACTCCGCCGGACGCCCGCCCATGTCATCGACTTCGTGCCGACCGTGCTCGAGCTCGCCGGCGTGCAGAAGCCGACCGAGTGGAAAGGTCAGCCCATCCCGGCCGCCCCCGGCCGAAGCCTCGCGCCCGCGCTGCGGGCCGACGTGAACGTCGAACGTCCCGGCCTCTGGTGGCTCCACGAGGAGAACAGGGCCGTCCGCGTCGGCGACTTCAAGCTGGTCGCCGCCAAGGGCGATCCTTGGGCGCTCTACGACCTGAGCGTCGACCGGGCCGAACAGAACGACCTCTCCGCCAAGATGCCCGAGAAAGTCAAGGAGCTCGCCGACCTCTGGCAGAAGCAGACCGATGAGTTCTCCGCCCTCGCGCGCCTGACCCTCGACCGCCAGCCCAAGGGAAAGGCCAAGGGCAAGGCCCAGGGCAAGAAGGCCGCGCCTAAGAAGTGATTTCCTGATGAAACGCCTGCTCGCCCTGATCGCCGGCCTGCTCCTCGGAGCGGCCGCCGAAGCCCAGACCGCCGCGCCGCGGCCGCCCAACTTCGTCGTGATCTTCGTCGACGACCTCGGCTACGGCGACATCGGCCCCTACGGGGCCACCAAGCAGAGGACCCCGAACCTCGACCGCATGGCCGCCGAAGGCATGAAGCTCACCAGTTTCTATGCCGCCCCGGTCTGCTCCGTCTCCCGCGCCCAGCTCATGACGGGCTGCTATGGCGCGCGCGTCTCAGTCCCCGGCGTCTACTTCCCGGGCGGCCCCCAGGGACTCCATCCGTCGGAGAACACCGTCGCTGACCTGCTCCGTCCGCTGGGCTACGCCACGGCCTGCGTGGGCAAGTGGCATCTCGGTGACCAGCCGGACTTCCTGCCGACACGCCAGGGCTTCGACCGCTACCTGGGCATCCCCTATTCGAACGACATGCAACGGGCCGCCAAGGGATCCAAGACGAAGGTCTCGCCGCTGGTCCGTGACGACAAGGTGGCCGAGCTGCTGACGGATGAGCAGCAGTCCGGCATCGTGGCCCGCTACACCGAGGAGGCCGTGCGCTTCATGCGGGACTCCAAGGATCGCCCCTTCTTCCTCTACTTCCCGCACACGGCCGTGCACACGCCCATCTGGCCCGGCGAGGCCTTCCGCGGCAAGTCCGGCAATGGGCGATTCGGCGATTGGGTGGAGGAGGTCGACTGGTCGGTGGGCAAGGTGCTGGAAGCGATCAAGGAACTCGGGCTCGACGAAAACACGCTGGTGCTCTTCACCAGCGACAACGGCCCCTGGATGATCAAGGGCCCTGACGGCGGCTCAGCCGGTCCGCTCCGCGGCAGCAAGGGCAGCACCTGGGAAGGCGGCGTGCGCGTGCCGACGGTCGCGCGCTGGCCGGGCCGGATTCCGGCGGGTACGGCCCGCTCCGCCGTGGCGGGCACGATCGACGTCCTGCCGACGCTGGTCGGCCTCGCGGGCGGCAAGGTGCCGGCTGAACCGGTCATCGACGGAAGGGACATCGCCCCGTTGCTCACGGGACGGACCGAAGAGGCCTCCCGGGAGGCCCACTATTATTTCGCAGGTTACAACCTGCAGGCCGTGCGGCAGGGCCGCTGGAAACTGGCGCTCGCCGCGCAGCCCGCCGGCCACGGCAAGCGGAAGGACGAGGGCGTCGTCTCCAAGGTGCCGCGCCTCTACGACCTCGAGGCCGACATCGGCGAGACGACCGACCTCGCCGAGCGCGAACCGGCCGTCGTCGAAAGGCTCAGGTCTCTGGCCGCAAAGGTCGGCGCCGAAATCGGCGGCAACACGCCGCAGGCGCGGCGAGGTCCCGGCGTGGTCGCCTCGCCCAGGCTGCTCTATGAAGTTCAGGAAGATCCCAAGCCGGCCCTCACGGCGCTGAAGAACGGCGACCGGCTGGAGAGCAAGGACGCCCCGCAGATCGCGGGCCGTCGGATCCGCATCGAAGCCTCGTTCAGCACGAAGCAGAAGGACGCCGTCATCGTCTCCCATGGCGGCAGCGCGATCGGCTACGCCCTTCACCTGCAGGCCGGACGTCTGCGCTTCAGCGTACGCAACGGCGGGGAGACCTTCGTGGAGGCCCCGGTGGCCGCGGGCGAGACCAAGGCGGTGGCCACCCTGGAAAAGGACGGCACGCTCAGCCTGAAGATCGGGGACGCTCCTGAGGTCACCGCGAAAGGCTCCAAGACCTTCCCCCGTCAGCCGCAAGAGGACTTCTGCGTCGGGCATGACGCCGCCCTTGCGGCGGTTCCTTACGCCGGCGAACCGGTGAAGTTCAAGGGACGGCTCAACGCCCTCACCGTCACCGCCGACTGACCATGGGCTGCCCCTTCGGATTCCTCTTCAACGACCCCTTCCGCGAGAAGCGCGAGAAGGAAGCCGCAGCACGCTGTGAATTCCAGGGTGAGCGGGTGCCTGTCATCCTGCGGCATGCCGAAGTGCGCGCCGCCGCCAAGGACTGGAAGACCTTCAGCAGCGACGCGCCTTTCCGCGTTCCCATCCCCTCCGAAGAGGAGGCGCGCTCGATGCGCCAGCTGCCCATCGAGACCGACCCGCCGGACCATGGCGATTTCCGCGCCATCGTGGAACCGTTCTTCCAGCGGCCCAAGCTGCCCGAAATGATCGCGAAGGTCGAAGCGCTGGTCGAAGGCCTGCTGCGTGACGCGCTGACCGCGGGGGAGAAGGAGGTCGTGCACGGCTTCGCCCTGCCCCTCCAGTCCCGCGCCCTGACCTACCTGCTCAACGTGCCCGAATCCGAAGGCGACACCTGGATCGACTGGGGCGTGCACGTATTCCGCGTGCGCGGAGGCCTGAAGAAGGGACACCGTCTCGAAGAATACCTCTCAGCCCAGTTCGACCGGGCGGAGCGTTCACCCGGGGAGGATTTCTTCAGCGCGCTCACCAAGGCTGAGTTCCGTGGACGCAGGCTCACCCGAGAGGAGATGATGGGCTTCGGCAATCTCACCTTCGCCGGCGGACGCGACACGGTCATCCTGACCGTCGCCTGCGCGCTGGCCCATCTCGCCCGCACCCCGGAGGACCTCGAATGGCTGCGGCAGGACCCGCGCCGCATCACCATCGCCTGTGAGGAATTCTTCCGGGTCTTCATGCCACTGACGCTCATCGGCCGCGTCTGCCCGGTGAAGACCGACGTGCACGGCCACGAAGTGCCCGCCGGCGGACGGGTGGGACTCGGCTGGGCCTCGGCGAACTTCGACGCCGCGGTCTTCCCGGACCCCTACGCCGTGAAGCTGGACCGCAAGCCCAACCCGCACGTCTCCTTCGGATTCGGCGAGCATCTCTGCCTGGGAGCCCCGCACGCCCGGCTCCTGCTGCGCACCTTGCTTCAGAAATGCGTCGACCTGGTCGGGCGCATGGAGGTCGTGTCGGCCGAACCCCGGTTCGAGCGCGAGCACGCCTACGAACGCCAGCTGGGCTTCGAATCCCTCGTCCTG
>VHDL01000046.1 GCA_016871415.1 Verrucomicrobiota bacterium
GTGTCGTTGACGTCGAGCTGTCCGGTGGTGTCGGAGTAGCGCGAGGTGTCCATCCAGTGACGCGCCCAGCGTTCGCCGTAATGCGGCGAGGCGAGGAGGAAATCCACCTGCTTCTCATAGACGCCCTCGAGGGCGCCCACCGGCCTGCCCTGCCGGGCGGCCACGGAGTCGGCGATGCGGGCCGCGTCGAGGGCCTTCATGAAGGCCTCCACCTGCTCGGAGGTGGGCGGCAGGCCGATGAGGTCGTAGTAGACGCGGCGGAGGTAGGCCTCGGGGTCGGCTTCGGGGTTGGGCAGCAGGCCCTTCTCCTCGATCTTGGCGAGGACGAAGGCGTCGATGGGATTGCGCACCCACTGCTTCATCTTCACCTGCGGCACCGTCTGGGGCTTGATCGGCTGGTAGGCCCAGTGGCTCTTGGCCTTTTCGGTCAGTCCGGTGAGCTTGCTGCCATTGCCGTCGGGCGAAGGCGCGCCCATCTGGATCCACTTCTCCAGCAGGGCGATCTTGTCGTCAGGGAGTTTTCCGCCCTTCTTCTTGGGAGGCATCGCGAGCTCGGCGTCCTCATAACGGACGGCACGGATGAGCAGCGATTTCTCCAGGTTGCCGGGGACGACGGCGGGGCCTTCCTCGCCGCCCTTGAGCATGCCGTCCTTGGAATCGAGGATGAGGCTGCCCTTCGCGGAGTTCTTGGCGTTGGAATGGCACTCGTAGCACGATTCGGAGAGGATGGGACGGATGTTCTTCTCGAAGAACTCGAGGCCGGCCGCGTCGGGCTTGGCCGGAGCGTCGGACGGCTCCTCCTGCGCGAACAGGACGGAGGTCATGAGAAGGGGGATCAGGGCGAGGTGCTTCATGGGGTCATCCCGTTCGGGGCTGTCCCGTGAAGTATGTCCGAATCCGTCCGATTTCAAGGTGCAAGCCCGCCCCCGTCCGGGAAAGAAGAAGGCCGCCCGGAGGGCGGCCTTCACGAGGGGGATTCGGTCCCGCTCAGTTCACGTATACGAACTCATTGGACAGGATCAGGGCCTGAGCCAGAAGTTCGAGCGGCGTGAGAGGATTGCGGGAGACTTTTTCGCCCACGTTCTGAAGGACGCCCTCGGCTCCGCCGCGGCCGCCGGCGGCGGTGGTGGCCATCATCATGGAGGCTTCATCGGGCGCTCCGGCCTGCATGGCGCCCTGCCCCGCCTTGCCGGCCGGAGTGCCGTAGGCACTGGCGCCCCGGGGGGCCGGGGTCGTGGGACGGGCGGCGGCCTTGGCGGCTCCCGTGGTCCCGCGGGACGAACCGGAGGCGAGGGCGAGACGTGCCTTGGAAAGGAAGTCGTTCGCCATCCTGACCTCGTTGGAGCTGGGTCGGCGCTGCAGGATGGCGCGGTAAAGCGCGGTCACCCGGGTGTCCTCGGACATCGCGTTGACGACGTCCTTGCGGCCGGCCACGGCCCTCGCGGCCTCCACGGAGATCGGGTTGTTCATGAAGAACAGCGCCTGGGATGGCACGATGGTCGAGTTGCGCTTGGAGTTCGCGGCATCGGGGTCGGCGTAGTCGAACTGGGAGAGCGTCTCATTGAGACGCGCGCGGTCCACGTAACCGTAGAGGCTGCGGCGGTAGCTGAAGGGCTCGTCCGTGATGTTCACCGGCTGACCGCCCACGAGGGGATTGAGCTTGCCGGTGAGGACGACGAGAGAATCACGGATGGCCTCGAAGTCGAGGCGGCGGAGACGCGCGTGCCAGAGCAGCCGGTTGGGCGCGTCCACCTTGGTCGGATCGACCTGACCCTTCTTCACGAGCAGCGGATTCACCAGGGGGTTGGCGTCCTGACGGTAGGCGGCGCTCATCACCATCTGGCGGATGAGCTTCTTCACGCTCCAACCGTTGTCACGGAATTCGACGGCGAGGTAATCGAGGAGTTCCGGATGCGAGGGCGGCAGGGACATGTTGCCGAAATCGTCGGGCGTGGTCACGAAGCCCTCGCCGTAGACCTTCAGCCAGATGCGGTTGACGGCCACGCGGGGGGTGAGGGCGTTGGACTTGTCGACGATGGAACGGGCGAACTCGAGACGGCCCGAGCCGTCGACGTAAGGCTGGCGTTCGGCGCCGGAGAGGGCCTCGAGGAATCGGCGGGGGACGACCTCTCCCTTCTTGTTCTTGTCTCCGCGGATGTAGACGTAGCTGTCCCTGGGCTCCTGGGCGTCCTCGATGGCCATCGCCTGAGCGGGGACTCCGGGGTGCGAGAGACGGAGCTCGTTGATCTTGGCGTGACGGAAGTAGGCGATGGGGCCGGTGTTGTTGAAGCCGCCGTAGATCGGTCGGTTCTGCCAGGGCTCGCAGAACTTGCGGCTGTTGAAGAGCGCGATCATCTCCTCGTTGTCGAAGACGTCGTCGTACTTCGGCACGGACCAGGGATAGTTGGCGAGCTGCGCGATGGCGGGGCTGGCCTTGGAGAGGTCGGCGCCCGGCCTGGCGATGAGGTCGAGGTAGGCGAGGATGGCCGCCTTGTTCTGGACGTAGACCTTCTGGTAGACCAGCGCGACGTCATCGAGGGACTTGGGCTTGAGGCCGCGCAAGGCGGCGGCGATGATCGGATTCACCGGAAAGTCAGGATTGTCCAGGGCGTCCTGAAGGGCCTCGGCGGAACGTTCGGCGAAGTAGATCTCCGGCACCTCCATCAGGCGGGCGAACGGGCCGGTGACGGGGGAGTCCTTCTGCACGCGCATCGGCTCGAAGTCGGGCACGTTCTGCTCCAGCTTGTACTTGTCCTCATACTTGCCCGCCTCGGCGGAACCGCGCTTGACGGAGGCGACCATCAGGCGGCCGGCCATCTCGCGGTCATAGCGGGCGCGGACTTCCTTCATGTAGCGGAAGAACCCGGCGACCTGCTCGTCCTGCAGCTGGTGGAGGCGACGCTGGTAATCCTCGCGGGCGGCCTTCTGCTTGGGCGTGGAGGCGGCCAGCACGGGGCGCTGCAGCGGCTCCTTGATCGAGGCGAAGATGCCGTGGAGCGAATAGTAGTCCTCGGCGGGGATCGGGTCGAACTTGTGGTCGTGACAGCGTGAGCAGGCGACGGTCAGGCCGAGGAAGGCCTTGGTGGTGGTGTCGATGCGCTCGTCGATGGTGTCGTCATCGTTCTCAAAACGGCGTCCGACGGTCAGGAAGCCGAGCGCGGCGAGGCGGGGGTCGTCGGGCGAGACGCCGGGCAGGCGGTCGGCCGCGAGCTGCTCGACGACAAACTGGTCGTAAGGCTTGTCCTCGTTGAAGGCGTTGATGACGTAGTCACGGTAAGTCCAGGCGTAGGCGTAACGGTAGTCGGTGAAGAGGCTCTCGCCCTGGTCGACCTGGAGACCGCGGGTGTCCGAATAGCGGGCGGTGTCCAGCCAGTGACGGGCCCAGCGCTCTCCGAAGTGCGGGGAGGCGAGGAGGAAATCGACCTGCTTGGCGATGACCGCCTCGGCGGAGTCCGCCTTCATGCCGCGACGGGCGGCCATGGAGTCATTGATCTTGGAGGCCTCGTAGGCCTTGATGAAGGAGTCGACCTGCTCGGAGGTGGGAGGCAGGCCGATGATGTCGTAGAACATGCGGCGCAGCAGGGCCTCCGGATCCGCCACGGGATTGGGGACGAGCGAATTGGCCTCGAGCTTAGCGAGGATGAACTGGTCGATAGGGGTGCGCACCCAGGACTCGTCCTTGACGGCCGGCGGAGCGACCTTGACCAGAGGCTGGAAGGCCCAGTGCTGCTTGGCCTTGTCGGTCAGGCCGGTGAGCTTGTCCCCCGAGCCGACAGGAGCGGGAGCGCCCATGGTGACCCACTGCTCCAGCACGGCGACCTTCGCGTCACCGATGTGCCCGCCTTTCTTCTTGGGCGGCATGG
>VHDL01000047.1 GCA_016871415.1 Verrucomicrobiota bacterium
TACGCCGTCGTCACCTCCGTCAACCAGAAGTGGGACGACTGGGCCGGCCTTTCCGAGGCCGACTACGCCCGGCACAAGGCGCGCGTCATCGAGGAGTCCTTCCGGGGGCTCGAGAAGTTCATCCCCGACATCCGGTCCAAGGTCGACCACGCCGAGGCCGCGACCCCGCGCACCGTCAACCGGTACGTCCGTCACGTCGGCGGCACCTCCTTCGGCACCAAGTTCGAGGGCCTCAGGGTCTCGATGGCCCTCCCCGAGCAGGTCGGCGGCTTCTACCACGCCGGCAGCGTCGGCATCATCATGTCCGGCTGGCTCGGCACCATCAACTACGGCGTGATCGTCTCGGCGAAGGCCGACGCCTACCTGCGAGACCCCGACGCCGGGCCGCTGGGCGAGGCCGCGGCCTCCGCCGGCCTCTGACGGCTTGACCGTCCCCGTCCGTCCGCAAGCCTGCGGGCATGTCCAAGGAGTCTCCCGCCCGCGGCCTCGCCAAGAAGGCCGAGAACGCCCTCGAGTCCTTCATCTTCGCCAGCCGCTGGGTGCAGGCGCCGATCTACGTGGCGCTCATCCTCGCCGCGGTGGCCTACGCCTGGAAGAGCGTGCAGGAACTCATCCACCTCCTGCAGGGCTTCAGCACCTCCACCGAGAGCTCCATCATGCTGGGCATCCTCTCCTTGGTGGACATCTCGATGGTGGCCAACCTCGTGAACATGGTCGTCGTCGGCGGCTACGTCACGTTCGTCTCCCGCATCGACTTCGAGGACAACACCGACCGGCCCGACTGGCTCGAGCACATCAACGCCAACACCCTCAAGGTGAAGCTGGCGGCCAGCCTCGCGAGCATCTCGGCCATCCACCTCCTCAAGAGCTTCATCGACATCACCGCCGCGGCCTCCGCCGTGGACGGACGGCCCCTGCTGCCCGCGCAGGAGCGCGTCATCCTGTGGCAGGCGATCATTCACGGAGTCTTCCTCCTCTCGATGATCCTCTTCGCCTACAGCGAGCGGATGCAGCGGCACGAGGGCCACTGATCCGCCGCCGCGCCGTCCGCGCGCCTCAGCGCTTCGCGTCGACCGGGATGCGCATCCCGTAGAAGCTGCGGTAGACGTAGAACAGCCCGACCGCCAGCACCGCCGAGCCGAGGCCCAGCTTGAGGCCCGCCGGCATGCCGACCGCGATCTCCACGGCGAGCAGGCCGAAGAGCGTGGTGAACTTGATGACCGGGTTGAGCGAGACCGAGGACGTGTCCTTGAACGGGTCGCCGACCGTGTCGCCCACGACCGTCGCGGCGTGGAGCGGCGTGCCCTTGGCCTTGAGGTCGACCTCGACGATCTTCTTGGCGTTGTCCCAGGCGCCGCCGGCGTTGGCCATGAAGATGGCCTGGTAGAGCCCGAAGAAGGCCATGCCGACCAGGTACCCGATGAAGAAGAACGGGTCGAAGAGCGCGAGGGACAGCGCCAGGCAGAAGATGGCGATGAAGATGTTCGTCATGCCCTTCTGCGCGTACTGCGTGCAGATGCGCACGACCTCCTTGGAGGCGTCGGTCGCCGCCGTGGAGGCGTCGAGCTTCATGTTGTCCTTGATGTAGACCACCGCGCGGTAGGCGCCCGTCACGACCGCCTGCGTGGAGGCGCCGGTGAACCAGTAGATGACCGCGCCGCCCATGAGCAGCCCCATCAGGGCCTCGGGGTGCACGAGCGAGAGCTTCTCCAGGACGTTGAGTCCGGAGGCGCGGTAGTGTTCCTGAAGCATCATGATGATGCCGAAGACCATCGTCGTCGCGCCCACCACGGCGGTGCCGATGAGCACCGGCTTGGCCGTGGCCTTGAAGGTGTTGCCGGCTCCGTCGCCCTTCTCGAGCTGGTGCTTGGCGCCCTCGAAGTCGGGCTTGAAGCCGAAGTCGCGCTCGATCTCCTCGCGGACGCCCGGGCGGGACTCGATCTGCGAGAGTTCGTAGACCGACTGCGCGTTGTCCGTGACCGGGCCGAACGAGTCGACCGCGATGGTGACCGGGCCCATGCCGAGGAAGCCGAAGGCGACCAGGCCGAAGGCGAAGATCGGGGCGGCGAAGGCGAACTGCGCGGGCATCAGCGCGGCGACCGCGGCGTGCGTCGAGAGCAGGTAGGCCCCGAGCATCAGGCCGAGGATGCAGAGGCCGGTCCAGAAGGCGGAGAAGTTACCCGCCACCATGCCGGAGAGGATGTTGAGCGAGGCGCCGCCCTGGTCGGAGGAGGTCACGACCTCCTTCACGTGGCGGCTCTCGGTGGAGGTGAAGACCTTGGTGAACTCTGGGATGAGCGCCCCGGCGAGCGTGCCGAGCGAGATGATGGTCGAGAGCACCCACCAGAGGTCGGGCCGCCCGGCCAGCGGTGCCAGCAGCGCCCAGCTTGCGACGTAGGTCACGGCAATCGACACCACGGAGGTCACCCAGACGAGGTTGGTCAGGGGCTGCTCGAGGTTGAAGTCGCGGGCTTCGCCCCAGACGGAGCGGCTGATCACGCCGTTGATCCAGTAGCTGGCCACCGAGGTGATGACCATGAGGATGCGCATGGCGAAGAGCCAGATGACGAGCGTGGCGCAGAGCGTCGGGTCGGCCGCGAGGGCGAGGGCGAGGAAGGCGATGAGGGCCACGCCGGTCACGCCGTAGGTCTCGAAGCCGTCGGCCGTCGGGCCCACGGAGTCGCCGGCGTTGTCGCCGGTGCAGTCGGCGATGACGCCGGGGTTGCGGGGATCGTCCTCGGGCAGCTTGAAGACGATCTTCATCAGGTCCGCGCCGATGTCGGCGATCTTGGTGAAGATGCCGCCGCAGATGCGCAGGGCCGAAGCGCCGAGGGATTCGCCGATGGCGAAGCCGATGAAGCACGGTCCGGCCAGCTCCGCCGGCAGGAAGAGCAGGATGGCAATCATGAACAGCAGCTCGATGGCCACGAGCAGCAGGCCGACGCTCATGCCCGACTGCAGGGGGATAAACAGGGTGGCGAGGGCGTTGCCCTTCAAGGCGGAGAAGGCGGCGCGAGAGTTGGCGACGGTGTTGATGCGGATACCGAACCAGGCCACGCCGTAGCTGCCGAGGATGCCGAGGACGGAGGCGGCGAGGATGACGGCCACCTGGGAGGCCGGCTTGTGCTCGAGGCCACCGAAGTAGTAGGCCATGCACGCGGCGATGAGCACCCAGAGGGCGGCGAGGAACTTGCCCTGCTGGACGAGGTAGGTCTTGCAGGTCTCCCAGATGATCTGCGAGACGTCGGCCATGCTGCGGTGCACGGGCAGGGCGCGGGTTTGCAGGTACTGCCACCAGCCGTAGGCGACCCCGAGCGCGCAGACGACGAGTCCGGCCCAGAGCACGCCCGAGCCGCTGAGCGAGCCGCCGAGGAAGGAGACTTTGCCCAGGTCGGGGATGCGGATGTCAGCCTCTCCGGCGAGGAGGGCGGTGGGGCACGCGAACAGAGCCGCGGCCAAGAACTTCAGGGTCTTCATGGGAAAATGACGGGGGTGGAGCCGAGGGTTGCGGCCTTTCCGAAAATTGAGGTTCCGTCACAACGTGGGCGAGGCAAAAACGCGGCGCCCGACTTCATCTTCGCTCAATTAAGGGTCGAGCAGGCGCTCCTTCAGGAAGAGGGCCGTGACCCTGGCCTGGTGGTCGACGTTGGACTTCTTGGAGAACCCATGGCCCTCGTCCTCGGCCACCAGATACCAGACCTCGCCGCC
>VHDL01000048.1 GCA_016871415.1 Verrucomicrobiota bacterium
GCCTTGCACTCCATGACGGAGGGCGCGGCGTAGCCACGCCCCTACCTTTGGCCGCCATGCGGCGGCCGCTCTTCCGCTGGCCAACGTTCAACGGATCAACCATCCTTTAATTGACCTGGCGGAGGGGAAGGGATTGATTCGCTGCGCTCAGGGCTTCGCCCCGATGCCTGCGGCATCGTCCATCTCGCAAGGCTGCGCCTTGCTTCGTCGACCCCCTCCGGGGATTCTCATCCCTTCCATACGTCTCCATGTGCGCCCTTGCCCACGTGTCACCGTGTCCACGTGTCCCCTGAGAATTCATTTCCTGGCGGAGGGGAAGGGATTCGAACCCCCGGTGCCTTGCGGCACACCTGATTTCGAATCAGGCGCAATCGACCACTCTGCCACCCCTCCTGACCAGGACGTCCGAGGAAAGCCGGACGGCCGGACCGGGCAAGCGGAAAGGGTCAGCGGCCCCCGCTGAGGCTCACTTGGCGTAGACGGGGTCGTCCGGATTGTTCCCGCTCAGGAGGTAGGCGAGCAGGTCGGCCACTTCCTTCGCGTTGAGGGAATTGATCAGGCCCGCGGGCATGGGGCTCTCCGGCGAACGGTCGATGGAAAGGACGTCCGACCGGTTCATCGAGATCTGCACGGAGGGATCGAAGGCGTTCACGGCGAGCTGCAGCTTGTCGCCTTCCTCGTTCAGGATGCGGCCGACGGTCTTGCCGCCGTCGACGCGACCGATGACGGAGTTGGCATACTGGTCCGACACGACGGCGTTCGGATGCACGACGCTCATGAGGAGGTCGGCCGCTGCGGTGCGCGCGCCGATGCCGGAAAGGTCGGGCCCCTGCGCGCCGCCCACGGAGCCCATCCGGTGGCATTGCGAGCAGAGCGCGGCCTCGAACATCTTGCGGCCGTTGGCGTGGTCGAGGGATTTTTCCGCACGCGCCTTGTCCCAGGCGGCGAGCGCCTCGGCCTGCGTCCAGATGCGGCCCGGGCCTTCGGCGGTCGGGATGGGCGCGGCGGCCTTGGCCGGGGTGGCCGGAGCGATCTCCTCCAGCGCGGCGCGTTCAGCTTCAGGAGCGGCGGCGAGCGCCTCCTTGCGGATGTTGCGCACGAAGCCCTTGAGCGAGTGGCCGCCCTCGGCCAGCGCGAGTTCGCCCAGGAAGCGGAAGAACTCCTTGCGCAGGTCGGGCGTCCAGCCGGCGGTCGCGCGGCAGAGGTAGATCGCCAGGCCGATGCGGGTGGAGGAGGGCGTGACGGTCATGGCCGCGGCGGCCGCCTTGGCGTAGCCGGGATGGCGCGCGAGGACTTCGGGGTCGGCGACGACGGCCGGACCGGGCTGCGCGAGCTTCATGGCCCTGAGCACCGCGGCGGGGGCCGTGGGCTCCTCGAGGAAGATCGACACCAGCGCGAGCTGGCGGTCGATGGCGGCGTCGCCCGAGGGCAGGCGCGAAGCGAACTCCTTGCCGAGCCGGCCGGCCGTGGCGGCGTCGGGCTTGCCGTGACGGGAGAACGCGACCTGGAGGACGCGCAGACGGTCCTGCTGCAGGCGCGGGTCCTTGGACTTGGCGGCGGACTCGGCCGCGGCGACGATCGCGGGCAGGTCGTCCTTGGAGCCGGCGCGGGCGAGCGCCGTGGCGGCGTTGAGCGCGAGGTCGGCGTCGGCGTCGGCCTTCACGCGCGCGCGCCAGCCTTCGACCGGCTGATGCTCGACGAGCGTGCGCGCGGCGAAGCGCACCCAGCGGTCGGCGTGGCCCATCAGCGGCCAGGCCTTTTCGAGCGCGGCGGAAGACGGCGATTTCTCGAGCAGCGCCTCCAGCTCACGACGCAGCTTCTGTTCCGGCGTGGCCGCGAACCAGCCCGCCGGCGCGGTGGACTCGCCGCCCGCGTAGCGGATGCGGTAGAGCGCGGACTGGCCGCCGCGTCCGCCGATCGTCACGTACATGTGCCCGTCCTGCGGACGGATGACCGCGTCCGTCACCGAGAACGGACGTCCCGCGGCGAAGACCTCCTTGCGGGCCTTCCAGCCGCCGCCCGAGGGCTCGAGTTGGATCGCGTAGAGCGTCGCGTAGGTCCAGTCGCAGGCGTAGAACGCGCGCTGGTAGGCCGCGGGGAACTTCGCGCCCGTGCCCATCGTCGTGCCCGTGGGGCTGCCGGGGCCGACGTCCACCAGCGCGGGCTGGCTGTCGACCGAGGCGAAGGCGTTGTTGCCGGAGCCGGAGCGCCAGCCGAGCTCGCCGCCCGGCGTGCAGAGGTAGATGCGCGTGGGTCGATACCAGGGCGCGCCCATGTCCCACTCCATGTCGGAGTCGTAGGAGAAGATGTCGCCGTCGGGCGCGATGGCGCAGTCGTAGGCGTTGCGGAAGCCCACCGTGCGGCGCACCCAGTCCATGCCATCCTTGTCCATGCGGGCGATCCAGCCCCCGACCGCCTTGATGCCGGACGCGTGGCCGTTGGGGTCCTCGAACTTCTTGAGCAGGTCGTCCTCGTCCCAGCGCCTCACCGGCGCTCCCGCGGCCTCGTCGTCGGGCAGCTTCGTGTGATTGCCGCCGACCACGAGGATCGAGCCGTCGGGCGCCAGCACCAGCTGGTGCGGGCCGTGTTCGCCCGAGCCCTTGAGCGGACGGATCAGCTCCTGTTCCGACCACGAGAAGTCGCCCTTGGGGTCGCGCAGGCGCCAGACGTCGCCCTTGCCCTTCTCGCTCGTGCATGCGTAGAGCGCGCCGTGGGCGAAGAGCAGACCGTGGCAGCCGAAGAACTTCGTCTCCACCCGCGTGACCGCGGGGCGGGAGGGGTCGGCCATCGAGACGCGCCAGAGCACGCCGCCTTGGTCGCCGGCGTAGAGGTCGCCGTTGGGCGCGACCGCGAGCGAGACCCAGGTGCCCTGTTCGGCCTTGGGCACGACGTGCACGAGGTCGGCGGCGAAGCCCGGACGCAGGATGAGCTCTTCGGGCGGGGCGACCGTGGTCGAGGGCCCGCGCTTGCCGTTGGCGGCGGCCTTGCCGCCGCCGAAGACGTTGCCCCACGGGGCGGCGCCCATCGGCTTCACCACCGTGGCCGATTCCCACTTGGAGTCATTGAAGCCGTCGGACTCCCAGCCCTTGCCGGGATTCTTTTCCGTGACCTTCGTGCCGGCGCCGGATTCCGTGAGCACCTTCTTGTCGGCCGTGACGCGGAATGAGAGCGCCGCGATGCCGCCGTCATTGCGCGCGAGCACCGCGACCACGTTGCGTCCCTTGCGGAGCTCCTTGGCGATCTCCGCGCCGAAGGCCTGGCCCCAGTCGTCGGATCCCCCGAGCAGCTTGCCGTTGATCCAGACCTCGCAGTGGTTGTCGGCGGCGGCGAGCAGTTCGGCCTTGGCGGGGACCTCGGCGACCTCGAAGGACGCGCGGGCCCAGACCTGCTGCTTCGCGACATTGTTGCGCTGCGTCCAGACCCACTGCGTCTCGGCGAAGCCGAGCGGGGCGATCAGGAGGGCGAGGAGGATGCGGAGGGGCATGGGAGATGGGGGAGGGGGTATTGGGATAAGGATAGGGACAGGGGCAGGGACAGGGACAGGGACAGGGGCGCGATGGGTGGGGCAGGGTTTTTGTGGTCAGGGTGGCGGAGGAGGCAAGAGGGGAGGGTCAGGGAGGGGGCGCGTGAGCAAGGTGACACGGTGACAAGGGGGATGTT
>VHDL01000049.1 GCA_016871415.1 Verrucomicrobiota bacterium
ATTGGTCAATGCGCACGCTGACTCTGCAAGGTCGCAGCTCCAAGTGGGTTGGTGTGGACCCATGGGAACGCGGCGGTCGGTTTTCAAAGGATCGCTGCAAGCCCGCGATCTCGGATCGGCGGGAGGATTTGCGGTGATCAAGACAGAGGAATGGGGACAGGGGAATCCAGGAGGGTGAGCTTCCCTGTGAGTTTCTCTGCCTAAGTAATGGGGTCAGACCCCATTAATAGGGTCAGACCCTTTTTGGATTACTTCACCGCTGGATGAGGTAAATCAGCAGGAGGATGATGAGGGCGGCCGTGACGAGGCAGCTGCAGCAGGGGCCGCAGCTGTCGATCTGGCGTCGGAGCTTTTCCTCAAAGGGGTCGGGCATGGTTTTATAAAACAAGGATTCTAGATGCTGTAAAGGGGAGGGTCGGGGCTTGGGGTCGGCATGACTGTCCATGCCTAATCGGCAGCCTCTGCTTTCAATGGGTTTGAGTTTTTGAAATTTTAGTCATCCCTAAGGACGTGGCCCTGGCCGAATACTTTCGCACGCTCTCGCTGGGCCTCAAGGTCCGGTCGGGCGCCGGCGGGGCGCATGCGGTGGTCTCGGGCGTTTCCGGCTCGCTGCGCTCGGTCTCCCAATCGATCGCCCAGGCCAAGGCGGAGGTGATCGCCAGGGCCGACGCGGTGCTGGCCGAAGGGGTCGCCGCTTTGCTCAAGGCCGCACCGATCGAGGAGCTGGAAAAGCTCGGGGTGCGCACGGGAGCCCTGCGCGGGGGAGGTCTGCTCACGGTCCATGACCTGGAGGGCAAGACGGCCTGGCAGCTCCAGCGCATCCGCGGGGTGGGGGATGTCACGGCCGAGGAGGCCATCGCGGCCCGTGACCGATACAAGGCCGAGGCGAAGTCTGAGGTGAGGGTGCTGCCGGACCCGGATAATCCCAGGCCTTCCGACGGCGCCTTGATGGTGGCCGTGGCCAGATATGACGCCTTGGTCAGGCATCTGCCCGACCGACTGAAGGAGGCGGACCGAAAGCTGTTCTTGGCGATGCAGGCCCTGGAGCGCTTGCAGGCGGAGACCCGGTTGTCGGGCCTGCTATTCTCATCCGAGCGACGTCAGAGGCTCGTCGAGACGCATGACGCCCTGCTGGCCGAGCTGAGCTGGGTGCAGCAGGAGACGGCCGTCCTGCGACAGTATGAGGCCGGTCTGCGCCCGTCGGTCGAAGAGGTCCGCCGGCTCTATGAGCAGAACTCCGCCGCGTTTGTGGCGGTGCTGGAGTCGGTCCTGCCCGCTAGGCTGCCCGTGGCTCCTCCGCCGGGGCAGGTCTCGGACGAAAAGGGCGGCCTGCCGGCTGAAATCGCGGCCGAGGTCGAAGCCACCCGGCTCGAGAAGGGGCCGCTGTTGGCGACGTTGCGACGCTACCAGCAGTTCGGGGCGCAATACCTGATCTGCCGGAAGCGCGTGTTGCTCGGAGATGACATGGGGCTCGGCAAGACGGTCCAAGTGCTCGGCGCCATGTGCCACCTCAGCGCCGTCGGCGCCCGCAGGTTCTTCGTGGTCTGCCCGAACAGCGTGCTCATCAACTGGGAGCGGGAGGTGTCCAAGCACACCGGACTGACTCCGACCGTGATTCATGGGCCTGATCGGAACGACGAGGTGGCCCTCTGGAAAGAGCGGGGCGGGGTGGGCATCACGACCTTCGCGACCCTTTCGAAGCTCGTGCATCTCATCGACGACGTCGACCTGCTCGCGGTCGACGAGGCGCACGCGGTCAAGAATCCCGAGGCGCAACGCACGCAGGCGGTCCTAAAGCTCTCAGCCAAGGCCAGACATCTGGTGCTGATGACAGGCACCGCCCTGGAGAATCGTCTGGCGGAGATGCACACCTTGGTCGCGGCCGCGCAGCCGGAACTGCAGGACCTTCTCAAACAGCTGCTTTGGCAGGTCAGGCCCAAGCCGAACGAGATCAGGCGTCAGCTCGCCCCGGTTTATCTGCGACGCACCCAGGCCGACGTGCTCAATGAGCTGCCGGACCTCGTGCACAACGACGAGGTCATCCCGCTCGAGCCGGCCGACCGACAGGCCTACGAGAGCGCCCCTGAGCATCTGATGCAGCGTCGCCTAGCCGCCACGGTCGGGCAAGGTGAGCGGAACTCCGCCAAATATGATCGCCTGCGGGAGCTGCTGGAGTCGTATGAGGACGAGGGTCGCAAGGTCGCGGTCTTCTCGACCTTCCTGCAGGTCCTCTCGGACGTCAGTGTGATCGCTTCGGGCTGCCCAGTCATCCATGGCGGCGTCCCGACCGAGGAGCGGCAGAAGCTCATCGACGCCTTTTCAGCCAAGCAGGGCTTCGCCGTGCTGGCCCTGCAGATCGATGCCGGCGGACTCGGCATCAATCTCCAGTCCGCCCAGGTCGTGATCCTGATGGAGCCGCAGTTCAAGCCTTCCACCGAGAAGCAGGCCGTGGCCCGGGTCAGACGCATGGGGCAGACCCGGAAGGTGCACGCCCATCGCTTCATCGCCCAAGGGACCGTGGACGAGGCCCTGGTCGCCCTCGTGGAGGTGAAGTCCCGGATCTTTGAGGACTACGCCCAGCAGAGCTCCGTCAAGCAGGCCAGCGCCATGGCCGTGGACGGCGCCAGCGGCGCGCTCCTTGAGGAATTGAAGAGGGTGGTGGGGTAGCGCGGCGCGGCAGAGCCGCGCCGCGAGGGACAGGGACAGGGACAGGGACAGGGGCAGGATTAAAGACCTAGGGGCAGGGACAGGGGCCGGGGCAGGCAACTGAGTTAGCTGGCAGGCTGGCAAGGTGACACGTTGGCAAGGGGCGAGGAGGTAGGGCGGCCATTGCCATGGCCGCCGTTCGCCGAGTCACGTGCGTGATGCCGGGCCAGGTCACCGACCATTCCTACGTCCGTCCGCCCACGGACGTGATGGCAATCACGTCCCTACCTGAGGCTGCGGCTGGCCGAGGGCGGTCAGCCCTACCCGAGGCAGGGAGCGGGGAATCGTGGGTTGATAATGACCGAGGGCGGGGAGAGGGTGTGGAGATGCGACGTTCGCTTTTCATGTTCTTGCTGGTAGGTGCCTCGCTTGCGGCCGAGGTGACGCCGGCGCAGGTCAACCAGGCGCTGGGGGGCGAGCTTTTCGCGGACGGGAATCTGTGGGATGACGAGGGGAAGGCTGTCGCGGAACGTCTGGGCTGGCCGCAGGAATCAGAGACGTCGACGGACGCCAGCTACCGTCTCTACGCCAAGGACTCGGTGCGTCTGCTGGGCTGCCGTCCCTATTCCTGCGCGCTGCTCTCGGAACAGGGCAAGGCCTCCTCGATCTCCATCATGTTCGCGAACAAGGGCGACGGGGTGGCGGTGGATTCCAAGACGTCCGACCCCAAGAAGCTGCGCGAACGCGCCGAGCAGATCCGTGAATTCAAGAAGACGATCGCCGAGGACGCCCGGATCGTCGCCGCCAAGCTGACCGAACTGCTCGGTAAGCCGACGTCGGACAAGGTGGGGCAGGGCAGGTTGACCAGTGAGTCAGTGAAGC
>VHDL01000050.1 GCA_016871415.1 Verrucomicrobiota bacterium
CCACTTTTCGCCCAGAAAGAAGAGCACGAACGGCACGAAGACCACCAGCGTGCCGCACTTTTGGATCACCCTGAGCTGGGCCCCGGTGAGTCCATTGCCATGGCCGATGCGGTTCGCCGGGACCATGATCAGGTATTAGCCGAGGGCGATGGACCAACTGACCAAGGCCGCGGCCCACCAGGGGCTCTGCTGCATCGTCCGTAGGTGTCCATACCAGGCGAAGGTCATGAAGACATTCGAGACGCTGAGCAGGCCGACGGTGAGCAGGGCGGGTTTGAGGAGTTCGGGGCGCATTTCAGGATGATTACAAAAGGGACACCTTTTTGTCGCAGGTTATTGGCAACAAAGGGCTTGAAATGGGCCAGACACCACCAGATTTGCAGCTTAATACTCCTCATCAACCGTCCATTCCAGACCCCGATGCCTGAATCCAACGCCGCCATCCCCTTGCCCGCCGCCCCCACCTCGGCCTAGAACGCCTTCACCAAAGATTTCGCGGCCGGCCTCGTCGTGTTCCTGGTCGCACTGCCGCTTTGCCTGGGCATCGCCCTCGCCTCGGGCGCCCCGATGGTGGCGGGCGTCGTCAGCGGCGTGGTGGGCGGCCTGCTGGTGGCATGGCTGAGCGGGTCGCACTCCAGCGTGAGCGGTCCGGCGGCCGGCATGGTGGCCGTGGTGCTGGCGCAGGTCGCCGCGCTCAAGTCCTACGAGGCGTTCCTCGTGGCCGTCATCCTGGCGGGCGCCATCCAGATCGTGCTCGGTGCCTTGCGGGCCGGCTTCATCTCGGCCTTCTTCCCCTCGAACGTCATCAAGGGGTTGCTCGCCGCCATCGGGGTGATCGTCATCCTCAAGCAGATTCCCCACGCGATCGGCCATGATGCGGATCCAGACGGCGAGATGGGCTTCCTTCAGCCCGACGGAAGGAACACCCTGTCGGAACTTTTCTCCGCCCTTTTCGATTTCGAGCCGGGCGCGTCCTTGGTCGGTCTCCTCTCGTTGGCGTTCCTGCTCGTCTGGGACCGCAGCCGGCTGAAGAACTCGCTCGTGCCGGCGCCCCTCGTGGTGGTGCTGCTGGGCGTCGCGGTGAACCTGCTCATGAAGGCGTCGGGAAGTCCGTGGGCCATCGGGACGTCCCACCTGGTGCAGGTGCCGACCGTGACCGGACTGGGCGAGCTGCTGCAGGCCCTGCCGAGCCCCGACCTGAAGGCCTTCGGCAACCCCGCGATCGTCATGGCCGCCGTCACGATCGCCGCCGTCGCCTCGCTGGAGACGCTGCTGAACCTCGAGGCCGTGGACAAGCTGGACCCGCGCAAGCGGGTGAGTCCGCCGAACCGCGAGCTCATGGCGCAGGGCGTCGGGAACATGGTGGCGGGCTTCCTGGGAGGGCTCCCGATCACCTCGGTCATCGTCCGCAGCTCGGTGAACATCAACGCGGGCGCGGTCTCGCGCCTGTCGGCGTTCATCCACGGCGCGCTGCTCTTCCTGCTCGTCCTGTTCGCGCCGAGGTGGCTGAACGAGATCCCTCTGGCCTCCCTGGCCGCCGTGCTGCTGGTCACGGGCCTCAAGCTGGCCAGCCCGGCGCTCTTCCGGCAGATGTGGTCGGAAGGCCGCAAGCAGTTCGTCCCCTTCATCGTCACGGTGGCGGCCATCGTGTTCACCGACCTGCTGGTCGGCGTGCTCATCGGCCTGGCCACCAGCCTCGGCTTCATCCTGCACAGCAACTACCGCCGGCCTCTGCTTCGCTTCCTGGAGCGTCACGTGAGCGGGGAGGTGCTCCGCATCGAGTTCTCCAACCAGGTGAGCTTCCTCAACCGGGCCGCGCTCGAGCGGGCGCTCGACTCCGTGCCGGCGAACGGCCACGTGGTGCTCGACGCGCGCAACACCGACTACATCGATCCGGACATCCTCGACCTGATCGAGGACTTCCGCAGGCAGACCGCGCCGGCGCGCAGCCTCAAGGTGAGCCTCGTCGGCTTCAAGGACCGGTACGTGATGGAGGACCAGGTCCAGTACGTGGACGTGACCACCCGGGAGGTGCAGTCGCAGCTGACGCCCGAGCGCGTCCTGCAGTTCCTCAAGGAGGGCAATGAGCGTTTCGTGACCGGGCGGCGGCTCACCCGGGACCTTTCCCGCCAGGTGGACGCGACGTCCGCCGGCCAGTATCCGATGGCGGTGGTGCTGAGCTGCATCGATTCGCGCAGCCCCGTGGAACTGATCTTCGACCTGGGCGTGGGCGACGCGTTCGTCATCCGCATCGCGGGCAACGTGGCCAAGGAGAAGGTGCTCGGCAGCATGGAGTTCGCCTGCGCCGTCGCCGGATCCAAGCTGGTTCTCGTGATGGGCCATACCAGCTGCGGCGCGGTCAAGGCGTCGGTGGAGCTCTTCGAGTCCGGCACCTCGGCCTCGAAGGCCACGGGCTGCGAGCATCTCGACGCGCTGGTCAATGAGATCCAGAAGTCCATCGTGCCCGGCACCAAGCCGCACGGGGACTGGCTGACCCCCGAGATGAAGCTGGCCTACGTGGACTCCGTGGCCACGCGCAACGTGACCAGGACGATCGAATACATCCGTTCGGCCAGCCGCACGCTGCGCGAGCTCGAGGCCTCGGGCAAGATCGCCATCGTCGGTTCCATGTACGACATCAAGACCGGCAAGGTCGCGTTCCTGGACGCGCCGGCCGGCCGCTGAGGGAAGGGTTCCGCTGGGGCTTAACCTTGGTTGAGTCCCCTGTCGTGCGGGGTGGTCTCGGGGGATGTCCTCCTCCGATGACCGCCCGCGCGAACGTCTCCAGCGACTCGGCCCGCGCGCCCTGCTGGATGCGGAACTGCTGGAGCTGCTGATCGGCGTCGGGACCCGCGGCGCGCCGGTCTCGGCCGTCGCCCGTGAGCTGCTCGCCGAGGCCGGCGGGCTCAGGGCGCTGAGCGGATGGGAGCCCGCCGACTTCGGCCGCGTGCGCGGGCTCGGTCCCGCCAAGGCGGCCGAACTGGCCGCGGCCGTCGAGCTGGCCAGGCGCATCCGCGAGCGCGCACATGACCCCGGTGACCGGCTCGACGCCCCGGCCAAGGTCTGGGCACGGCTGGAGCCGCTGGCCGCGGGCCTCGCGGTGGAGAAGTGCTGGGTGCTCTGCCTCAACCGCCGCAACCGGCTGCTCGCCCTGCACGAGGTGAGTTCCGGCACCGCCACCAGCTCGTTGCTGCATCCGCGGGAGGTCTTCCGTCAGGCCCTCCGTCACGCCGCCTGCGCCGCCATCGTCGCCCACAATCACCCGAGCGGCGACCCCTCGCCCAGTCCGGCCGACCGGGCTGTCACCCGGCAGCTGGCCGAGGCGGGCAGG
>VHDL01000051.1 GCA_016871415.1 Verrucomicrobiota bacterium
CAGCTGGACGGTGCCAAGTAAGGCGGCCGTGAGGAGGGAGAGCAGGCGTGGGGTGCGCATGCCCTTAGGACAGGGGCTTTTGGCTCCGGTTGCGAGTCCGGATGGTCAGCGTTTCTTCTTCGCCGTCGCCTTGGCGGGTCCGAGGGCGGCGTCCGGGGGCATGGAACGGTGCCAGTCGAGGACCGCCTTGGTCAGTCGGCCGACCAGGGCGGGCTCCGATGCGGAGAGATCGCGGCTTTCGGCCGGGTCCGAGTCCAGGTCGTACAGCCGCGGGTCGGAACCGTCATGATCGCACATCAGTTTCCACCGTCCGTCGCGGATGGCGAGGTCGGGCTGGGTCTCGGGCAGGGCGGGGGGCCAGTTCTTCCGGTCGGGCGGGCGGCGCCACACGAGAGGATGCGCGCGGTGATGGGCCCCGGCGCCGAGCAGGGCGGCGGATGCGTCTTCGCCGTCGGCGTCGGTGTGCCGGGTGCCGGCGAGTCGGGCGAGGGAGGGGGCCAGGTCGAAGGCGGCGAGGATGGATTCGGCGTCCTCGCCTCCCGGCGCGGCCTTCATCAGTCCGGGCGCCCAGACCACGAGCGGGGAGCGGATGCCGCCTTCGTAGATCTGCGTCTTGTGTCCGCGGAGACCGCCGGCCGAACCCGCGCCGGGTTCCGGTCCGTTGTCGGAGCAGAGCAGGATGACGGTGCTCTCGCGCAGTCGGGCGTCGGCACGGATCTTGGCGAAGAGTCGCCCCAGCTGCCGGTCCATCGATTCGAGCACCGCGAGGTACAGCCCGCGCTTGCCGTCACGGAAGTCGGCGACCGGCGGCCAGAACGGACTGTGGACGTCGTCGGGCATGACCGTGACGAAGAAGGGCCGTCCCGCCGCGGCGCTCCGGTCGATGAAGGCGGACGCCGCGTCGACGAAGCCCGTCGTGATTTCCGAACGCAGCGTCCATTTCACCGGTCCGCCGAGACGCTCGGCGTCGGCCCAGATGCGCCCCGGCTTCTCCTCGCCCGGACGCAGGGTGAGCGGCAGCAGCTTGGGCCCCATGCCCTCGAAGTTCGTCAGCGATTCGTCGTAGCCGTAGGCCGTGATCGCGGGCGCGTCATCGACGTCGCGCTGCCCGCCCAGATGCCACTTGCCGAACTGACCCGTCGCGTAGCCGGCCTCCTTGAGCGTGCGGGCGAGCGAGGGCGCCCGGGGGTCGAGCCATTGGGCGAGCCCGCGTCTTTCGTTGTCGGCCCGGTTGTTCAGATACGAGGTGATGCGCCAGCGCTGCGGGTGCTGCCCGGTGAGCAGCGCGCAGCGTGAGGGCGAGCAGATCGGGGAGTTGACGTAGAACCGGGTGAACCGGCGGCCTTCGGCGGCCAGCCGGTCGACCTCGGGCGTCCGCGCGTCCTTGCCGCCGAAGCATCCGAAGTCCCCCCAGCCGAGGTCGTCGATGAACACGACGACGAAGTTCGGACGGCTGGCGCCCCAGGCGGCGGAGGCGCAGAGGAGCAGGGCGGCGATCAGGCGTGCCATCTCAGCGCAGCGAACGGATGTAGAGGATGACCGACTCGATCTGGGCGTCGGTCATCACGCCGGCGAAGCTGGGCATCGCGAATTCCGACTTCAGGAAGGAGGCGTGCTTCTTGGCCTCGGGCTTCAGGATGGACTCGCGTAGGTAGGCGTCATCCACCTTCAGCGAGCCCTTCTTCCTGGCGTCCGTGACGTAGTCGCGCTTCGAGCCGTAGAGACCTTTCCACTTGGGGCCCACGTTGGTCATGGCGGTGTCGGTCACCGAATGGCAGGCGACGCATCCGAAGACCGTCGAGAGCCGACGACCCTCCTCCACGGAGACCGTCTCCTTGGCCATCGCTCTGGCCTGGCGGGGCGTGAGGTCGACCTTCAGGTCGCCGAAGCCCTCCTTGGCGGGATCGAACGGCGTCGGCTCGTGGATCGTCGTGTAGGCGTTGTCCTCCATCGTACGGCCTTCGGCGCTGGCGATGGACCAGCCCAAGCGCAGCTGTTCCACCGGCCGGATGCCGGGTGTGGCGATGAAGACCGACTTGCCGTCCTCGGACACGTAGGCCGCGCTGGGCGTGAGCCAGTCGTTGCCCGTCGCGCCGTCCTCCTTGTATTGGGCGGAGCCGTAGGAGGGGGCGCGTCGGTAGTGCCAGGTGGCCAGCGACCAGTTGTCGGGATCGGAGGCTTTGGCGCGGTCCACCGGAACCTCGAAGCGCACCAGCACGCCCTTGTCCATGGGGGCCACTTCCTTCGGCACGAGGAGCGGGGCGCCGGTGTGACGCACGCGCCCGATGCCGGCGAGCGAGTCGAGGATGTTGCCCCAGCCGGCGATCTGGAATCCGGCGAGGTAGAGCTGACCATCCGTCGGATTCACCGAACCGTTGAGCGGGGGGAAGGTGAAGCCCTGCGCCACGCTCGCGACGCTGGCCTGCGCGCGTGCGCCGCGGCGGTTGAAGTTCACCCGGAGCAGGTCCGGCTTGTTGAAGCAGATCTGGACCAGTCCTTCGTCCAGCGGCCCCATCTTCGCGCCGATGAGCCATACTTGGGAGAGCGCGGAGGCGTTCACCGCGTGCGGCATCCAGGTGAGGGGCGGCTCGATCGGCGCCGGGTAGCCCTCCTTGGGAAGCGTGTGGCTGAGGAAGCCGTAGAACTTGCGCCCTTCGACGACGTGGATGGGCGTGCTGGGCACGTAGTGCCCCTGCTGGTCGCTGGAGGTCACGAGTCCCGTGACCGGATGCACGGAGAGGTTGGGCTGTCGGAAGCCGTAGCCCAGCACTTCGTGACGGGAGCCGTCGGCCGAGATCCTGAGCACGCTGCCGTTGTGCTTGCCGATCGTCGCGGCTTCCTGACCTCCCTTGGCGATGAAGAACTCGCCCTTCGGACCGACCCTCAGCGTGCTGGGGAATTCCCGCATGTCGGCGGTCTGGGCGAAGGTGTTGCAGAAGAGCTCGTGTTCGTCCGCCTCGCCGTCGCCGTCGAGGTCCCGCAGGCGCCAGATGCCGTTGCGGTCGAAGGCGAAGAGTTCTCCGTCCCGCACGGCCAGGGTCATCGGCTCATGGAGGCCGGAGGTGAATCGACGCCAGATCGG
>VHDL01000052.1 GCA_016871415.1 Verrucomicrobiota bacterium
GACGGTCACCCGACCCCTCCTGACATGGAACACGGCGATCTGCAGGAAATCCCGGCCGATCCTGATGGCGTCCTTCCGCCCGATGGGGACGAGCCAGCCGGGCTCGCGATGGACGAAGTCCGGGGAGGCCCCGGTGATGCGCCAGGGGCGGTGGCCCTCCGAGATCAGCGCACGACTGAGTTTACGGTCGGCCGCACGATTCCTGACCGGCGACCATTTCTCACCGGTCGGCTCCCATGCGGTGATGACGGCGAACTCCGCCGGCCAGCCAACCTTCGGCTTTCGACCGAGAAAGACGGTGGACCGATACAGGCGGAGTTGCGAAGGGGTCACGTCACCACCCTGCCCTGTCAGCGTCCTCTTGCAACGTCACGCTGGCGAAGTTAGATATCCGCATGACCCGCCTCCTGACCTCATTCATCGCCCTGCTCGCCGTCGGACTCTCCGCCGCGGCCCGACAGCCCAATGTCGTCATCATCTTCGCCGACGACCTGGGCTACGGAGATCTGGGGTGCTACGGCCACCCGACCATCCGGACGCCGCACCTCGACCGCATGGCGTCGGAGGGCATCCGGTTCACGCAGTTCTATTCCGCCGCCGAGGTCTGCACGCCGTCCCGCGCCGCCCTCATGACCGGGCGCTACCCGGTGCGTTCCGGGATGGCGCACAATCAGTTCCGGGTGCTGCGGGCCGTCTCGACGGGCGGTCTGCCCCAAGGTGAACTCACCATGGCCGAGTCGCTCAAGTCGGTCGGCTACCGGACGGGCATCATCGGCAAGTGGCACCTGGGAGTCTGGGCCAACGATCGACCGGAGCACCACCCGCTGAACCACGGCTTCGATTTCCACTTCGGCCTGATGCACTCGAACGACATGAACCCATCCCCCAAGCCGAAGCCGAAGAAGGCCAACGCGCAGGTGGAGCAGGATCCAGAGTGGTGGGACGCCGCGCTCTATCGCGGCCGTGAGCTGCTCGTGCCCCGCACGGACCAGACCCAGCTGACGCGTCGCTACGCGGAAGAGGCGGCGAAGTTCATCGGCGAATCGAAGGACCGGCCGTTCTTCCTCTACATGCCGCACACCTTCCCGCACACGCCGCTCTTCGCGTCGGACCGATTCAAAGGCCGGAGCCCCCGCGGCATCTACGGCGACGTCCTCGCGGAACTCGACTGGAGCGTGGGCGAGGTGCTGAAGGCGCTGAACGACACCGGCGTGGCCGACAACACGCTGGTCTTCTTCACGAGCGACAACGGCCCCTGGACCTGGATGGGCGCCGAGACGGGCGGCAGCGCTGGCCTGCTGCGCGACGGCAAGGGCAGCACCTGGGAAGGCGGCATGCGCGTCCCGGGCATCGCTTGGTGGCCCGGCAGGATCCGCCCCGCCGTGTCCGACGCGGTCCTGACCACGATGGACCTCCTGCCCACCGTGGCCAAGCTGGCAGGCGCGGAGCTGCCCAAGGACCGACCCTATGACGGCAAGGACGCCTCCCCTGTCCTCTTCGAAGGACGCGGCATCGAGCGCGACGTCTTCTGCTATTATCGCGGCGAGACCCTCTTCGCCGCCCGCCTCGGCGACTGGAAGGCGCACTTCATCACCCAGGGCTCCTACGGCGACCCCAAGCCCGTGAAGCATGACCGTCCCCTGCTGTACAACCTCGCCGTCGACCCTTCGGAGGCGCACGAGATCTCCGCCGACCATCCGGACGTCGTCGCCCGCTTGCAGGCCGCCGTGGAGCGGCATCGCGCGACCATCACCCCGGTCCGCAGCCAGCTCATCGACGTCGTCGCCAAGTAAGGGTTCAGTCTTCCCTCCGGGAAGTTTTGCGCCTATCTCAGCCTTACGGGCCTATAGCTCAACGGTCAGAGCACGGAACTCATAATTCCTCGGTTCTGGGTTCGAATCCCGGTGGGCCCACCTACTTTCCCTGCTGATAGCAAAAGACTTACGGATTAGAAAGCCCTTGATAACAGGGGCCTAAGTCTGCTTTTCGTCCGATCTGCGAGTTTGCTAAGGATTCCGAGCACCTTTCGGCACCCTTCTTGCGGGATTAAGGCCTTTGTTGGGCCCCTGCCTCTGCGCCTATTGACGAAAGGAATCTTTTAGGCACCCCGGTTCTCGAGCGAGGTCCGACACCACGGCCCTAAAACACGAGGCCACTTTGCGAATTGTAGGGGTTGACATAGGAAGCCCCTGCCAACCCCTCCCCCGCCTCTGAAGGCAAGCCGGAGGGGTCTAATGGGCCTTCAGGAATCGTCGCCAAATTAAAGCCGACTACTTCCCGGCGGCCTTCTTCCGCGCCTCGATCTCATTGTGCAGCTCAGTCGAACGCTGCTGCGCTCGTGCCTTCTGTTCCGGTGTCAGGGTCTTTTCTAATTCATCCCTTCTCTTTCGGGCATCATCATCCGAAATAGCAGCAAGATTGTACCACGCGTATGCCTCCGCGTCGTCCTTCGGCACGCCTCTGCCGTTGGCGTACATGACCCCGAGGTTGGATTGGGCTGGGGCGTTCCCCTGGTCCGCGGCCTTGCGGTACCACCTCAGCGCCTCCGCGTCGTCCTTCGGCACGCCTCTGCCGTTGGCGTACATGACCCCGAGGTTGGATTGGGCTAGGGCGTTCCCCTGGTCCGCGGCCTTGCGGTACCACCTCAGCGCCTCCGCGTCGTCCTTCGGCACGCCTTCGCCTTTGGCGTACATGAGCCCGAGGTTGAATTGGGCTGAGGCGTTCCCGGCTTCGGCCTTCTTCTTTGTCTCTGCGAAATCAGGCGCTTTCGCCGATAGCGGAGCGCCCAAGGCGGTCAGCAAGGCGCCGCAGATCAGCAGGAGTCTCAGGGCTCGCATAGTGGGC
>VHDL01000053.1 GCA_016871415.1 Verrucomicrobiota bacterium
GTTCCCAGCCGCCCCCGCCCAGTTTGGACAGTTTCGGCTGCGCGCGTCCGACGCCCACGTAACGGGTGAGCAGGTGGGATTCGCGGACGGGCAGGTGCAGCGTCGAGCCGCCGGCGAACTCCAGTCCGATGAAGTCCTCGGTGCGTCCGTCGTGTTCGTGCGCCCGGATGCCGCGGAAGAGGCAGATGCCCTGGGTGGCGTGCACCAGGGGGTCGCCCTCGGCGACCTCGCCGAAGTCGAGGGCGCGGCCGATCTCGGTCCGCACGGCGGTGCGGCGGCGGGGCAGGGCGGCGAGCGGCCGCCGACGCCTTCCGAAGAGTTCACGCTCGGTCAGCAGGACGAGTCCCTTGCTCAGCGGCCCGGGCAGCGCGCCGGGCGGAATCATCACGCCCGCGCCGAAGCGGGCCTGGGCGACGACCGGTGAGAATCCGCGCACGCGGGCCGCCTTCACGTCGGCGCTCAGGCGCTCGACGCCTCCCTCGGTGTCTCCCGTGAGCAGGCAGAGGCGGCCGTCGCGGCAGTTGGCGGCGGCCGCCTTGAGCAGCTCCACGCGGGCCGCGGTCACGTCGGGCTGGGTCCCGATGAGCAGGGATTCGGCGGGCTGGCTTTCGAGGCCGCGGCACTCCATGCCCGCGGGCGGCTCATCGGTCTCCTCCAGGACCAGCAGGTCGGCCGAGGACGCGCCGAGCTCCGCGCAACGGGGATCCTCGAGGCAGCGGTCCGTCGCGATGATGAGGGAGCCGGCGGGCAGGTGCCTCCAGAAGGGCGCCTCCTCGCGCCCCGCCGCGCCCGGCGCGCAGATGACCAGTCCGTCGGTCTCGCCTTCGCTGAGCTGCGTCGCCGGATCGAACGCGCGCAGGGACTCCACGGTGTCGCCGAAAAGGTCGATGCGCACGGGCGTCTGCGCGTTCAGCGGATAGACGTCGATCACGCCGCCGCGCACCGCGAAGTCGCCCGGCTGTTCGCAAAGGGCCTCATGCGAGTAGCCGAATTCCTCGGCCAGTCTGCCGATCAGCTCCCGGGGTGAGACGCGTTCGCCCTTGCGGATGACGAGCTCGCCGGCGCCGGCCGCTTCCGGAGCGGGAGAAGGGCGGGTGAGCGCTCCGGGAGTGCAGGCGATGAGCAAGGGACGTTCCGACCCATGCCCGCCGTGTCGGATGAGCGACAGCACGCCCAGCAGGTCGCAGTCCGCTTCGAAGGCCGGCACGGCCGCGTCCGCCTCGGTCAGGGTCCTGGCCGTGGGGGCCGCTTCGGCGAGCAGCCTCAGGAGATGCGCGGTCTCTTCGGCCGCGGATTCCGCCGAGCCCAGGTTGCTCGCGAGCAGCACGATGACGCCCCGTCCGGCGCCTTCGGCGCAGGCCACGGCCGCCCGGGCGTGCGCGGGCACGCCGGTCAGGGCGTATCGTCGACGCGCGGACATGCGTTCATCGAGGGCGTAAGCGACCAAGGGTCAAACGCTCTCGTCGCACTTGCGCTCTTCCGCATGGCATCCAGTCTGCCGCCATGCAATCGACGATTTTCCTGATGGCCCTGTCCGCCGTCGCGGGGGCGGAATCCGGGCCCGCCCTACTCCCGCATCTGGGTCATGGCGACCTGCGTTACGCCCTCGACCGCGGATGGGCCAAGGCGGATCCGGCGGTCGCGCCGATCGTCAACGCGCACGCGCTGGCGGAGGCCTCGGACGGACGCATCTACCTCGTCACCGACCATCCGAAGAACGACTTCATCGTCTTCGAGAAGGACGGCCGTTACGTGCGCTCAATCAGCGCCGGGCTTGGCGGGGGGCACGGCCTGGAGATATTCATGAAGGACGGCGTGGAGTACCTGGCGCACGTCGACTCGGGATGGCACATGGCGGCCGAAGGCTGGAATCCGACGCCGGTCGAGGGCCGGGTCACGATCCTGACCCTCGACGGCAAGGTCGTCCGCAGGCTGCCCACGCCCGTGGAGCTCGGGCTGAAGGACGGCAAGTTCATGCCCTGCGACGTGGCCTGGACGCCCTCTGGCACGCTGCTCATCGCCGACGGCTACGGGTCCAACCTCGTCTATGAACTGACCTTCGAGGGCAAGCTCGTGCGCAAGTGGGGCGGACCGACCAAGGATGCCGCCAATCTCAGCAACGCCCACGGCATCTCCATCGACGTCACCGATCCGCGGGGCCCGCTGGTCTGGGTGCCTTCGCGCGCGCAGAACCAGATCAAGGCGTTCACGCCGGAGGGACGCCATGTCGACACCCTCGACCTGCCCGGCGCCTTCGCCGGCCAGCTGTTCTTCCGCGGGGACAGGATCTACACGGCGGTCTGCTGGAGCAAGGACGCGCAGGGCAAGCGTCCGGCCAAGTCCGGCTTCCTGCTCGTGCTCGACCGCGCGACCAGGAAGGTGCTGAGCGCGCCCGGAGGCGAGGAGCCCAGGTACGTCGACGGCAAGTTGCAGCCGCTCCGGCAGGCGCAGCCGGTCTTCGTCCACGGCCACGACCTCTACGTGGATTCCGCCGGCGACATCTACCTCGGCGAGTGGAACGCCGACCGACGCTACCCGTCCAAGCTGACGTTGCTCAGGTGAGCCGCCTCACTTGAGGGCGAACTTCTTCACGAACTCCTTCGTCAGCGCGGTGTAGGCCTTCGCCCCCGGCGACTGCGCGTCGTACTGGAAGATCGTCTTGCCGTGGCTCGGGGCCTCCGAGAGGCGGACCGTGCGCGGAATCACCGCGTCCATGACCTTGTCGGGGAAGTGCTTT
>VHDL01000054.1 GCA_016871415.1 Verrucomicrobiota bacterium
TCTCGGGGGTGTCATTGAAGTCGGTCGACATCGCCTTCATGTTGCAGAACCCGGCGTAGCCGAGGCGCGTGATGGCGGCCTCCGAGCCGCCGGAGAGCATGATGTCGGCGTGTCCGTCACGGATGTGACGGTGCGCTTCGCCCAGAGCGTGGGAGCCGGAGGCGCAGGCCGAAACCACCCCGAAGTTGACCGACTTGGCCTTGAACTCGATGGCCACGACGCCGGCGGCGATGTTGGCGATGAGCGAAGGGATGGTGAAGGGGGAGACGCGACCCGGGCCCCGCTCGAAGAGGACGCGGGACTGGTTCTCAATGGTCTCCATGCCGCCGATGCCCGAGCCGATGATCACACCGAAGCGTTCAGGGACCAGCTTGGACGTGTCGACCTTGGCGTCCTCGATGGCGAGTCGGGAGGCGGCGACGGCCAGCTGAGTGTAGCGGTCATTGCGTTTGGCCTCCTTCGGGTCCATGTACTTCCCGGGGTCGAAATCGCAGACCTCCGCGCCGACCTTCGAGGGGAAGTCGGTCGGGTCGAAGCGGGTGACGCGTGCGATGCCGGAGCGCCCCTTGGTGAGGGAGCCCCAGAATTCATCGAGGGTGCTGCCAAGGGCCGATATCGTGCCGATGCCCGTGACGACGACCCGGCGGGACTGGCTGGAATTGGCGCTCACAGTTCGGGCCTAGGCGGGACCCGCGCGGTCACTTGGTCGCGGTAGCCTGCAGATGCTTGATGGCGTCGCCCAGGGTCTTGATGCCCTGAGCCTTGTCCTCGGGAATCTGGATACCGAACTCATCCTCGAAAGCCATGATGATTTCGACGAGGTCAAGGGAGTCGGCCTTGAGGTCGCCCTGGAAGGTGGCCTCGGGCTTCAGCTGGTCGTCGGTGACGTTGAGCTGCTTCTTCACGATGTCCTTGACGCGCTGTTCGATGTTTTCGGGCATAAGAGAAGGTTTTTGGTGGTTTTGGGGTGTCAGATGGCCATCCCTCCGTCAACCGAAAAGACCTGTCCGGTGACGTAGCCCCCCTCTTCCGAGGCGAGATAGTCGACCATGGCGGCGATGTCGGTGACGGAGCCGAAACGGCCCAGGGGGATAAAGGAAAGAATCTTCTGCTTCACCTCCTCGGGCAGCTCGTCGGTCATGTCCGTGGTGATGAAGCCAGGGGCGACGGCGTTGGCGGTGATCGAACGCCCGGCAAGCTCACGCGCAAGGGTCATGGTGAGGCCGTGGAGGCCCGCCTTGGCGGCGGCGTAGTTGGCCTGTCCGGCGTTGCCCTGCACGCCGGTGACGGAAGAGATGCTGATGATGCGACCCCAGCGCTTGCGGGTCATCGGGCGCACGAGCCCCTTCACCCAGTAGAAGGCCGATGAAAGGTTGGTGGAGATGACGTCGTTCCAATCCTGCTCCGACATGGCCATGACCAGCTTGTCACGGGTGATGCCGGCGTTGTTGACGAGGATCTCGACGGCGCCGAACTCGGCGATGATCTGCTCGCAGGCCTTGGCGACCGCGGCGGCGTCGGAGACATCGACCTGATACGCCTTGGCCTTGAGCCCCTTGGCGAGGATGTCGGAGGCGACGGCCTCGCAGGTGGCCGACTTAGACACGCAGAGCACGGTGTGCCCATGGGCCGCAAGGCGTTCGGCGATGGCCTTGCCGATGCCCCGGCCGGCTCCGGTGACGAGGGCTACGCGGGGGGTGTGCGTGAGATGCATCGGTAGCGATTTGTGCGAGGGCGCAGGCGGTAGGCAAGCGGCGAAGCTTTCGTCAGTAGATGTCCCGCTGATAACGGCCGTCCTTCTTGAGCTGCCTGACCCATTCGACGGCGGCCTCCGGGGTCATGGCGCCCTGTTCCGCCACGATGGCATGGAGCGCGGCGTCCACGTCCTTCGCCATGCGCTTGGCGTCCCCGCAGACGTAGAAGGCGGCTCCGCCGGAGAGCCACTTCCAGAGTTCGGCGGCGTTCTCACGCATGCGGTCCTGGACGTAGACCTTGGCTTCCTGGTCTCGGGAAAAGGCGGTGTCCAGGCGCGTCAATGCGCCGGACTTCAGGTGTCCGGCCCACTCGTCCGCATAAAGGAAATCATGGTCCTTGCGCTGATGCCCGAAGAAGAGCCAGGCGGGGCTGCGCACGCCGCGGGCGGCACGGTCCTGGACGAAGCTCCGGAAGGGAGCCACGCCGGTACCGGGACCCACCATGATGATGGGGACGGAGTCATCGGCGGGGAGGCCGAAGTGGGACTCCGCGACGAAGACCGGGAGGTCGGCTTCGCCGAGGCGCGCGCGGTCGGCGAGATAGGTCGAGCACACGCCCACGCGTCGGCGTCCATTGGTCTCGTAGCGGACGACCGCAACGGTCAGATGGATCTCCTGGGGATGCAGCGCCGGGGAGGAGGCGATGGAGTAGAGCCGGGGCATCAGCCGTCGCTGCGATTCGACCAGTTCCTGCGCGGTCGGCCGGGCGGTCGGGAATTCCTCTAGCAGGTCGATGAACTCGCGCTGCTCGAGCCAGGCCTTCTTCTTGTCGGAATCGGATTCGGCGATGCGCTCGGCCAGCCGGGCGCGGTCGGCCTCCCCCGCACGGTCGTGGAGCAGCTGGACGAACTTGTAGGTGGGACCGTTGAGGGCCAGCCGGCGCGAGAGCGCCTCGCG
>VHDL01000055.1 GCA_016871415.1 Verrucomicrobiota bacterium
GTCGGGCTGCTGAGGGCTTGGTCGCGGAAGCAGACGACCATGCGTCCGTCGGTCGTGAACACGCCGTTGTGCCGGTCGCCGGTGAGTCCCCAGTTTGTATCGACCGGGGTGGACCAGGTCGCCCCTTCGTCCTGGCTAAACATCATCAGGCTGCGTCCTTTGTGGGAGTTCTCGCGGAGTAGGCAGGCGAGTTCCTTGCCGTCGTGGGAGCGGAAGACGTAAGGTTCGCAGGGGTTCTTGCCGACGACTTCGGCGACGATGCGCGGTTCGGACCACGTGAAGCCGCCGTCGGCGGTGATCGTCTGGAGCGTGACCAGCGGGGCGCGGTCGGCGCCGCCCGGGCCGCGGTGATAAAGGCCGAGCGTGCGCCCGTCCTTGAGTCGGACGACGCTGCTGAAGGTCATCACGCAGGGGAAGCCGAGGGGAGGCATTTCCTTCCAAGTCTTGCCCTCGTCCTCGCTCATGATGCTCGGCATGCCGGCGCCGCCGCGCTTGCCGAGTGAGGCGGAGAAGACCCAGAGGCGGGCTTTGCCGGCCGGGTCGATGATGCGATAGATACTCGGGCAGTTCTGGTGGGTCGCGAAGCCTTTGGGCAGCTGGCCGTCGAGGCGCGTCCAGGTCAGTCCGGCGTCGTCGCTGCGAGCCATCGGGCCGGCGGCGCCGCCATGGTTGATGCACCACACGGCGAAGATCGTGCGGTGGTCGGGCATCAGCAGGGTCGTCGGATGGCCTTGGTAAAGCGTGGCGGTGCCGGCGCCGACGACCACCTGACGTTCTTTCTGTCCCGAGAGGTCGACGCCGGGCAGGTCGGGTTTCTCGGCGGCCATGGCCAAGGAAGCAACGCAGAGCAGGGCGGGTAGCAGGGGGCGCATACGAGTAGGCTACCGTTTCGTTACGCCGAACCAAGGCGAATGGAGCGCGCGGAAGCGCGGTTATCGCGGCCCTCGGGTTGCGGTCGGGGGCCGAGGTGATTGGGTGTCGTTATGGATGGTATCTTGTCATTTTCGCCTAGTCGTGAAGCGGCGCTCCGACGTCTGGCGGAGTTCCTGCCCGATGCCAGGCGTTATGCGGCAGACCGGAATTTCGTCCGCCCGGGACATCCGAACATCTCGCGTCTATCCCCTTGGGTGCAGAAACGTCTGTTGCTGGAGGCAGAAATCGTCGCCGCGGCCAGGGATCGCTGGTCTTTCGAGTCCGTGGAGAAGTTCGTGCAGGAAGTCTACTGGCGGACTTATTGGAAGGGCTGGCTGGAGCATCGTCCGGAGGCCTGGTCGCGTTGGGTCGATGCGGTGCCTCGCCTGCGTGATTCGCTGAGCGCCGAGCGAAGGTCGACCCTGGAGGCCGCCCTCGCCGGCCGCACGGGCATCGCGGGCTTCGATGACTGGGCCAGGGAACTCGTGACCACCGGCTACCTGCATAACCACGCACGCATGTGGTTCGCCTCGATCTGGATCTTCACGCTGAAACTCCCGTGGGAACTGGGCGCCGCGTTCTTTTACGAGCACCTGCTCGATGGGGATGTCGCCAGCAATACGCTCTCATGGCGCTGGGTCGCCGGATTGCAGACCCCGGGGAAGACGTATGTCGCCCGAGCCGATAACATTGCCCATTACACCGACGGTCGGCATGTGCCGCAGACCAGCCAATTGGCCGGCGCCGCTTTCGCGATCACGGAGCCGGCTCTGCCGAAGGTCGTGCCATGGGCCGAAGACTCGCTTGCGACCCGGTCGGCGGAGGGCAGGGCGGGGCTGTGGTTGCATCCGGAGGACCTTGCGGTCGAACGCGGGGAGCTCGCGGGAGAGCGTTTTGCCGTGATCAACGCCTCATGGCCTAAGCTTATGGCCAAGAAGGCCGGCTGGTCGGAGGCCGTCACCACCTGGACTCAGGCGGCCTTGCGCGATGGCGCCTCCCGGGCAGCAGCGCATTTCGGAGCGGAGGTTTCCTCCGAGTCATCGGATGACCTCGCCGCGTCGCTGGTCGACTGGGCGCGCGCCCATCAACTCAGCCGAATCGTCGCCTTTCGTCCGTTTGTCGGTCCTTGGCTCGTCGAGGCCCAGGCCGTCGAGTCGGCCCTCGCCCAAGCCGGCATCGCCCTCACCTGGGGTCGTCGGGCGTGGGACATTCGTCTCTTCCCTCACGCCTCCCGCGGTTATTTCCCCTTCTGGGAAAAGGTACGGTCGGCTGGATGAAAGTAGGTGGGCCCACCGGGATTTGAACCCAGAACCGAGGAATGCAGAAGGAGATTCAGGGTAGGCTGGAGACGGCAAAAGATTTGCCGGATACCATCAGGAAAGAGAAGATGCGGGAGGGTATTTGATCTGTTTCTTGCTGGGCTGCAGACCCCATTGGCTTGCTTACAGAGGCTTGGTTTGGTATCCATTCCGTCTTGCCAGAGTCCGGGCCGGCTTGTAGTCGCCCACTATGCGAGCCCTGAGACTCCTGCTGATCTGCGGCGCCTTGCTGACCGCCTTGGGCGCTCCGCTATCGGCGAAAGCGCCTGATTTCGCAGAGACAAAGAAGAAGGCCGAAGCCGGGAACGCC
>VHDL01000056.1 GCA_016871415.1 Verrucomicrobiota bacterium
GCCGTGGACTGCCGTTCGTATTCGGCCTCCAGTCTGGCGCGCAGCTCGGCGGCCTCGGGAGCGTTCGCAAGGTTGCGGGTCTCGTAGGGATCCGACTTCAGGTCGAAGACCTCGGTCCATTCGTCGTGCCCGGGATACCTGATCAGTTTCGCGTCATTCATGCGCACGGCCGTCGTCGTGGGGACGCCGAAGCCCCTTTCGAAGAAGTAGCAGTAGAAGAAGGCGTCCCGCCAGGCGACGTCCTCGCGGCCCTCGAGCAGCGGCCGCCAACTGCGCCCGTGGACGGAGGAGGGGACGGGCACGCCGGCGAGGTCCAGGAACGTGGGCGTCGGGTCGACGTTCAGCACCATGCGGTCGTCGGTGCGCCCGGCCTTCACCGCGCGCGGCCAGCGCACGACCATGGGGATGCGCAGGGACTCCTCATAGGCGGAGCGCTTGTCGCCGAGCGCGTGCTCGCCGAGGTAGTAGCCGTTGTCGCTGGAGAAGACGAAGACCGTGTCCTCGGCCAGCTTGAGTTCGTCCAGCAGCGCGAGGAGCCGGCCGACGTTGTCGTCGACCGCATTGATGCCCCGGAACATGCCCAGGTTGGTCGGGACGAGCCCCTTGGGAGCGGCCGCGGCGGTGGCGGCCGCCTTGGGTCCGACGGCCTTGAGGTAGGGCGGCTTCAGGCCGAGGTTCGGCACGGCACGGGCCTGCTCGCCCTCGTAGGCCTTCTCGTGCCGCGGGGGCGGGGTGAAGGGGCCGTGGCAGGTCTTGAAGCCAAGCACCATCAGGAAGGGGCGCTCGCGGTTGCTCCGGATGAAGTCCATCGCGAAGCCGGTCGTGACGTCGTCGACGAAGCCCTTGGTCTCGCGGCGCACGCCGTCGACCTCGACGGGGCAGTCGAAGTAGACGCCCTGTCCGGTGAAGCTCGCCGAGGTGTCGAAGCCCGGCCGCTTGCCCGACTGGTTGCCGTGGTGCCACTTGCCGAAATAGCCCGAGACGTAGCCGGCGCCACGGAGGAGGGCGGGGAGGCTGACGTTGCCCTCGGGGTGGGGCGTGTGGTTGTCGGTCACGCCGTTGACGTGGCCGTACTGGCCGGTGACCAAGGTCGCGCGGGAAGGCGCGCAAAGGGAGTTCACGACGAAGGCGTTGCGGAAGCGGAGTCCTTCGGCCGCGAGGCGGTCGAGGTTGGGCGTGCGCAGCCAGGGAAAGCGCGCCTTGTCCCCTTGCTCGCGTTGCACGACGCCCATCGCGTCCCAGCGCTGGTCGTCGGAGAAGACGTAGACGAAGTTGGGCTTGCGGGTCTCGGCGGCGCCGGAGGCGGCGATCAGCGCGAGCAGGAGCGGTAGGAGACGCATCCCCTCATCGTGGGACGCCAGCCCTGGCTGGCAACCTTTCTGGATTGCTCGGAAACCTGAGTGAGCGGGAGTCCGCCGGTCACTTCACGGCGGGCCAGTCGTCGGTGCGGAAGGTGGACGCGGGCAGGCCGGCGCCGTTGACGAGATTGCAGTCGGGATTCTCCGCCCAGGCGTAGCGCACCGCGACGGGCGCGGACACTTCGGGGCTGCTCACGACGACCTTGTCGCCTTCGATGCGGGCCGTGGCGGGCTTCCAGGTCTTGTCGGATCCGGCGATCTGGAATCCGCGGGGCGCGCCGCCATCGCGTGTCTTCAGACCTTCGCCGTGCTTGAACGACACCGTGACGGAGGATCCCTCCGCCTTGTGTCCGGCGGGCAGGGGGCCGCTGGTCGCGGACACCTTGCGGTCGTAGACCGTGCCGAGCGCCCACAGGGCCAGGCGGTGTCCGACCGCCTGCTTGTTCTTGGGGTGGATGTCCTTGGGGTCGCCGACGTCGAGCGTGATGGCCATGCCGGTCCTGGGCAGGGCGAGCACCTTGGTCATCGACTCGCGCATGCGGGGCCAGCCCTCCGACAGTGAGTTGCGGTAGTTGGGCAGCTGCACCCAGGCGAAGGGCACCTCGTCCTGCCAGAGCGTGCGCCAGCTCGTCACGAGCTGCGTCAGCTGCTTGACGTAGAGTTCGGCCGCTTCGGGGCTGTGGGCGTTGCCCTCGCCCTGGTACCAGAGCATGCCGCGCACGGCGTAGGGCGCGAGGTTGACGACCTTGCCGTTGTAGAGGTGCGCCGGGCCGCCCTTGAGCTTGCGCATGGCGAGCGGGTTCTTCGGGGCGGGCGTCACGAACTCCTTGCCCTCCTGCTTGGCCTTGGCGACGGCGTTCTTCCAGCGCTCGATCTGCTTGCGGTGCAATTCACCCGCGCCGGCCACGTCGAAGGTGTCATGATCCTTGAGACGGGCGTCATAGACCGCCTTGGTCTCGGGGTCGGACGACTGGGTCTCCGCCGAGACCCAGGCCTCGATGGGCGTCCCGCCGACGGAGGTGTTGACGAGCCCGACGGGCACGCCGAGCTCGCGATGAAGCTCGCGTCCGAAGAAATAGAGCGTGGCGGAGAAGCCGCCCACGGT
>VHDL01000057.1 GCA_016871415.1 Verrucomicrobiota bacterium
TGCCCGCGCTGGGTGCCGGCTTCAATCCGGAGCTAAAGCCTTCCGACCCCCGCCACGCCGACTTCCAGGCCAACGGCGTGCTCGCGGCGGCGAAGCAGGCGAAGGCCAATCCGCGCGCCCTCGCCACCGCGCTCGTCGAAGCCGTCCGCGCCCAGGGCGGGCTGGACGACAAGACCGTGCAGATGGAGGTCGCCGGCCCGGGCTTCATCAACTTCAAGCTCACGCCCGCCGCCCTCGGGGCCTGGCTCCGCGAGTATCGTGACGAGTCCAAGTGGCGCGCCGGCGCGGCCCGTCTGATGGGCGGTCGCAAGGTCATCATCGACTACCCTTCGCCGAACACCGCCAAGCAGATGCACGTCGGGCACCTCCGCCCGATCGTCATCGGCGAGGCCGTCGCGCGGCTGATCGAGTTCTGCGGCGCCGACCTCGTCCGCGACAATCACATCGGTGACTGGGGCACGAACTTCGGCATCCTCATCCTCGCCATCCGCCGGGCCGGCTTCCGGCTCGACGCCAAGAGTCCGACGGCCCTCGAGGACCTCGAGCGCCTGTACAAGGAGGGCAGCGCCGCCACCAAGGCCGATCCGACGCTGATGGACGCCGCCCGCGCCGAGCTCGCCAAGCTGCAGTCCGGCGACCCCGCGAACACCGCCCTCTGGAAGGAGATCGTCGAGGTCTCCAACGCCGCCTGCCAGCGCATCTACGACCAGTTCGGCCTCAAGACCGACGTCATCCTCGGAGAATCCTTCTACCGCGACAAGGTCGACCAGGTCTACGCCGAGCTCGCAAAGCACAAGCTGGCCGAGGAGAGCGAAGGCGCCCTCGTGGTCTGGCATGACGAGGAGCCGCGCTTCGCGCGCGACGCCGAGACGAAGATGCCGTTCATCGTGCGCAAGAAGGACGGCTCGTCCAACTACGCTTCCACCGACCTCGCCACGCTCCTGTATCGCGCCGAGCTCTTCAAGGCCGACGAGATTGTCTACGTCACCGACGGACGTCAGCAGGACCACTTCCAGCAGCTCTTCCTGACGGGCGCGAAGTGGTTCAGGGCTTCGGGCCGCAAGTTGCCGCGCCTCCGTCACGTCTGGTTCGGAACGATCCTCGGCGAGGACGGTAAGGCCATCAAGACCAAGTCCGGCGAGCCGGTGCGCCTGCAGGAACTCATCGACCAGGCCGAGAAGCTCGCCTTCGAAGCCGTCACCAGCAAGAACCCTGACCTACCCGAAGCCGAGCGCAAGGCAATCGGTAAGGCTATCGGTGTCGCCGCCATGCGCTACGCCGACTTGTCGTCGAACCGCACGATGGATTACACCTTCTCGTGGGGCAAGCTGCTCGCGTTCGAAGGCAACACCGCGCCGTACCTCATGTACGCCGTCGTCCGCGTCCGCTCGATCTTCCGCAAGAGCGGACTGGCCGTAGGGCAGGGCGAGGAAGGTGCGACCGATCCGGAGACCCCAGCTGAGATTGCGCTCGCCCGCAAGCTCTTGGCGTTTACTGCCGCGCTCGACCAGGCGCTCGAAGAGCTTCGTCCGCACCACCTCTGCACCTACCTGCACGAGCTCGCCGCCGCCTACGGAACCTTCTACGCCGCCGACAGCGTCATCGTGGACGATCCTGCCGTGAAGGCCCGCCGCCTCATGCTCTGCGCGCGCACCTGCGCCGTCATGGAGACGGGCCTACGCCTCCTCGGCATCGAGCCGGTGGAGCGGATGTGAGTGCCGCAAAAAGGCGAGGGCGCAGGCTGGCAAGTGGGCAAGCGGGCACGGGCTGGCTTGGCCGCCTTGGCCTCTTGAAACGCCATTCCAGGTAGACCTCACCCGGAGCATGCGTAGAAAGGCCTTACCCCCATGGAGACTCCTGCCCCGAAGTCTGAACGTCTGCTGTCCCTCGACGCCCTGCGCGGCTTCGACCTCTTCTGGATCGTCGGAGGCCATGCGATCGTGACCTCGCTGCATGCGCTCACGGGCTGGAACTGGCTCGGCTGGATGAACGGGCTCCTGCGTCACGTCGAATGGGACGGCTTCCTCCCTTACGACCTCATCTTCCCGCTCTTCCTCTTCCTCGCCGGGGTCTCCACGCCTTTCTCGCTGGCTTCCCGCCTCGAAGCCGGCGCGCGCGGCGAAGCCTGCCGCAAGGCGGTTCAGCGCGGGCTCCTGCTGGTCTTGCTCGGAATCATCTACAACAACGGACTGCAGTGGAAGGGGCTTGAAGCCATGCGCTTCGGCAGCGTGCTCGGCCGCATCGGCCTGGCCTGCATGTTCGCCCAGTTCATCTTCATCTTCAACCATCGCAACCCCCGTTGGCTCTGGTACTGGCTCGTCGGCGTACTCGTCGGCTACTTCGCGATCATGAAGCTGGGGCATGCGCCCGGATTCGCGCCGGGCGACCTCACCATG
>VHDL01000058.1 GCA_016871415.1 Verrucomicrobiota bacterium
TCCCAGTTCTGGCCGATGAAGTCGGTGCTGACCGCGAAGTTGTTGTTGGTGTCCGTCTTGCGGTTGGGCATCGGAGTCGGAGCCCAGGAGACGCGGTCCTCGCCCGCCTCGACGTTGCGCAGCGCGAGTTCATACCAGCGTTCGTCATAGCCCTCGGGCTTCTCCCAGTCGCGTCGGTTCTCCGGCGCGTCGGTGGTGCACATGCGGAAGTTGTAGGCCTGGACCTTGCGGTCGCCGGAGCCGTCAGGGCCGGGGATGTCCTTCTCGATGCCGGGCAGGAGGCCGCTCGAGGGGTCGCCTTTCTTCACGTAGGGGTCGACCTCGACCTTGAACTGGTGGGACTTCGCGTGGCCGACCTGGACGCCGTTGAGCGTCTCGCCGTAGGTGGCGTTGGCTTCGCGGCCGACGTGGTAGCTGACGCCCGCCTTGGCCATCAGGTCGCCTTCATAGGTCGCGTCGATGAAGACCTTGCCGGTGAACTCACGTCCGCTCTCCATGACGATTTTCACGATGCGGCCGTCTTCCTTCACCACGCCCTTCTTCAGGTCGAGACGTTCTCCGTGGACTACGGTCACCTTGTCGCCGGCGGCCTTGAGCATCCCGTCGTAGACCAGCGAGGCCACGTGCGGCTCGAAGGTCCACATGGTGTCCTCGGCGGCGCTGTTGCCGTGCGGACGGCGTGCGAAGTAGTCCTCGCGAGTCTGCTGGCGCCAGTGGGCGGCTTCGGAGTAGTGGCGGTGGATGCCCTGGTAGAATTCACGGGACATCCCGCCGATGGCCCGCTTGTTGCCGATGTCCGTCGCCCCGAGCCCGCCGGTGGTCAGGCCTCCGAGGAACTTCGTCGGCTCGATGAGGACGGCCGTCCGGCCGTCGCGCGCGGCCTGGATCACGGCGGTGATGCCGCCCGAGGTGCCCCCGTAGACCACGATGTCGGCCTCTTCGGCCGGGAGCAGGGCGGATAGCAGGAGGAGGAAGGCGGCCGGACGCATGGGTTGTTTATTTCCAGAAACCCACTTGGGGTCAATCCCCGGAACCTCCTAGCGGCGCTCAGGACAGTCCGCGCAACGGACCGGTGCCGGAGGCGAAGCGGTCGGCGTCGACGCCCAGTCTTCTCAGCATGCTGACGTAGAGGTTGGCGAGAGGCGCGTTGTTGACCGGATCGAACCGCAGGTGCCCGCCGTGCCTGAATCCGCCGCCCGCCAGGATCACGGGCAGGTTCTGGTTGCTGTGCGAGTTGGCGTTGCCGAGGCAGCTGCCGTAGAGCACCTGCGTTCGGTCCAGCAGGCAGCCGCCGGCTTCGGGCGTGCCCCGCAGGGATCCGAGCAGCTCTCCGAAGACCTTGAGCTGGGCCTCCTCGATGCGACGCAGTTCGGCGATCTTCTCGGGTTCGTTGCCGTGGTGCGTCAGCCCGTGGGTCTCGTTCTTCACGCCGGGCACGTGAGGGACGACGGAGAAGGTGCTGAGGGAAAGGGTGACCACGCGGGTGCTGTCGGTCTGCAGCGCCAGCCGGACGAGGTCGAACATCAGCCGCGAACGGGCGACGACCTCGTTGGCGTCGGCGATGTCCCTGGGCATCGGGGCGTCGACCTTCGGCTTGGGCCGGTTCTCCCAGGCGATGCTGCGCTGGAGGCGGCCCTCCAGTTCGCGCACGCTCTGGAAATACTGGTCGAGCCGCGCGCGGTCCGCTGGGTCGGATCCCTTTTCGAGACGCTTCGCCTTGTCGAGGATGAGGTCGAGCACGCTGCCGCCGGCTTCGATGCGACGCATGGCGGCGGCCTTCTCCTCCGGCGTGCCCGCGACGAAGAGCTTACGATAGAGGCGCTCGGCGCTGGTCTCGGCCGGGAGGATGACGCCCGACCGTGACACGGAGATCGAATCGGCGTAGTGCTCGCCCTTGCGCACGGACAGGGCGAGCGAGGCGAAGCGGGTGTCCTCGCCGATCTTCTCGGCCACGAGCTGGTCCAAAGAGAGGCTGTTGCGGAAGGTCGGCTGGCCGGGGTGAGGGGCGGCTGAGAGGAAGCATTGTCCGGCGTGATGGTTGCCGTCCACGCCGGGGTGGGAGAGTCCCGCGAAGGTGGTCAAGTGGCTGCGATGCGCGGCAAGCAGCCCGAGGTAGGGGCTGGAGGCCTCGCCCTCCTTGGGGAAGAAATACTGGGGCATCATCCCGAGCGGGACGTGGATGGCCAGAAGCCGTCGGGGCGGCTCCTTCTCGGTTTCTCGGCCGAGGGCCGGCAGCGCCAGGCAGGCGCCGGCGGCGA
>VHDL01000059.1 GCA_016871415.1 Verrucomicrobiota bacterium
GTCCTTTCGCCGTCCTGATATTCGATGAGGCCGACCGGATTGAGCACGGGGGCCGTGCGCGGGGCCACCTCCAGCGTCAGCCGCTCGGAGTCGTCGCCTTTCTGGCGTTCGACCTCGATGCGTCGGGTCGGGGCGCCGCCTTGACGGAGCACCTCCCTGAATTCGGCGAAGTTGCCGATCGCACGTCCGTCCACGGACACCACGCGGTCGCCGCGGCGCAGCCCCGCCTTGGCCGCGGGGGATCCCGGCAGCGGTTCGCCGATCACGACCTGCGAGGCCGGCTGGATGCCGATGATGCGCACCTGGTCGCCGCTGCGCCGGTTGAGTTCGGCGCGGGCCGGGCGGACCTCGACGTGCCGGGGCGTCGAAGCACCCGGAAGAGGCTGCAGCGTGAGGGTGGCCACCGGCTGCCCGGCCGCGTCGCGGCGGTTGCCGAGCATGATCGCCTCCTGGATCTGGTTGAAGGTCTTCACCGGCTGTCCGTCGACTTCATAGATCACGTCGCCCGCCCGGATTCCGGCGACGAAGGCCGGGCCGGGCACGGTGCGTCCGAGTCCGAGTTCGGCCAGATGTCCGGAGGCCGTCACGACCGTCTCGGGCACGTAGCCCACGGTCGTGCTGCGCGAGCCTTCGGCGACGGGCGTGCCGGTGTACCAGAGCACGCAGGCGAGCACGAAGGCGAAGATCACGTTGAAGACCGCCCCCATCACCGAGACGATCATCTTGTCCGCGTAGGAGATCTTCGGGAGTTCCTCGGCGCCTTCCGCCACCGGACCTTCGACGCCCTCCATCTCGGCGAGCTGCGGCAGGGCCACGTAGCCCCCGAGGGGGATGAGCGAGATCCGGTAGTCGACGCCGTCCTTGCCCGTCCAGCCGACGACCTTGGGGCCGAAGCCGATCGAGAAACGTTCCACCTTCAGGCCGCGCCTGCGGGCCGCGAGGAAGTGGCCGAGCTCGTGCACGAAGATCGAGCCGCCGAAGAAGAGGGCGACGAGCGCGACGCCCCAGAGGGAGCTGAGCAGGTCGCTGACGGAAAGGGTGTCCATGGATGGTCAGAGGGTGAGCTTGGCCGCATGTCCCGCCGCGAGGCGGCGGGCCTCGGCGTCGGCCGCCAGGGCATCTTCGAGCGAGCCGGGTTCCGCCGTCCAGCCCCTTTCCATCGTGCGTCGCACGACTTCGGCGATGCCCGTGAAGCGCAGTCCGGAGGCCATGAAGGCCCCGACCGCGACCTCGTTGGCCGCATTGAACGCCGCCGGCGCGCAGGCTCCGGCGGCCGCGGCCGCGCGGGCGATGCCCAGGCAGGGGTAGCGCGCGGGATCGGGCGGGCTCATCGTGAGCGCGTGGGTCTTGGTGAGGTCGAGTCCGGGAGCGGGGCAGGGCGGGCGCTGCGGCTGCAGCAGGCAGTCCTGGATGGGGAAGGCCATCGAGGGCGGGGAGAGCAGGGCCTGCATGCCGCCGTCCGAAAGCGTGACCATCGCGTGGATGACGCTCTGGGGGTGGATCACCACGTCGATGCGCTCCTGCGGCAGTCCGAAGAGCCAGGTGGCCTCCACGATCTCCAGCCCCTTGTTCGCCATGGTGGCCGAATCCACGGTCACCTTGGGGCCCATGCTCCAGCTGGGATGGCGCAGCGCCTGCTCGGGCGTCACTTCCCCGAGCCGTTCCAAGGGCGTGTCGCGGAAGGCGCCGCCCGAAGCGGTCAGGACCAGCCGCGAGACTTCGGCTTGCGGGCGTCCGCGCAGCAGCTGGTGCAGGGCGTTGTGCTCGCTGTCCACCGGCAGCAGCCGTGCGCCGCTCTCGGCCGCGGCCCGGGTGACGAACCGCCCCGCCATCACCAGCAGCTCCTTGCTCGCGAGGGCGACGTCCTTGCCGGACCTGAGCGCGGCGAGGGTCGGAACCAGGCCGGCCGTGCCGACCACCGCGGACACGACGGTGCGCACTTCGGGCATGCAGGCGACTTCCGTGAGTCCTTCGGGTCCGGAGAGGATGGTCGTGCCCGGGTCGAAGGCGCCTGAGGCGCGCGCCTCGGCCGCGGCGGCCGGATCGCCCAGCGCGATGTGACGCACGCCGAACTCCTTCGCGGGGGCCACCAGCTCCCGCCAGCGGC
>VHDL01000060.1 GCA_016871415.1 Verrucomicrobiota bacterium
CTCATCGTCTTCACCTCCGACAACGGATGCTCTCCGGCGGCGAAGATCGAGGAGCTGCAGGCCAAGGGCCACCAGCCCAACGGCGTCCTGCGCGGTCACAAGGCCGACATCTTCGAGGGCGGGCATCGCGTGCCCTTCGTCCTCCGCTGGCCCGCGGCGGTGAAGGCCGGGAGCGTCGCCCCTCAGCTCGTCGGCCAGATCGACCTCTTCGCCACCTTTGCCGAAATCACCGGCGCCAAGCCGGCCGAGGGGCAGGGCGAGGACAGCTTCAGCTTCGCCTCCGTGCTCGCCGATGCCGGCGTCCCGAGCCCCCGTCGCTCCATCATCAGCCATTCCATCAACGGCAACTTCGCCATCCGTGACGGTGCCTGGAAACTTTCCCTCTGCCCCGGCTCCGGGGGATGGAGCGCGCCGCGGCCCGGTTCGAAGGAAGAGCAGGGACTCCCCGCCTTCCAGCTCTACGACCTCGCTTCCGACCTGGGCGAGACCCGCAACCTCGCCGAGCAGGAGAAGGAGCGCGTCAATGCGATGAAGGCCGCTTTGGAAAAGGCCGTCGCCGCCGGGCGCACCACGCCCGGACCTGACCTCAGGAACGACGCCGAGATCAGCATCATCAAGCGTCCTGCTCAGCCCAAGGCCGGCAAGAACTCCAAGGCCAAGGCCAAGACGTCGAAGTGACATGGGCCGTTGACCGACGGCGGGACGTGGCTACACGGATGCCATGCCCCGCCTCGTGCCCCTCCTGTTGGCGGCGTTCGCTTTTGCGACCGCCTCCGCCCAGTCACCCAAGCAGACCGCGCCCGTCTCGCCGATCAAGGCCTCAGCCCGTGCCGAGCGGGCCGACGCCACCTACAAGGTCGGTGAGAAAGTGACCTTCAACCTGTCCGTCACCGACAAGGGCAAGCCCGCGGGCGGGTCCGTCGACTGGATCATCGTGAAGGACGGACTCCCGACCGCCTTCAAGGGCCGCGCCCAGCTCGTGGACGGCAAGGCGAGCGTCCAGGGCTCCCTCGATGAGCCCGGCTTCCTCCAGGTGAGGATCCTCGGGTATCGCGAGCGGGACGACCTTAAGCCCGTGAGCGTGAGCGCCATGGGTGGCGCGGCCGTCGACCCTCTGAAGATCCCCGTCTCCAGCCCTGTTCCGGCCGACTTCGACGCCTTCTGGACGTCGCGCAAGGCTGAGCTCGCCAAAGTGCCCGTCGCTCCCGTGCTGACGCCCGTCAAGTCGACCCTGCCGGACGTCGAGGCGTTCGACCTGCAGGCACCGTGCGTCGGCGCACCCGTTTCCGGGTATCTCGCGCGGCCCAAGGGCGCTGCGGACAAGTCATTGCCCATCATCCTCACCGTGCATGGGGCCGGCGTACGCGGCAGTTCCCTCGGCGGGGCCGTCAACTGGGCCTCCAAGGGATTCCTGGCCATGGACATCAACGCGCACGGCCTGCCCAACGGCCGTCCCGAAGCTTTTTATGTCGAGCAGAACACCGGTGCGCTCGCCTCCTATCGATACCAGGGACGCGAGTCCCGCGAGAAGAGCTATTTCACCGGCATGTTCCTGCGACTCGTGCGGGCCATCGACGTCCTCGTCGCCCGTCCCGAGTGGAACGGCCGGCAGGTCGTCGTGTACGGATCCAGCCAGGGCGGATATCAGGCCATCGTCGCCTCCGGACTCGACGCGCGCGTGACCTTCTACGCCGCGGGCGTCTCGGCCGGCTGTGATCACACCGGCATGCTCGTGAACCGCATCGCAGGGTGGCCGAAGTTCGTGGCCCTCGATTCCGCCGGCAAGCCCGAGCCCGCCTCCTTGGAGACCTCGCGCTACATCGACGCCGTCAATTTCGCCTCCCGGTCCAAGGCGGCCGGCTGCGCCCTGACCGTCGGATTCATCGACACCACCTGTCCCCCGACCTCCGTCTACGCAGCCTTCAACAACATCAACGTCCCCAAGACCATCTACGACGACATCCCGTCCGGCCATTCCCAGAGCCGTGAAGCCAGCGCCTTCATGCAGGCGGCCGTCATGAAGCACGTGGGCAAGTGAGGCGCGGCGGCGGAGCCGCCGCGCAGGGACAGGCGCAGCGGAGCTGCGAGGGACAGGGACAGGGGC